>JAPLYG010000011.1 GCA_026395685.1 Candidatus Parcubacteria bacterium
GGCTGATTTAATGTCTTCAATGGGACATGAGGTCGAAGGATTAATTATCCGTTTGGCTCAGATGTCCCGAGCCGTCGGCATTCACTTGATTTTAGCGACCCAGAGGCCTTCAGTTGAAGTTATTACCGGCCTGATCAAAGCTAATTTTCCTGCCCGTATTGCTTTTGCCGTATCTTCAATTACTGACTCCCGCACGATCTTGGATTATGCGGGTGCGGAAAAATTAATTGGACGCGGCGATATGCTTTATACTTCAGCTGAACTGTCTAAGCCTAAACGTTTGCAGGGAGCTTTTTTATCAGACGAGGAAATTAATAAAGTTGTAGATTATTTGAAAAAAAGCGGTGAAAAACCGGAATACGAGCAAGGAGTGACGGAAAAACAGAAATCAATTAATGGCGACGGTTCAGTAGATTTTTCAGATCCCGACGACGGAGATGAATTATTTGAAGAAGCCAAGGAAATTGTTGTGCAGGCCGGTAAAGCATCCACTTCATTTTTACAGCGCAGATTAAAAGTCGGTTATGCACGTGCGGCCAGGCTGATGGATTTGATGGAAGAGGCCGGCATAGTCGGGCCTGGCGATGGCGCAAAACCACGGGAGATATTGGTAACTGAAAAAGAAGTTGATGAAGAAGATGGTCAGCTTGAAAGTGGAGTAGTCTCGGCTGATGATGAAGTGATTGTTTCTGACGAAGATGACCTTGATGATGAAGAAGTCGCAAAAGATATTGAAAGAAATAATGAATAATTTAATAATGCTACTAATGCTACGATTGGCTACTAATCTACTAATGACGTAGGGTAGTAGAAATTAGTAGATTAGTAATTGATTAGTTAATTAGTAGCCTATGAAGGACGAAACACTAGGTCAAGTTTTCAAACGTTACCGCGAAGCAGAGGGCATTAAAATCAGCCGGGTGGAAAATGATTTGAATATTAGCCATCGCATTATTGAAGCAATTGAAAATGATAATTATCAGAGCCTGCCAGATGATTTATATCTAAGAAATTTTATCAAAGCCTATGCAAAATATTTGTCTCTGGATTTTAATAGGCTCTTAGTGCTGTATACGGCAGTAAGAAATAATAAGACCGCCAGGTCCGCCCCTACCCTGAAAGTAAAAGTAATGATTACTCCCCAGCGCCTTAAGATTTTTTTTATTGTTGTGGTTTTTCTATGTTTAATCGGGTATTTGGGTTTTCAGATTAATAAAATTTTTCAGCCGCCGGAGTTAATTATATATTGGCCTGATAAGGATATGGCAATAAGCCAGAACTTTATTGAAATTAGGGGAAAAACTGAAAAGGAAGCCAGGGTTTTCATTAATGAAAAGGAGATATTCTTAGATTATAACGGAGAGTTTAAAGCTAACTTGGATTTGCCAAAAGGCATTAATTTGATTAAAATATCTGCAGGTAAGAAACATTCTCAGGAAAAGGTTATTTATCGGGAGATACTGGTTCAATAAGGCCGAAGTATGAAGTTTAAATTCGTACTTCGGACTTCAGACTTCGTACTTAAATAACTAACTAATTATACAAGATAAAACTATGGTCAAACGATCAGATGAGGGGGAAGACAAGGAAAGAACAAAGGCAGCGGAGATTGCCATTTCGCAGATTAAAGAAAGATTTGGCGACGGTGCAATCATGAAGCTGGGAGAGGCCAAGGCCATGCAAGTGGATGCAGTATCTACCGGATGCTTATCATTAGATATTGCTTTAGGGGTGGGTGGCGTGCCACGCGGCAGGATAATTGAAATCTACGGTCCTGAAGCGTCAGGCAAAACAACTTTAGCCCAGCACATAGTGGCTGAAGTGCAAAAACAGGGTGGCATTGCCGCTTTTGTTGATGCGGAACATGCCCTGGATCCGGAATATGCACAAAAAATAGGGGTTAATATTGATGATTTATTTATTTCCCAACCAGATACTGGCGAGCAGGCTTTGGAAATTGTAGAGACTTTGGTCCGCTCAAATGGTGTAGATGTGATTGTTGTTGATTCTGTTGCTGCATTAACGCCTAAAGCTGAAATTGAAGGTGAAATGGGCGATCAGCATATGGCTCTGCAGGCGCGTTTAATGAGCCAGGCATTAAGAAAATTGGCCGGCATAATATCTAAGTCACATACTATTTTGATTTTTATTAATCAGACGCGCATGAAAATCGGTGTGTTTTTTGGAAACCCTGAAACCACCACCGGCGGCATGGCTTTAAAATTTTATTCTTCAGTCAGAATCGAAGTTCGCCGCGCGGCGCAAATCAAGCAGGGTGAAAAATTTATCGGTAATCGCGTCAAAGCGAAAATTGTAAAAAATAAAGTAGCTGCGCCTTTTCGATTTTGTGAGTTTGATATCATGTATAATGAAGGAATTTCCATCTCCGGAGATGTTTTGGATACGGCAACGGAATCCGGGGTAATTAAAAAATCGGGAAATTCTTATTCTTATACGGATAAAAAAGAAGGTGAAGTTAAATTGGGTGTCGGACGGGAAAATGCCAAGCAATACTTAAAAGATAATCCAAAAATTTTAAAGGCAATAAAAAATGAAGTTATTGCTAAGGTAGAGGAAAAGGAAGCTGAAGATAAATAGTATAATCAGCAATTAGTAATTTGTAATCGTTTAATTATTTGGAGAAAAGATATAAAAAGCCTTTGTTGCAAGCAGAGGCTTTTTTGTTTGGATATTGACATTAGAGCAGTTATGTGATATTATAAAACGTTGCATATGTTAGGAATTTGACGCAAACCCGTTGCTTGATAAGGAGGATGGAATGACAAAAAAACTTATTATGGTCGATTTTTTGATCTTATTCTCAATTTGCACATTGTGCTTTAAGATCAGAGACATTATGGTACCTAAAGCTTCCGCTAATACAGTGGCAAGTAATGATGTTTCGCTGGAAGCGGAAAGTGAAAATGCTTCAGCGCCTTTAAATGACAGTAATTTGCCAACTGTAGAAGTTGTTCCCTTGCCAACTGTGAGGCCTACATTGCCACAACCTGCTGCTTTGCTTCCGACAGTGTCAGGGGCAAAGGCTCCGGCAATCAAGGAAAAGCCAAAAGCAGTGCCTGCGGTTGCTCTTGTAGTGCCAGTCAGGGTGAAAAAGACGCCTGTGCCTGATGACTCAGGACAGCTTACTGACGATCAGGTCTTTGCAAATAGAGTTTACAAGGAGTATGCACATTATCAATCGCATCGTCATTCTTACGTTGTATATTCCCGGATAAAGGCTTATAATGAGACAATTCAGTTGGCAGCCCAGACACACCAGGTTGACCCTGATTTGCTCAAAGGCCTTATTGCCGTGGAATCTGCTGGTTTGCCAAATGCCCGCTCCAGAGCTAACGCTAAGGGACTTACTCAGATTCTCTCCATCCCCAAAGATTGCTACAGTTGGGTAAAAGAGCATTTGAAAATTAAGACTCTTGATCTTTATGATCCCCAGCACAACATTTGGCTGGGCATGAAGACCTTGCACAGCTATACCAAGGAAAAAAATGATGATCTTCTCCTTGGGTTGGTGTCATACAATTTTGGCCCATATCACCGGGGAGTGCTAAGAGCAAAGACTTTCAATTGTCTGGGCTCGCGCTATAAGTCTTACCCTTCAAAAGTGCTGGGTTATGCGCTCTTTGTAAAAGTCATTGAGACTTATGGAGAAGCATTGCCTTATAATCGGGAAAACAAGATAAAGATTGAAGCGATTACCCTTCCGGGCTTGCCTAAGCTTCGAAAGGAGACTAGCATCTAAAAAATATACCCATTTCGGCCTTGGCTGGAATGGGTTTTTTTAATACTTGGGAGAGATGAACCACGAAATTTAACTAACGAAAAAACACGAAAGCCGTGTTTCGTGTTTTTAGTGAAATTTTTTCGTGGTTAAGAACTCACATATAAAATAAAAGCCGGCGTCACTTTCTTCGCGAAAGTTACGCCGGTGCTTGGGTTTGCGGGAGGGATCGGTCTTGTCAGGAATGGACTTGGTGGCCAGGCGGCCGTAGAGCTGCCGCGAAACCGTACGCATGGACTTGGGCTGGTCAAGCTTGACCGTGCCGACAGGGATTTTCTTTTTCTTTCCCATGATACCCTCCTTGGGTTTGTTTGTGGTTGTGTTGGTTGAAATAATTTAACTATTATCCCATTTTAGCATACTTTTTGGGTTTTGTCAATAATTGTGATAAATAAACTCTGGCTTGACAAAAAGCTAATTATTTAGTAAGTTAATTAATCCACGAATTTCGGAAATATAGGGATTTTTAAAATAACTTTGTTCGTTCACAACCAAGGAGGCAAACATGTGGCCATGGATTGGTATGTTTTTAGGCGGATATCTACTGTTGCCGCTTGTGAGAGATTTATGGGCTATTGATGTTTCGACTAGAGAAATGACAAAGTGGTTGGAAAATACCCCTTATCATTTTATTTGGCGGTTTTATGCTCGACACATTGATAATAATGATAATTTTTTTGGGGCTTCTTTGCTGTCATGGCTAGTTGGTGCCTGTGGCACCTTAGTAGCATTTATTCTTGCCGTGATCAATTTGAAAGACGGGCAGGTTATTTATACACCCTCCTTAATCACCACATATGGTTTGGGCTGTGCTACTTATGCCGGCTTAGCTCTAAGCTACAATTGGTTGCCAGCTTGGTTCAAAAAACATTGGGTCAAAGAATTGACTGCTTATCGCAATTGGCAGAAAAACCGCAATAACAATCCGATCAAGCAGGCTCAGCATTATTATCGGCAGTTATTGAAACTGATTGAGGGGAAAGAGCAAGAGCAGCCGCTGGAACCGGTTTTGAAAAAGTTCCAGCAGCTGATCAATGATGAATTGCCACGGCTTTTAAAGCGCAGCAAGCAGCTGGAGAAGTTTATTCGGCAAACGGAAAAAGCGATTGCCCGTCAAAAAGCCAACGGCATTTGTCCCGGTGAAGCTGAAGAACTGAAAAAAGCCGAGGCTGATCTCGACGATTTTCGTGACAACAAAAAAGAAGTGGCTAATAAAATTGAATTGATTCTGACCATCATTGACTTGGCAAAGGCCGAGGTCGGCAGGATCATTGATGCCATCAATGCCCGCGAAGAAGAGCAGGTTCACAGCCTGATCAGCCAGATTCAGTCTGAGTTGAATCTTTTAACTCAGACCGAGGCTGAGCTCAGCGACTTGCGCAGAAAATATCTGAATCAGGAAGTTCAGGCTCAGGCAGCTGCGGTTGCCGAGGTGCAAGCAGCAGTTAATCAGGTCACTGTAAGAGATCGGCCGCCAAGGGTGGCAGCTAGGTAACTATCATGGCGTCGGAGCAATCCGGCGTCTTTTTTTGCGCAAACAAAAAATCGGCCTTGCCAAGGAACGGTTACAAACCGTTCCCTACAATTAATGGCAAGCCCGATTTTTTTTATGCGCGGCCGACGTATTCTTCTGTATCAGTATTTACGGTAATGATCTCCCCTTCTTTGACAAATAAGGGAGCATTGATGACGGCGCCGGTTTCCAGAGTTATTTGTTTGGTAACATTAGAAGCGCTATCGCCTTTTATTCCCGGAGGCGCTGAGGTCACTTTAAAATTCATTTTAATAGGCATATCAATGCTGACTGCATTGCCTTCGTAGTATAAGACATCAACATCTGTTCCGTCTTTTAAAAATTTTATTCTATTGCCGATAGTTGAAAGCGGCAGCTGGAATTGTTCATAGGAGTTATTATCCATAAAATAAGCAAAGTTTTCATCCTTATACTGATAATTAGCTTTATTCCTGGACATGTCAGCTTCTGCAACTTTGTCGCCCGGTTTAAATGAATATTCCAAAATTTTTCCGGTAATTAAATGTTTGAGCTTAGTCTGCATTACCGGTTTTCTCATTTGCATGCGCACAAAATGCGCATCCATAACAATATAAGGTTCGCCGTTCCAGTTAATGTTGGCGCCTTTTTTAATGTCGCTAAGACTTGAAAGTGTAGACATAATATTTGATTAATAACCAATAATCAATAACACAATAACCAAACAAATTCTAAATTCTAATAATAAATAAATTAAGGTAGTAGGTATTTGTCATTAGGTATTGTTTGAGGATTGATTATCGGTGATTGATTATTTATCTCGGTAAATATGGCAAAATCGCCATAAAGCGTGCGCGTTTAATAGCCTGCGCTACTTTTCTTTGATGGCCCGAGCAAACTCCGCTTCTGCGTCTAGACACAATTTTATTATAAGAGGAAGTCCAGCGTCGAAGTAGCTGTCCGTCCTTATAATCTATATCCTTAATGCCTGATTGGCAAAAATGACAGAATTTTGTAGTTTCTAATAAATTTTTTTCCTTCATATGGTTAATTGGGTTGTATTAGGTTTTATGTTGTTATATTAGGTTAAATTAGAAAGGAATGTCTTCAAGCTTGATTTCATCGCTATCAGATTCAGAATTATTAATTGGCGCATCTTGCTGAATTGTCGGTATATCACTTGAAGCAGCTGGTTTAGGGTTCCAATTACCAGCGGAAGGAGCAGTACCTGCACGATCAAGCATTATCATATTATCTGCAACGATTTCAGTTCGATAGCGCTTAACGCCATCCTGTCCGGTCCAATCGCGTGTTTGTAATCTGCCTTCGATATAAACCTTGCTCCCCTTTTTTAAATATTGACCAATTATATCCGCTAATTTTCTCCAGGCAACAATATTATGATATTCAGCTTTTTCTTGTTTTTGTCCGCTGGTATCTGTCCAGATAAAGTTTGTGGCAACGGAAAAACTGGCAACAGAAGCTCCATTAGGAGTTGATTTGACTTCTGGATCACGGGTTAAATTACCGATGATCATTGCTTTGTTTAAGTTCATAAAAATAGAGTTAAGATTTAGGATTAATTATGAAAGCTTTAAAATTACATAATCTCATCGGTATCCAAGATTTCGTCTAATTTTTTATCCAGATCTTCCAGGCTGATTTTTTCTTTGCCTTTATCTTTTGCTGGTTTTTCTTTGACTTCTTCTTTTTCAGCTTTCATTTTATCAATTTCTTGCTCTTTTCTTTTGGCGAGCCTTTCCTGCAATTGTTTTTCAGCACTAATTTCTTTTTCAGTTTTAACATGCTTTTTGACAATTAAAGACCTGACTACTTCCGGAGTAAGTTGTAAGGCGCGGTTCAACTTTTGTAAATTTTCCTTCGGCAAATCAAATTCATAGAGAAAATAATAGCCGTGGCTTAAGCTCTTGATCGGATAAGCCAATTTTTGTTTGCCCAAATTTTCATCTTTAGTAATTTCGCCGTTTTGTTCTTTGATTAAGCTGGCGACTTTTTCTACAAAAGGCGCGGTTTCTTCTGGCGTTAAAGAAACAGGCAAGATGTAGAGAATTTCATAATGTTCTGTCATGGTCGGGTAAATTAAATGAATTAAGAATTTATTAAATTAATATAGAAAGCTCTTAAACACAGATTTTATTCACAGATAACACAGATTAGGGGTTAAATTTTGTATCAGTGGAATCTGTGAGCATAAATAAGTGGTTAAGTTTTCCCAAGTATTAAAAAAATCCCAAACGGCGGGATTAAAATTGGCTAAGAGCTTTGAGCTTAGGGCTTAGAGCTTGTTTGCCTATGTATCGCACCGTTGAAACCTAGATAAACTGGTTTCATATAATGTCCCAAAGGGACTGGTATGGTGGTTAAGTTGTAAGGTCATATTAGCAGATGATTTTGGCTAAGTCAAGATATATATTGACAAAATTATAAAAATGTGCTATTATATTCATATGAATATTCCTAATTTCAGCTAATGATAGCTGATTAGGCAGGTGCAATTATCAACAAAAGGAGACTTTTGATGAAAAAGATGACTCTGTTGCTACTCGGAACGATCGTGTTTTTTTTCAGCGTCACCATCCTGACGGTGGCCGACTCCTACGACGCCATAACCTCCGGCTGCGCCTATCGTAAGGCGATGTCGAGCAACGAGGTCGAGCAGATCCCCAGTGGCGTTGTCGTCTCGGCGCCCAAACTTCTAAAGGCCGACATGTGGATAATGGAGGTGGAGCTGACCAGGGACGCAAAAGACTCCACTCGCCTGCGGGCAGTCACCTCGCAGCCCGAGCTGTTCCGCATCGGCGACAAGATCGAGATTTACAGTGTGCTAACCAGCTCCAAGAACGGCTACCGCGATATGTTCTACATCGCGGTTAAGCCAGAGGCAAAATAAATAATCAGCCCCCGGGATTCTTCCCGGGGGCGTTTTTTTATAAAGAAGTCCAAGTTAATTATAAAAGAAAAAACCACCAGAGAGCGGCGGTTTTGATTACTTAATTTTAAATTGTTTCAGCGCTTCCGCATAAATCACCGGCCTTCCAGCCAGATGGAATTGAAGCTTCGCGCAGTTTGGCGCAATAAATTGAACATAGGCACCAATTTGCCCTGGAATTCTCGCAAAAAGTTTCCAGTTCCTCACAGCTCGGCACCATTAGGCCGTCTTCAGCGCTACAATGTCTGATTTTTCTTCCGGTCAGAAACTTACATGCCATGACATCCTCCCTTGAATTGAAAGTATCCGCATATTCTCAAAGTAAAGCTATATTAGCATATGTTAGAAATAATGCAAGTTGATTATAAAAACTCCCGGAATATATTTCCCGGGAGCTATTTTTTAAAAGATAACAGGCATTAAATAATTGTTATGAAATGTTTCCTGTCCAGGTATCAAAGACGACATTATTAGGGTTATTTTGATCAACCTTAACATTAACTATTGTTCCTGGTTGCATCAGGCCCAGATCCATATGGGGTACCATAAAATCCTTGGTAACTTGATAAATCCCCTGACTGGGTGAAGTTATTTCCAGCGCGATATTATAAACAGGCTGTCCGTTTACGCGCATGCCATTATCAACAATTTTGAGGATTTTAGCTTGACAGGCAATTCCGTTTTTCAATATTTCTTCTCGTTTTATATAAGTATCATACATGAATTTAAATGCCCAGATAATAAGCGGTAGCATAACAATGACCATCAAAATCGGCATGCCAACTGCGAATAGATCCAACATTTTGAAAATATCAATATCTTTTACAATATCCATATAGGGCGCATTTGCCGGAGCTAGTTGCTGATAAATAATTATACTAAAATATGCCGTCAGAATTATGGGCAGTATGAGAACTATGCCTGCAAATTTTCTGACAGTACTTTTGGAAAAAAGAAATGCGATCATCATAAATAAAATGATTAAAATTGTCGCAGCCATAATACCCATTACCAGCCACACTAAATTTTGCGGAGAATATCGTAAAATTATAGGCACGCCAATTCCCGATACCAGGCCGATAAGTCCGCCAATAATTGCCCCGAAAAATCCGACTTTGTTCATGTTCATATAAAATATATTAGGTATAAATAATTTAATCTAATTATAGCAAAAACTGGGCTTTTAACAAGGCTTGAAATATTCTTAAATTTAAGCTATGATATGTGTAATGCGCATATGAAATATTTTTTTATTCTCGGTAAAAACCCAATTCTCTCAAAAGCTGAAATTGAAGCCGTACTCCAGTCTAAAGTTATAAAGTCGAAAGTCGAAATGTCTTTTGATAAAATTTTGATTTTGGAAATTGATAAGGAGTTAGATGTTGAGTGGCTGAATAGCCAATTAGGCGGAACAGTTAAAATCGGTTTGATTTTAGGCGAGATGTCAGATGTGGCAGAATTTGAGGAGAAATTTTTTGAATTTGCTAAATTCAACGAAAAAAAGTTTTATTTTGGCTTCAGCCTTTATCCCTTATCGCCAAAAATAAATATCCTCGCAATTCAGAAAAAGGTGAATGCTATTGCAATGGAGCTCAAGTCGCGATTGCGGGACGAAAAACAGGTCAGTTCCCGATATGTTGTTTCGCGCGAAGCAGAGCTTTCTTCAGTAATTGTGCAAAAAAATAAATTATTGAAAAACGGCGCGGAGTTTTGTTTTTTTATTGATCAGGGCAAAACATTGTTTGGCCAGACTTTGGCTGTTCAGGAATTTGAGCAATTTGGCGCTCGAGACTTTGCCCGTCCGGGGCGTGATAATGTCTCCGGAATGTTACCCCCCAAATTGGCGCGCATGATGATTAATTTGGCTCAGGTCAAATCCGATGCTACGATTTTGGATCCGTTTTGCGGGTCAGGCACTATTTTGCAGGAGGCAATTGTTTTGGGGTATAAGAATTTAACTGGTACGGATAATAGCGACAGGGCTGTGAAAGACAGTCTGAACAATTTGGAATGGCTTTTAAATAAGTCTAAAGTAAAAAGTCTAAAGTCTAATGTGATGAAACTTGATGTTAAGGATTTGAGTTTAAAATTTAAAGCGAATTCTATTGATGCGATTGTGACTGAACCGTTTTTGGGTCCTGCTATGAGAGGCAATGAAAATCAGGTGCAACTTGAAAAGATTATTGAATCATTGGAATCAATTTATTTAGCCGCCTTTGTCCAGTTTGCCAAAGTATTAGTTAAAGGCGGAAAAGTGGTTATGGTATTCCCTATTTATAATATTAGGAATATTCAAAATAAATTGGATATTTTATCACAAATTGAAAAACTGGGATTTGTAAAATCGAACAAAGAGGAATTGGTTTATTTTAGAGAAAATCAGTATGTGCGCAGGTCAATTATGATATTTAAAAAGGTTTGATGAAGTTTTATTAAGTTATATTAGGTTATATGAGGTTGCTTAAAAAATATTAAAATCGCTCAAATTTCCGGGCGGTTTTTTTGTTTATTATATAAGTTAAATTAAAATAAGGGGCAACCATTGTAATGGCGCCCCTTTTCGTTTAAAGTATTCTGTAGGAAAGGAACAGGCTCCAGAGACTTATCGGAGCTTTCTGGCTGTCAAATTCTGCCGGATAGGTTTCATAGCTTAGGCCAACGCCAACCATCCACTCAATTCCGAGATAGTAACGCTGGCCAAATCCGCTCCAACGGATAGTATCTACTTCTTCCCATTTTCCATAGCGATCATTTCCAGTAACCAGCGTAAACTGATTATAAGGAAAGCCTATTTCGAAAACCACCGGATGAATGCCTATCCCGATTACCGGATTAAGAATATACCAGGCCGGTAAGAGTTGTCCGTAAGCGTATGACTCGCCGGCATAATCGGTACGGGTGACATCATACGTGCCATTACGATAGGCATTAATAGACAAAGGATTCAGTCCGAGGTCTGTTCCAACAATAAGATAGGGCGATGAATTATCTCTCGGATAAAGCATTCTGAGGCTCAGGCGAAAATTGTAGCCAAAGCCATTGTCAAAGTTCACCTTAGTGCTTTCGGTAAGGCTGTCATCGGGATTTGCCTTGACTGTTAAAAGTTCTTCAGGAAAATCCAGCTGATAATAAGACAGCTCTATTCCAAAGCACATTGAAAAAGCGAGGTTGTTGTCCAGCCTGATCAGGCCGTTGTTGCCTGCCAAAAGTGAAGCCGGAAACGCATTCATTCCTAAGAACACCAGACACGCAATGATAATTCTTTTCATTCGACACCCCCTTTTGTTGGTTTTGCAATTACTGGTGATTTTGCGAAGTCAAGCCGTCAAACATTTGTTTGACTTAACTTAATCACATCCATATATATTGTCAATAGCGCTAAAGATAATAAGAAAAAGCCGCACGGTAGTCACCGGGCGGCCTTTTTAGTTGCAGATCAAAAGACGTTGTTTGGTTTTAGGCGTCGATATAGAGTTTTTGAGCACCTCCAAAAAATAGGGTTATCAGCCCAATAGCTGATAGAAGGTGACCCCTTGCGTTCCGCAGAAAACTTTGGCAAGTTTTATCCTATTGGGTTGTCTGCGTGCAGCCGTTTCCTTCTGGGGTGATATGGCTGGATCACCTCCTCTCCCCTATCTGGGGTAAGAATTTGAGACCAACCAGGAAGTTTTTCACCTTACTTCCCTCCTTTGCGCCGACCGTGGCGCTGCATTTGGGCCTTCAGAGCCCTGCGCTTATACATCGTTAGCCTTGAGCGTAGGTGTCCGTGTCCCAAAAACAAGTCCTCCTTTCCTTTGTTTTTTTCAATTAATTCCTCCTGATTTCAGAATATCAAATTAAATTTTATAATTAAAGCCTGGTGTCAAGAAGGTTATGTGGAAAAGTGGAAAACCACAACATCACCGTCCTTGACTATATAATCCTTGCCTTCCATTCTCACTAACCCTTTTTCTTTAGCTTGATTCCAGCCACCTACCATTAATAAATCATTCCAATAAATAACTTCTACCCGGGCAAAGCCTTTCTCAAAATCTGTATGAATTTTACCTGCGGCTTGGGGCGCCTTAAATCCATTTATAATTTGCCAGGAGCGCGTCTCCTTTGGACCGGTTGTTAGCATGGATATATAATTAACTAGTTTATAGCCGGCTATAATCATCTTTTGCAAACCAGTTTGTTCAACATTAAAATTTTTCAAATAGTCTAAGGCTTCCTGCTCAGAAAGCTGTGTTAATTCCTCTTCCATCTTACCGCAAACCAAGATAACCTTATCCTGGTCTAATTTTAAGCCAGCTTCTGTTAAAATTTGTTCCTTGGTTTTATTTAAGTCATTCTCAGCAATATTGAATACATACATACAAGGCTTGGCTGATAAAAAATTGTATTCACGTATTAAAATTAATTCCTCAGGTGTTAACTCTAGATCCTTAATCAATGTGCTATTGTCCAAGGCAGTTTTTATTCTTTCAAGCAATTGGAATAATTCCTTGTAAGCATTATCGCTTTTGATGGCTTTAAGTTTGGCATTAACCTGATCTAAATCAGCCATCATAAGCTCCATATTAATAATTTCCAAATCATCTTTAGCGGATATTCTATTCTCAACATGAGTAATGTTTTCATTAACAAAGTGTCGCAAAATATGACAAATAGCATTACATTCCCTAATATTAGTTAAAAACTTGTTTCCTAATCCCTCTCCTTTGTGTGCTCCTCTGACCAATCCGGCAATATCAATGAATTCTATTGTTGAATGTATGATTTTTTCAGATTTTGACATTTCAGCCAGCTTATCCAGTCTTTGATCAGGTACCTTAACACAACCCACATTTGGATTAATTGTGCAAAAGGGATAATTTGCCGCATCAACCTTTTGACGGGTTAAGGCGTTAAATATGGTTGATTTTCCTACGTTTGGTAAGCCGACAATACCGATCGATAGTGACATAATTGATAAGTCTAAAGTTTAAAGTCGAAAGTCTAAAGTTTGTACTGAACGCGCCCACCGTAGCAAAAGTAATTTGGGCAAACACATCCTCTTTGGTCTAAAGTATAGGCGACGATGGGCAATACTGGACTCGAACCAGTGACCTTTGCAATGTGAATGCAACGCTCTAACCAGCTGAGCTAATTGCCCTTATTATATACTGATTTTAAGGAAAATTTGTATAGCGAAGCTGGTTGCCGTCCATTCATTACGCTTCCTTCCAGGCTGCGTGCCTACCGAAGCCTTGTAATTTCTGAATATACTCCCTTTTGCTTATTTGCGAAGGCGCAGGTAGAAGCTAATTGCCCCAATTTAAGTAATTCTGGAGTGCAGTGAACTCCAGAATCTCCAGATGAGCGTAGGAGTGGACTCTAGGGGGATCGAACCCCTTACCTCTTCCATGCCATGGAAGCGCTCTACCAGGTGAGCTAAGAGCCCCTTTTGTAACAATAACTATGACGATAACAATAATTTGGCTTAGAAAGGGTTAAGGTTATTGTTATGATTATCGTTATAGTTATGACTATGTCCCCGCTAGGAATTGAACCTAGATCTAGAGCTTAGGAGTCTCTCGTTCTATCCGTTGAACTACAGGGACCGATATTTTATAATTATATACTAAAATTGTTTGTTTTAATACAATATTAGCCTAAATACAAAATTGTTCCACGTGAAACAATTTTTAGGTAAATATTATAATTATTCATAGTAATTTAACTAAAATTAGTTAAATAATTGTGTCGTATAATATTTATATAGTAATCTGCTCAAATATGCCATTTTTATACTATTTTAATCTTTCAACAAAATATGTTATTATACTTACAGATAAATATTAAACAATAAAGTTTTAGTTAAAATTAACTAGAAATTAATTTTAGTTTAACATTTTTGTGTAATTTGTGCAAAGATATCACTAATTATTAAATATATTATTTAAAATGGTACCAGCAAAAATATTTTTTACCAAAGGGGTTGGGGTAAGCAGGGATAAATTAGCTTCATTTGAAGCTGCCTTAAGAGGAGCAGGCATAGAAAAATGCAATTTAGTTTCTGTTTCCAGTATTTTACCCCCAAATTGTAAAATAATTACCAAGGAAGAAGGGTTAAAAGAATTAAAAGCCGGCGCAATTACATTCTGTGTAATGGCCAGACAGGAAACCCAAGAGCCAAATCGCTTAATTTGTGCAGCTATTGGCCTGGCAGTTCCTAAAGATCGTAACAATTATGGGTATTTATCCGAACATCATTCATTCGGAGAAAAAGCAGAAAAGGCAGGGGAGTATGCTGAAGATTTAGCAGCCACAATGTTAGCTACTACACTGGGCGTAGAATTTGATTCAAATTTAGCCTGGGAAGAAAGAGAACAGGTATATAAGGCCAGCGGATATATATTTAAAACTACCAATACCGTTCAATCAGCTGAAGGCAATAAAGAAGGTCTTTGGACTACCGTAGTTTCCGCAGCCGTGTTTATTGAATAAAAATTATGTATTATTTATTGGTCATCTTAATAATCGCGATTCTTATCGGAATTATATCGGTTATTATTTTATTACTCAAAAATAAGCCGACCAAGGATGATCAGTCTTTATTGATGCTGCAAAATCAGATTAATGAACTAAATAAGTCTGTAAATGACGTTAATAAATCGGTAAATGAAAATTTGAGTAATGGTCATAAATCTATGCAGTTACAATTTGGCCAGACTGCTAAAATTGTTCAGGAAGTAACTGAACAATTAACCAGTATAAAGGAAACCAATAAGCAAGTGGTGGGTTTTGCCGAACAATTACAAAGTTTAGAGAATATTTTAACAAATCCCAAACAAAGAGGTATTTTAGGGGAGTATTTTCTGGAAACATTATTGAAAAATGTTTTGCCGCCTCATACTTTTCAGATGCAATACAAATTTAAGGATGGCGAAATAGTTGACGCGGTAATTTTTGTGAATGACAGGATAATACCCGTAGATTCCAAGTTTTCTTTGGAAAATTACAACAAAATAGTAGAAGAGAAGAATCCGGCTGAAAAAGAGAAATTGGAGAAGTTATTTAAACAAGATTTGAAAAATCGTATTGATGAAACTTCAAAATATATTCGACCATCAGAAAAGACTATGGAATTTGCTTTCATGTTTATTCCGGCTGAAGCCATCTATTATGATTTATTGATAAATCAGGTTGGCGCGGTTAAAGTGAATACTCGTGATTTGATTGAATATGCCATGAAAGAAAAACACGTAATTATTGTTTCACCGACTTCGTTTTTAGCCTATTTACAGACGGTTTTGCAGGGCTTAAGAGCTGGTCAAATTGAAAAATCAGCGCAGGAAATAATCAAACGAGTAGGGGATTTACAGAAGCATTTATCTGCTTATGAAGTATATATGCAAAAGGTTGGAAATAATCTAGGCACAACCGTTGGAATGTATAACACAGCCTATAAAGAGTTTGCCAAAATTGATAAAGATATCGTTAAAATTGCCGGAACAGAAGGCGGAGTTGATCTGCTGGAAATAGATAAACCCCAGGTTTAAGCTTGTCATGTCGCTCGTGAGCGACATGACTTGACTAATTTTAGCTTATTTGTTAGTATATTAACTAAGCGTCGCTGGACTTTGTTGCCACTAAGTCTCCACGGCAATTTTTAATTTAAAATTTTTAATTTAAAATTTAGGTATATGCCAATTAAACAGCAATCAATAAAATCTTTAAGACAGAGCCAAAAACACGCAAAAAGAAATTTAGATATCAGAGAAGACCTTAAAACCCTGATTAAGAAAATCAAAAAGGCAATTGATGCCAAACAGCCGAATGATCAGATTATTGCCATGCTCAAACAGGCGCAAAAGGGTCTTGATAAGGCAGCGCATAAAAATATAATTAAAAAAAATACTGCAGCGCGCAGATTATCACGTTTAATTAAATATAATAATAGCGGTAAGGTTGCTAAAGTCGAAAAGTCTGCTGAAAAATAAAATTTACTTTCAGATATACCAAAAAAGGGCCTTAGTGGCTCTTTTTTGTTTTTAAATACTGGTAATAAGGAGATCAAAAAGCAAGCGTGGCTTTTGGGAAGATGTTTTAATTGTATAATCAATTTGTAATAACTGGTTATAAATTCGTTTTAATTTGTCTAAAGTAAAGTTTCTAATTTGTGATAAAGATTTTTGAGCTACAAAAGGATGGATTTTTAATTCTTTAGCCAGTTTGTCTTTGCCAATACTGGGATTTTTGTCAGTCAGCTCCTTTGCCAATAACAGGATGCGAAATTGCCGGATCAGCATGGATAATAAATACATTTCATCAGCTTCCAGATTAAACTGATCAGACATCAGCTTAAGCGCGAGTTTTTTATTATTAGTACCTAAGGCATCAACCAGATTAAAAATATTGTCATCAAATTTTGCCTTAACCAGTTTCTCAATTTCAGCTGTTGTTATTGGTTTATCTTGGCAATAATTGATAAGCTTTTCAATCTCTCCTGACATTTGCCAGAGGTCGTTGCCTACTAAGGCAGCCAGTAGGGGAATGCTAGATTTTTCAATTTTGGCACCTCGTTTGATTATTTCTTTTTCCACCCAGGCATTTAGTTGAACTGATTTGAGCAAATCAAATCCTTCAGCAAATTTTTCTTTAACCAGTCGATCCCAAAGAGCATTTTTACTCTTTGATTTGGAATGGTCAGCCGGTTCCCAGAAAACTAAAATATTATCTTCTTTAGGGCTTTTCCATTCAGTATTTAATAATTCTACTATTTCCTTTTGAATTTCTTTGGATTTATTTTCAGAGATTAAATTTTTTATAATAACCATTCGTTTGCGCGCTAAAAAGGGGGAGGCTTTGACCTGATGGTTAAATTCTTCAAACTTAAGCTTTGCCCCGTCTAAAGTAACGAGATTCATGCCTGAAGAATCAACTTCTTTTATGAATTTGTCTTTGATCTGGTTGAGTTTTTGGCTTGAACGGTAAGTGTCCTCGCCGTAGAGGAAAATGATCATTGGGTAATTGGTTATTTTCTATTAGCATTATAGTATTAGTTTAACGTTTTTATTGAAAAGAGGGTAGTCTTGACAAGAGGCTTAAATTGTGCTAAAATGAGCGAATCAGAACTTGGAGGTTTTGATTAGGCGCGCGAGCAGTTTTCTTCAATGAAGGACACTGTCTCGCGCACCAAACCACATTCTGCCATATAGAGGAGCAAATATGAAGATTTTTGCTATTCAGGCGTTAGTATTTCTATCCTATTGCGGGTATTCAGTGGCAAACCAAGTGGCCGAGCCATTCAGTCATGTACATGGTCTGGCTATCAGCACGATTCTCGTGATCATTGGCATCATTGGTTGCGCCATTGATCGTTGATACCAATTCAACTATTGCCGGCACTTTCGGGTGACCGGTTTTTTTATATTTAAAAAAGCGCTTAGTCAGTAAGTGAAAAAGCGCTTAAATTTCCTCGGAAATTTCCTTTTGTAAGCCTTGTTTAAATTTATGCCGGTTATAACCTGACGAGGACTTTCTAAAGCCCTTCTTACGATAAAGAAAAATCGTCAAAATCACTCCATCGCGTGTGTCTATGGCAAAACCATACTTGCCATTATGAGCCAAAACACCATGTTGTTTCAACTTTTTCGAATAGTAGGAAAAATCCGGAATGCCGGCTTTGATCATGCGCAGGAAGTCATCCTTGGTTGTTTCCAGCAGCTCTGGGAATCTTTCACCCACCCGAAACAGACAATGGTTGGTAATCTTAATGTCATCGTAAGGTATGCCCAGGAAAATAATCCATTCTTCGTTGAGTTCATCGCGCCTGGACTTTTTCACTTTGCTTACCTCCTTTCCATAGCCTTTAATATCTTATCTTAGCTTAAAAAAGGAAACCTGTCAAGATACAGCCGTGCAATCTTAAAAGTTGTGTTGAAAATTGATAATTGATTAATCTTTGCCCCAATTATCATTACTTTCAACCTCAACTTTGATCGGGCATTTAAATTGATGGACATTTTCCATCTCTTTTTTAATAAAAGAACTAACGGCTGATACTTCAGCAGTCGGGACTTCAAACACAAGTTCATCGTGAACCTGCATAATAAGTTTTGATTTCAATGATATTTTTGATAATTTTTCGTAAATATTAATCATGGCAAGCTTAATCAAGTCGGCGGCAGTACCTTGAATTGGCATATTTATAGCCATACGTTCGGCCCCTGCCGCGATATTGGGCACACCAGAGTGGATGTCGGGCAGGTAACGGCGGCGGCCAAATAATGTCTCGACATAGCCGTTTTCCTTGGCAAAATCTTTAGTCTCCTGGATATATTTTTTAATATTTGGAAAGGCCTGAAAATACTTAGCAATGAATTGCTGCGCCTGATCTCGGGTAATTCCTGTCCTGGCGGCAAGTCCGTTGGCGCCCATGCCATACATAAGGCCAAAATTCACCTCTTTGGCGGCGCGGCGCATATCCTTGGTGACTTCTTCAGGTTTAACATTATTGATATTGGCCGCAGTAATAGTATGGATATCCTCGTTGTTTTCAAAAGCCTTAATCATATTCTGGTCATTGGCAATTGAGGCTACGATGCGCAATTCTATTTGCGAATAGTCAGCTGAAACAATTTTAAAGCCAGGGTCAGTAATGATCGCTTTACGAACTTCCCGTCCCAGCTTGGTTTTAATGGGAATATTTTGCAAATTGGGGTTGGAAGACGATAACCTGCCGGTCGCTGTAATTGTCTGGTTAAAGCTTGTATGTATGCGGCCGGTTTTTTTGTTTATCAATTCTGGTAAAGCATCAATATATGTGCTTAAGAGTTTGGTTAATTCTCGATACTCGGAAATTAAATCAATTATTTCATGCCGACCTTTCAATTTATCCAGTTCATCAGCAGCAGTTGAAAAACCGGTTTTAGTGCGGCCGATTCCCTGAGTAGAAATTTGCAGCTTATCAAATAAAATTTCCTTTAATTGCAGGGGAGAGGAGATATTGAATTCTTGTCCGGCAAGATTGTATATTTTTTTGGAAATAGTTTCAATCTGAGTATCCAGTTTTTTGGAAAAAGCTTTAAGAAACTTTACATCAATTTTTACTCCATTCTTTTCCATTTCAATCAGGACCGGGACCAGGGGCATTTCAATTTTATCCAAAATAAACTCCAATTTTTCACTTTTTATTTTTTTCTCAAATTTTTGGTACAATCTCCAGGTAAAGTCAGCATCCTCGCAGGAATAATTGCCCAGCTTAGCGACTGGGACCTGAGTGATGGAAATCTTTTTTTTACCCTCGCCAGCCGTCAATTGGCTAAAACTTATTTTTTGGTAGCCAAACTCGACAAATGACAGATTATCCAGGCTATGGCCCCTGCTTCCAGGATTCAGGACATAATCGGCAATCATAGGATCAAAGACTAACGGGGTAACAATAATATTGTAATTTAATAATACTTCGGCGTCATATTTGACATTATGACCAAGCTTTTTAATTTTAGGATTTTCTAAGGCTGGCTTCAATTTTTCAAGCCAAGCGGTATTTACTTTAATATTCTCAAATAATCCTTCACCTTTAATCTCGGCAATAGGAATATAGAATGCTTTGCCGGCTTGCCAGCAAATGCTCAGGCCCAGAATCTGCAGGTCAAAGGGATCCAAGCCGGTTGTTTCTGTATCAAAAGCAAAGATTTTTTGTTTATTAAGCAGTTTTGCAAAACTATCTAATTCTTGGTCGGTTTTTATTATCTGGTAATCTTGTTTATCTGTTTTTTGGGTTTCTGCCGCGGTCTCTTCTTCTCTTAATCCAGCTTCATTGCCTAAATTTGGCAGTTTGCTGGCTAAGCTTGCGAATTGATATTTTTGCAGCAGTTCAATCACTGTTTGTTTATTATAAGTTTTAACTAGAGCGTCATTCAGGTTGAAGTTAACCGGCGCATCCTTAACAATAGTCGCCAATTTATAGCTCATAAAAGCCTCATCTTTATGTTCAATTAATTTTTCACGCACAGATTCGGATATTTTGTTACTGTCAATATTTTTATATAAATTGTCTAAGGACTTAAATTGTTTCAGCAGGTTAATCGCGGTTTTTTCACCTATGCCTTTAACTCCGGGAATATTGTCAGAAGGATCTCCCTTTAATGATTTATAATCAATCATCTGATCCGGCTTGAGGCCGTCAAAGCGACTGGCTACATTTTTGGCATCATAGATAATAACATCTGAAAGTCCCCGCTTTAATGAATATACTTTAGTATTGTCATCAACAAGCTGTAAGGTGTCTAAGTCGCCGGTTACAATTATGGTCTCAATATCCGGACGGTCAACTGTTTTTAAGTGGCAAATCGTGCCAATCACATCATCAGCTTCAAATCCTTCCAGTTCATAGATAGGTATATTTAACAATTGGAGTAATTCTTTTATTTTTGGAATTTGGTCATAAAGCTCCTGGGGCGCTTTTACTCTGGTGGCCTTGTATTCAGCGTACATTTCGTTTCTAAAGGTCTTTTTGGCCAAATCAAAGGTAACAGCCACATATTCCGGCTTGATCTCTTTAAGCGCCTTAAAAAAGATGGTTAAAAAGCCATAGACAGCATTAACCAGTTCGCCGTCTTTGGTGGTTAAAGGCGGTAAAGCGTGGAAAGCGCGGTGGACCAGGGCATTGCCGTCAATGAGGATGAATTTGGATTTGGTTTTGGGCATATACAAATTAGTTACAAATTTTAGGTTACAAACATACAAATAAATACATATTTACATATTCATTAATTTTCTGATTCCGGTTAGATTTATTTCCGTCTGGGATTCTTCAATTTTATTATTTATATTTAGGATTCTTATAAATCTTACGCCTTTAGGAGTAAAAATAGCCAATATCGCTAATTGGTGTCCTGTTGTTTTTAAGTATCCATGAATTTGATTAAAATTCTGTTTAGAAAATTTTTGACCGACCTTGATTTCTAGAATAATCTTATGATCAATTAAAAAATCAAGAAAAAACGTTCCAATCGATTCATGATCATAAGTCAAATTTGCTGGTACCTGCATTTCGTGATAAATTCCTTTTTTTGTTAATCCTTTTGAAATTGCTCTTTCATAATATTTTTCACTATAACCAGGACCAACTTGATTATAGACATCAAATAGTATACCTACAATTTCAAAACTTAATTCTTTGTAAATTAATTTGTCCTTATCCATATTTTTGTAATATTTGTAAATAATTTGTATATATGTAACATATAGATATGTATTTATATGTATATTAGCATTTTTTACCCTTATAATAAAGCAATTTTAAACGGGTCGCTTGTGGCTTCCCGTTTTGGTTAATGATGTTGATGTTTGGGTTTACACGCTTGTGCTCGTTTGATTTTAGGGCTTTCGCACTTGGGACAAATAATCTGGATTACTCCCGGTTGCGGTTCCCAGCTGAATCCACAAGCAAGGCACCTGTCCCGTGGTTTAAAATTGAGTATCTTGCTCATCAGAATCCTCCTTATTTTTGCTCGTTGAAATTGACCGGGATTTTATTATATTTGCCCCAATAAATTCGATTCCAAATTCTTTCATGGGCATAGTATAAAATTAATTTGGAGGTCACTTCCAAAAATCCAACGCTTAAAGACAGTATCCACTGTCTAGTAAAAATAAAAACAATCAGCATGGTGGTAAAAGTCGCAAAAAATCTCCAGCTGAGTGCTTTAAGAATACTACGGTAATGATTTTCAGACATGGGAGTTAATAATGACAATAATTAAATTCCCCAAAAAGCCAAAATGGCTGCCAGTCCGTGAACTGCGCTTAAAATAATGGTAACCCACGCCATTTGGTAGTGCCATTTAACTGGTAACGGCTTGATATTTTTCACTGTCAGGTAGGCAATCAAGGCTGTAGCAAGTAAACAGAGGAAAGTAAACATTCCGCCCCAGGCAATTAAGGGCAAACCCAGAAAACGCTGAAAAATAATTCCGGATAACATAAATTTTTTGTTTAGTAATTATTTTTTAGTAGCCCAAATTATTAAGCTTAAACAATTCATGCTGCTTTTCAGATCGTGAAATTGCTTGTCCAGGCTGGGTACAACCTTTTTTGTATATTCAGAATCTAATATTGATTCATACTTGATTGTTACTTTTGTCCAGCCATTATCCCATAAAATTTGTTGATATTGATCAGGTCTTAGTCGGTTAGGCGAACCCTGAAATTTAAAAAAGTTATAAATTCTATCGTTATAGCGGTATATATTTAAAGGGTCAATATCTCGTATCCAGCGGGTATGAGTTTTTAGATCAATTTCAGCCAGAAAGATTGTTCCGGGTTTAACTATTTGGCTCAGCTGGGAAATAGTTTTTTTGACATCTGTAAAATGTTCAAAAGCAGCCTGGCTGACAACTATATCAATATTTTCATTTTTCAATACTGTTAAATCAAAATTCGGCTCGCAAATAAAGTTTAATTTGTCATTTCCGCCTTGCTGAGTAAGTTCCAACTGTCTTTTAAGGATGCCTTTATCGCCCGAAGGCAAATGAGATAGCAGATAGCTATAAAATTCAGGCGGCGTATTCTTAACCAAATTATGCACATCCAGCGCATTATATTTGGCAGCTCCTTCTGACAATAAGATTAGTCCATTGCCCAAGTCAGCGCCGGGGCCTAATTCTAAAATGTTTTTATTAGCCCAGGTAAACTGATCATTAGTATAATCCCTTAAATATTCCTTCCATTTATAAACTACCTGTTTGTCATAAGCAACTGCTTGAGGAATATCTGCAAACGAAAAAGTCCTTGGGGTTTTGTAGCCCAAAAGCGCATGTCTGATTTTATTTAGACAGAGAAAAATTAACCCAAAAAAATAATGCCATGAATTCGCGATTGTAGTGGGTTTTAATACTTGAGGTTCATTCATATGGAGGCCAGAAGGGGAATCGAACCCCTGAATAAGGGTTTTGCAGACCCTTGCCTTACCGCTTGGCTATCTGGCCAGGTAATAAAAAACTTACCATAAGGCAAGTTTTCTTTATTTTAACAAGTATTCCCCATTTATTCAAGTTGATTCTGATAAAAATTTAGTTCAGGCTTAAAAGTATAATTTAAGGCCAGATAAAAGGAATAGATTCGAATTATATTAAGATCCCGGTCTTCAAGTTTTTGATTTTTATGAAAAAGTAAAATCATGTGGCCGACATCCTTTTCATGCATATAGACAGGTTTAATTAAAAAAGTATATTTTTTTAATAAATGGTCGGCTACGCCAATTTCCTTAAAAAATTGTTCGTTTTCCGGATTGTGGCTATATTTAAATTCCTTAACATTCATATTAATTATATTGTCAAGAGTTTTTTTAATGTCAGGATGAGAATCTTCGCCATGATATATTTTAAATTGAAGCGGCGGTTTTAAGTAAAAAACTCCTGCTTTAGGCTGAAGCAGGTTAATAAGTTGTTTAAAGATGGCGGCACTTGATTCATTAAGATTGTTGTTTTTTGAGTGATCGAGCCTTGAGATATCCACCTCCAATAGGGTATCAATTTTCCTATTAATCTGACCGATATACTGATATGCTTCAGTCAATTGATCAATTTGTTCATTTAGTTGCTTTTGCTTAAGATTAATCAAATAAAAGGCGAGGTTTACCAGCAAGATAGTCAAAATAAAACTTAATACTCCATCGGAAATAATGTTAGCAAGATCTTTTTTAAAAACGTAAGAGTTGAATGATTCATCAAGAAATATAATAATAAGAACAAAAATAATAATTGAAGTTTTTAGAAGTCTATAGTTTTTGGATAAAAATTTATCAAATAAATTCATAGTTAGCGCAAAATTTCAACTTTTAAAGATTTTACCCCGAATTGCTTGGCAGCTTGCCTATCATTCATCCAAATATCAATACGCGAATTATACCTTTCATGCATTCTATCGACTACGGTAAAGACTCTATCAGGATAGATGTCCGGGAATTTAATTTTAGTACCAAATGGCAAAAAATTGCAAGCGACCACATTTTCCACATTATGTTTGCAGAGGTCATAGCCGGAAGCTGCTATACATGGCGTAGCGTCAGTTTCCGCCTCTGTGCTGGTATATGCGGTAACATATAATTTAATGATTTTTGAATCTTCTGAATTGTTTATTTGTACATATTGGCGAACATGCTCGGTAAATGTTTGGGGATCTAAATGAAAATAGGCAAATGAAGAAAATTGAGGCAAACAAAAAATTGCCAGAAATAAGGCAATCGGCAAAATAAAGTATTTTTGCTTTTGGATGATTTTATTTAGTAAGTATATCTTAAAGCTACTCGTTTTCATAAATATTAGTTTACTATGAGGGAGTAGTTTTAGGCCCACCTATATTATATCATACTATCTTGTGGATACGAAAAACCCCACTTTGAAAGCGAGGTTTTTCTTAAAATTATAGTAATTTATTGATATCTTCCCCAGCCAGATTTTGAAGCATTCCATTTCCAGGCATGTCCGGCTTCTAATTCCTTAATAGTCCATCTGGTGGCACATTCAGGATCAAAAGCGCATTCATCTGTTACTTCAGCATTAAAATGACTATTAATTTGGTATAAACCGCGATCACGCTTATCGCTTTCGCCCCTAATCTTAGGATTGAAACGGCTTTCAGCCCTGGCAATAGCAATTACTAGTCCTGGGTTTTTAAAATTTTCTTCTTCAGAGATTTTGGTAATTAGGGTTATAATTTGATCTTCAACGCTAAGTGATTGCTGAGAAACAGCTACCTGTACCGTTGAAAGGGTATTTGGTTCAATTGTTTGAGCTAAAGATGTGATCCTCGGGAAACATTGCCAAATCAAAGCTAAAGTTAGCATAAGGATTGCTGATTTCTCAGCTATTCTGCTAATATTAGCGATAAATTTTTGTAGGGGTATGGTAGTAATTTTCATATAAATTTTTATTATTTAGCATCACTTACTATATCACATTTTAGCTAAATTGTCAATACTAAAAGCCGATCCATGATTTGGCCGGCTTTGCTGATGCTAATTAGCAATTAATGATGATATGTAATATTTTACCAGAAAACAAGGATAAAGCAAGGATATCTGTGCATAAAAAATAGCCAACAGATTTTCATCAAATTGGCTATTTGGTTGGTATGATGGCGATTATTTCGTTTTCGCCTGCGGTAGTTACCAGATTATCAGTAATTGTTTTACCATTATACCATTCAACTTGGACCAGATAAATCAGGCTGCCTGGCATTCTGGCAATATGGCCATTAGGCGCGATACAAATATTTTTAATCCAGCCGATAAATAAATCATTTCCCGATTTAATCTTTACTTTGGTTTTAAGGGGATATTTAGGAAAAATTAAAGATTTTTCCGGCATAATTTCACCTCCTTGCTGTTTATTCAACTTAGCATAAGTGTAAAAAAAATCAAGCCTGAAGCCTGATTTGTTCTAGTACAACACTCGGGTCTGGTACCCAGCCTTTAGAGGAACCTTGGGGCTTTTTCAAGAGCCACTTCTTCCTCTCTAATAGGGCACTCGGGTCAGGGTTAATAAAATGAGAATGAGACAAATGAGACAGTCCTTAAGACAGGACAAAAGTGTCTCATTTGGAACGTTTAAGGGTACGGGGTTGCTTCGCATACTCTTTTAGGAGTTTTGGGTGATTTCGGAACAAATTACAGAAAAACTCGGCTAGCTTTTCGGCTGCATATATCTTTTTATTGGATACCATATAATTGGTTTACACTAATTTACAAGGCAGATCTACAATAATAGTTGTACCATGTCCTAGTTGACTTTTTATTTCAATTTTCCCATCATGCGATTGGACAATCCATTTACAAATAGCCAAACCCAAACCTGTGCCTTTTTCTTTGCCAAGCTGTTCAATCCTGTAAAAACGAGAAAAAATATGAGGCAAATTTTCCGGAGCAATGCCAATGCCCTGATCCTCAACTATTAAATGAGCACGATCGGATTCCTTTAGTAATTTAATTACTACTTGTTTATTTGGTCCCGTATATTTCAAGGCATTGCTAATAAGATTAAACAATAAGCTTTGAATCGTGTCCTGATCGCCAAAAAGCCATATATTTTTTTCTATGTTAGTTTCCAATCCAATACCCTTATCTTCAGCTAAAATTAAAGAGTCGTCAGAGGCTTTTTGGACTAGATTGCTTAAATTAACATATTCCTTTTTAATGTTTATTTTTCCGGCATCAGCCTTAGATAAAAAAATCAAATCTTTCATCAGATGAGAAAGCCGGTCAATTGATCTTTCCATATGCAAATAATACTTACGAGTTTCAGCTTGGCTCATTTTCTGCTGATTCAATAAACTTAGATTACCCTTTAAAATCGCCAAGGGGGTTTGTAATTCGTGAGAAATATCAGCCATGAAGCGGGATTGATTAGCATTAAGCTCTTGTAATTCTTTGGTTCTTTGGTTGACTTTTTCTTCCATGCCAATGAGAGCTTGTTTTAAATCATTATAGAGAAAAATGTTTTCAACTGCCATGCCCAAGGTATTAATTAAAGTCTCAAAAAGCTGCAAATCTTGCGGGTAATAATTCTCTTGTGAAATCTTGGAACCTAAAAAAATTAATGCGGCTAGCTTATCTTTGCGATAAATAGGAAGAATAACTTCGATACCGCATTTTATAAATAAATCATGCTGTAAATTTAAGTCTTTCATTTGAAATTCCAATTCCGGATAATTTTCCGTCATCAAAATAGGACATCTATGCTGATTTAAAAATTCATAAATTATTGGCGGGCATTCCGTTGTCTTAAGAAAATCAGACAACTTCCGACTAAAATTATGGTTTTTAACTAGAAAAGGCCTTTCGCCTTTTTGTATCACAGCCAGCAATATTTTATTTATCTTTAATCTGCTTTCAACAATTGTTGTTAGGCAAATAAAAAAATTATCAAAATCAGTTTGTCGTCCGCATTTCTCATGGAGTTCTTTCAGTACTCGATTAGCGTTATAAGGATAGCGGTAAAAAAACCTGTCCGTTACTCTCTGGAAATACAACTTAAATCTAGGATAAAAAGCGATACCAAGGATGGCGCAGATTATCGAACTCATGGTCGGCGCCAAATCCAATGCAGCAAAAACTTGATTAAAAATAAAAATTAAGGAAAGATAGATAATGAAGAATAAGCAAAAAGATATAGCATATAATATAGTTTTTTGTATAAAAATTCTGATATCCATTAAACGATGGCGGACAATGGCATAGGTTGTCATGCCTGTAAAAAATAAACTAAAAATCGGAGGCAATTTTGACAGTAGGGCGTTTTGAGTTAAAAATGGCAATAGCAAGCTAAATATTGCGACAGAAAATAAAAACAAACTCCATCCGAGTAAGAAATATTTACTTTGCAGTTTTTCAAAACCATTAACTTTTCTATATTTAATAAAAAATTTAACAATCGTATAAATAATAAGCAAAGAAAAAAAGATTAAACCACTTGTAAAATATGGACCATAGTTAATGTGATCTATCCCTTGGTTGCCGATCCTAACATCTTTAATAAATAAAGAAAAATTTATTGCGCATAAAATTGAAAAAAAGCCTGTTATAAAAAAAGAAATTAAAATTTTTCTTTTGATTTGCACATCTTGATAAGGGAAATAAAGGACAAAAAGAATCGCACAGAGCAGCACTAACGGAGAGATAATCCAAATAATTTGAGACCAAAATAATGCCTGCCCATTATTTAAACTATGATCAGCGAAATAATTTGTGATAATCCAACTTAAAACTCCCAAAATAAAAGCTATGAAAATTTTGTTTTGCACAGGAGTTCTATTTTTAAGCAAAATTAAAACAATCAAGGCCGAATTAATCCCAACGGTAAATATTAAAATTGATAAATCAAATAACATAATTATGTAATTAAAAATGGCTGGTTAAGTTACGCTCCCCCAGCCATTAAATTATGACAAAAGTCACCTCCTTTGTAAATTGATGTCTCTAAGGCTGCCCACCAAATTATCAGGGCTAACAATGTAGTTATAAGCCACAATGTTTTTCTGCTTGAGCTCGGTTTCTAGGCTCAGTTTAAAGACAATGCAAGGTAAAACCCAGCTACCCATGTAGTATTTGGGACATCCAATGGGCTTTACGAACAAGTGAAGTTTGTGGGCAGCCAAAAAGATGTACATATCCATAGGCAGGTTAATATAGCCCAATCCGTTTTGAGCCATATATTGGTAGACTATTTTAGCTGAATCCAGCAGAAAATCACCTTTTTGCCCCCTGAAATCCTTAAAAGCCGCTAAAGCAGAGAGCTGGATATCACAAATTACAGCGGTTCTCCCTAAATGAGAATGGATTAATTCAAGGTTAGGGAGATTAACACCCTCAAAGTCGTTAGCCAATGGAATGCCAACTTTTGAAGGCCTGATAATACGTATTCCTGACATTATTATGCCTGATCCCTTTTGCAGGATTAGAAAGTGCATAGAATAAGGATCATATTGATCCTCAACTCTGCCAGTTGGGAAATTTTTAGGATCCAGCCATTGAAGTTCGATGGCATACACCTTGTAAATCAACTCCTGATAAACTTTAAGTTCTTCAGGAGTTTCCACTACTTTGATTATCCGATCAACCATTTTCGCCTCCTTTTACTTGAATTTTTGTTTAGCCGGCTGTGGCTAGAAACCACAGCCGGCTTTTTCGTGGGCAAACTGACAAAGTTTTTCCCCGAAGCAACCTTGCCTGATTTTTTGGAAAGTTGGGTGAGTTTGCCAGATATCACGTAAATTTTGCCAGGGTTCCTTTGTCTTGGGTTCAAAAATATTGCCTGCCTTTTGTTGGTAGAAAAAGTTGCAGGCAAAGATCGTGCCGTCACAGCCAATATAGGCCAATTCGCGTCCGCAATTACAGGGCGCGTATCTGACGTTTTGCAGGCCGAAAAGTTCAGGGAACTCGGTGCAAGAAAAACACCAAAGTTCCAGATAAGGCTCATTCGAGCCAATCATTTGAGCAACTTCCATAACCTGCTCCACTAATTCTAATCTTAATGGAGCCAATTCAGAAGTTGCCCTTCCCCCTAAAATCAAAGCCTGAATCTCTAATCCATCAACCCCGATTTGACTAACAAAGTTGTAGATTTCAGGCAGTTCCCTGACATTGAGCTTGAGAGGCACAATTTCAGGAATTACGGTCAATGTTGTAGCATTGGCCGCATAAGCCAGGTTGGCAATTACCTTGTTCAATAATTCTGGTTTTGTCTGGCGGATTTGCGTGTAAACTTTTGGCTTAAGCGTATCAAAAGTTACATGCAGGATGTTTAAGCCAGCATCTACCAGAGCCCGGATGACTTTTTCATCTGCCAATTCCAAGTTTGTGTTGACCTGGACAACGCAGCCATTTGCTTTAGCGATACTAATACAGCTTAGCAGTGTTTCCAAGCGGATTAGCGGATCGCCACCCGTAAACGAGATTTTTTGCGGCTTAAGCGCTTGGATAATAGATGCGATCACCTCTTGAGGAAGATCTTTTGTTTTTTGTCCATCGTCATTGATGCAATAAATGCATCTCACATTGCAGGCTGAAGTCAGTTGGAATTCAATCTTTTTCAAAGTTTGCATCTTTAACCTCCTTTTTTGGCAACAGCCAAAATGTCTACCCCAGCATAAGCAGGCTGGATTTTAAGAACTTGGAAATTGGCTTTCGCTAGAATTCCAGCCAATTCTCCTTCACCGTAAAAGAAATCTTTGCTGGCGGTACTCTGTGCCGAAAGGATTAGATTGTAAACAGCCAGCAAGACAAACCAAGGCAGAGAATAACAGGTTTTTTTCAGACACGGCCAATCCTTTTGGCGAAAAATTTGTCTAAAATGTTCCGGTAATACAGCCATCGGATTATTTGTTTGCGGCGTTGCCACGACAAGTATGCCGCCTGGCTTTAAAATACGATGGAATTCAGCCAGACTAAATTCTGGTTTGGCCAGATTGTACAGAACATGGCAGCAAAATACTCTATCAAATGACTTGTTCGTGAAAGGCAGTTGCTGATTAAGATCAGCAATTTGCCAGCTGAAATTTTGGCCTAAATTTTTGGCTCTGGCCTTATTAATCATGGACTCTGAAGCATCAATGCCGGTAAAAAATACCGTACCTTTGGTTTTCAAGTCAAGAAGACTACAAATGTTGCCGGTACCACAGCCAGCATCAAGTACTTTTTGACCGGGTAATAAATCCAGCGCTAAGAAGATTCTTAGCATCAATTCTTGGAATGGAAGCAGTAAGAGTTTTAAGTCAATCAAGTGGGAGTAAGGAGCCCAGATCATTTTTTTGATGAGCGTTGCCATAGTTTTCCTCCTTGGGCATTTTGTGCCCGGTTTCCCCACGTTATGGGCGGGGTTTTTGCGAATTGCGTTTTAAAAGAACTTAAACAAAAAATTACCTTCTGATTAAAAGGTAATTCATTTTAGATTAAGCAAGGGTTAACTATCGGTTAATACTTTCTTAAATAAAGATTAAAAAAAGATTATTTTATTCTTCATCAGTTATTTTATATCCACTGCCATGCACAGTTTTTAACAATTGTTTATTAAAGCCTTCATCAATCTTTTTCCTTAGATATCGCATATGTACATCAACAGTATTGGTAAATGGATCAACATTCATGTCCCAAACATGCTCTAAAATCATACTGCGCGTTAAAACAACGCCTGGGTTTCTCATGAAATATTCTAAGAGATCAAATTCCCGATGCCTTAAATCAATTTTTTGTTCTCCTCTTTTTACCGTATGAGTTTTAAGATCCATTTCTAAATCAGCAATTTTTAAATTGTTGCTGCCTAGTTTTTTGTCCCGGTTGAGCAATGCCCTAATTCTGGCTACAAGTTCCTCAATGGCAAAGGGCTTGGTTAGATAGTCATGTACGCCCAAATCAAAAGCTTCAACTTTCTTTTTTATTTCATTCTCTACGCTTAATATAATAATCGGCAAATATGGCTTATGTTCTTTGACCTTTTTAAAAACATCCAAACCATAAATGTCAGGCAATCTCAAATCCAAAAGAACCAAATCATAATCATTGGTTAAGGCCAAATATGACCCATCCTTTCCATTTATCGCCGCGTCAACAGCAAAATGTTCAGCCTGCAGGCCTTTTTTAATGAAGCTGGCTATGTCTTTTTCATCTTCAATAATCA
>JAPLYG010000004.1 GCA_026395685.1 Candidatus Parcubacteria bacterium
TTTTGCAATTCTTCAGCATTACCGTGATCTGCAGTAACCAAAACAACACCATTCTTGCTTAAAGCCAGGGTAACAATTTTACCTAAACACTTATCCACAGTTTCAATTGCCCGAATTGTCGCCTTTAAATCAGCGGTATGGCCTACAATATCTGCATTAGCGTAATTAACCACAATAAAATCATATTTATTTTCAGAAATTGCCTTTAAAATTTCGTCAGTAACTTTTAAAGCTGACATTTCTGGCTTTTCAGCAAAAGAAGAAACTCTCGGAGAAGGAATAACAATACGATCTTCGCCCGGGAATGGATCTTCCATCCCGCCATTAAAAAAATAAGTGACGTGTGCGTACTTTTCAGTTTCAGCAATATGAAGCTGTTTCAGTTTTGCATCACTTATGACTTTTGCCAATGGATTTTTAATTTCCGAAGGATAATAAGCGACAGCATCTACCGGCAAATCCTTATCATACAAATACATACTACTAAAAAATAACTTGGTAAAATTGGTTTTACGGTCAAACTTAGAAAATTCAGGCAAAACAAATGATTCAGTAATCTGCCTGGCGCGATCAGAGCGGAAATTGAAAAAAATGATACTATCTCCATCTTCAATTTTCGCAACCGGCTTATCATTTTCCATAATTACCGTAGGAATAAATTCTTCATCAAAAATATTATTTTCATAAGAAGCTTCAATTGCTTTGATTGGGTCACTGAAACGATTATCACTTTCACCTAAAGCCATAGCTTTATATGCTTTTTCCGTACGCTCCCAATGATTATCTCGGTCCATGGCATAAAATCTGCCGGAAAGAGAAGCGACCTTGGCATTTACTCCAATTTCTTCAATCTTGGCTAGAAGCTCTTGCATAAAGCCTTTACCGCTATTGTAAATGGTATCGCGGCCGTCCATAAATGCATGAATATAGACCTGTTTAACCTTTTCCTTTTTTGCCAATTTAAGAAGCGCATATAAATGCTCGGTATGAGAATGTATTCCGCCACTGGAAAGCAAACCCATCAGATGAAGCTTTGATTTATTCTTTTTGACATGCTCCATTGCTTTTAAGAATGCCTCATTTTTATAAAAAGACCCATCATCAATAGTTTTAGTAATGCGGGGGCAATTTTGATAAAAAATAAATCCCGCACCCAAATTTGTATGCCCAACTTCAGAATTGCCGATTTCTCCCCACATTAAACCAACAGCCTCGCCTGAAGCTGTCAAAGTTAAAGCCGGATAAGTAGTAATATATTTTTTATAATTGGGAATTTTGGCACGGAAAATAGCATTCCCGGGAGATTCTGGTGCTACTCCCCACCCATCAAGAATTAGTAAAATTACCGGTTTATATTTTATTTCTGTCATAAGCAAAATATTATACAATTAAATTTTGACCCGTCATTTCCTTTGGCTTTTTAACGTCCAACAAGGTCAAAATGGTCGGCGCAATATCTCCCAACTTGCCGCCTTTTCTTAATTTAAATTTTCTATATTTATTATTAATTATTAGAAACGGTACCGGATTATTACTATGCTCAGTATCCATTTCTCCAGTTTTTAAATTTAACATTTCTTCAACATTGCCGTGATCAGCCGTGATCATCAAAGTTCCTTTATTTTTTATAATATCCTGATATATTTTCCCTAAACATTTATCAATAATTTCCAAAGCTTTTATCCCCGCCTTTAAATTGCCGGTATGCCCGATCATATCAGCATTGGCAAAATTCACTACTGAAAAATCATACTTTTTTTTCTTTGAATTTATTAAAAGTATTTTTGTCAGCTCAGGAGTTGACATTTGCGGATAATGTTCATAATTCGCCTTGCCCTTTGAAGCTATTACTTCCCATTTTTCCCCGTTTAAAGGATGGTTGGTACCGCCATTAAAAAAGTAGGTAACATGAGCATATTTTTCACGTTCAGCCAGATATAACTGGCGATAATTTTTCAGTACTAGCGGTAAAGTATTATTCAAGACAACCCCGTGAGAAATCGTTTTAATATCATCCAAATCAGGCCCAAAATCAGTCATGGCCACAAAATTTATATTTTTTAGAATCTTCTTTCTTTTAAATGTTCCCCCATTTTCAGTTTCAAATTTTTTTTGGACAAATGGTTTAGTAATCTGCCTAGCCCTGTCAGAACGCAAATTAAAGAAAATAACCGAATCATTGTTACTAATAAATTTAGCTTTTTTAATAGGATTTAAAATGATAGTCGGCGTAATAAACTCATCTGTTTCTCCGCGATTATATGCCTGGGTAATTGCCCGGTAAGGATTATCAGCAACAATTCCCTGTCCTAAAACCATGGCATTGTAGGCCAATTCTGTCCGCTGCCATTTTTTAATGCGGTCCATAGCATAATAACGTCCCATGACTGTGGAAATTATTTCATTATTCTGAAAATTGTTAATTAACTTGCTGATCAGTCTGTCTGCGGCATGCGGCGGCGAATCGCGTCCGTCAGTAAACAAATGCAGATAGACACGATGAAATTTTTCTTTTTTTAAAAAACGCAGTATTGAATATAAATGCTCAGGTTCAGCATGCGCACTTTCACCATTAGATAATAAACCCATAATATGGATATTGGATTTGAATTTTTTAGCATGCTTGATAGCCCCAAGCAAGGCCGGACTATGGAAGAACTTTCCGTTTTTTATCATCTCTGAAATAATGACTGAATCTTGCTTAACAACCCGGCCGGCACCTATATTCATGTGTCCGGCCTCGGAATTGCCGTCCTGACCGCGAGGTAAGCCAACTTCAGCGCCAGAAGCTACTAATTCGGTAAAGGGATAATGACGATTAAAAAAATCCCAATTGGGCTTTTTAGCCATCGAAATTGGGTTTGAAACAGAAGCTGGAGCTATTCCCCAACCATCTAAAATTAATAAAATAATCGGCAAAAAATCTGAATTTTTGTCTGCTTTCATATGTATTTATTTTACCCTATTTTGCCGATTTATTCAAATTTAAAAGCCCTGCGTCAAAAAATGAAACAGGGCTTTGATTTTAAATTAGCCGGATAATGCCGCGGCTGCCTGACGATAGTCTTGAAAACTAATAGGAACCTGATTCTCTGGAGTGGCGTACCCTCTTATGAATACCCTGGTTTCCAAGGCTACCCCATCAGGCCCATAAAGCTTGCTTAGGCTTTGAGCTGGCATAGATACTAACAAATCTGCTTGATCAAAAATCGGCGGAGGATTAACCGCTGCCACAAACTCCCGAAGCTGTGAAGTCCTTAAAATTTTGGCCGCGACGCGGTCATAGTCAATATTCAGAGGGATACCCCTGCCAAAAATTTTTATTCCCGGCGCGAAAGGCAAAGCTGGCAATTGGCTAAAAAATTCATGCTGTCCCGTGATATTCCAACAATCTTTATTATAATATTCTTTATAATAAGTCGCGGAAACATCCCTGCCAAAGCAAATTGACATCAGGCTAAGTCTTCCTTTGTGAGTATCAGTGTATCTTCCCTGCTTATTAAAAGAATAATAGCACCAATGCCATTCAATTACAGGGTATTTTGCCTTCTCGTCATGCCAATAGGTTAAGGAAATTGTGCTGCTTTGAAAAATGTCAAAAGTCAGCTTCCAGGGCCCTCGTTTCAATTGTATACGGTCAACATAGGCCGGATTCCGCGTAATTGTTTTGGGAACTTGGCAAAAAAGAACCCTTGTTTTTTTGAGCGGTTTATCCGCCGGGTAGAAAGAAAAGTCCGGCCCATCTTGTGAAATATCGTCTGACATTTCACAGATAAATTTCTCGTATCTCCCGGGCTTTAAAAAGGGTAAAACCTGCGCCAAATACCAACGGGTTGCCATTACATACTGGTTCATTTCATCCTCCTTTCAAAGTTCACCTAATCTAATTCATTTCTAAATATATTTAAGCATAATCAATAAAAATAGGCAAATAATTAAAAATCCCCTCCCCAAAAGCGGAAAGAGATTTTATTAATTATTGTCTTAAATTACTGACTCATGAATGAACTCCAATCAGTAAAAGTGATATCACCCGGGATGTCAAAGTAGGAATCAGGTATTGACTCGTTTCTGCAGTTCTGTTTGTTTTTCTCCAGCTCGCTAATAATATCATCAACGCTCTCAATTTTCGTTTCTCCCATTGTAGTATCATCATCAAACGTAGTGAGATCAAAAATAATTCCCTGCTTAGAATTATCGGTCCAAATATAGGCTTTCTCGCCCTTAAAAATGCCGTAAGCCTTAATTTCGCCTTCTTTTACATTGCTTGATTCTGTCCTGATCATCTTGCCTTTGATGTAATTAATTGATTGCGCTCCGTCTTCATCTGTATATTCACAGCGCAAAGAAATTGACTTATTCATTGCGTCTTTAATGCTTTCCCAGGCCCCCTTAGTTTCCTTGGGCTGGGTTTGATCTTGATTTGCATTTTTTTGTCCGCCGCAACCCGATAAAACAACGCACACCATCATCATCAAGATAATTTTCTTCATAACTTATTTATTTAGTGAATAAAGTGTAAAATTTAAAACTGCAGCAAAACTAACCCACAAAAGATAAGGAATTAATAAATAAGAAGCCCTTTTGGAAATTTTATAAAATTCAATAATTGTAAGAAAAATTAAAATCCACAATACAATGATTTCGATAAAAGCAGACAGAGGATTGTGCATATAAAAAAATAAAACAGACCATAAAATATTAAGCAGAAGCTGCAAGCCAAAAATTATTAAAGCTTTGATTTCCGCCTTTTTCTCCCAAACTAAATATAAAGAAATACCCATCAGTAAAAATAAAAGTGTCCAGACCGGGCCAAAAATCCAATTTGGCGGATTGAATGATGGCTTAATTAAAGTCGGAAGCCAGTTGCGTACACCGTCCATGGTGAAAAAAGAACCGATGATGCCGGCTAATTCGCAAATAGCAATGGATGCAACCAGCCTAAACCAATTGATTTTTTTCATAAATTTAAACTTAATTAATAGCTGTCTTTATTTTATTACTTAATTATCCAAAAAACTAACCTCGCTTGAGATTAGCTTTTTGCTTATTATACCTTCTTTGATAAATATTTCGTTATTTTCTCACTGAGTTGCCTGGGTAAATATTTTGTTTTGGGCCAATATCCTCGAGCTCCCATTTCCAAAAATTTATGATCATCTTTTTCATCCTTTAAGTTAGTAAAAACAAATACCGGTATTTTGTCCGTTATTTTTTCCGTTTTAAACTTTTTTAGAATATCCTCCCCCGCCTCAGCGCCCAAGAGCAGATCCAGCAATATGATATCGGGATTTTCTTTTTCAATTATTTCCTTTATCTCAACATATTTTTTACCATTAAAAAACTTAAAACCATCCATTTCAAATTGCATTTTATACATCATTATTTGATCAATATCGTCCTCAACCATTAAAATTTTATATTTTTTATTGGACATAATTTTAAGCTATTAATAATTGAATATAAAAAGTTGTGCCCTTATCTTCTTCTGATTCAAACCAAATTTTACCTTCCGGATGCGCATTAATTATATTTTTAACAATAAATAGGCCCAGCCCTGAACCATCAGTATGCATTTCCTTGGCATTGGTAGCACGGCTGAATTTTCTAAATAAACTAGGTTGTTCATTCTTAGGTATGCCGATACCTTCATCCTTGATCGTTAAAATCGCCTTATTGCCTTCTTTTTTTAGCTTGATCTCGATATTCTTTTCAGCTGGCGTATATTTAATAGCATTATCAAGAAGATTACATACTGCCTGTTCGATATATTTCTTATCGCCTTTTATTTTTATGTTGTCTTCAATGTTTGCTTTAATACTAATTTTTTTATTCTCCGCTTCCATAGTACAGTAGCTCACAAGTTCTTTGATTAGCGCAGAGAAATCTAGTTCGGCTAATGAATTTTTCAGATCTAACTGTTTCTCATCCAAATCGCTGGCATCTAAAATATCATCGATAACTGCATTCAGTTTGCGTCCTTTTAAAAAGGCATTCTCAATAAATTTCATCTGCTTCTCTTTGGGCAACGAATCCATAGACCCGCTTTTAAACATATCTAAAATTCCGCAGATAACGCTTACCGGGGTGCGCAATTGGTGAGAAGCAATATCTAAAAATTCAGATTTGACCTTTAAAAGCCGTTCCAACCTGGTATTTTTTTCAACAATAGCCTTTGTTTGTTCCTCAACCTTTTCTTCAAGATTTTCAGTTAATTTTTCCAGCGCTTCCGCAGCTTTTGCTTGGGCAAAATTGGCTTCAATAATCTTCCCCGTACTCTTATTAAAAAAATACCCATAGACTATAACCAGCGTAAAAATTGTGATAATTACAAGTTTGGAAACAGTTCCCTCGATTAAAAGAAAAAGCGCTAAGAAAAATACTATTAAAAATATACTAATCAGCTGATAATGTAAAAACAAACAATTACGAAATCTAAATTTGCAAAACAGACAACGTTTATATGGAGAATAATTGAGATTATTAACCAACCAGCAATTTCTATTGAGATACCCGGCGTCCCCTGCTTGTATTTTTATATCGGACTTTTTCATTTTTTATTTTTTAAAAAGTTTTTTTAACAAAACATACATTAAAGTGGCCACACAAAAACCCACAAAACATGCCAAAAATATAAGTAAATCCACGATCAAAATATAAATCCAGGCATAATCATCAACTTGGCCGTAATAAAGCCAAAAGAATCCGACCAAGAGCAAAACTCCGGTCATACCGGCGACAAAACTTAATTCTCCAGAATCCTTAAGTACCAACTGAGATTTATCATTAAGTAGTTTTTTTAAAACTAAAATGTAAAACTGGTAGGCAATATTTAATTTTAAGGAAATAGCTCCTAAAATGACTAAAATACTTGCTGCTAAAACCAACCATTGACTATGAATTAAAACAGCAATTAAAACTAAAATCCCATAAACTGCCCGGGAAAACTTTAAAGAACTGTCATGAATTTGGCATTGTTGCATAAAATATCGCAATTAAATATTAAACTTATAAATTAAACACATTTTTTGACAGCAAGACAAGCTTTTCTCACATCTTCAAGATCGTTATATATGTAAAAACTCAATCTGCAACTAGCAGGAGGATTTAATCCCAAAAATCGATGCGCCAAGGTTGCGCAATGACAGCCTGCCCTGGATTCTACTCCTAAGTTGCTTAATTCTTCGGCAATTTTAAACGGACTTTTGTTTTTACAGGTAAAGGCAATCAAAGAAGTCCTGTTGGCTGCGGTTTTAGGGCCGTAAATATTCAACGAAGGTATAGCACCTAATATTTTCAAGGCTTCTCCGATTAGAATTTTCTCATGAGCTTCTATATTAGCCATTGCCTTTTTAACATCCGGCCTTTCTAATTTTTTATCAGTCATAAAGTACTTCTGCTCTTTTGGATTTAAAGCAAAATCCATTAATAATCTTAACGCCTGGGCAGAAAGAATAGTCCCTAAAATATTAGGAGTTCCAGCCGTAAACTTCCAAGGTAGTGAATTATAAGATACACTTTCCGGGCTAACCATTCCTTCGGCAATCATATCGCCGCCATAAAGAAACGGCCTCATATTCAAAAGCAATTCTTCTTTCGCATATAATGCCCCTACGCCAAAAGGAGAAAGCATCTTATGGAAAGACCAGACGAGAAAATCAACATCCAATTCGCTTATATCTACATAAATATTGGGAACGACCTGAGCGCCATCAATTAAAAGGTAGGATCTCTTGTCTCCATTTGGCTGAATGTATCCGCTTGAATCGGCGATGGCTTTTATTTTTTTAAGTGGATTTATTGTCCCTAAAAAATTTGACGCTCCGCTACAGCATACTAATTTAGTTCTTTGATCCACCAGGGATTTAAGATGATCCAGATCAAGCTCGCCATTCTCTTTATCAAATTTAACAATTCTGTATTCCACATTAATGCCGAATTTCGGCAGTATTTCTTTACATAATCCGTACCAGGGGACATAATTTGAATTATGTTCCATGAATGTCGTGACTACATTATCTCCGTCTTTAAATTCAGTCATCAAAGAGTACATAACCGAATTAATCGCCTCAGTGGCATTTCTGTATAAAATAATATTTCGTCGTGAAGGGGCGCCGATAAACTGCGCAATAGTATCATAGGAGGATTCAAACTCTTCGGTAGTAATTACCGAAGAATGCGATTGACCTCGATGGACATTGTCATATTGGATGACAAGTTTATTCAACAACTCTAATAATTGAGTGGGGACTTGCGTACTCGCTGCATTATTGGAAATAGTCCTTCCTGCTTTTATCGCTGGAAAAAATTTTCTTATTTCTTCGGTGTCTATTCCGAATATTTGATTATTATCTGTCTTTTTCATTTTATTTCCTGCTAAGCCCATAAATATATTAGGCTTATTAAAGTTTACAGAGTTTAGGAATATCCGTCAATGGTCATCAAATATAGCTCGCCTTCCTTAATAACCAATCATCAATAACGCAATCAACAAACAAATCCTAAATCCAAAAATCCAATACTCAAATCAATTTATAATTTCTATAATCAATTATTTAATATTGTTTGATTATTGTTTATTGATTATTATCATTTGAGTTCTTCTTCGATTTCCATTAGCCGATTATACTTTTCTACCCGTTCAGAACGCGACAAAGAGCCCGCCTTTATATAATCAGCATTGACTGCGACTGCCAAATCCGCAATAAAAGTATCTGCTGTTTCTCCGCTACGATGTGAAATTATGACTTTAAATCCGTTTTTTTTCGCCAAACTAATAGTGGAAATGGTTTCAGTCAAAGTACCGATCTGGTTAGGCTTTATTAAAATCGCATTAGCGGCTTTTTGATCAATTCCCTTGTGCAACCTTTTTTCATTAGTAACAAACAAATCATCACCGATCAGCAAACACTTATCACCAAGCTTTGCCGATAATTTCTGCCAATTGGCCCAATCATCCTCTGCTAATCCATCTTCAATTGAAACTAGCTTATAAGTTTTCTGCCATTTAGCATAAATGTTTATCAGACTGGCAGCTGTCAACTTTTTTCTGTCAAACCTATAGAGCTTTGTCTTAAAATTATAAAATTCAGTACTTGCGCTATCAATAGCCAAACCCACGGCCTTATTATTATAATTTGCTTTTTTAACGGCAAGAAGCAATAATTTCAAAGCATCTTCATTATTTTTTAATTTTGGGGCATAGCCGCCTTCGTCACCGACCAAGGTATTATAACCTTTATTTTTTAAAACAGCAGCTAACGCATGAAAAACCTCAGTGCCGATTTGTACTCTTTTTGCCATTGTTTTTGACTGTGGTACAATCATAAACTCCTGGATGTCAGTTGCCCAATTGGCATGCTTGCCGCCGTTTAATACATTCATTAAAGGTATTGGCAGTTTATAATGCGAATATTGGATGTTATAGACTTTTCTCAGGTATTTATATAAAGATAAATTTGAAGCTAAAGCGCCAGCTCGAGCACAAGCCAGGGAAACCCCCAACGAAGCATTTGCCCCTATTTCTTTTTTATTATTTGTATCATCAAGCTTAATCATCAGTTTATCAATATCCTGCTGTCTGCCAATATCCATCCCTCTTAATAAATAATCAACTGGGTCATTAACGTTTTTTATGGCCTTAAGCACACCTTTGCCGTTATAGCGTCTTTTATCATCATCACGCAATTCTAAGGCCTCATGGCTGCCGGTAGAAGCGCCTGAGGGTACGGATGCCCTAGCCTCAATGCCACTGCTAAGCCTGACTTTTACTTCCAAAGTAGGATTTCCCCGTGAATCCAGAATTTCCCGGGCAATTATTTTTTTTATTTTTTTTGATTCAAACATAGTAATGCTAAATACGAATCCGTAAGAATATACGAATTTTATAATTAATTATTCAAATTACTTCGGCCTTCAGCCTGCAGTAACTTTAGCGAAGGCAGGACTTCATCTTTCGGCCTTAATTAATCAAGTTCGTAAACAATTGTAGCGTCAATAATGATATCCTGACTGCCGGGAGCGACTGATGGAGCTGTTCCTCCGCCACCAATGCCTAAAGACTTATCGCTATAAATCGGATATGGAGCATAATTATTGCTGCTTTCGCTGAAAGATATGACTTTTCCTAGTTTAACTCCCATAACATCAGCCAAGGCCTGAGCTTTGTCTTTAGCGTTCTGCAAAGCTTTTTCTCTGGCTTGCTGCTGATAAAATTCCGGCTGATCTACTTCAAAACTTAATCCGCCGACCTGATTTAATTTTAAATCACCGGCAATTTTCAAAACATTGCTTACTTTTGCAGTCTGGCGAACTTTAACTGAAACGCTTTGAGAAACAGTATACCCCTTTATGATCTGAGTGTTATTGGAATAATCATATTGCGGATAAATATTGTAGCTTGCCGTCTGAATATCTTGTTCTGCAATGCCTAAAGCCTTCAGCTGGGTAATCAAAGCATTAATTGCATCTGAATTCTTCTTTTGTGCGACCTGTATATCCATGCTTGTATTGTCCATGCCCAGAGTAACTGAAGCTATATCAGGGATAGCTGTCACTTTACCTTCGCCGGAAATGGCGATAGTACGGTCAGCTTGAGGATTTTTTCCAATGTAATAATTCTGCTTATTCAAATTGCGCGCCCAGAAGATTAATCCTACTGCTAAAACAGCCAGCAATATTGCCAGCAAAATAGCAAAAATCGGATTTTCCTTAATTTTTGGCCAAAATGTGTTCATAGGTTTTTAGGTTAACTGAAACACGAAATAATTATCACGAAATCTCACGAAAGTTTCGTGTATTTTTGTGTAAACTTTTCGTGGTTCAGATTTTAATTATTATATTAATTAAAAATAGATTAACTCTGAATTTCCAGAACTATCTTTTCAATCCGCTTAATTATCTTATTATTATACCCCATTTTTCCCATCATTTCCTTTACCAAGACAACACAATCTTCATCCCCAATATTAGTCACAATCGTATCGCAAATATAAGGTGAGTCTTCGGGGTTAAGAATTTCCCGTATTTCTAACAGCTGAGCTTCAATTTTATTTAATTGATCTAAACTCATCAAATTCATACATTTATTTCAAGAGCGGTTTTATTCCCGGTAAAATTTTACCTTCAAGAAATTCCAGCATGGCGCCACCGGCAGTTGAGACAAAATCAGGCCAGCTTTTTATTTTTAATTTATCTAACGCGGCGATGGTCTCCCCGCCTCCCACGACACCAAAAGCCGGACCTTTAGCATGGGCTGATACTTTTTGACAAATAAAGTTAGTTCCATGGCTGAAAGATTCGATTTCAAATACTCCCATTGGGCCGTTCCAAACAATGGTTTTGGACTGATGAATAAATGATTCAAAGTAATTTTCAGTCTTGGGGCCGATATCAACAATTTGGTAATTTTTCATATTCACCTTAACCAAATCGGCAATATTAAATTTTATAATTTCACTTGTCTTGTTGATTTTTTTTGCCACACGCACATCCAAGGGTAAAATCAACTTGCCCTTAGACTTTAACAATAATGAATTTGCCAGCTTAACATACTCTTTCTCAAAAATTGATTTGCCGATATTTAATTTTTTAGCGACAAAAAAATTATTAGCTAAAGCGCCTCCTACTAAAACATAATCATAGCGCCTGAGCAAATTTTCAATAACTTTAATTTTTGTTGAAATTTTTACTCCGCCGATGATTGCCACAGCCGGTCGCTTAAACCCTTTTAACAGTTTATTCAGGTTGATTACTTCATTAGCCAAATTAAAGCCGGCATAAGCAGGCAAATATTTAGTAATCGCTGAGATAGAAGCATGAGCCCGATGGCATACCGAGAAAGCTTCATTCACATAGATATCAGCTAAATCAGACAAATTCCTGGCAAATTTTGGATCATTTTTTTCTTCCCCTTCGTGAAAACGCAAATTCTCCAACATCAAAATTTGACCCGATTTTAATTTTCTAACAGCATCCTGCGCTTTCGTCCCCAGGCAATCTTCAATAAAGATAACGGGCTTATGGGATTTGCTGTCTAAGTAATGGGCAACCGGTTTTAAACTAAATTCGTTTAAAACTTTCCCCCCGGGATTGCCAAGATGAGAAATTAAAATAACTTTTGCCTTTTTTTTCAATAAATAACTGATAGTTTTCAAGCTTCTGTCTATTCTTTCGGTTTCCATTATTTTCCCCTTTTTCAAGGCAACATTATAATCAACTCGCACTAAAACCGCTTTATTTTTTAAATTTTTAATTTGAGCAATTGTTCTAATATTCATATGAGTTAATTATAGCAAAAATAACAAAAGGCGGAAACACCCTAGATCCCTTCGATTTCCTTTAATATCCAGCTATCGCCTCTAAATTTTACAATTTCCACATTCATACCTTCAGCTATAGTATTTTTCGACAGCATCTGCAGATTAAATACCAGATTCTGGGGTGAGATTTCATCCCCATGCTCGATTATACTGCCCAATTCAATTACCGCACTCAAAACCTTATGCAGCTTATTTTTTTCTGCATAATTCAGAATAATCTTTAAAATTTTGTCGGCTTCATGCAAATCGTGCATATCCTTTTTTAGGTTTATCAAAAATTAAATTAATCAAATTATCATAAACAATTTGAACGGCTTTTGCCACCAACAAAGACAGGAGCGTAGCAATAACAAATACTAAAAAATAGCGTATGTATAAATTCACCTGAAGCAGGTAAAAAATCTTATTTATCGCTAAGACGATTTGAAAGTGCAGCAGATAAATCCAAAGGCTGTTTTGTCCTATTTTAGATATATGATTAAAAATTAAGCGATTATTAATAATATAATTACGATAAATAAAAAGCAGATTAAACAAGGCCAGGCCATAAAAAAGACGCGTATTATAATAAAGCTCCAGCTTGAAAAACATCAGTAAAAAATACAATACCACCAGAGACAGCCAAAAATATTGTTCCTGCGCTTTCTGCTTGTAATTTATAAACATATCGCGGCAAGCTAATCCGTAACAAAAGAAAAATAGGAAATCAAAGCACAAAGGAACCCCATGGATATAACGCACTCCGGCAATATTAGTAAATAACGAAAGCAAAAAAAACAAAGCCAAAAAATATTTATTTGCCTTGGCAATACTCAATAGCGGGTACAACAAGTAAAGCTGTAATAAGACGATAATAAAATAGTATGGGACATCAGCTCGCCCAGCCAGTAAATTATAGAAGAATTGCCCGAGTGTCTGATTTAAGACAAAGGCAAATGCTAAACAACACAGCAAATATGGCAAAAAAATACGCCAAATTTTCCGGGCATAAAAATCTTTCAGCTCTTTTACATTATTAATCGGACTCAAAAGAATGCCTGAACAAATAAAGAAAAAAGGAATTGCAAAGCGCGCCAGATTATTCATCACCAAAACAAAAGAATTATTTAGCCCGTCTGCGGTAAATTTATTATTGGCATAAGCAACATGGATAAAAATAACTGCCAATATCGCCAAACCTTTTAAAAAATCAAAAAAAAGATCCCTACCAGCGACTTTTTGATCATTAACCCGGCAATCAACGCAAAAATATATTTTCCTAAAATATGGAATTATCAAGATTAACAATGTCGGTATTAGAAGACTAATTTTTTCCATAATTATGTATTGGCAACAAGAAAACACGCGACAATCGCCGCTGTTTCAGCCCGTAAAATACGTTTGCCCAGGCTTACGGGCAATAAAGAATTTTGACGGGCTAAATCTATCTCAAACTGAGAAAATCCACCTTCGGGACCAATAAATAAATTAATTTTTTTTCGTCCTGTGCGCTCAAGCTGGTCTCTTAAGGCATTTTCATTTTCTTGCTCATGGCAAATTAGATTTATGTCGCGCGGGCTGGTTTTTCGAATCGCCTGTTCAAAACTGACTGCGGGTTCGAAAATCGGAGGCATTTTGCCGCCGCTTTGAATCGTTGCCTCCTCAATTATTTTTTTATAGCGTCCGGCTTTATTTAAATTTAATTCCCTGACTACACAATTTTCCGAAATTACGGGAATGATGCGTCTTACTCCAATCTCAGTCGCCTTTTGACATAACCATTCTAACTTATCCTTTTTTAAGAGTGATTGATATAAATTTATTTCAATATCCAGCTCCCGATTAATATCCAACCGCCGGACCAGGCTACAAATTATTTTTTTACCGCTAATTTCCTGGATTCTCACTTCATATTCTTCCCCGCTATTATCAAATAAATTCAAAAGATCCCCCAGATTTAAACGCAGGACTTTAGTAATTTTTTTTATTGTCTCCTTATCAGTAATTTGTATCTTTTGGGGATCTTCAATTGTGGATTTGAAAAAAAATCTAAACATGGAATTTTGGGTTTAGAATTAAGTTGTATGAGGTTGTATTAGGTTATATTTGGTTTTATTAGGTTGCATTTTAGCAACTTCATATAACCTCATAAAACTTCATAAAACATCATATAACCTCTTAACCTAGTGCGTCGCGCAACTTATGCATGGATCATAAGCGCGAATCAAAGCGCGAATTTTTTGGCGACGTTGAGAAACCGGCATTTTATAAACATTAGGCAGATAGACCATCAAATCAGCTTCCAGATTAGCTAAAAACTGCGCCGTCGGCGTGATAATATTGGCATCTAACACTTTGCCGTTCTTATCAAATTTGTAATAATCCAAAAGTATGCCTCGCGGAGCTTCAACCGCTCCCCAGCCTTCTCCAGCCCTTGGCAAAATTTTAACTTTAGTATTTTTTTGATCAATTTTCCCAAGCTGTTTTAACAGTCTCTTAATTTCTTCCAAACAATGAATTATTTCCACACCCTGAGCTAAAATATTATAAAAAGTATTATAACTGGGCAATTTAATTCCTAGCTCGTTCCAAGTTTTTTTAGCCTGAGGATTAAGCTGCTTATAATTATTATTAATTCTGGCAAAAGCTCCTAAAAAATATGGCTTGTCATTAAAACTGACTCTTTTAACAGCTTCAAACGGCTGATGCCACTCTTTAATCTGTTTATAAAATTCCTCCTTAGTCATTTTCTGGCCGGAACTGGTAATTATATCACCTGCCAAAACCTCGTATTCGTTTTTATCAGACAAAGAAATAAATTCGGTTTTCCTGGAAAAATCAGGGAATTTTATTTTACTGACAAATTCAACTAGGGCTGAGGCATCCTCCAGAATCAAATTGTAATTTTTCATTTTCCTCTGAACTTCAATCATAGCGGGAAGCTTTTTAAAACCGCCAACTTCAATAGTCAGCGGATGTACGACTCTGCCTCCGATTTGCTCAACCAGATCAATGGCAAATTGCCGGATGCGCAAAGCAGCTGCAGTTTCCTTCTTATATTTTTCAATGAATTTGAGATCGTTTTCAATTCCGAAAAAGTCAGGCAAGGACAAAAAAAACATATGCAAAGAATGAGAATGAATGATTTGCAGCAATTCCATTATTTTGCGGATAATGGTGGTCTGCTCAGATACTTTGACTTTAAAAGCCTGCTCAATCGCCTGAGTCGCGGTTAAAAAATGGACAATCGGGCAGATACCGCAAATCCGGCCGGTAATCATCGGCACTTCAAAATAATCGCGACCCAAAAGTATGCCTTCGATCAAACGCGCACCTTCCAAAGTTTCCAGTTTTGCGCGCTTAACATCGCCGTCTAAAATTGAGGCCACAAAACCCGTATGCCCTTCCATTTTGGCGATGTGGTTGATTTTTATAGTCTTGATTGACATAAATGTATTAATCACCAACCTTCGTCTCGCGTTGCGGGACTTCGGTTGGCGAAGGCCAATAATCAAACTTCAATATTCAAACAATAACAAATAATTAAATTCTAATTAACGCACATTAAAATTTTTTTCATATTCCGGCCACATATTTTTCAACTTTTCAATCATATCTTCATAATCCTCATCCTTATCCAGTTCACCGGCCTCAATTTTATCATTAATAAAAACTTCGACCATATCATTCCAGGCTTCTTTACTGGTAACTGGTTCGGCCTCAGCCATTTCCTTAATTTGCGCATACGCCTGATTAAGATCAAAAGATAAAAATTCAGTCATAAATTTTTGAATTTTTAGAGTATTTAATTTAGTACTATACTCTAAAGAATATTAGTGTATATTAGTGATTTAAGATTAGTGGTTCAATTACATTATATCAAAATTTCCCGGTCCCGCCTAATATTGACAAGTCAAATAGAATATGTTAATATAAAATAAATATCCAAACTGAAACGGAGGAAAACATGGGGCCTGGAAAAAGCTCAAGCGGAAAAATAACTGGCGAGATCATCCTGGCAACCAACAACCTACCAATCACTCGGGAAATGGCTGAGGGCTACATTGCCCTTGACGAACTCACGGAGCTACTCAAAAGGAGGGAGCCTTTGCCAGACGTAAAAACATTCGTACTGCTGGATCCGGTCAGAGGGTATGTCGCAGTAATCGAGGTTCCACAGCCTCGTCCCCAAACGACACCCCCTTACCTCTTCGGCACCCGTTGCAGTCGCTGTGGTTCACCGGTAGATGACCCCGGCGAACCGAACTGCAACTGCGGATTTCCCCATTCTTGCCATTAACCGTGGCCCCCCGCGTAAAGCCCCGCACCGAACTTTCGGTGCGGGGCTTCTAAATTTAAAAACCCCGTTTAAGATAATCAATCTCAAAACGGGATTTTTTTTCAGTTTATCGATAAACAATATCGAAGTTTATTACGTTTTTCAATAATCGTTAAACGCGACATATTACCTAAAACGTATAATGTAACGATTATCGATTAGAATAAACTTTTAACCAAATAAAAAAGGGAGAGCCTACATGCGCTCTCCCTTTTGCCCCGAGTGGACCCCTGCCAGAGGGTTTGTTAAACCACATCGAGGGTTGAAGGAGGGTGCGGACAGGTTACCCCAGCTACAAAGGAGGGTAAGAGCCGAGGTGCCCCATTCGCCGTTTAATCTTTACATAAAATATAATTTCTGTCAAGAATCCATAACAAAAAAGTTGAACACTATATGTGTCCAAACTATAAAAGACAATCAACTTAAATCTTTACTTCTTTTTGTTTAATTCTTTATTAATATTCAAAGCCGCCTCAATCCTGTCCCTAGCCCCGAAAAACTCCATTTTTTCCAAAATATCAGCAATACTCCAGCCGTGATTTTGTAAAATTTTCATTAAATTTTTTATTTTCTCATCTGCCTGATCCAAAATCCCCCGGCACGCCCAGCATTCCTGGCGGGAATTCAGACATACTGCATTACAGCCGCCAATTGCCAAGGGACCAAGACAAATTTTTCCTTCCTGTAAAAGGCAGGGATTTTTATTAATCTGGCATTCCCAGCAAACCGGATTTTGCATCAAAGCCCACTGTTTTTTATTAAGCAAAGAATAAACCAAGGCTAAAAAATTCTGGGCATTTATCGGGCAACCGGGAATCACATAATCGACTTTTATTGCTTTCGGCACTTCAATTACTTGCCTATTTTCAATTGACTTACACTGTTTATAAACATAACAGCCGAGTTTTTTATTATCGCGATAGTTTTTTATTTCCCAAACGCCGCCCAAGTCTGCGCAATTACCCAAGACCACGACCACATCGGAAATCTTACGGATATGCTGTAAGATATTCAAATTGTCATTAGTCACGGGATTACCCTCAACAAAAGCAATGTCATAATGAGAGCGCTCTTTTTCATCTTCAATTAAACGAAATTCGTCAATATCAAGATATTTGGTTAATTCCAAAAACTTTTCATGCAAATCCAAAATCGAGAATTGGCAACCTTCGCAGGAAGTTAAGCCGAAGATGGCAATGGATGGTTTTATTATTTTAGGCATATAAAAACTCCTTAGCCTGTTTATTAAAAATATTTAAGCTTAAAACAGTGTATTTTTGCAGATTTTTTAATTGTTGTTCGGAAATTTTTTCGCAAACCCAGCCCCAATGGATCGTAACAATATCACCGATTTTCAAGTCTTTAACAAATCCCTGATCATTAAACTGAGTCATTACTTCCCGATCGATATTCTTGCCAAAAACCAACTGATCATTCAAAAATTCCAGGGGCTGAAAATCAACAACTATTTTAGAACTATTTATTTTTTTTACTATTCCCCAGGAAATCCGACATTCATCAATTGATTTTAAAGTATGTTTAATATTCAGTTTCCCGGCCCGCAACCAAATATTCATGACATGGAAATTATGGTGCGGCTTAGCCAAATCAGGAATATATCCCAGGACTTTTGAAACAACTTCCTTTTTTATTTTGCTTTTTAAATTTTTGTCTTCAGTAAAGTGCCGATATAAATTCTTTATTTCAACGTTTTCGGTAAAATTATTGCCCAGCCAATATGCCTCCACTACTTCCGGCTCAAATTCATCTTTAAAATTATTATTATGCGCAATCAATTTCAAATAAGGATGCATGACCTCAAATTCGCCTAAAATCTGATTTAGAATCGGCTCATAATAATTATGGCTGCAGTATTCAAATAAAGTCTTATTCTTATCTGGCCCGCAATAAGCATAGTAATTAGGCATGAAAGCATATTTACCGCAACGCAAAACCCCGCTAATTGAATTGCTTACTGATTTTGGACACATTTATTTTATTATATGAATAAATCAGCAGAATCACGGCAGCAACAATTAAGACGCTACCGCTTATTTGATATATATTGATTTTATGACTGTAAAATAAATCCAAACAGCTGGTAATTGGCGATGCCAAAACTAAAATTGAAGTGACAGTAACTGCCGGCAAATATTGCAAAGCTTTATACCAAGTTAAAACATAACCCAAAAGTAAAATTGAGCTAAGCGCAATCCACCATAATTGGTTGAAATTCAAGCTCAACAAATGCTGAGACTGATTAGTAATAAGAAGATAAGCAAATAATATTAATGAGCCAAAAAACATTCTAGACCAGGCGACTATTTCTCCGGGCACATTGGCTAAAACCTTTTTGGCTATGATAAATTCGACTGCCCACATAATAGTTGCCGCTAATACTAAAAGTTCTGCCCAACTAAAATTTATAAACTTAAATCCCAACATTGTGATATTGCCGAAAAATAATAAACCCAAAGCCAGATATTGCAGTTTGCCGATTTTTTCCTGTAAAAACCAAACTGCCAGCAAACTCACCCAGATAAATAAAGTTTTATGGATAAACCCTGCGCTAGTAGCCGAAGTCAGACTTAAACCTTTAAAAAATAAAAGGAAAGGGATACTGCCGCCGATTAAGCCAATTAAAGATAGTTTAATCCAGTCATTAAATTTAATCTTTTTCAACTTAGTAAAAAAGAAGGGCCCTAAAATTAATACAGTTAAAATTAATCCCACTGAGATATTCTTGGCAGTAGTAAAGACATCAGAATTACTGATTGCCTTTACGCCAAATTTATTCAGAAAAACAGAAATTCCTGAAATTACTGCTGTCCCCAAGACCAGATACAATCCTTTATTTATTTTGTCCATATTTGTATAAGTTAATTATTTTTTGCGCATCTTGGGCTGAAATCTTTTCAACAGCCAAATCATGCAGGGTCAAAACCCAATCCCCCAGTTTTAAATCACTGAGCAAATTGAGCTTTATTTCTTTATTCTTTTTGCCAACTTCAATAATGGCATTTTTGCCTAATATTTGCTTTATTTTACCTGGGATTGTTAGACACATTGACAAAATTGTTAAAATATGTTATTATGTTATCTTGGCCTAAATTCTAATATTGTTGATATATCCACCATTCTTTTCAACCCAAACGATTGGAGGGAAAATGACTGCCATGGGCCAAATGACCAAAAAACCGAGCGTAACTCCTAGCGCCAGGATTGTCAGCGCTCAGATGACAGCTTTCGAGATGTCATTTGAAAAGCTGATGGAACTCTGCAACTTCGGCCAAAGCGACCGCGACTACAGCGGATTCGAGGGCATCATCAAGTGCCAGGGTCACTTCTACTTCAGGAGTAACAGCCAGAAGGTGGTCACTCTGGTCACCTACCTCGACGGCATCATCAAGATGTGGATCCTTCCGGAATCCCAGCTGATGATCCTCGATCGCAACAACCAGACGTTGGATCTCGGCACCGAAAATCCCACCTTACAGGGTGCATTGGCGAAGATGAAGCTCATTTCGAATTACATCGTGTAAGAGGAACCAGAGCCTGTCGAAGGAAACTTCGGCCGGCTCTTTTTTATTTAACCTAACTTCTTATACGCCGTGGCATCGCCATATTCCATAAAATCCTTATGATGTTCGGGCGGTATAAAATTCGGGTCTTTGGCATGTTTGATTCCGCACCAGTATTTTTCAGTTTCGCCGGCAATTGTGGTACTATAATGCATCAGGCCATTGGCATATCCGCAATAAGCGCAATTTACTCGCTCCCAACGGGTTAAATATTTCAATTTCTGCCTGTCAATTTTAATATAACTTGAACGTTTAACCAAAGGAATTTTATAAAGCCTAAAACAAGTCTGATGATATATTTCCAAAAAAACATCAAAAGCAACCAATGGGATAATCATCATATAAATTATGGGGATTGACAGAAAATGCCGATAAACTCTTTCCGGATATTTTTTGTATTGCATATAATTACTTCAATTTAGGTCTGGGAGTTAATTCTTTGGGGCTTAGCTTGATTTCAAAATTATGTTCCCTGGATAATTCCCTTTTATATACTTTCACTATTTCTCCCTTTTCATTTACAATAGAGATTTCATCAAAAAGTTCCGCCTCAGTATCTATAGCATTATTTATTAAAGTCTCCCAATATCTGTCAATTACTTCCGGGGGTACTTTTCGGTCGCGCGTTAAATTACGTTCACTGGCAATTTCCTTGGATACTACCATTAAATATCCCAATATTCTGGCGCCGTTTCTTTTCCAGTTATTTATTTCTAACTTCCGAAACTCGGGATTGATATTAGTGGCATCCCAAATAAAATCTTGTTTTTGCTTAATCATTTGAAATGCCTCCCTGGCAAGTATATCAAAAATCTCCGCCCTCTTCACATATTCAATCCCCTCTTTTTGAAATTCTTCCAATTTTTTATCAGATGAAAGAATCGGAATGCCTTTTTCTAAGCTTATTTTTTTTGCCAAGAAAGATTTACCGCTACCCGGGATGCCGATCATGTAGTAAATTGTAGACATATGATATTAAGTCTAAAGTATAAAGTTTAAAGTCTAATTTTAAGAAGTCATTATTAAATATTTTTCCAAAACTTAGCCTTTAAGCTTTATAATGGGTTTAACCATGACTTAAAATTCATTAATTCCGCATAGGAAAATACCGGCCCGTCTTTGCAGACATAATAAGGCCCTACAGCACAGTGCTGGCAGACTCCCTGGGCGCAATCCATATGGCGTTCTAATGAAATATAGATATTTTCCGGCTTAAAGCCCTTCTCCAACATTTTAGCCATTACAAATTTATACATTACCGGCGGACCGCACATAAAAGCCAAAGCATCAACCGGAATATTTTTTATATCAAACAAAGTAGTTACCTGCCCCTTGGCATATTTAGAAGTTTTCGGATTATCCAAGGTCAAACTCAAGTCACAAACTTTTTTCCAAGCCGGGTATTCCTTTGCATAAAGCATGGTGGTTTCATCCCGACTGCCGCAAAAAATATAAACCTTTTTGTACTTTTTAGGATTTCTGACTGCATCTAAAATCAAAGGCCGAAATGGTTCAATGCCAATTCCGCCGGCAACTATCAATATATTTTTTCCTTCAGCCAGATCGATGGGAAACGGACGTCCATACGGCCCGCGGACTCCCAATAAATCCCCTACTTTCAAATCATGTACCGCTGAAGTCAAAATACCGACTTTGCGGATAGTCAGCTGAAAAAACTTCTTTTCATTTACATCCGAAGTAATGGAAATAGCACCTTCACCAAAACCGGGTATTGAAACCATTACATATTGCCCAGGCGCAAAACTAAATTTTTTATAAGGCAATTTTAAAGTAAAGGTCTTGGAATCAGAACCCTCGGGACTTATTTTAAGAATTTTACAGTTGTAGGTCTTGTAATCGTTCAACATAATTATCGGTAAATAGTCTTTGGGTAGAGAAGCTGGTAGGTAGATAGTGTTAGGGCAATGTATTTTTACATGACCTTAACACTTTACACTTACTAGCATCTTCGCCCGAACCTATGGAAAAAGGTATCTTTACTTAACCTTAATACTTTGCACTTACAAGCATCCTTACCTTTACCCTTATCACTTTTTCAAAATATCCTTAATCGTCGTAAAAATATCAATATCCGCGGGACAAGTGCGTGTGCATCTGCCGCAACCGACACAGCCGGGCAAGGAAAAAGTCGTCGGCGTCCTGACAAAATGATGCTCGTACCAAAAATATATTTTCTGAGCTGTTAAATTTAGCAAGCGATGTTTAGGCGCTTCAGGAGCTATTCCGGCAACCTGAGTAAATTCATTATAAAAACAAGAATCCCAGCAACGGCTGCGCGTACCAGAATCTTTGACTAAACCAGACTGGTCAAACATACGGAAACAGAAACAAACCGGACAGGCAATGGTACATTTCCCGCATTGCATGCAGCGTTTGCCCAAATCATCCCAGATTTTCTGATTATGATGATTCTGCATAGCGTCTTTAATTGCCACCATCTGAGGATCAAGCCCTTCTTCGCGAATCGGTCCGGCATATTCGATATGTGAATAATCTTTGTATCCAAATTCATCCAAAAGCCTCTGCCCATCTTCTGTGCCGGTGTAAATTTCATATTTATCTTTTTGCACTGCTAAAAAAATATCAAACTGCAGATGTTCCAGCTTATTTTCCTCAAATTTTTCAAAAAATTTGTAAAAATTTTTTTCCGGCACAAAGCTGGTACCGATGACAATTGTTTTCTTTTTTATCTGCTGATAATAAGCATCTTTTTCAAAAACCTGATTCAATAAAGTCAAAGCCTGCAAATCAAGGATCGAAACACCTAAAAAAGCCTGATTGCCGATTTTGGGCATAATTTCTTTTAATTCTAAACCCTGGTAATTAAACATTTGCTGTTTGGGCGGTAAGATAAACCATTTCCAGGAATCTAAGGCCAATTCACTCCCCAGGTATAATTCTTTGGCAGCTTTTAATTCCTGCAAATGCAAATTTCCCTCAATATCATATTGCGGTGCAATTACCTTATAATTAAGGAGTAAAAAATCAATTAAATTTTGAAATTCATTTTTAAACATAAAGGG
>JAPLYG010000007.1 GCA_026395685.1 Candidatus Parcubacteria bacterium
CAAGGGAATTATGACAGAGGTGTTGATGTTACGGCTGAAATATCGTCGCTGAATTCTCATGAGTAGCGGAGCAAAGGAAACCCCGTATGAAAAAAACCGACCCGTTAGGGGCGGTTTTTTGAGTGCGGGGAGGACGTCATTGGTTGTCTTATAATTCAAAAGATTGTTCATAATTGGGAACTTCTGCCGGATAACCAATTTTGCTTTGGATTGCATCTCTCAAAGCATCGGCCGCTTTGCGTTCGCCCTGCACTATAAAGATATTTTTTGGAGGCTTTGAAAGATTTCCGACAAACTTTAGAAGCTGCTTTTGATCGGCATGGGCGGAATAGGCGCCAATAGCCTTAATTTCAGCCTTGTTTTTTACAGGCATGCCCAGAACTTGTACAATCGGCATTCCATCAAGAATTTTTCTTCCCAAAGTGCCTTCAACCTGAAAGCCGATAACTAAAAAGCAGTTGTTAGGGTCTGCTAAATAGTCCTTTTCATGGAATAAAATGCGGCCGCCGGTTGACATGCCGCTGCCGGCAATAATTATTTTCGGTTTGGGTGAAAAGAATATTTCCTTGGATTCATCTTTGGACATGGTCATTTTTAATCCCCGGAAAGCAAAAATATCATCGCCTGATTTGATAATAGATCGGGTTTTAGTATTAAAATATTGTTGGTGTTTTTTATAGACTTCAGTGATTTTGATGGCCAGCGGGCTGTCAATGAAAATATTAACCGGCGGAAGTAGCCTGTGCTCTACAAAATCATTTAATTCATAAAGCAACTCTTGGGTACGCTCAATGGCAAAAGAGGGGATTAAAAGCACGCCTTTGCGCTTGATAACATTAAGAATTGTTTGTTTAAGTAATTCCTTTCTCAGTTTTTTCGGCTCATGATTGCGGTCGCCATAGGCAGATTCAATAATAAGGTAGTCTGTATCAGTAACAGTATCAGGCGGATTTAAAAGCGGAGTCGGCGGATTTCCCAAATCCCCGGTAAAGACCAATTTGCGGCAAAGATTATTTTCATTTAGCCAAAGTTCAATAATGCTGGAACCCAAAATATGTCCGGCATCATTAAAGCGAAAGGTCAGGCTATCATTAATTTTAATTTTCTTATGATAGTCATAAACATTTATCATTTTTAGCATCTTTTTCAAATGATCTTCGCCGTACAAGGGTTCCAGGTTTTTTTGTTTTGCTTCTTCCTGTAAAAGTCTGACCGCATCAGCCAGAGCAACTGCCATTAAATCTCTAGTCGGAGGAGTGCAGATTATTTTTCCGCGAAAACCGTATTTGATCAGGCGCGCAACTCGTCCGCAATGATCCAAATGGGAATGAGTAACAAAAACACAACTAACCTTTGAGGGGTTAAAAGGAAATTTCAGATAATTTAATTCTGTCAATTCAGGCGAACCCTGAAAAATTCCACAATCAACGAGGATTTTATTCTGACCCGTTTCAATTAGGTAATTGGCGCCGGTGACAACCTTGGCGCCGCCAAAGAAATGTAGTTTCATAAGGTTATATAACTTCTGAACTAATTATATCACACCCAATACTTAAAGGGGATAAAAATAAAGATTTGTAGTATAAAATCAAATATTCGCATAAAATAAAAAGGCCGGGGCAGGCCCATCTGGAAATGGACTGTCTGCCCCGGGTTAAGGAGAAAAAAAGTTTTTTGGTTGATTTTTTTGATTTCCCCCATGGGAACCTTTGCCTGAGAAAAGCAGGAAGATGAACAGTGAGTTGTTAACGTTAAATAATTCGTTGGAGCCGATATTAAAGCCGATAAAGTCGCCTCTTCGCGAAGCGATTTTTGTTTATGCGTAAATCCGCAGATGGGATCACGCGCCTTCAGCCTATTTTGTTTTCCTCCTTAAGAAATTTTGCCAGGCATAGTGCCTGAGGTTTGTATCCCACTCAAGTTTTTCCCATCAGCACCTCCCTGTGTGGTTTTGCTGGTGATTTAACCGGTGATACTTCCTGACCTCTTACATCAATAATAGCAGGCAAAGAAAATAGGTCAAGTAATTTGTGGATAAAGGTAGGTATAAAAATAAAACTTCCCGGATAGCTTGATAGATTCCGTATAAATTAAAAGCATCAAACTAAAAATAGCCGATGCTTTTAATTGATCCTGTCTCGAGCAGGAATCCTTACGTATCTATTTATTTTTTGGTTTTTTTGCCGGCTTTTTTCCCTTGTCCTCCGAAGCCTTGCTGGAGGAGGGTTCTTTTTCTGCTTTAGCGGTGAGTGCTTTTTTTTCTTTTTTTTCTGCTTTTTCTTCCGCAACATCATCAATCTTTTTTTCTTCAGCCTTTGATTTTTTTCCCTCTGATCCTTCTGTTGCGGTTTGGGCAGAAGATGGTTCCTTAGGAGCTTTTAAGCTTAAGCCCAGCCGGTGATCTTTAGGTTCAATGGAAATAATGCGGAATTTGATGGTTTGTCCGGCTTTGGCAATTTCATTAACATCAGTAATTGGTTTATCAGAGAGCTCTGAAATATGAGCCAGACCGTGGATGTCAGCATCAAGTTCGACAAATAATCCAAAAGGATTTACTTTGAGCACTTTACCGTCAACCATATCGCCGACATTATATTTTTCATTTATATTATCCCAAGGATCCTTTTGCAGTTTTTTCATGGATAAGAAGATCTTGGTGCCTTCAATATTAATAATTTCCGCTTCTACCTGATCTCCCAGTTTGACAATATCTCTTGGGTCGTCGATTCTCTGCCAGGCCAATTCTGAAATATGGACCAAGCCTTCCATTTTAGTGCCAAATTCTACAAAAGCGCCGAAATCAGTAACTGCTGTAATTTTGCCTTTGATTTTATCGCCGACCTTATACTGGGAAACTGCTTTTTCCTGCACTTCTTCCCAGGCGGCTTTTTCTGAAACAATTAGTTTTTCTTCTTTTTCGTCCACATCAAGCACCTTTACCTGCAAATTAGTATTAATGAATTTTCTTAAAAATTCTAAAATTTTTGCCTTATCACCGCCTTCAACTCGGGGATAATGCTCAGGAATTAATTGAGAAACCGGTAAAAAGCCGGTAACGTTTCCGATTTTAAGCATTAAGCCGCCTTTGTTGGCATCAGTGATTTTAAGCGATAAAACTTCGCCTTTTTTCATCAAGTCTCTTAAGCTATCCCAGGCGCGTTGCTGACCGGCAAAGCGGAATGATAATTCCATTTCGCCATTTTCATTTTCCATTTCAATTACAGTAGCCTCCACCATTTCATCTGGTTTTAAATGGCCGTATTCATCAGATTCATTGAAAAGTTCGCGTCCACGTACAATGCCTGTTTTAATGCCTTCAAAGTCTAATTTCACTTCAGCCTTTGAAGCGCTGATTACTTTTACTTTAATTACATCGCCGACTTTTGGCAGCTTTAAATACTGATTATCGGCAATCAGTTTGGCAAACTCTGAATTATCATTGGCTTGTTGGTTGTTTTGGTCTTCCATAATAAATGTTACTAATCTACAAATTGGCTACGAATCTACTAATATAATTACTTTTGAATAAATTATTAGTAGATTAGAAGTTATTAGAAAATTAGTAGCCCTATAAAACAAATAAACTCCCCTTAAAGAGAGCTATCATTTTAAGGTTAACCTGAAGGAAACTTTTTAGGGTGTTTCTTTCAAGTCCCCATCCTTCGCTAAAGCTTCGGAGGGGTAATTAATTAAATTGTTAAGTATTTATAGATTATATTATTAATTTAGATGTGTCAAGCTCGAGTTGTATCTATTGACAAGCATTATTATTTTTGTTAAGATGCCGAATTAGCTTTTAAAAAGCTAAAAGGAGGATAAAATCATGACACAAGAACCGAAATCCTTGGCTAATGATGCTCGTAATCATGACGATTGGTTCATCCGAAGTCATTCTGCTCATTGTTTGGGCACTTATGGCGGGGTGGAATCAAAAAAGACTCTGATCGAATGCCTGTCGGATAAGGAATGGCTAGTCAGATATTCTGCCCTTCTTGCTTTGCGGAATCAAGTTGATCAGGAGATTTTGGCATCAGTGCTATTGCTGGCTGAAGATAGTATCGCTGACATTCGCATTAAGGCGCTCAGCATTATTTGCAAATATTTCGGCGCTGAATTAACGCAGCAGTCCGAATATTGGCAAAAAGTGGTCAACGCATTCGAAGATGATGATGTCACGGTTCGCCTGGCTGTGCTTGATGGTTTGAAAAACATCAAAAACCAGGCCGTTAGCGATTTTCTTTTTTCTAAGCTGATCGATGACAGCTTCGTGGTAAGGGAAAATATCGCCAAGATCTTGATCTCCCAGCTTGATCAGCAGGAGCCGAAAATCGGAACCGAAAAGCTGAAGGAAAAGGTTTGGCAGCATCGCGACGATCCTGACCAGCGCTGGTGCACTGCCATCATTGAAATCATGGCCATTGAACTGGATGAAAATTCAGTTAAGATCATTGAAACTTACCTTGATCATCCGAGCTTCACATTGAAGGACTTGGCTCTTTTCCAGATCAGCAGATTCAACTCGCCCAAGGTTCTGGCAATTTTGCTGAAAAACAGCGCGCCTGATAATAATTGGCTCTTGAGGCGAACAGCGGTTGAGGGCTTGGCAAATCACGAAAAACCCGAAGCCATTTCCTGTCTGAAAGGATTGCGCAAAGATGCGGATCCAGCCATTCGGGCTACTGCCGAAATGATCTTGAATCAGTGGGAATCGAAAAATTTGCCTCCGGTCAGCGGAATCAAACCCAAAGAAGATACCAAGTAAGAAAATAGCCCCGGCTCGCGGGGCTTTTTTATTTATCATTGAATCTGAAGTTGACAAGTATTGCTCCCATTGTTATATTGAAGAATCAGCGATCAAGCTGATCAATCTTTTCAAGGAGGACAATCATGAAAATAGGGTATTGGGTTTTGGCAATCATTTTGTCGTTTTGTTTGGCCGGGTGCAGTCACTCAGCAGCTACGGATAAAAAAGCCGTGCCCGAAAAGCAGTGTCCTTTTACCGAAGAGGCCGAGGGGATTAAATTTACCTGCAATGTCGTCTTCACCGCCAATAATAGCAAAATCTTTCCGGCCCTGCTGGAAAATCCCACCGCTCATGCGATCCGAGTCAAAGAAGTAGCATTTACTGCGGATGGAACAGAAGTTACCGTGGCGATTTATCGATTGGAGGCGCATTCGAATAAAAAAGTGTCTCGCGATGGGCACGCTTATTATCTCTCAACTCTTGAGGGTATCACATTCGGTTTTTTCAAATGATTTGCCTGATCTCTTCCGCCAGATCTTCGGGTATTGGCGGTTTTTTTATTTTCCGCTAATCTCCCAAAATGTCTGGAAATATTGTTCGTATGATTGGTTGATTGTATTTAAAACTAAAAGCGGCCCCGCGCATCGGGACCGCCTTTTTTTATTGAAGTAATTTACTTTTTCTTTTTGGCCACTTTTTTAGCAGGAACCTTTTTGGCTTTTTCAGCTTTAACTTCAGCTTTTGCCTTAGCTTCTGGTTTTTTTTCTTTAGCTTCCGGAGCTTTAGCTGGTTTAATAATTTTAGCCTCAATTAAGGCATTCATAATTTTATCCAGCTTGGCATTAATTTGCTGTAATTGATCGCCGCCTTTTCCGGCTCCGCTTGGTTTTTCCTTGCTAAAGCAGGCATCGCAGAAAACAGGTTTGCCTGGAGTTGGTTGAAAAGGAATCTGGCAGGGTTTGCCGCATTTATCACAGATGGCAGAATACATTCTGCGGTCACGCCTATCATCACGTCTGTCATCTCTTCTTTCAGGTCGGCCTTGTTCGCCTCTGATTTTGGCAAAACAGTCAGAACAATAAACTGGCTTGTCGCCGGTCGGGCGAAAAGGCACTTCGCATCTTTTGCCGCATTCAGCGCAGGTGGCTTCATGCATGGCAGGCCTTCCGCCAAAATCGCCCCTGCCGCCTGAGCGGTCGTTTCGTTGAAAATTTCTCATAAAATAAGTTTCTTAATGATTAATAAATAATTATTTTAATGTTTGTTATGATATTTTTTTTACCATGTCAATTACCCGATCATGATATTCGAGTTTTTTATAAAAATTATGGGTGTTAGTATTGGGTTCAAAAACTTCTACCCGAATTATATCACAGCTTTGGTCGAGAAAATACTTTTCTATTGTTTGCATCAGTAATGAGCCGATATTTTGGCCGCGTAATTTTTCACTTACAATTAATTCTAAAATTCTACCTGCCTTTGACGGGATGCATTCTAGCTCATCTCCCGGGCTTTGTTTTTCAATTATCCCGGCAATCATGCCTATTGCGGTGCCCTCAATTTCAGCTATATAAATGATGCCCTCTTGATTCTCTATTTTTTTAAGCAGGTTAGCTGTATAGCTTTTGCCATAGCCCGGCAGTCTGTGCAGTCTTTTTAAGGGATCAAGCTGAATTAAATAATCCTGTAACTCTTCAATTAGCTTAATGAGCACTTCTTGCTCGTCTTGAAATTTAATGATTTTGACCATTTATGAAAACTAACTTATTTCTTATTATCAATGAAGAGTAGCACGAAAGGATAGATATGTACAGGTATCGGGTTTAAGTGCTTAATAATTCAAGCGCCTCAAGGGCAAGCACTTTGGTATTTTCAGGCGCACCGTCAAGATTTTTAATTTCTTCCGCAGTAAACCATTTAAGAGCGGATGTTTCTCCGTCTTGAGGATGCAACTCGTCAGTTTGCGCTGTTGCATAGTAAATAAAATCAATATGCTGATGAAATTGATTGATATCTTCAAGTAAAATATGCGCCGGACGGAATAATTGTCGCACATCAGGCATTGCCGGCGTTATATCGGGAGTATATAATTTTACTTCCAAACCTGTTTCTTCTTTTATTTCCCGTATAGCCGTATCTTCTGGCAGTTCATCGCGATCAATATGCCCGCCGACCGGAATCCAAATACCCAGCTTTTTATGCATATGCAAAAGAGCTTTGTCTTTATAGATAATAACGGTAGTGGCGGTAAAATGGCGGGTAATTTCCATAATGTTTATTTATCATTTATTCACCGTAATCATCCGATATATTAATTTGTAATTCAAAATTATCACCATAAGCCTGCTGTAATTTGGCTTCTATCTGTTTACGAAAATGTTCCATAACTTCTCGGCTGTAGAATTTATAATCACCGCTAGAACGGGTCATCCTAATTTTCATTTTTCCTTCCTCTTCAAATAAACCAATATAGCCACCGCTTTTGGCTGTCAGATGCGGCAATGCTTTCTCAAATATATCACGGTGATATTGAAAATAATCCGTATTGCTCCAGGCAATATAATATTTGCCTTCACCGACACCCACGACAAATTTATTTTTTGCTTCTTTTCTGCCATAGTGACCTGTTTCATCCTTTTTTAAAGGATCGAGGGTAACGATTTCTGGTTCGTTAGCCAGCGCTCTAGCGATATTTCCCGCATAAGCGGTGACTTTTTTACGTTGTTCATCGGTTAAGCTGGAGAAAATTTTTTCCTCGGCTTTCAGCGAACCAAGAAGCTTTACATCCGAGACGAATTTAAGCAGATATAATATATCATCAGGCTCAGAGGAGCATCTTGCTAATTTAATTAAAATTGTTGGTTCGTTACCCAGCTTATGTAAAAATTCCTTACAGCAGCCCAGCGCTAAGGTTTTGTTTTTTACCAAATTAACAATTCGCTTAATATCGCCGGCTTTAAATAATTTTTTGGCAATTTTTTCTCCCGTTGATTTTAAGTCGTTTTCGTCCGAGTATGAGTCTTTATCCGCAGACTTTACTATTTTGGTGTACATTTTAATGGCCAAATCCATATTTTCAATTTCATCAACTATATCGCAGGCTATAGACACGCGCTGTTTACATATTTTAAAAAGTTCAGTGCGCTGTGTATCGTCAGATAATTTTCTAAGAAGTTCATAATTTGCATGAATTTTTTCATCTTTTAATAGTTCGCCCATAGCTTCGATATCTTCTGCTTCAATACCTTTGGCTAATTTGTCAGTGAGTATTTTTGAGTAACTGAGATCAATATATTTTTTCCCCAAAAAATCCTTCAATTGGTCGTCAATGGGTTTGCCTTTTAATCTGGCCAGATCAGCATGCTGAAACAATAAATCCTTCAATTTATCCTTTTCGTCATAGCTCAATCCGTTTTGAGACAATTTTTCTATAATTTGCTCTACGGACAGATTGCTTTGTTTGATACTTTCTCCCAGATCTCCGAAGGCTTCATTTTCTAAAAGGGCCAGTCGGTGAGCCACTTCTGGATTTTCGACTGCAGTTTTTTCAACAAAATCGCCTTTTCTGTTTATTTTTTTGTACTTCCCCTTAATATCTTCTGTTAATTCGCTGTAAGTGTTGAAATTTCCCGGTTTCATAGGTTCAAATTTATATATTAGGTCGTTAAGGTTGAGCTTTTATTAATGTACTAATTATAACAGAATAGCTTTAAACTAAGAAATCGGTATTTTGATGGCAGTTTTTTCTGATTAACCCCAATTTTTCCACTGCAAACGGATTTTTGCCCCTTGGAAAAATTTTTACTTTATGCTAAAATACTAGTATTAAATTCGCTTTCCGCCGTTGGTGGCGATTCTTTATTTACTTATTAGCTTAACTTACTTAAATATGACAATATTTTGGCACGGCCAGGGGGCCTTCAAAATAGTGGAAAAGGATGTGGTTGTGGCTATTGATCCCCATGACAAGACCGGCTTAAAAATGCCGAAATTTCAGGCTCAGATCTTATTGATAACTGACACTAAAGATCAATATATTAATGCCGAAGGCTTGCGCGGTGATTCTTTTATGATTGACGGCGCAGGCGAATATGAAGTTAAAAATGTTTTTGTCTATGGCATTCCGGCTGAAAAAAAAGATAATGAGAAGATTACTATATATTTAATAGAGATGGAGGGTATTAAAATAGCTCACCTGGGCATGACAACTCAGGATACTTTAACTGATAAGCAGTTGGAGATTTTAGAAGGAGTTGATATTTTGTTAGTGCCAGTCGGCGGAGGAGATTCGTTAAAGGCTGCAAGTGCGGTTAAAATTATTTCGCAGATTCAGCCCAGGGTAGTAATTCCCATGTATTATAAGTTACCGGGTTTAAATCAAAAACTCGATTCTTTGGATGTATTTTTAAAGGAATACGGTGCGGCTCAGCCAGAAACAGTTGATAAGTATAAAATAAGCAAAAAGGATTTGCCGCAGGAAGAAACCAGGGTTGTAGTGCTGGCGGCGACATAACTGACTGGCGAATCCGCGAATCGTATGCTGATAAGAAAAAAATAGTTATAAATATTAATATATATTAAAATGAAGGGGAAAAATAAAAAAACAAAAGTTAAAAAGGTAAAAAAGACGGCCAGCAAGTCAGTGGCAAAAAAGCCTAAAAACATTAAAAAAGCTGTTAAGGTTAAAAAAATCAGTGCAAGTATTTTAGGCGCAAAAATTGAGGTTGCTCAAAGCCTGGGTAAAAAAATTAATGTCGTGGAGGTCAGAGAGGAAACTCCTGAGATATTGAGAGCCGATCTTTCTCCCCAAGATGATAATCAGCCGGCAACACCGGAAGAAAATGATTTTGAAAATGATAATCAGCCAGCTGAACCTGAAGATGAGAATGAAAATAAAAAAACAGAAGCAGAACAGGAGGATGTTTTGGAGTCAGAGGTTTCTGCTGCTGATTCAGATATTAAAGAAAACGAATATATGCCCAAAAAGGACTTAACGCCCTTACAAAAAAATATTATTATGTATACTGGCATTGCTTGCGTAATGGCAGCGCTGGTTGTTTTTTGGGGTTTAAGCATAAAAGCAAGTCTTAGCCAGAATTTACCCGCTGAAAATTATTTGGAAGAAATAAAAAGCGAAGACCTGATTGATCAGATGAAGGATACTATAGATGGGGTTAAAGACGGCTTATCGCAGGCTCAAAATTTAAATCAAAATACAAATGATTTGCAGGCAGTTAAGGAAAAAATCATTGAGACACAGTTGAAAAATGAAATTGCCGATCAATTGAAAGATAAACTGGAAAATTTAAATACGAATAATATAAACATCAATAAATAATAAACAATCATCAAGCAATATTTAATAGCCAAATTCTAAGACTATTTGTGAATTAGATATTAAAAATTTGAAATTGTTTGAATATTGAGATTTGGTTATTGGTGATTATCAAATATGGCAAGACTCAAGAAAATTATAAAAGCAAAAAAGATAGCGTTGGAAAAAGACGCAGCTTCCTCTCCAGAGAAAAATGAGGAGGCAAAATTAAGGCAGCCAAAATTAATGGAAATTGCCAATTTGGGTAATATTGAAGAAAGATCTTTGGTTGATGAAATGCAGGATTCATATTTGGATTATGCCATGTCTGTCATTGTTTCCCGCGCCTTGCCTGACGTGCGCGACGGCTTAAAGCCGGTTCACCGCAGGATTTTATATGCCATGTGGGATATTGGTTTAAAGCCCAGCGCTAAATTCCGTAAATCCGCAACCATCGTCGGTGAAGTTTTGGGTAAATATCATCCGCACGGTGACGCGGCGGTTTATGAATCCATGGTCAGAATGGCGCAGGATTTTTCCATGCGCTATCCTTTGGTCTGGGGCCAGGGTAATTTTGGTTCCATGGACGGAGACAGCGCCGCTGCTTATCGTTATACTGAAGCCAAATTGAAGCACGTGGCCGAAGAAATGCTTTTTGATATTGAAAAAGATACAGTTGATTTTATACCTAATTATGACGGCGTTTATAAAGAACCTTTGATTTTACCGGCGAAACTGCCCAATTTGCTTTTAAATGGCGCCATGGGTATCGCGGTCGGTATGGCTACCAATATTCCGCCTCATAATCTTGGTGAATTATGTGACGGCATTACTTATTTGATTGATAATCCTAATGCCACGGTTGATGATTTGATGAAATTTATCAAAGGTCCTGACTTTCCGACCGGCGGTATTATTTATGACATCAAAGAGATCAGGCAGGCTTATGCCACGGGCAAGGGCAAGGTTGTAATGCGCGCTAAAGCCGAGATTATAGAAGACAAGGGCGGTAAATTTAAAATTATTATTACGGAAATTCCTTATCAGGTAAACAAAGCTACTTTGGTGGAAAAAATTGCCGAATTGGTTCGTGACAAGAAAATAAAAGACATCAAGGATTTGCGTGATGAGTCTAATAAGGACGGCGTGCGGGTGGTGATTGAATTGAAAAAAGAATCTTATCCCAAGAAAATATTAAATCAATTATATAAGCTGACTCAGCTGCAGGAAACTTTCCATGTAAACACTTTAGCGCTGATTGATGGCTTGCAGCCGCGTATTTTGACTTTAAAGATGATTTTAGAAGAATATGTCAAACATCGCGAATTGGTGATCAAGCGCAGAACCGAATATGATTTAAACAAGGCAAAGGCCCGAGCGCATATTTTGGAGGGTCTGGTTAAGGCTCTAGATATTATTGATCAGGTAATAAGTACAATTAAAAAATCCAAAGATAAGGAAGAAGCCAAGCAGAATTTGATGAAAAAATTCAAATTTACGAAAATTCAGGCAGTAGCGATTTTGGAAATGCGATTGCAGCAGCTGGCTAATATGGAACGTCAGAAATTGATTGACGAACTGAAAGAAATTAAAAAATTAATTGCGGAGTTAGAATCAATTTTAAAATCACGTACCAGGATTTTAAGTATTATTAAAAATGAACTTGCTGATTTGAAGAAAAAATATGATGACGGACGCAGAACCGAAATTGTAAAAGGCGCTGTCGGTGAATTTTCCGTTAAAGACTTGATTCCTAATGAGCCGACAATTGTTATTGTCACTGCCGACGGCTATATTAAGAGACTACCGACCGATACTTTCAAGACTCAGGCCAGAGGCGGCAAGGGAGTCGTTGGTTTAACTACTAAAGAAGAAGATATAGTTGAACACTTTTTTACAACTACTACCCATTCGGATTTATTATTTTTTACCACCAGCGGTCGCGTTTTCCAGCTGAAAGCCTATGAAGTGCCGCAGGCAACCAGAACAGCCAAGGGTCAGGCTTTGGTTAATTTCCTGCAATTGGCACCTCATGAAAAAGTTACTTCTATTTTGGATCTGGCTGATCTATCAGATTATAAATATCTGGTTTTGGTAACTAAAAACGGTTTGATTAAAAAAGTTGATATTACGGAAATTACCAAGGTCAGAAAGAGCGGTTTGATTGCCATTAAATTAAAATCAGGCGATGGTTTGAACTGGGCTAAGCCTTCAACCGGTAATGATGAAATTGTTTTAGTCAGTTCCAACGGCATTTCTATACGTTTTAAGGAAAAAGGCATCAGGCCAATGGGACGCGCCGCTTCTGGCGTCCGCGGCATCAGATTGAAAAATGGCGATCATGTGGTGCGGATGGATATTAATGAAAAAGCCGTCAAAGAGGAACATATGGATTTATTGGTTGTAATGGAAAACGGCTTTGGCAAACGCAGTCCGATTGGTGAATATCGCTTGCAGGGACGCGGCGGTTCCGGCATCAAAGCTGCCAAGGTAACTTCCAAGACCGGTAAAATCGTTGGCGCGCGTTTGATTAATAATAAAGATTTGGATCGCGATATGATCATTATTTCTTCTCATGGCCAGGTGATCAGATTGCCTCTTAGCAGTGTCAGCCAATTGGGTCGCGCAACTCAAGGCGTCAGGTTGATGAGATTCAAGGAAGAAGGGGACAAAGTGGCAAGTATTACGGTGATTTAAATAAAAGACTCCGTGCCATTGTGGCGCGGAGTTTTTGTTTCAATTTGGTTGGAATAGCGATGTATAAAAAGGATAACAGAACCTCAGATTTAATTCACTGATAGCACAGATACCACATCAGTGTAATCTGTGATAAAAAATCAGTGGTTAAGTTTTCTCATATAATAAAAAAATCCCGCACCACTTCGTGGGGGGATTTTGGTAATCGTGAAAGAACGTCATTCGCGGATGCTGGCGATCTCTCCTTTCTGCTTAAACGCTGATTGCAGCTTCTCCAGAGCTACTCTTTCTCCAGTAATTTCAATGTGCTGGCCGTTTTCTGAAACATGGCCTAATTTCACCTGTACATCGTGTTGGCCGTTTTCTGAAATAGGGCCCAATCTCTCTCGCACATCGCGTTGATACTCCCTGACCGTGTCGTCAACAAGTTTAAAAACCTCGCCGCGATCCTTATCAATTGTCAGATTCAACGTTGCCATGTTATCACCTCCTTGTTTTGTTCTGGCCGCAATTACGGCGTTTTAAAGCCAATTGTATGGGATAACCTTTCTAATTTTTAGCTTAGCAGAATCTATCCAAGTGTCAAGGGATAATAAAATCGAACTCTTGCCCAGTCGTTCGCGAGCGACAACTCTTGCCAAAAATTGGGATTTTAGGTATACTGGATTATAGTTAATTATAATTAATAATGAAACCTTGGAACCACGGATTTCATTCACTGATTGCACTGATATGTAATTCGATTAAATAATCTGTGTTATCTGTGAGGATAAATCAGTGGTTAAGGTTTCCCAAATACTATGTCAGTACCAGCAAAAAAACGACCAGCAGGGGAGAAAAGACGACGAGCAGCCCATTTTGCCTTAAAAAGAGTAAAATACGCAACTTGTCCCAAATGTAAAAAATCAAAAATGCCTCACGCTGTTTGCCCGTTTTGCGGCAGTTATAAAGGTAAGGAAGTTTTGAAGTCTCATTTGGATAAAAAAGAATTGAAAAAGGCACAAAAACAGAAAGTTCGCGCAGCAGAGAAGCAACAGGGTAGATAAGAATAGCTGAAACACAGAAATAATTCACTGAAAACACAGAATATTTTCACTGAATTCTGTGAATTTTATTCAGTTGTTAAACCATCTCAATTTCTATGTCCAACCGACATCTTTCTAGAACCATGGCCATGCAAACCTTATATCAGTGGGATTTCAACGGCCAAAAGGACAACAATCTTAAAGATTTGTTGGCTTATAATTTGCAGGAATTTGCGCCCGGGTTCAATGATGAAAATTTTTCCTGGCATTTAATCGAGGGTGTCATTAAATATCATGAAGAAATTGATGGTTTGATAAAAAAATATGCAACTGAGTGGCCGATTGAACAGATTACCATTATTGACCGCAATATTTTGCGCATTGGCGTATATGAGCTGAAATTTGATCAGGATATTCCATCCAAGGTTGCTATTAATGAAGCCATTGAAGTGGCTAAAACTTTTGGCGGCGAATCTTCCGGCAAGTTTGTTAACGGTGTTTTGGGTGCGATTTATAAGGAACTGGAAGCAGCTGGGCAAATAAAAGAATAAGGTTTAAAATAACCAATCATCAAACAAATACTAAATCCGAAATCCTGAATTCTAAACAAATTCTAAATTCCAAATCCAAATGACTAAAATGATTTTGAATTTTGAGAATTTGGGCTTTGATATTGTTTAGGATTTAGATATTAGTGCTTAGAATTTTATTGGTTGTTGATTATTGGTAATTGGATATTATAATAAATTATTATTAATCGGCTTTGAGTTGTGTGCTTTGAATAAACAGAGCCCATAGCCTAATGCCCATAGCTAACTATGAGCGAAATCTCTAAATTAGAAAAAAATCTGGGAGTTAAATTTGTTAACCGCGATTTGATTACCCAGTCCGTAGTGCATCGTTCCTATTTGAATGAGCACCCGGAATTTGAACTGGATCATAATGAGCGCCTGGAATTTTTAGGCGATGCTGTTTTGGAATTAATTGTTACGGAACATCTTTATCGTACTTATCCTAATCCCGAAGGCGAATTAACAAATTGGCGCGCATCTTTGGTTAACGCAATCATGCTTGCGGGAATTGCCAAGGATTTGGGTATTGAAGATTTTCTTTATTTAAGCAAGGGGGAATCAGCCGATGCCAATTCTAAAGCGCGTATGTATATTTTGGCCAATGCCATGGAAGCAGTTATAGGCGCGATTTATCTGGATCAGGGGTATGAAGTTTCCCGCAAGTTTGTGCATGATAAGGTGATTTCTAAATTACCAGAAATTTTGGAAAAAAAATTATACGAAGATCCGAAATCACGATTTCAGGAGATTAGTCAGGACAAAGTCGGCGTTACCCCGACTTACAAGGTGCTGGAAGAATCAGGCCCGGATCATGCCAAGCATTTTGTCATTGGCGTATTTCTGAAAAAGGACATGATTGCCAAGGGCGAAGGCACCAGCAAGCAGGAAGCTCAGGTATCTGCGGCTGAAGAAGCATTAAAAATTAAAAATTGGGAATAAAAAAACACTCTGTCATCCAGAGCGAAGCGAAGGATCTCCTTGGACATCGATGACCAAAGAGATTTCTCATCTTATTCGGAATGACAGAGCGTTTTTGTTTTTCAAAAAAGCCGATTTTTTTATTTATCCTGACCTTCGTCAGCCGTAGCTGACTTCGGTCAGCGAAGGCTGGTCAATTAATATCTGCCAGCCGCGGATGGATTCGCGGTTTTTGAACTGCTCTGGCGCTTCTCCTTCAAATTCAATTTCCCAGCGGGAAAATTGCTTGTCTGTAATTTTTAATTCTAGGTAAGTCGGAACAGTGATTCCTGGCAGTTCAAGCTTCATGCCGATTTTGGCCAGTTTGCCGGAAACTGGGGTGGGATAATCTTTTTCTTTTGTTTCCCTCAGGTCGCTAAAACGGATTCTTTTGGTGCCGGTATATTCATCAACAGCATGGTAGCTGAAAATTATTTTTGCCTGGTTTAAGAGATCTGTGGCTTCTTTTTGAGTTAAAACACAGCGGAATTCTTCCATAATGATAAAATTAGTTTTTAATAAATTTATGCCCCACTTTAGTGGGTGTTCGGAATGCCTGCTAAAGCAGGGTATAAAATATTTTATTTAAATTTTTTCGTGTTTAAGATAGTTATTATTTTCATCAAAGAAAAATCTGAATTTTGTTTTTTTTCCATTTAAGGCATCCTTAAGCCAGTAAATATCATCCGGCCACATTTGAGCAAAGGGGATTTGTGAAATTTCCCACCATTGAGGAAAACATTCTTCACATTCGCACAGATCTCCGCTAAATTCTTTGGCTAGAAAAATATGACAGACTTGATTGTTGTCCGGCTTATGCGGCCAAATAAATTCGATGTATCCCAAATTAGTTAAATTATTAGGTTTATATCCTGTTTCTTCCTCAACTTCACGAATCGCTGCTTGTTCCGGCGTTTCTCCCGGTTTAACTTTGCCGCCCGGACCATTCCAGCGGCCCTGGCCAAAGCCTTTTTTCTTCATAATTAAAAGAACCTTGTTTTGGTCATTCAGCAGATAACATAAGTTGGTTATATAATTAAAGGAGTTGAGCATTGTTGACAAAAGGCTAATTTAGGTGTATTATTAATTGATGAAAATCAAATATCAAGGGAGGAGGATGCCATGGCAGATGTGATTTTGTTGCCGCTTTCCCAGTTGAGTTTTGCCCAGTTGTTGGAGCGTCAAAAAACGCGCAGGCGTCAGCTCGTCGAGTTCGGTCATTCTCCTTTGATTGTTGAGATTGCCGAGAAAGATCTCGAGGATATCGAGGCGGAGTTGAAAAAAATTTCCTTGCGTACTAAGGCCAGAGTTAAGTCGCAATTGCGGCTGGTTCCGGACTAGGAACCCTAGGCCAGTTTATTAAAGAGTCTATCTCAAAGTGAGCGGCTCTTTTTATTTTGTCATAAAAAAGTCGTTAATGCAAAAAGCCCCGCGTCGCGGGGCTTCGATACTATTTTTTTAATCTTCCAGCTCTTTTTTCGCGCCATTTCAGTTTGGGACATTTGACGCCGGTAGAGATTTTTTTACCTTTAGCCATATTTGGAGAATTATGAATTATGAAATTTTTGTTAAGTCGTATAATTATCTTGAAATTATTCTTATCACTTTTATTATTCTAAAGGATTCGGATGGCAAGTACCAGTTATAGAATCTCCAGCTTCTTGCCAATAGATAACATCACCAGTGTCAATATTAATTTCATAATGATCAACATTGCTGCTATGTTCATCACAAAGACCCCAATCACCTCCAATATTAATCATACGAAGAATGTCTGCTTTTATTATCGCTTTCTCTTGTTTTATTTGTTGAGCAATTACAGTTCCCATAGCGCTTCGTAATTTCTGTAAAAAGGCAATATATCCGGTTGCTTCAGTTTGTGAGATTCTACGGGGAATATTAGCAATTTTTGTTGGTTCTCTATTGTAAGCCACGGTTTGGGAAGTAAACTTAATATAATTGCAATTAATAAAATATGACTTTTGCAATTTATAGCGTCCCTGATCTTCTATGGCAAAATAGGTACCAGTATCTTCTATAACTTTAGAATTTGAGTAATCTCCTCTTATTATTTCATTCAAGTATTGTTTATGGCGTGTCAAGGCTTCATTAGCATCTTGAGCGCAATCCCTCACTAAAAAGGCGTTATCATAGTAGCGTATAGACTCATAAAGAGCATTTACCCTTTGTCCGGAGAAATTAATATTTGGTTGCCAAGGATTCACTTTAGGGCGGAGATCCGGATGGTCTATAAAATTTTTTAGTTCCGTTTTATTTAATGGATGTAATGTATTTTGCGTCAATACTGTTGATTTACTTAAATATAAAAAAATTAAAGCTATCGCCACGACTATGGCTATAGCCAGAAGTGAGTAGAAAATCTTTTTCATAAAGTTAAGATAAATTAGTTATATACTTAACAATAACATAAGAATAGATTCGGTGACAACTAGAAAATGTTTAATTTATTTTATTTAAATCGCCGTTTAAAATGATGGGTTTGGCAAGTTTTACTTCCAGGCTGTATTTCAGATCTTTTTCATCCGGAAAATCATTAAGCAGAAAAATTTTTTTGCCCAGATAATAGGCTAATCCGATTTCCATCAAAACTGAACCGCCGATGTAGCCTTTAATATTATTTTTAGGATAATTTAGGACTAAAATGGCGTCGCTGGATTCTATTTTTTTGAAGTGATCCATCATCACATCATTTTGAAAACAAAATTCCAGATCCTCATTAATATTTTTATCAGGATTAGCAGCACCATGTTCAGTTGTGCATGGGATCATTACCTCATGCCCCATTTTTTCCAATTGGACTTTAACCTCAAGAATTTTTGGGGCAAAGACTATGCTGCTGCATATGGTAATTTTCATAAAAACAAATTAACCAATTTCCGCCAAAGGCGGATCAGCCTTTGATGGAAACTAATTAATAATTAAACCAACAAAATGTGGGTCGGCTGGGACTCGAACCCAGGACCAATTGCTTAAGAGGCAACTGCTCTACCAGCTGAGCTACCGACCCGTAATAATAAGTCTAAAGTATAAAGTCTAAAGTTTAAAGCGCTGTCGGTAGTGAAGTTGCAAGCTACCGACCTGTATTTATGCACCCAGAAGGACTTGAACCCTCAACCTCCTGGTCCGAAGCCAGGCGCTCTATCCAGTTGAGCTATAGGTGCGTATTAAAATTTAAAAATCAAAATTCAAATGTCAAAACTAATAATATTCATAATAATTAGAAGCTACGAGCCCGGAGCTTAGTCATATCTTAGCAGAAAATTATTGGTAAGTCAATGTTAAGATGCTCGCCATCAGTATGTTTTTTTGCTATAATTTAAGGTAATAGGATTGAGAGGATATAGATGTAGAAGATGATAAGGGGATTATTAGGACTATCATTTCATTCTTTTAATCAAATCTTCCTTTGTGATCCTATTCTTCATCTTCTTCCTATGAATTCCTCTTAGTTTATGATTATACTTCAAGCTCTCTATTTCATGCTGCCGGGTTACTGCGCCAATATGGCGCCTGTTTTTGCCGCTAAAATATTCGGCGAATTTTTTTCTTATCCACTTGATTTTGGCTGGAAAATGAATAATAAGCCGGTTTTGGGAAAAAATAAGACCTGGCGCGGATTAATTGCCGCAATTTTGGTTGGTATACTAATTGTCACTTTGCAGTCTTGTTTGTATCCATTTATATTTTTTAAGAATTTAAGCATTTTGGATTATACGCAAATCAATGTCTGGCTTTTTGGATTATTATTCGGCCTGGGTGTGATCTTGGCCGACGCAATAAAAAGTTTTTTTAAACGCCGAAAAAATTTAAAGCCGGGCGATAAGTGGTTTCCCTGGGATCAGCTTGATTTTGTCGGTGCGTTAATTTTAATTTCTTTAGTATATTTACCATTGTTGGAAATAATAATTATCATTTCTTTTATTTCCCCATTATTGCCTATCGCAGCTAATTGGATAGGGTATAAATTAAAACTTAAGAAAGTGGCGTGGTAGGTGATTAATCTTCAATCATCAATAACCAATATCCAAACAATACCTAATAATCAATTTTTAATAACAAAATTAAATATTTAGGCATTTGAATTTAGAATTTGTTTGATTATTGCGTTATTAATTATGGGTTATTTATAAGTATTATGTTCCTAAGCGACTTTTACGAACAATATAAAAAATTTTCCATAGAGTTTCGGGCGAAAAATTTTCAGCCGATTTTAAAGCTGCTTGTGAAATTAAAAATTACGCCCAGCCAAATTACTACTTTTCGAGTTATATTTTTGCTGCCGGTTATTTATTATTTTTATTATGGCCGGTTTTGGGGAGTTTTTATTTTTTATTGTCTATTCTGGTTTTTAGATCTATTTGACGGCGCTTTAGCCCGTTATTCAAATAACGCCAGTGACAAGGGAAGGTTTCTGGATACTTTTGTGGATAATTTTGCTTACGGCATTGCAGTGATTGGCTTTCTTTATTGGCAGATTGCCTTACCCTGGCTGTTGGCCGCCAATTTGTTATTGGAATATTCTGCTCAGCTTTTGGCAATTATTAAAAAACAAAGAAATGTGCCCAGTGATTTTATTATCAAAGCCCAGGCCGACCTGCCCTATTTTAAATCAGCCGCCCATCTCGCCATGTTTTGTTATGTCTGCGGCATTGATTTTTTGAATTTCGCCTTTGCTATTATCAATATAGTTCTTCTGGCAATTATCATCAAATACTATTTTAATATTAAAAATAAATCTTAATGCTATTAAGCGCTTTGGCCGTAGTTAAATATTTACTGCTCTTTGCCTTTTTTCTAGTCTTGGGCGTCTTGGGTTTTATTATGGTGAGTTTCCGTAATATAGTGCCCTTTGTGCCTACACCCAAAAAAGTTGTACGCAAAATGGTGGAAGCTGCGGATGCCCGTCCCGGAGAAAAAATTTGCGACCTTGGTTCCGGTTCCGGCCGGATAATTTTTCAGGCGGCAAAAGAGTATAAAAATAATTTAGTTTTTGGTTTCGAAACATCTTTCTTGTTGCGTATGTTCAGCAAGAGTTTATTGCTTTTTCATCCGTTAATCAAAAAAAGAATCCAGATTGTCAATCGGGACTTTTTTAATATTAATTTAGCCGACTTCGATGTGATTTTTTGTTTTTTAACACCTGAAGCATTGAGAATTTTGTCGCCGAAGTTTCAGACACTTTTGCCCGGAACCAGAATTATTACCTATATGTTTCACTTAGAAAATCAGCAGGGTTTATCTGAAATAATAGATAATTACAGCGCAAAGGATATTATATACTATTATAAAAAAATATCTTAAGGTAATTTTAAGAAAAAAATATGCTAGCAAAACAGCTTCAAGGTTTGGGCTTTACGGAAAAAGAAGCCAGAATTTATGTCGGCCTTTTGGAATTAGGCGAGTCCGCACCCTCCCAATTATCACAAAAGACGGGAATAAATCGCGCGACTGTTTACGTAACCCTGGAAAGCCTGCAAAAACGGCACTTAGTAAGCAAAATTGAAAAACATAAAAAAATTGTTTTTAGCATTGAGCATCCTTTGCAGATTCTGGATCATCTGGAACGAGAGAAAAATAATGTGGAAATAAAAATCAATCTGGCCAAGACTTTAATGCCGGAACTGGAAATGCTGGAAAAAGTTACCGGTGAAAAAGCCAGGGTAAAATTTTATGAAGGCAAAGAGGGTATAGCTATAATGCAAAATGATTTTGTGCGTTCCAATCCGAAGGAATGGCTAGAAATATATAATTTAAATATTGCGCTCAAGCATTTTCCGGTTTCAAAGAATGATCATCGTCAGATAATAAGAAAGAAAAAATTAGGAGGCAGGGCTATCGCAATCTATGATCCCAAAATTCCTATTCCGTTTATTCCCCCCTTTCCTAATGCGGAAAGAAGATATTTGCCCCTAAATAAATTTCAAGTACCTTTTAATGCGGATATTTCTATATATAATGATAAGGCTGTTTTTATATCTTATCAGGGGAAACTCATGGCAGTAGTAGTCCAAAATAAAGCAATAGTGAATGGTTTAAGGTTTTTATTTGAGCTAGCCTGGCAGGGAGCAGACAAATTTGCTGAAATAAAAAAAGGACTCTAGGCTGGGGAAGCATAGAGTCATTATTAAAGGCGGGGGTAGAGAAAAATTAGATTAGGGTTATATTTAGAAAAAGCAACGTTCATTGTTTCTCCTTCGGGTAAGTTATATGGTTTTTGGAAATTTTGCTGAACACTTTTTATTTTAAGGAAATATCTATCATTAGTTTTGCGTAAAAACGAAACTAACAAAGCAATATAGTTAGCTGCCTTCTTGGCAATGCGCGATTGGTCGTAACATCCATCTTCGGTAAACAGGAACTCCGTCAACAGTAGAATTGTTAATCAAATTCCCTCTGATAGACATTTTTCTCCATTTAATTTAGGTTGAATAAACTAAATGAAATTCCAACTTATTAGAAGTTGGGCTGCTGCCTATTTTGATTAACTTCTGGTGATCTCACCCCCTTGTTTCAAGATTCAAAGAACAATTGTTCTCTACCAATATTATAGCAAGAAATCGGCAATGGCTGGTTGTGGATAAAGTCACGGATTTAACAAATTGGCAAATTTTTAGTATAATATAGATAACAAAAAAGTGAATAAATCCCAATAAATTATGGAAGATAAAACTCCTGTATTTTTTACTAGTTTTGATGATTTAAAGCAGAAGCTTAAAGACGATCAATATAAAGATCAGTCTGTTTTTAGCCGTTTAAATAAAGATGAATTAGAACCTGAAGCCAATTGGTTTAATGAAGATTATGAAGGGGAACTCTCGGTTGATGTATATCAGGAAGGTAAAAATTTGGTTGTTAAAGCCGCAATTGCCGGCGTTAAGCCGGAAGATTTGGAAATTTATATTCATAATGATCTGCTAACGATCAGAGGAAAAAGGGAAAGTGAAGAGGAGGAAACAACTCCTGGATATTTTTATCAGGAATGTTATTGGGGCGGATTTTCCCGCTCGATTCTTCTGCCGGTTGAGGTGCAGGTAGATAGCGTAGAAGCAATTTTAAAAAATGGAATATTGAAAATAGTGATGCCGATTGCCAATAGGTCAAAACTAGTCAATGTAAACGTTAAGGTAAGGGAAAATTAATTATGCCTGAGCTAACAGCGATTATTGACCGGTTTGAGGGGGAATATGCTGTTTTAATTTTAACAGACGGGCAAATCCTAAACGTTTACAGAAATTTTCTTGATAAAAATTCCAGAGAAGGTGATCAGGTGATATTAACTTTAAATAGCAGTTCAAAGAAAAATATTAAGGGGGAAAAGAAAATTAGGCAGCTTTTAGCTGAATTAACACATAAAGATCATGAAAATTCTTGATATCCTGGGATTACAAAAGAAAACAGAACCGGCGCCGAAGAGGTTTCAATTAATAACCGCTTTTTTTATTTTAGCGGCTGTTTTGGTTTTATTTGTCATTCCTTTTATTACCTATGAAGTAATGTATAAAGATAAGATTTATTCCGGTGTTTATATAGACGGCATCAATATCGGCGGCTTGAATAAGGCTGAAGCGACTAAGGAGCTTTATCGAAATTACGATGCCGTAAAACGCAACGGTTTTACTTTTGTTTATAATAATCAGAATTATTATATTGCGACAACTTCTGTTTCTCCCAGCGATCCAGATTTAGCGCGGGAAATATTATCCATGCCGATTGAAGATATGGTCGGCACCGCATATGAATATGGACGCCGGGGAACTATTGCCGATAGGGTCAGAGAGCAGGTGGTCGCCTTAATCAATAAATCCAAATTTACCTTGCTATACACTTTAGATGAAGCGGAATTAAAGAATTTATTGCTGGAAAATTTTAATAAATTTGAAAAGCCTGCTCAAGATGCCAGGATTTCCTTTATTGACGGCAATGTCTTTGAAATTCTGCCAGAAAATGACGGCTATATTATTGATTATGATCAGGCGATTAATGATTTGAAGAAAAATATCAATTTAATCGCAATCAATCCCGTCCAGGTAGAAACTTTACAGTCATCTGCCAATGTGCGCAAGACAGAAGCTGAAGTTTTATCGGCTCAAGTGAAAGAAATACTTGCCCTAAATAATTTGAAATTAAAATATCAGGATAAAAGCTGGACCATTGCCAACAGCGAATTTAAAAATTGGGTGGAATTCAACCGGCAGGATTCTGTGGTTTATCTGCAGTTCAATCCGGAGCGTTTAAATGAAAAGCTTGATTTGTTGGCGCAGGAAATAAATGTCTTGCCTCAGGATGCCAAGTTTGTAATGGCTGAAAATAAAGTTACTGAATTTAAGCCGGCCATGCCCGGACTGGAAGTTGATAAAGAGGTAACCGTCAGTAAAATTAACCAGGAATTCATTGTTGATAAAAAAGAGGAGATTGAACTGGCCGTGAAAGTATCTGAACCCAAAATCAAAACAGTTGATTCTAATACTTTGGGTATTAAGGAACTGATCGGCAAAGGCGTTTCTGATTTCGCGGGCAGCCACACCAACAGAATTTTAAATATAAAAAATGCGGTTGAGCATTTAAACGGCATTATTATTCCGACCGGAGAATTTTCCATTGTTGATGCTATCGGAGAGGTGACTGCGGAAACAGGTTATTATCCAGAATATGTCATTAAAGGGGATCGCACAATCAAAGAATACGGCGGAGGTTTATGTCAGATCGGCACCACAATGTTTCGAGCTGCTTTGTATAGCGGTATGCCGATAACTGAAAGGCGTCCCCATTCCTATATTGTTTCTTATTACAAACCCTTGGGTATGGATGCTACGATTTACGGTCCGCATCCGGATTTGAGGTTTATCAATGATACCGGCAATAATATTTTATTGCAGATCAAAATTGAAGGCACAATTTTGACTTTTGAATTCTGGGGAACCGGGGACAATAGAAAAATTGAAATCACTGATCCCGTGCTTTATAACTGGACAGCACAGCCGCCTGACAAGCTGATTGAAAATAAGGATTTAAAGCCTGGAGCCAAGATTCTGAAAGAACAAGGCCGCCGCGGCGCTGACGCTCATTTTTACCGCTACATCACCAAAGCTGACGGCACTAAAAATGAAGAAATTTTCCGCAGTCACTATGTGGCCTGGCCCAATATATATGAAGTCGGAATTACGCCTGAAGCACCTGCCGAAGGATCCGCAGAAGGGGCAACTAATACTAATATAAATACCAGTCAATAAGAAAATAAAAATCGCTTCCTCGGAAAGGAGGCGGTTTTTTTGTCTACGTTGGCTGGAAACCGATCCCAGCTCTGTCTTGTCTTATCCCCACCCCCCCCATTAATTTTGCAGTTATGTTATACTATTTACAATAGGCAATTGGCTTGTTTATAGTTTAATAGATGCTAAAAGACAATCCTTTTTATAAAATTTTTAAATTTATTAAAACTAATTAATCGAAATGAGAAATCAAACTTCAACAAAAAGTAAAATTGCGTCGGATGTCGATGTGCAACTTGCCATTGCTACGGCTGTCCTCCTCGGAGTCAGCGCTCTGGCTTTTTTAATTATGCCGGCATTGAATCTAAAATCCAGTGACAATATAAATTTTGTAATTAATGAGCCTTCAAATGGTTGCTACGGATTAATGGGCGACCTAAATGGAAACGGGGTACTTGATGAAGATGACCAGGCAATGATCGCAGCAATTATCTCAGGAACCGCATCATTTAATCCATGTGCAGACTTGGAGGGTAGTGACGGTATTATTGGTCCCGGGGATTTAGCAGTCTTTAAAACAGTAAGAATAAAACAGGATACCCCGTTGTGTACTGATTCTGACGGAGGCAGAGAATATTTTACGAGCGGAAGTGTAACCTCGTTTTTCCCGTCTCAAAATCAATATGAATCCATAAATGATGTCTGTCGAAACACTACTGACGGAGGGGATATAGCTACAGGCAAATTTTTGATTGAAGGGACATGTGAAGAAAACGGTGGAACTGGGGTTATGAAAATAGCCTACGAATGCCCCAATGGGTGTAAAAATGGAGCTTGCATACCCTCAGTTGGCGATACCAGAAAATTTCTTTGCCAGCCTAAGCCGAAAGGCACAGATTGGAATACTGTAGGAGAATATACCCAGACCTGGACAGGCGCCACAAAGTGGCAACCGATAGGATCTGCACCTCAATATAATACTGAACCAAGCGCTACTTCCTGCCGCTATATATGCGCGTCAGACTATCAATTGAATGAAGAGACTGGACAATGTTTACCAATTCCACTATCTCAAACTTTATCCTGTGGTTATTTATTTCCAGGAGAGGAATGGATTGGCGACAGTACTTATGTATCAACATGGAATGGAACAGAATTTCTTCCTATTTATACAAAGACTTATAATTTAACTCCCGGCACTTGCAATTTTAAATGCATATCAAATTATGTTTATGATAATAGCTATGGGAAGTGCAAACCAAGTGGTCAAACAAGAAAGTTTTTTTGTGGAGCAAAACCAGCTAACACTGTTTGGAGTTATCCTGGTAGTTCTGTCAGTTATAAATATTATGTACAAGGCCTAAATACAGCTACAAACTTATGGGTACCAGTGGCAACGCCTACTATTTATGCCACGATCGGAACAGAATATGATTGTAATTATAAATGTAGTCCTGGGTATATTACGATCCATGGTTTATGTATTTCAAGCGGCCCTGCTCCGATAACTAATATATATTATTGTGGTAGCTTGCCGGAAAATGCGGAATGGAATTCCGTTGGGAATTATACCCAGCAATGGAGCGGAACATCATGGGTACCTCCAGTAGCCATCCCGACCTATAGTACAACTTCTAGTAACCAAAGCTGCAACTATAAATGTAAATCCGGCTTTGTTTGGGACGGTGGAACTTGTAAAAGTCAATAGCAGTATTTATAACCTAAAAAAAGAACCCCTCGGGGTTCTTTTTTTGTCGGCAAGACCTTGATAGGCATCGCCTAAGCGGGCATAGGCAAACGAAAACGGCTCGCTACAAAACAAATGCTTTTTAAACAAAACAAAAAATACTCTGTAAAACAGAGTATTTTTCTTTCCGAAATCTGCAGACAAGAATATCTGAATAAGGAATAATCTAGCCGGAGCCGGATTGGATCCTTTTTTAGATACCCATGCTTATCGTGCCTGCAGATTTCGAAAAACAATCAGGTTTGGATTGCTTCCCCAAAGTCGCTCAAATAGATGGTCATGCTGTTTTCAGGGGGAATAGAAACAGCTCTAACCGCCAGTTGAGCGATACTTAAACTTATCATAATACAGAAAACTTGTCAATAGGATGACAAGCTTTCTTATTCTTGGCCCCAAAGGGGCCCTTTCAGGGCTTATTTTAGGGCAGATTATTATTTTATAATTTTATCAATAATGCCATATTTTAGTGCCTCTTCCGCGCTCATAAAATAGTCGCGATCAGAGTCTTTTTCAATCTTTTCAATCGGCTGTCCAGTGTGTTTTGCCAAGATAACATTGAGTTTATCTTTGATTTTAAGGATATGTTCTGCTCTGATTTTGATGTCTGTTGCCTGTCCTTCTGCCCCGCCCATTACCTGGTGAATCATTACTTCGGAATTTGGCAGGCATAAACGCTTACCTTTGGCGCCGGCGCTCAAAAGCACAGCTGCCATAGAAGCGGCAATGCCTATACAGATTGTTGAAACATCAGGTTTAATGTATTGAATAGTGTCATAAATCGCCAAGCCGTCAGTGACAGATCCGCCCGGTGAATTGATATAAAGTTTAATATCTTTTTTGTCATCTTCGCTGGCCAGAAAAAGCAGTTGGGCAATTACAGTATTGGCCACTGCATCATCAATCGGAGAACCAAGGAAAATTATCCGTTCCTTTAAAAGACGGGAATAAATATCATAGGCGCGTTCGCCCATGGATGATTTTTCCACGACAGTCGGGATTAAGTAATTTTGGGTTTCTTGGGTATTTTTTTTAGTCATAAAATTTAAATTAAGTATGAAGGCCGAAGTATGAAGTCTAAAGTATTAAATTTGGCTTTCGGCCTTCGGCCTTCAGACTTCGGACTTCTTTAGTTTTGTAATTATAGCATTTATAATAAAATTTTTCCAATCAGTATCTGCGCTTAAAGCCGTAATATCGATTTTAAAACCGGCTGCTTTTCTATGCCCGCCCCCTCCCATTTTCTGGGCAATTTCCGCCATATCAATTTCGTCCCTTACAGTTCTCAGACTCACTTTAATTTGATTATTATCTTCTTCAGTCATAACAATGATAAAGTTTACATCCTGAATTAGACTTAAAAAATTTGCCATGCCGTCAAGGCTTTCCGGTGAGGTAATTTGGCATTCCTCCAAATCTTTTTTCGCAATGGCCGTAAAGGCAAAGTTGTATTCCGGATTGTGTTCCAAACGATACAGTATTTTGCCCCAAAGCTTTAAAGCGTCAATATTTTTATTTTGGCTGATGCTGGAAATTATCTGGTTAATGCGGGCGCCCAGATTTAATAATTCCGAGGCTATTTTGAGGCTGTCATTTGTGGTCGCCGCATTAGTAAAATTCATAGTATCCGTAATGATTCCGGTTAATAAATTGGTAGCCATATATTTATCAATTTCTATCTGATGTGCCTGGAAAAAATCGTAAAGAATTTCGCTGGTAGAAGATGCCTGGGGGACGACCAAATTAAGGTGGCCGAAATTATTATTACTTTGATGATGATCGATATTGATCAGGGTAATATTATATTTTTTTATTTCCTCAAAGATTCCAGTACGTTCAATGGCGCCACAGTCAACGGTAATAATTAAATCGTGATCAATGATATTTAATAATGCTAAATCAGTAATTAAATTTTCAATTTTTGGCAGATAAGAAAAATAATTGGCAGGCTTATCGACGCAGAAGTGTTTATGAACTTTTTGAGTATTTGCTAAGAATCGAGACAAGGCTAAACTGGCGCCCAAAGTGTCTCCATCTGGCTTTTCATGGCAAATGATAAGCGGATTTTTTGCCTCAATAATAGCATTAAGAATGCTTTTCGTCTGTACCGTCATATATATCTAAGTTAGCCATATTAGCAGCTAATGGCTCAGATTATCACTCGGGTTTAATTTCGTCAAGAATTTGGTTAACTTTGTTGGCAAAAATTTCCTGCTCATCGATTTGGAAAGTGAGGTTGGGGATGAATTTGGTGGTGAGTTCTTTTTTTAATAATTCATGGAGGCGGCGGCTGTTTTTCTGCAGTATTTTTAAAATTGATCCGCGAATATTTTCCGGAAAGATAGTGACTATGATTTTGGCCACTTTCATGTCCGGAGTCGTATTTACCTCGGTTACAGTTACAAAGGCTTCAGCCGGCAAATCAATATCCTCCCTGATAAATCGGCCCAGCTCTTGTTTTAGCAATTCATTTATACGTTCAATTCGTTGTGACATATTTTTTAGTTAATAATAGGGTTAAGGTTAAGGTTGAGAGGCTGGAAGGTGGTAAGTGTTTGGGTTAGGAATACTTTCTAGCATCATTACCTTTGCACTTAGGACGAGAGGGTTAGGGTTATGGTTAGGAGGCTGGTAGGATGCTGGGTTAAGGTTAGGGTTGAGAGGCTGGAAGGTGATAAGTGTTTAGTTAGGGAAAATAATTAGCTTCAATGTAATTTTTTGCTAACATTAGCTAATATGACTTAAAAAATGGATTCTAGCTTTAATCTTAGCCTATAATTATACACTAACTGATAATAAACTTCTTGACAACCCCTGAGGCTTTTGTTATCATAATATCACTAGATGATTTCCCGCTATAGTTTAACAAATAAGCTCAAAATAGTGGGGTTTAATTATACTTCCTAATCAAATATTAATTTTTTAAAAACTCGCCATATAAAGACGGGAGGCGAGGTATTTTTTATGTCTAGCAAAAAAACTTCTTCTTCAATTACTACTAATCAACCTACTACCTCACTTAGTAAAAGAAAATTTTTTACTAAAGCTCATCAGGCAATGGAAGTGCCTAATCTGGTCGAGGTACAAAGCAATTCCTATCGCTGGTTTTTAAAAGAAGGATTGCATGAGCTTTTTGATGAAATTTCTCCGATCAAAGATTTTGGCGGACGAAATCTGGAACTTTATTTTAAAGATTATTATTTGGATGAGGCGAAATTTGATGAAAAAACTTCGAAAGCCAAAAACATCACCTATGAAGCGCCCTTGCGCGTTAAGGCCTCTTTAGTCAACAAAAAGGATAATACTAAAAAAGAACAGGAAATATTTTTGGGAGATTTCCCGATCATGACTGATCGCGGTACTTTTATTATTAATGGCATTGAAAGAGCAGTCATTTCTCAAATTATCAGATCAGCCGGCGTTTTCTTTACTTCTAATTATACCAGAGGCAAAAGATATTATGGGGCAAAAATTATTCCTAATCGCGGTGCTTGGCTGGAAATAGAAACTGATACCAATAATATTTTGTGGGTAAAAATTGATCGTAAAAGAAAAGTCGCCCTGACCTCTTTATTAAGGGCTTTCGGCTATTCTTCCGAAGAAGAAATTTTAGCCTTGTTTAAAGATGTTGATAATAATCCTAATGTAAAATTTATTGCCAATACCCTGACCAAAGATATTGCTAAAAACATGGATGACGGCCTGATTGAAGTATATAAAAGAATCAGACCCGGTGATTTGGCTACTGCAGATAATGCCAAGTCTCTGATTTATTCCATGTTTTTTCGTTTTGAACGTTATGATTTGGGCAAAGTCGGCCGTTATAAAATAAATCAAAGATTTAATTTGGATCTGGCAAATATCCCTGATAATAGAATTTTACGCAAAGAAGATTTGATAAATATTATCAAAGAAATTATAAAATTGAATATTTCTCAAGACGACTCTGATGATGTTGACCATTTATCAAACAGGCGCATTCGCGCAGTAGGTGAATTGATCCAAAATAGATTCAGAATCGGTTTAGCCCGCATGGAAAGAATCGTCCGCGATAAAATGAGTACCTTGGACATTGAATCAATGACTCCCAGCAAATTAGTAAATGCCAAACCTGTGATGGGCGTGGTTAAAGAATTTTTTATGTCTTCACAGCTGTCTCAATTCATGGATCAGGTTAATCCTTTGGCTGAATTAGAGCATAAACGCAGAATTTCAGCCATGGGTCCGGGCGGTTTATCCAGAGAAAGAGCAGGCTTTGAAGTTCGTGACGTACATACTACTCACTATGGACGCATTTGTCCGATTGCTACTCCGGAAGGTCCCAATATCGGCTTGGTCGGCCATTTAGCCAGTTATGCAAGAGTTAATGAATATGGCTTTATTGAAACACCTTATCGTATAGTTGAACGCACGGCTTTAGAAGACATTAAAGATCCGGAGACAAATAAAGTCGCGGTGAAAAAAGGCCAGGTAATTCCCCGAGAAATAATTGATAAATTGCGAGCTAAAAATATTTTATTGAAAGCAAAGGCAAGAGTTACAGACAGCATTGTTTATGTAAATGCTTTAAGTGAAGAGCGCTCAGTTACAACTGCCGCCACTACTGAATTAGACGCCGATGGCTATTTTATTAATGAAAAAGCTGAAGTGCGCAGATTTGGCAAACCCGAAGTTGCTGTTGTAGAGCAGATCGATTATATGGATGTTGCCTCAAATCAGATTGTAAGTATTTCTACTTCCTGTATTCCATTCTTGGAGCATGATGACGCTGTCCGCGCCTTGATGGGTACAAACATGCAACGTCAGGCCGTGAATTTAATTCGTCCGGTAACTCCTTATGTCGGAACCGGCATGGAAAAAAATGCCGCACTTTATTCTGGTTATTTGGCAATTAGTTCTCATGACGGCAAGGTAACAGCTGTCGATGGCAGCGGCATTGAGGTGCTGGAGGATAATGGCGAATTAAAACATTATGATATTTCTAAATTTCAGCGTTCTAACGCCTCAACTTGCATTAACGGCCATCCAACCATCAAATTAAACGAACATGTTAAAAAGGGACAAATAATGTCAGATGGTCCTTCTATTACAGACGGTGAATTGGCTTTAGGCCAAAATGTTTTAGTCGCTTTCATGGCTTGGCAGGGCTATAACTATGAAGATGCCATCATTATTTCCGAGAGGGTGGTGCAAAAAGATTATTTTACCTCTATTCATATTGAGAATTATCAGGTGGAAGTGCGCGAGACAAAATTAGGGCCCGAATTGATTACTGCTGATATTCCTAATATTGCCGAAGAAAAATTAAAAAATTTGGATGAGAATGGAGTTGTCAGAATAGGCGCTGAGGTTTCTTCCGGAGATATTTTAGTCGGTAAAATTACGCCTAAAGGCGAAACTGAATTATCTGCAGAAGAAAAATTATTGCGTGCAATTTTCGGTGAAAAAGCCCGCGATGTGCGCGACAGCTCATTATATTTAGAGCATGGTGATCACGGCAAAGTAATTGATATAAAAATATTTACCCAGGAAAATGGTGATAAGCTTCCGCCGGGAGTTACTCAGATGGTTCAGGTTGCTGTTGCGGATTTAAGAAAAGTACAGATTGGTGATAAAATGGCTGGTCGTCATGGTAATAAAGGAATTATTTCTAATGTGGTTCCGGTTGAAGATATGCCGTTTTTAGAAAATGGAACTCCTATAGATATTATTTTAAGTCCCTTGGGCGTAGTTTCTCGTATGAATTTGGGACAAATTTTAGAAACACATTTAGGTTTAGCAGCCCATAAATTAGGCTTTAAAGTGGCGACTCCGGTATTCTATGGCGTAGCCGAATCAAAAATAAAAGAATTGTTAGTTCAGGCAGGATTTCCGGAAAGCGGCAAATTAACTTTATATGATGGCAGGACCGGAGATGCTTTTGGCCATGAGGTGACTGTGGGCTACAAATATATGCTTAAATTGAACCATATGGTGGAAGATAAAATTCACCAGCGTTCAATCGGACCATATTCGCTCATTACGCAGCAACCATTGGGCGGCAAAGCTCAGTTCGGCGGACAAAGGTTTGGTGAAATGGAGGTTTGGGCGTTGGAGGGTTACGGCGCAGCGCATACTTTGCAGGAAATTTTGACTATTAAGTCTGATGATGTGCCTGGTCGCGCCAAAGCATATGAATCAATTATCAAAGGCGAACCAATAAGAAAATTAAATATTCCCGAATCTTTCAATGTCTTGGTCAGAGAACTTAAAGGCTTAGGTTTGGATGTGGAATTATTGCAGGGCAAAGAAAAGATTGCCGAGGAATCTTCAGATACTTCTAAAAAAGAACGAGACAAATAATTTATCGTCTTAAGCTTGGGATTCGGATGAAACAGAAATTATTTAGAATTAAGATATTATAAATAAATTTCAATATATGATTTTCAATCAAACAAAGCCCTTGGAATTTGATAGCATACGCTTAAAATTAGCTTCGCCCGAAGTTATTAAAGGCTGGTCTTATGGGGAGGTGACTAAACCGGAAACCATAAATTATCGCACACAGAAGCCGGAAAAAGACGGTTTGTTTTGTGAGAAAATTTTTGGTCCCTCGAAAGATTGGGAGTGCTATTGCGGAAAATACAAAAAGATCAGATATAAAGGAATTATTTGTGATAAATGCGGAGTAGAAGTCACTCATTCCATGGTTAGGCGTGAAAGAATGGGTCATATTGAATTGACTAGTCCGGTTACTCATATCTGGTTTTTACGCGGCGTGCCTTCACGCTTAGGTTTGATTTTGGATATCCCGGTTCAGAGTTTGGAAAAAGTTATTTATTTTGCCAATTTTATTATTATCAAGGTTGATGAAAATTTAAAAACCCAGGCGATGGAAGCTTTAAAGGAAGAATATAAGGGCAAGGTAAAGCAAATTGACGCTAATTTTAAAAATAGGGTGAATCAGATTAAGGTCAATAAAGATCTAAAAGATAAAGAAAAAGATAAGAAAATTATTGCTTTAAATAAAGAAAAGGATCTGGAGGCGGCCGAACTGGAAAAGGAATATATAAAAACTGAGGCTGAGCTCAAAGATCTAAAGGTTAAAAAAATTATTACCGAGGATTTATATCAGGATCTGTCATTAAAATTCGGACATATTTTTGAAGTCAGCATCGGAGCTGAAGCTGTTAAGAAACTGGCCGAAGCAATTGATTTGGAAAAATTAGAGAAGAAGTTAAACGCCGATGTAGAAGAAGCAGTTGGGGCAAAAAAGGAAAGATTGGTAAAAAGAATTAAGCTGGTAAAAAATTTGGTAAAAAATAAAATCAGGCCGGAATGGATGATTATGACGAGTGTTCCGGTTATTCCTCCTGATTTGCGGCCGATGGTGCCTTTGGATGGCGGTCGTTTTGCCACTTCTGATTTAAATGATTTATATAGACGCGTAATTAACCGCAATAACAGATTAAAAAAATTAAAAGAATTAAACGCTCCGGAAGTTATTATCCGCAATGAAAAAAGAATGCTTCAGGAAGCGATTGATGCTTTATTGGATAATAGTGCGCGCCATACTAAAACAACTACGGCTTCAACCGGACAAAAAAGACAATTAAAATCCATTGCTGATATTTTAAAAGGCAAGCAGGGTCGTTTCCGTCAGAACTTACTGGGTAAAAGAACTGATTATTCCGGACGCTCAGTAATTGTTGTCGGCCCTAATTTAAATCTGTCTCAATGCGGCTTGCCCAAAAGAATGGCTTTGGAATTATTCAAGCCTTTTATCATCAGCCAGTTAATTAAACGTGAATTTGTACATAATATAAGAAGCGCTAATCGTTTTATTGAAAGCAACAGGCCAGAAGTCTGGGATATTTTGGAAGAAGTCGTGAAAGACGCTCATGTCCTTTTGAATCGTGCACCGACCCTCCATCGTTTGGGTATTCAGGCATTTAAGCCCATTTTAATCGAAGGTAAAGCTATCCAGCTTCATCCTTTGGTTTGCGCTGCTTTTAATGCTGATTTTGACGGCGATCAAATGGCTGTCCATGTGCCTTTAACTGAGCAGGCAAAACTGGAAGCAAAAGAAATAATGCTTTCTTCCAAGAATTTACTCAAGCCTGCTACTGGTAATCCTATTACTACTCCAAGAATGGATATTGTCTGGGGCTGCTATTATATTACAGCTTTAGAAAAACGGGAAAAACCGAAAATGTTCGGATCTTTTGAAGAAGCGGTTTTAGCCTACAATTCCAAGGTGATCTCTATCCAGGAAGAAATTGAAGTCCGTGAAATTCTGCCGGGGAAAACTAAAGTTGAAAGGATAAAAACCAATGTCGGCCGTATTTTATTTAATCGCGTTTTGCCCAAAGAAATCCCATATTTTAATGATCAGGTTGATACCAAAAAATTAGGCGATTTGATTAAATATGTTTTAGAAATTTTAGGCAAGGAACCGACTGCTAAGCTGCTTGATGATATAAAAAATTTGGGCTTTACCTATTTGACAATCAGCGGGTATTCCTGGGGCATGAATGATTTGCCGGATTTAACTGGTAAAAAAGTACTTATAACTGAAGGCAATAAGCAGATTGATGAAGTTAATGAACAATATTTACAAGGTTTATTAACAAAGAGCGAACGTCATTCCAAAATAATTGAAATCTGGACAGCGATTAAGGATAAAATAGTTCAACTGGGTAAAGATGCTTTGAATAAAGAAGGCCCGGTATATTCCATGGTTACTTCCGGCGCTCGCGGTTCTTGGGCCCAGGTTACACAGATGGTTGGTATGAAAGGCTTGGTGTCCAATCCTGCCGGTGAAATTATTGAATTGCCTGTCAAAGCCAGCTTTAAAGAAGGTTTTGATGTGCTGGAATATTTTATTTCCACTCATGGTTCCCGTAAAGGCTTATCTGATACTGCGTTAAGAACAGCTAATGCCGGTTATTTAACCCGTCGTTTAGTGGATGTCTCTCAGGACGTGGTAATCTTGGAAGAAGACTGCGGTGATAAAAAAGGAATGGTATATACCAAAAAAGACAGCGATGAAATCGGCGTTAATTTGCTGGAGCGCGTTTGGGGCAGAGTTTGTCTGGAAAAGATAACTGATCCCAAAAGCGGTGAAGTAATTGTTGATAAAGACCAGTTAATTACTGAAGCAGTAGTCCGTAAATTAAAGGATATTGAATTGCCGCAAGTTACTGTCCGTTCTGTGTTAACCTGCAGATTGACAAAAGGCGTTTGCCAAAAATGCTATGGTTATGATTTAGCTTACAATGAAATGGTTAAGCTGGGAGTCGCAATCGGCATTATTGCCGCGCAAAGTATCGGTGAACCAGGTACACAGCTGACAATGAGAACTTTTCATACTGGTGGTGTTGCCGGCACTGATATTACTCAGGGCTTGCCCAGAGTAGAAGAATTATTTGAAGCTCGTCCGCCAAAACGCAAGGCAACTTTAGCTGAAGAAGACGGATTAGTCAGTATCTCAGATGCGCCTAAGCAAATTGAAAATGCTAGCGGAAAAGTAATTTTAAGCACTAGCCACGGCCAAAAGATTTTAAAAATAAAGTATGATGATGTTGATGAAGCTTCATATTCTTTTAAGGGCGATAAACCGGCTCTAAAAATTAAAGACGGAGACAAGGTGGAAAAAGATGAAATCCTTTTTAAAGTGGGCCGCACCGAGATTAAAGCAAAAAACGCAGGCATTGTTAAAGTCGGTGAAAAAAATATTAAAATCATCAGTAATGTCCAAAAAGAAAAAGAATATATTATCCCGACAGGATATCGCTTATGGGCAAAAGAAGGGGATTTTGTTAAAAAAGGCGACCAATTGACCGAAGGCAGTTTGGATTTGCATCAACTTTATAAGCTTAAAGGCAGAGATGAAGTAAAACGTTATGTCGTTAAAGAAATTCAATATATTTATGCTTCCCAGGGCCAAAGATTAAATGAAAAGCATATTGAAGTAATCATTAAACAGTTATTCAGCAGGGTCATGATTAAAGATGCCGGCGATACCAATTTATTGCCCGGTGAAATAGTCGAAAAAGCAGAATTTGAAGAAGCAAATCTGGAATTAAAAGCAGTTAATAGAAAGGCAACTTGTGAAGATTTATTTTTGGGAATTACTAAAGTTTCATTGACCACCCGCAGTTTCTTATCTGCTGCGTCTTTCCAGGAAACCTCTCGCGTCCTGATCAATGCTGCCTTAACCGGCAAAGTTGATAAACTCGAAGGCTTAAAGGAAAATGTAATTATTGGACGGTTGATTCCGGCTGGCACAGGTTTTCGGAAAAAGGTAAAAGAAGTGAAAGTTGCCACGAATGAAGAATAATTAAAACAGTCATATAAAAAACACTCCCTGCGGGGAGTGTTTTTTGTTATTTGAAAAATTGCCTATGAAGCAGGTGTGTGAGTTTAGAGCTAAGCTTTTAGGAAAGCGCATAATAACACCTTAAATATATAATAATGTTTTAATAAAGTCAGTAGCTTTAAATCAAAAAATCCAATACATTTGCTGGCGTAGCCCGCAAGATAAATATTGCCAGCTATTTTGCCTGCGGTAGCTTGTGTATACAATTAGCTAAAAACAGGAGAAAATTTCATTTTTAAGTTAGATAAATATCAGAAATTAGTCAAAATCCATTGACAAAACAACTTTCATAATTATGATATTTTGCCAATTTTAGCCAAAATGACCCAAGAGACTCTTGACAGGTCCATTTAGATTTGCTATACTGGCTAATCAAAGTTAAGAAGGAATAGGCGTTTATCTTGACAAAATTTCAAAAATGTGCTATACTTATAAATCACCTTGAAAATATAAAAGCATTTAGTCGACAGAAATATGGGGGTAGTAGTGCATCAGAATAGTAGAATTTTTTGGCCTAGCTGAAAAATCTCTACGACTGGTGTTTAACTGGTAAGACTCTGTTCTATACCAGCCGTTCCGCTTGCGGAACAACACCTCCATATTCCTGTCTGCTAAATTCAGTTTAAGTTCCGAGCCAAGGGCAGGCAGATAGTTCTTAATTATTTAAAATGTACATTATAAATTTAGAGAACTTATCTAAAGCCCTTTGTCTGGAACTTAAATAAAAATTCGTTGCCTGATTCCAAGACGGGATAGTCTCGTGTAGATTATTTTGTCTTGAAATGAGGAAGTGAATTTTTTTCAACAACTAGCAAAGGAGCATATAATGTTTCAGGTAAAGTTCACGGAAGAAAACGGGGGATACATCAAGACCCTCGACACCCTGGCAGAGGTCAATTTCTGCCTCCACCTCAAGCTCATCGAGCATGACAGCGTCAAGCTGCTCCTCGGATGAACTACCTCTAGAGGCCTAAACAAAGGCCCTTCACCTGAGTACAAAATAAAAATTTTGTCTTCAGGCGAGGTTCCCAAACCTCTTGATCGTATAAACAGTTAATTAGTGTTTTTTCATAATCACAAAAACGTCTGCCAACCACCCTTAAGGAGGGATTTACCATGGCAAAGAAAACCGCGTCCAAGAAAGAAGCGACCAAACCCGCCACCACCAACCTGACCCCGACCCCGGCCGAGACCCCCGAGCAGAACGGCAAGCAGTCGGAACTCACGTACCTCTGCTCCGCCTGCTCCAAGACCTACGGCACGGCCAGCGAAGGCGTCACCACCGACGAAGACGGCAAGCCCGACTACACGAACGCCAAGATGTGGGCCAAACCGAAAACCGTGGGCGCCGAGCACGAGCCCGAGGCCATCTGCGCCGAGTGCAAGGCTCTCGCCGAGGAAGAGGCCAAGGCCGCCGGCAATCAGCCCCCGGTCTACCACCCGCTCCTGGCCACGATCGAGCGCGACAAGCGCTGGGTCGAGAACAGGGCCCGCTACGAGGAACGGAAGCTGAACGCCGAGACCAATCGGGACAACTTCCTGGGCAAGCTCTACGACCAGAGCCTGCGCACCGTCCGCGAAGACGTGGTCTGCCACGTCTGCGGCAAGTACCATGGATTCATCCAGTACTTCAAACCGCGGGGCGAGCGCTTCACCGTGATCGAGCACGCCACCACCGCCGTGAAGGACGGGAAGACCATGGTCCTGCCGATCTGCCGCTCCTGCAGAGCCGAAGCCGCCGAGGCCCTGGGTGACCAGTACCACGACGTCTACTTCCGCGAAGCAGTCCGGCAGACCGCCGACGCCAACGCGAAGGCCGAGAAGTTCGCGGCCTTCGTGAAACCCGCAACCCCGCGCTACATCCCGCGCGGCAAAAGGGGCTAACCAGCTCCTCATCTTGTTCGGCAGACTGATCAACATCATGTTGGCGGGGCATTTCATCATCCGATGATTGCCCCGCCTCTTCATCTTAAAACAGAATTTTACATTGTGTTTTTAGACGAAGAAGATTCCAGTAAGTAAGTTCATAAAAAACAAACATTTAACAGCCCTAAGGGGAGGAGGAAACATGTCGAAAGCAAGCAAACTGGCTCGCCAGGCTCGTAAGAACGGGCAGGTCATGCAGGATCTTCAGACTCAGGAAGGCATGGTCAGGTGCGTCTACTGCAACACCGTCGGCCATCGTGACGAGATCACGATCGACCCGGACACCGATGCTGTGCGCAAGACTTTCCATGCTCTCCCGCGACCCCTTTCGGGTTCGACCGAGGGTATCCAGGCCGTGTGCATCTACTGCACCTTCACGCACCGCCAGGACCTGCGCAAGCAGTTTCCCGAGTGGTTCACGACCCACAAGAATCTGCCGGTCTACGTGCATCTGCTCGAGCAGGAGATCGAGTGGGGCAAGAAGTATCCGCCGGCCATGAAGCGGGTCAACCAGTACATGGAACAGCTGCACATCGTCCCGAACTCCTGGCAGAAATGCCACAAGTGCGGGAAGACGCACGGCGAGGTCTTCATGACTAGCTTTCTGCCCAACCTGCAGTTCCGCTGCGCCAACGTCGCCTGGGTTCTCGGCTTCCACCAGACCCTCGCCGAAGTGATGGAGCACCTGATCTGCCAGGATTGCCGCGAGACTAAAAACCAGGAAGGTATTCGTACCTTTTACCTGGAACGGACTCTGGACTTCCTGTCGGAAAAAGAGGCCAGGATCAAGCGCTTCTACCTGCACGGCAAGACTCAGCAGAAGAACTCGGCGACCGCGTCGACTCCGGCGACTGCGAAGCCCCAGGTGTACAAGGGAAATGATCCCAAATACCGGGGCGTTCCCACGCAGTTCATTCCCAAGGCGGTATTTGGCAGCAAGCACCGCTAAACAACAAGCGCCCACCATGGCTATAAGCTAGGTGGGCTCCATACTAAAAAACATGATCAGTTATAGCTTGACAAGATTATTATAATCTGCTATCATAAGATCACGCTTTTCAGTAAGGAACAAGGGATATCAGTCAGAAAACTCAAAGACCTATGGCCATCGCTCGGCTCAGGTCTGCAACCCCCAATGGAGGTTCCCATGTTCACGAGCGGATTTGTCCGATGAATAGCCCACAACGTGGCTAGCCGTCCCGGGCATAAAACGGGCGTTGTTTGTCACCGTTTTGCACGTTAGCAAAATGGCGTAGTGTTGAAGGAGCAGGCCTTCCGGATGATTCGTGATCATCACTATGGAGCCGGGATTTAAATACGGCTCCACCTCATCCAAGAACGCAAATCTTGCAAAGTAATAAAACTGCTGAACTGGCAGAGAAACAAGTTTACGTTCTTAGATGAGGTAGAACATTGAAAGAGAAAGAAAAAAAATTTTAATATAGACTGAAGCAAAGGTTCGCGGCAGAGAAATCTGCTGCGAGAGGTGAAGGCAACCACAAAGGAGCAAGGATGAAACCACGTTTTCCGAGTGGCTTTACCGCACGCCTAGGGACGCCTGGTCTCCGCAATGCGGAGTCCCGCCCCGAATAACCAGGCGCCGTATTCTTCACACCCGCAGAGTCTGACAAAGCGAAAGGAGAGGTTGCAGTGGCAGTGCTGAACTGGCTGCTGGAAGTTATTTGCCGCCTGATCCCGAAAAAGATCCGGGTGACGAGGCTTTCGGTGGCTTACTGGTTCAACGAGCACACCGTGCTTTTGAGCCAAGAGGTTTCTGTCAATGTGCAACCGCAGTCATTCGGCGACTGTATGGTGCGTTGATCAGATACCTTCAGGACGACAACATCTTCACAAAAGTACTGCTCCGCCCAAAGCGGCCTACGTCGGCTGCTAGGAGTCAGTAACTGACTGTTCTGGACATTGCCGGGGTGCGTTTGAAAGAAATATCGTTTTTACCCACGGCAATTGTTCGGACCAGTTTTTCCGAAAACCAAAGCGGGAGGGTATAAGATGCTGAGCCCGTTTGCATTCAAGACTAAACAGGGTTCCTGGTCCCCCTGCACAAAACCAGGCGCAAAGAGCTTCGCCCACTGAGCCATAATCAGCGGGCAACAGCAGAGCAGAGAGTTAACGGGACAGCGTTCCCTTGCACGGCTTGCTCAAAAAACAGGGGATCTACGTTCGGGCTGTCCGAACAAATGACCCACGAAGTAAAAACGAGCAGCTGACTCCTTTTGTCCCGCATCGGTACCCCCGCCGACCAAAAAGGGGATTCGCGGAAACGCATGACGGAAGGAACGACCTTGTTCTCCGCCTGCGTTCCTCGATACCTGCTGACAAGCGCCGACATTTGTTCGGACCTTACCACGGCGCTTGTGCAGCGAGCCGTATGCCGGATGCGTTGGACCATCCTAAAAACCGGCCGAAAAAAAAGTGTCTGGGGTTTCCTCTGAACCCAAGCTTGCATGGCGCAGGCAGAAAAAACAGAGGCCTGGGCGGAAGCGATCGTCACCCGACGATGCGCTTCCGCCCTTTTTAAATTAATGCGAATAGTATTTAGATTGCCTTAATAAAATTATCAATAAACAATTCTCAATCATCAAGCAATACCTAATACCAAAGACCTAATAACCAAAACACATCTTTAATTTAGTATTTAAATGTTTTAATTTGTTTGGTTATTGAGAATTTATTATTTGATATTAGAAAAAGCGGTCTGAGCTATCATACCGAGTGAAACGAGGGAAATGGATTCCTTGCTTCGCTCTGAATGACAACTAGACCGCTTTTTTTATATGTGTGTAGTAGTTTATTCAGAAACTGCTGCTGGCGCGCTCTTGCCTTTTAAGGCGTCTTTTAAAGCTTTGCCTGATTTGAATTTGGGGATGACAACTTCAGGAATATCAATTTTTTCATTAGGCTTCTGAGGATTTACACCTTTACGCGCATGTCTGACTTTAGCGGAAAATGTTCCAAATCCGGTTAAGACTACTTCCTCCTGTTTTTTTAGAGTTTCAGTAATAGTATCCAGGCTGGTTTCCAGAATTTCTTCCACTTGTTTCTTAGTCAAATTTGTTTTGGAGGCAACGGCCTCGATTAAAGCTGCTTTGTTCATATTGGTTGATAATGTTAGATTAAGTTATATAAGATTATATTGGGTTTATGAGGTTAATTTTTAGCCAATATTACCTTAAATATATTATACACCCTGTAAAGCTAGATATCAACTTCTGTCCACACCCTTTCAACTTTGACGGTTTTTTGTGTTTTAGGGTTAATTTCCAGGTAGACACCGTTAATTTGGCAAGTTCCTGTTTCTGGAATTTCTCCCGGCTCATTAATTTGCGTTAAAAAGTTCTTAATTATAATTTTTTTATCCAGTCCGATTACTGAATCTTTCGCCCCGGTAAATCCCAGGTCAGTAATATAAGCAGTACCGTCGGGTAAGATTTGTTCATCGGCTGTTTGGACATGGGTATGGCTGCCGATTACGGCTGAAACCTTACCGTCAAGATAAAATCCCATGGCTCTTTTTTCACTTGTTGCTTCAGCATGAAAATCAACAATAATGGCTGAGGGCTTTTGTTTCTGGTATTTGGCTAAAATTCTTTCAACAGCATGGAAAGGGCAGTCAAAATCTTCTCTGAAAAAAACCCGGCCGACAATATTTACCAGCAGAATATTTTTGGTACCTAGGGTAATCATCTTTTCGCCGCTTCCCGGTGTGTTTTCCGGATAATTAGCCGGCCTGATAATCGGGCAGTCTTTTTTGCTCAAAAGAGTATATGCGTCTTTTTTGTCCCAGATGTGGTTGCCAGATGTAAAATAATCAATGCCCGCTTCAGTCATTTCTTTGACAGTAGTTTCAGTGATGCCCTTGCCATGTGATAAATTTTCACAATTGGCAAAAACTAAATCAGGCTCATATTGCTTTTTGAGCTTAGGCAATTCTTGGCAAATGGCTTTGCGGCCGATTCTGCCAAAAATGTCGCCGAGAAAAAGTATTTTAATGTTGGGCATATATTATTCGTTATTGGTTATTCGGTATCGTTTGGCGTTACGTTTTTCGATATACGATTAACAAAACTAATATCGACACCGAATTACGAGAAACCATTTAGCGGGCGTACTCCGTTACGCGCATTTCCCTGATGACATTAACTTTAATTTCACCGGGGTATTTGAGTTCCTCTTCAATTTTGTGAGCAATGTTTTGCGCCAGCTTAACTGCTTCCAAATCATCAATTTGATCGGGGAAAACAAAGACGCGGATTTCTCGGCCTGCTTGAATTGCATAAGTGCGCTGTACTCCGCTGAAGGAATTAGCCACATTTTCTAATTCTTCCAAACGTTGCAGATAGCGTTCATAGGTATCTTTACGCGCGCCCGGACGAGCACCGGAAATAGCATCAGCCACTTTGACTATGATGCCTTCCAGTGTTTTTGGCATGTCTTCATGATGAGCGATGCACATATAGGAAATTTCTTCCGGCATATTGAATTTTTTCATGATATCATAGCCGATTTCCGGATGGCCGCCTTTGACTTCATGATCCACAGCTTTGCCGATATCATGAAATAAGCCGCCCTTTTTACAGACAGTTACGTCTGCTTTTAATTCTTCAGCTAAAAGTCCTGCTAAGTGGGCGACTTCCAATGAATGCAATAATACATTATGTCCATAGCTTGTTCTGAATTTTAAACGGCCTAAAATTTGAGAAAGTTTAGGTTCAATGCCGGTAATGCCCATCTCATAAAGAGCATCTTCGCCGGCTTTTTTAATTTCAACGGCAATTTCTTTTTTGGCGGTTTCAATCGCTTCTTCAATTCTGGTAGGATGAATGCGTCCGTCAAGAATTAAAGCTTGTAAAGCGCGTTTAGCTACTTGGCGCCTGATCGGAGAAAATCCGGAGATGGTGATTGCCATCGGAGTATCATCAACTACAATTTCAACTCCGGTTAATTGTTCGATTGAGCGGATATTGCGTCCTTCGCGTCCGATAATCCTGCCTTTCATTTCATCACTGGGTAAATCAACCGTAGAAGTGGTGATTTCTTGGGCATGGGAAATTGAACAGCGCTGAATGGCTAAGGCTAAAACATCTCGGGCTTTGGCATCAAGCTCTTCCTGTCCCTCCACTTGAACTTTTTTAAAGCGGGCGATAATGTCTTCTTTGATTGTTTTTTCCGTGTTATCCAAAAGAACCTTGACTGCTTCCTCTTTTGTCATTTTGGCAATTTTTTCCAGTTTTTCAAACTGTTCTTCTTTGATCTTATTTATTTTTTCTTTTACATCTTCGATTTCCTTGGCACGGTCAAGCAGTCTCTGCTGCTTGTTTTCCAGATCCAGTAACTTTTGGTCAAAGATACTTTCTCTTTTTTCCAGTCTTTGCTGTAAATAAGTAAGATCCTTGCGTCTCAGCTGTTCGTCTTTTTTTGCATCATCGATAATTTTTATAGCCCTGTCTTTGGCCTGAAGTAGAAATTCTTTTTGTTTGTTTTTTGCTTCTGTGATTAAACTTTCTGCCTTGGCTTCAGCTCCCTGAACTTCTTTTTTGGCAAGATAGCGTCTTACAAAATATCCCAGGATAAATGCAAAAAGAGCCGCTAAAGCAGAAATTAAAAAATAGATAATGTCCATATTTTTCCTATTCAGAAATAGAGTTTGAGATCAATAAAAGAACTAGCGCGATAGCCCGACAGCTGCGCTCGGAAGTGAAAAAGCTTGTTGTGTTTTATATGAGTTCATGAATAAAAGTTGGCGTTAAGTAGTTTGTCGAGGCTAAAACTAGTTGAATTATCCTAAAAACCCTATTCGGTTATTTATTAGGTATATTAAGCTTAACATGGAATGCGTTTTTTGGCAAGCTTAAGGCATAAATTGACTTTTTATCGATAATTACGTATATTTATATATGTAAAGGATGTAAGGTCCTTATTTTTAAATTAGTGTATAGGTTAAGGTTATGATGCTAGTAGGTGTATGGTGCATAGGTTAAGTGAATAAAAAAACTTAACCAAAACACTCGGCACTTACCAGCATCATAACCTATTCACTTTTCACCATTATGAATGTTACCGAATTAGCGCGAAAACTTAAAGTCAACACTACAGAGCTTTTAGATATATTGCCTGAGTTTGGTTTTGATATTGGCAAAAGAGCGATTAAAGTAGATGAAAAAGTTGCCCAGAAAATAATTGCCTTAGGCTCGCAGTTAACGGACAAAATTTTGGCTAGGCAAAAGGAGCTCCAATTTGGTCCGGAAAAAGTAAATATTGCGGCAATTGAAACAACTCAGCCCAAAGAAATAAAAATTCCGGGAGCTATAACTGTCCGTGAATTTGCTCAAGTGGTTAATAAGCCGGTCAGTGAAATAATCAAAGAATTAATGAAAAATGGCGTGCTGGCTTCTTTAAATGAAAGAATTGATTTTGAAACAGCAGCCATTATTGCTGATGAATTAGGTATAAAGATTGTTCAATCAGATGAAGATGGCGAGCAGCTTGCAGATTTGGGCCAAAAAGTTAAAGATGTCTTAGCCCAGGAAAAGAAGAAAGACTTGCTGGAAAGGCCGCCTGTTGTTGTGGTTATGGGCCATGTTGATCATGGGAAAACAAGGTTATTGGATACAATCAGGAAAACTAATGTGCTTGAAACTGAATCCGGAGGCATTACCCAGCACATCGGCGCTTATCAGGTGACAAAAAAGGGCAAGGTAATAACTTTTATTGATACGCCAGGCCATGAAGCTTTTACTGCAATGCGTGCCAGAGGCGCCAAAGTAGCTGATATTGCGATTTTAGTTGTGGCGGCCAATGATAGCGTTAAACCCCAGACTTTAGAGGCGATAAAGATAATACAGCAGTCTCAAATTCCCATGATTGTCGCGATAAATAAAATTGATTTGCCTGAAGCAGACATTGAAAAAGTAAAAAAAGATTTAAGCTCATTGAATTTGATTCCGGAAGACTGGGGCGGGAAAACCATTTGCCAGCCGATTTCGGCCAAAGGAAATATCGGCATTGATGACCTTTTGGACACGGTCTTACTGGTGACTGAAATGGAAAAGGATAAAATCGTAGCTAATCCTGACGGGGTGGCCATCGGCACGATAATCGAAGCCCATGTTGATAAAGGTGAAGGCCCGGTAGCTACTGTTTTGGTGCAAAACGGAAGTTTGAAGCTCGGCGACAACTTATGTATAAATAATGTTTTTTTTGGTAAAGCCAGAGCGTTGAAGGATTTTCAGAATTTGGAAGTGAAAACAGCTGTGCCTGCAATGCCGGTTAAAATTATTGGCCTGAAATATGCTCCCAAGGTCGGTGATCTGGTTGAAGTTTCAGAAGAAGTTGATCGCAAACAGAAAAAAGTTAAAGAGCATGAATTAAAAAGAGAAAGCCAGCTGTCAGCAAAAACTTTGCATCAAAGCGAAGAAGCCGGCGATGAAAATATTAAAAAATTCAATCTGGTTATCAGGACAGATGTGCTCGGTTCTTTGGAGGCAATTACCGAATCTTTAGAAAAAATAAATTCATCCGAAATTAAGGCTGATATAATTGCCAAAGGACTAGGCAATATCACTGATTCTGATATTGATTTGGCCTTGTCCAGTAATGCTATGGTTATCGGCTTTAAAGTTAAGCCGACAGCAACCGCGGCAAATTTAGCGAGAGATAAGAAGATTGAAATAAAATATTATGATATAATTTATAAGTTATTGGAAGAAGTAAAGGCCAGAATGTCTGCCCTGCTGGAGCCGGAAATAATCAAGAAAGTGTTTGGCAAGGGAGAAGTCCTGGCAATTTTTAAGGCCGAGACTAAACGTATGATTATCGGCATTAAAGTAACCGAGGGAAAAGTTACTAAGGGGTTGCATGTGAATATTTACCGCAAAAAAGATTTAGTGGGAAACGGTGAAGTTGAAGAAGTTCAAATCGGCAAAGAAAGAGTATCCGAAGTGGTGATTGACCAAGATTGCGGCGTAAGTATAATTTGTAAAGTAGAAATTAATAAAGGAGACCATCTGGAGTTTTTTCAGGAAGAAAAAATTATAAAAAAATTATAAAAGAAAAAGGCGACCTAAAGTGGCCGCCTTGTCAGCTGTTTTTTTGAGCTTCTTAGAGCTTCTGCCCCTTGATTGCCGCTACTGCCCAGCGCCCGATCCCGTAGATTAGCGCCAACGGCGATAACGCGACGATAATCACGACACCTATCAACAGGGGAACATATACACAGGTCTTGAGCAGGTCGGAGAAGACTCCGAGATCGAAGAAGAGGCAGTGCAATAAAGCGAACGTGCAGTAAAGAATAAACAAACCGAAGACGATCATGATGATTGTGGCCAATGTTTTTCTATCCTTAGTATTCATCTTTTTTCTCCTTTTTGGGGGGTATGTGTAAGGGTGAAAAAGGACTATCTTAATTTAGCCATTATTTCATTATAGCATATTTAACTAATTTTGTCAATATTTAACAATTTAATTTGAATATATGGAAATTAAGCTAACTACAGCAAATTATAATGAGGAAGTATTAACAAGCTCAGGTTTGATATTAGTTGATTTTTGGGCTGAATGGTGTGGTCCTTGTAAAATGATGGGGCCTGTTTTAGAAGAATTAGCCAAAGAATTTGAAGCAGCAGGCAGTTTAATAAAAATCGGTAAATGTAATGTTGATGAAAATCCGGATTTAGCTCAGAAGTACGAGGTCATGTCGATACCGGCTTTTAAAGTTTTCAAAAACGGCAATATTGTGGATGAATGGGTGGGCGCCCAGCCAAAGGAGGCGATAAAACAAAGATTGGAGAAACTAATATAATTTAAAGTCTAAGGGCTAAAGACTAAAGGCTAAATTTAGGAAATAGTTATTCAATATTTTAGACTTTAGACTTTCTACTTTAGACTTATACTTTTATGCCAGACAACATTTACGATCTCATAATCATTGGCGGCGGGCCGGCCGGCTTGACTGCGGGCATTTATGCTTCTCGCCGCAATTTGAAAAATTTAATAATTACCAAAGATATCGGCGGACAGGCCAGTACTACTAATCACGTTGAAAATTATCCTGGCTATGACAAAGTCGGTGGTTTTGAATTAATGCAGAAATTCCAAAAGCAGGCTGAAAATTTTGGCAGTCAGTTTAAATATGAAGAAGTTGAACATATCAGCAAGGAAAATGACCAGTATAAAATAAAAACATTTTCCGGCAATGAATATCAGGCATTGGCTTTGATTTTAACTTTTGGCAAGACCCCCAGTAATTTAAATGTTCCCGGTGAAAAAGAATTCACTGGCAAGGGCGTGGCTTATTGCGCGACCTGCGACGGGCCTTTATATAAAAATAAAACAGTAGCGGTTGTCGGCGGCGGCAATGCAGCTTTGGAGTCAGCGGATTATTTGTCCCAGATTTGTAAAAAAGTTTATTTGATTCACCGTCGCAATGAATTTCGCGGGGAAGAAATTATGATTCAAAGAGTAAAGGCTATAAAAAATGTTGAAATTCTTTTGGAAAAAACAGTAGTTAAAATATTAGGAGATAAATTTGTCAAAGCTGTGGAAATTGAAGATGTAAATTCTAAAGCTAAACAGGAAATTGTCCTGGACGGAGTATTTATTGAAATTGGACATTCAGTCAATGCCGCTCCGATTAAAGAAATTGTTAAAGTAAATGAAAATAATGAAATTATTGTTGATATGGAAGGCCAGACCAGTGATGCCGGAATTTTTGCAGCCGGCGATGTTACCAATAGTAAATATAAGCAGATTGTAATCTCCGCAGGTGAGGGCGCAAAGGCAGCTTTGTCAGCATATAAATATGTTTCTCAAATAAAAGGATTAAAAGGGCCTGTTTTTGACTGGGGTAAAAAGTGAAGCTGAACGGTAAAAACGCTCTTTGTCATTCTGAATAAAATGAAAAAATCTGTGAAGTCACAGATCCTTCAGTTCGACTACGCTCACTGTAAACTCAAGCCAAAGTACTGAGCTTGCCGAAGTATCAGGATGACAGTGACCCGACAAAGGGCGTTTTCGCCTTTTTTATTTTTTTTATAAAATTTGCTAAGATATAAGCTGATATATGAAAGATGAAGAATTACAAGAATTTATTGATAAAAATTTTATTTATGCGATTGTCGGCGCCACTATAAACCAAGAGAAATACGGATACAAGGTTTTGGTTGATTTGAAGAGAAAAGGCTATAATGTCGTGCCGATCAATCCTAAATATGGTGAAGTTGCAGGTTTAACCTGCTATCCTGATTTGATTGTTATGGATGAGCGGCCAGATGTCGTTGTTTTGATTGTCGGCGAGGAAAATGCCAAAAAGGCAGTGCAGGCGTGTATTGATTTAAATTTAAATAAAATTTGGTTTCAGCCCGGTTCTGAATATGGCGAGGCCGTAAAACTTGCCAGCTCAGCCGGTTTTGATATAGTCATAGGTAAGTGTATTATGCAGGAAACTGCTCAAGTTCAGAGCAACTAACCAAAGGAGGCAAAACGTGTTATTGAAAGGGATTCCTTTTTTAAGGCAAGAGCAAATCGTCTTTCCTGAAGGCACTTTGAGTCTGGAACAAAGCAGGCTCCTGGATCTGCAAAAATTGTTGGAGCAGGAAGGATTTATTGATCCTGAATTGCCGCTTTTGGCCAATCATCGCTGCTTTAATCATCTCAAAGGTAAAATACTGGCGCTGTTTGCCCCTGGAACAAAACTTCAGCCTGAGTCGGAAATTCTGGCGCTTGATTATCTTTTGGGTGACAACTTGTTCTTATCCAGATTCCTCTCCTTTTATCATCGTACTTTTGAATCCGTCCCCAGAATTTTGCTGGAGGGTGATAAATTTGTAGCCATTTTAGGCTTGAATTTACAGCTGACCTGTGAAAAAGGTCAAAGTTCGGTGGAAAGCCTAAGTTTTGTCAGCAGTAAGCATATCACGGTCTGTTCTTGCGACATTTGTGAAACCGTGCGCATGTTGCTTGGCTACCAAAAACAAGGGCATGATTTGGATAAAGGGAAAAACGTATTTGTTCATTAACTTCCAGCCCCGCTATCACTAGCGGGTTTTTTTATCCTTGCGCTAAACTCTGTCCTTAAAAGCCGACTAGTCGGGCGGATTTTCATCATTTGACTTGAATTTATAATTAAGATAAAATTAAGGTGTTATTAAAATCACCTAAATTTATGCTTACTCAAGAAGACATCCAAAAATTAATGGAAGCTTTTGCAACTAAGGATGAAATTAAAGAGTTGATTACCCCCTTAACCACTAAGGAGGATTTTTCTGATTTACAGACGGCTGTTGATTCTTATGCCAAAAAAGCCGATACATACTTTCAGGAAATGGTTATGATGAATCAAAAGCTAAATCGCCACGAAAAGTGGTTTCATATGATCGCTGATAAGCTTGATATTAAGCTGGAATATTAAGTTATTTTTTATAATTATTGGGCAGGGATTCTTTGCGGAGTTTCTGTTTTTTGTTTTATAGGCAGAATTCTTTAAGGCTTAGCCTTAAAGTAAAATTTCGCTGATTTCAGCGTAAAATAATTAAAATTTAAGTGCCAGCTATTGACTATTATTGCAAAATATGTTAATTTTTAGGCGGTTTCGAACCTTAGGAATTCCCCTTTGAGGGTAAATAATCCGGTCATGCGACCGGACATAAAGCCGGCGGGCTAAAAACGCAAAGGAGGTTTGTCATGACGACACAAGTTGTCACCGACGAACAGTACGGCAAGGTAGCCAAGCGTATGCACGAATTGCAGGAGCGTCTGGCTAAGGGAGCAGTTGAATTCCAGCCAGTGATGGATGGTTTGCAGCAGCTGATTGAAGGAAAAAGCGTGGTCGAGGCGCCAAACCCGGAAAAGAAGCTGGCGGACATGATCGCTGACTGGCAGATTTTTTACCGCGAGGTTTTCGGCCAGGAAGTGGATTTTTCCGGGCTGAAAATTCCCGAGAGGAGAAAAGGCTTTGACCGCCTGATCATCCTGGCCCAGGGCATGACACCCCAGCGCCTCTACGACAAGTGCAAGCAACTTTTCCCGACCTGGAAATGGACAGAGAAAGACCTTGACGAAATCGTGACTTCGGACAGAACGGCAAAAGACGGAGCGTATGCCATCTGGGTTAGAGATCGTGTTGAGGCTGATAAGGAGCTAAAAAACCTGTCGGCAAATGCTCTTAAAGAGAAAAAGATCAACGGCATTACCCTGGAAGAAAGGTTCGTTTATGAGCTCACGTACTTCAGGGAGTGTGGCCGGCATCTGGATGGGCAAAATGTGACACTGTGTTCGGGTTCGCGCTATTCGGATGGGGATGTGCCTAGCGTCGGCTTCTACACTGACAAGGTCTACGTCGATTACTACAACCCAGACGATGCTAATGCGGGCCTGCGGTCCCGCGCAGTTTCTTGCTAACCCTTGAAGCTTGTACCTTGTACCCTTATCCCGCACTTTTCGAAAGAAAGTGCGGGATTTTCTTTTTGTGATATAATTAATATGGCTAATACAATCGGCTTCGTCCTGTCGCTCGCGAGCGACAGGACGGGTAGCGATTTGCCTTTTTAAAGAAACTGCTTATCTGATCCTGTGGAGCGGTTCACCTGTCTTGACCAAGGCCAGGCCATGGCGGATTGGCTCAAAACTTAGCTTCGCAACGCGGAGAAACACAGGCAATTTAGAAATAAAAAGCCGGTGACATAGAAGGGAGCAGATAAAATTTCGGGTTCGCGCTATTCAAATGGAAATGTGCCTAACGTCAACTTCAACAATGACAAGGTCAACGTCAATAACTACAACCCAGACAATGCTAATGAAAACCTGCGGTCCCGCGCAGAAGTTTCTCGGGCAAGAAGTCTTTTTTAAGGCTTCTTGTTTGTTAAATATTTCTGCCAGCCAGTCGCCATTTTAGAAACTTCCTGCAGTTGGTTCTGCAGATCCAGATAAGTTTTATCTGGAATTATCGTCAGTTCATTTTGCACACGGATTAATTGTTTTAAAGTTTCTATCTTGGTTCTTAGCTTAGATACAAATACAATTTTATTTTCGCTGCTTGATAGCGCGGCTTCAATGGCTAAATTTAAACAATCAAGACAGGAATCTTCAATCCTTTTGCCAATGCCAAACCGGTCTTGTTTGGGCAGCTTTTTGTTAATTTTATAAATATTTTTGTATAAATCAGCAATATTATGGATAATAGCAGGCGGGGAGAAAGTTTTAGCAGGGATCATAATTTTGAAAATATTATTTCATTAGCCAATCTTTTGATTTCCTGGAAAGAATTTAAACGCGGCAAGACTAAAAATCCTGACGTGCAAAAATTTGCGATGTTTTTAGAAGATAACTTGTTTGAGCTACATCAGGAATTAGAACAGAAAACTTATAAGCATTCAAATTATACTGATTTTTACCTCAAAGATCCAAAATTGCGCCATATCCATAAAGCCCAGGTTAGAGATAGGGTGTTGCATCACGCCATATATCGGATTTTATACCCCATTTTTGATAAGAGTTTTATTTACGACTCTTATTCTTGTCGCAATAAAAAAGGAACACATAATGCGGTTTTGAGATTAGAAAAGTTTTGCAGAAAAATCAGCAGTAATTATACAAAATCCTGTTATTGCTTGAAGTGTGATGTCAGGAAATACTTTGACACTATTGATCATAAAATACTTTTTAAGCTGATTAAAACGACAGTTAAGGACGAAAATGCTCTCTGGCTGATTAATGAAATTATTTTTAGCTTTTATAAAGGTGGCAATCAGGGCAAAGGCTTGCCACTCGGTAATTTGACTTCCCAGCTTTTTGCCAATATCTATTTGAATGAATTGGATAAATTCATTAAGCATCGTCTGAAAGCTAAATTTTACTTACGCTATACTGATGATTTTATTATAGTCCACCAAAATGAAATTTATCTTAAAAGATTAATCCCTGAAATAAGTGAGTTTTTAAAGCAAGAGCTGAAGTTGGATTTACATCCCCAAAAAGTTACAATCAGAAAAATAGGACAAGGCATAGATTTTCTGGGGTATGTGGCTTTACCGCATTACAAAATATTGAGGACGAAAACGAAAAGACGGATTTTAAAAAAGTTAGAATTTCGGCGACAGCAGGCGGTTGCGGGCGAAATTGCCGGTCAATCTTTTGAACAGGTCAGACAATCTTATCTTGGAGTTTTGAGCCATTGTTATTCTAACAAATTGCGGCAAGAATTGATGCATGAATTTAGCATATAATTACTTGAATAAAATCTTAATTTGTTGTAAGATTAAGTAAATTTAAAGTTCAAAGTTTAAAGTGCAAAGTTATGCCGCGAAGCGGCATCCCGCTTTGCGGGACAGTTATAGTTTAAAGTTTTTGAAGATTATTTTAAATAATTATTCCAAAATTTTTAATTTTACTATGTAACTTTAAATTTTGCATTTTGAATTTTTAACTATAACGTTATGAATCAATACGAACCATCACAAATCGAGCCCAAGTGGCAAAAATATTGGGCAGACAATAAATTACACCAGGCTGAAGATTTTTCCAAAAAGCCTAAGTTTTATTGTCTGATTGAGTTTCCTTATCCTTCAGCTGAAGGTCTGCATACTGGTCATCCGCGCTCATTCACGGCTTTGGATATTTTGGCGCGCAAAAGAAGAATGCAGGGTTTTAATGTTTTGTATCCTATTGGCTGGGATGCTTTTGGCTTGCCGGCTGAAAATTATGCGATTAAAACAGGGACTCATCCCAAAGAAACAACTGCCAAAAATATTGCCAATTTCACCAGGCAGATAAAATCTCTGGGCTTATCTTTTGATTGGTCGCGTGAAATCAATACTACTGATCCTGAATATTATAAATGGACCCAATGGATATTCTTAAAATTATTTGAAAAAAATTTAGCCTATAAATCAAAAATGGATATAAACTGGTGCACCAAATGCAATGTTGGTTTAGCCAATGAAGAAGTTGTCGCCGGCAAATGCGAACGCTGTGGCGGGGAAGTGATCCGCAAGGAGCGTGAGCAATGGATGATGAAAATTACAGAATATGCTGATCGTTTAATCGCTGACCTGGATACTGTCGATTATCTGGAAAAAATTAAAAAGCAGCAGATTGACTGGATCGGTAAAAGTTATGGCGCCCAAGTGGTTTTTAAGGTGCACAGCAAACTGGCTTTAGCTGAAGATGCGCCTTACTTTTTCGCAGTTTATACCACTCGTCCCGACACTTTGTTTGGCTGTACTTATGCAGTAGTTGCGCCAGAACATGAATTGATTGAAAAATTCCGAGATCAAATTGATAATTATAATGAAGTGCTGGATTATAAAGAACAATCCAAGAGTAAATCAGAATTTGAACGAACTAATCTGGAAAAAACTAAATCCGGAGTGGAATTGGCAGGTCTTAAAGCCATCAATCCTGTTACCGGGGAAGAAATTCCGATTTTTGCTTCTGATTATGTGTTGGCGAGTTATGGCACGGGCGCAATTATGGCAGTACCGGCGCATGACCAGCGCGATTATGACTTTGCTAAAAAGTTTGATTTGAATATTAAGGAGGTGATTAGCGGGGGAGATATTAACAAAGAAGCCTGGACCGGTGATGGGGAATTGATTAATTCCGATTTTCTTAATGGATTGGACGTGGCCCAGGCAACTAGTAAAATGATTTCCTGGCTGGAACAGAAGGAAATGGGTTTTGGCACGGTTAATTATAAATTGCGCGACTGGGTTTTTTCCCGCCAAAGATATTGGGGAGAACCGATTCCGATTATTATTTGTCCTCATTGTGGCGAAGTGCCTGTGCCGGAAAAAGATTTGCCAATACTTTTACCGGAAATTGAAAATTACCGGACTACGGAAACCGGTGACTCTCCATTGTCTTTAATTACAGAATGGGTAAATGTTCCTTGTCCCAAATGCGGGGAAGATGCCAAACGCGAAACAGATACAATGCCTCAGTGGGCAGGCTCATCCTGGTATTTCTTACGCTATATTGACCCTCATAATGACAAAGCTTTAGCTGATCCCAAAAAATTAAAATATTGGACACCGATTGACTGGTATAATGGCGGCATGGAACATACGACTTTGCATTTGCTATATTCACGCTTTTGGCATAAATTTTTATTTGATATCGGAGTTGTGCCGACTGCTGAGCCGTATGCGAAAAGAACTTCGCACGGTATGATTTTGGGTGAAGACGGCGAAAAGATGTCCAAGTCGCGAGGTAATGTAATTAATCCTGATAAAGTGGTTGAAGAATTCGGAGCTGATTCATTCCGAGTCTATGAAATGTTTATGGGGCCGTTTGATCAGGTTACCCCCTGGAGCACACAGGGTTTGGTTGGCGTGCGAAGATTTCTTGACCGAGTCTGGCAAATCGGCAATAATCTGGATAAAAAGAAGCGGACCGCAGATGACGATCTGGTCA
>JAPLYG010000021.1 GCA_026395685.1 Candidatus Parcubacteria bacterium
AAAATACTTTATTGGGGCCCATATCCTACCGGCGGATATATTGCCAAGTCTTTTGATCAGAAATATTGGGTAACGGGTTTTGACCGCAGAGAAACAAAAGATTACATTTTTGAGCTGTGGTATTATGATTATAATAATTACACTTCCAATACTATTAGGCTGGTTTTGAAAGATAAAGACGGCAAATTTATCAAGGCAGGGGAGGAACCTATGCAAATTTTGATTTTTAATGAAGGACGGTTGCAATCTTTAAAATAACAAAAAGACTCCTCAGCGTTATGAGAAGTCTTAGTTTTTTTTGGAAAAATAACTAATGTTTGCACTAGTACAATCTGCAACCTGGCTATTTTTTTCTTCACAATTATGGCAAATTCGATTAAAAATGCCTAAGGATTCGAAGTTACGTTCACAGCGTAAGCAGATTCTCGATGTTGTAGGAGTAGTTTTCCTTTTAATTCCGGCTGCTGAAAGCGGCGGCTGTCTTGGTTTGTTTCTTTTGACTGTAAGCCCTTCTGTGCAAAGAAGGCAGGTATTACTTTCTGTTTTGGACCAGAATTTTCTAGCGCACTGATCGCAGTATTTCAATACCGGTTTCATTGCCTTTGGATGCTGCGGAGCAAAAATGAAATGTGCTCCCAAAAAGAAAGTAGCTAAAAAGAAGAAGAAATAGGGGATAAAGAATCGGCTCGTGATGGGTCGATTTTTTTATTGTTTATCCTTTGTGATAAATGAATAAAACGAGTTTTATTGCCCTGTGGATAAGTAACTCTTGACACTCGGTTTTTGTTCGGTTATTATTAGAATGTAATTCGGCTTTTGTTCGGCTTAATAATTAATTTGAAAAAATATGAGTTTAACCAAAAGACAAAAAGAAATTCTAGATTACATTAATGATTTTATTGAAGAATATGGCTATGCTCCCAGTTATCGGGAAATTGGTCAGAATTTCGGCTTATCTTCAACAGCCACTGTTTGTGAGCATATCCAGACTCTTGAAGCAAAAGGGTACTTGAAAACTGATCATAATGAAGCTCGTTCTATTGAAATCATAGAGAATGAAAAAGCATCGGCTGTATTTTTAGCCTTAGCTGGTTTAATCACGGCTGGTGAGCCGATTGAGGCAGTTGAACAACCTGAAAAAATAGCAGTGCCCACTGATTTAATTAAAGATGAGTCTCAGACTTTTGTTTTAAAAGTTAAGGGTCAGTCAATGATAGATGAAGGAATATATGATGGTGATTATGTAGTGGTAGAAAAAAATTCACATCCTGAAAACGGGCAGGTAGTAGTTGCTTTATTAGATAATACTTTTGCAACATTGAAAAAGTTTTATAAAGAATCAAACCGTATTCGTTTGCAACCTGCGAATTCAACGATGAAGCCTATTTTTGCCAAAAATGTTATAGTACAAGGAATTGTTAAAGCGGTAATCAGGAAATATAGTTATGCTTAAAATTAATTAATTTAAATATCCTTTGGAATATTGCGGGTGAGTTTCGTTTTCCCCCTCCCAAAACAAAAACTCACCCCGTTTCCGAGGTAAGTCTTGCACTTAGAGAATTTATAGTCAGCTGGTTGACGCCAGTGACTAGACTTATTTCGCAATAAGCATCTCTTTTATTTAGTATATCTTGAATTTTAATAATATACAACAGGTCGTTATCTATCATTTTTTAACTATTAACATAATATTATATGTCTCGAAAACAAAAAGCGATTTATCGTCAATTAATCTGTAAGTTTCTTAGTTTTATTATATTTATATAAACAATTAAATAAATATAATTTTGCCCTATTTAAAAATAGGGGGTAATAGAATTAATAATAAGAAACAGCTGGGATAAATACTTCGAGCAATTATGGGCGCTTGAGGTTTCCATTAAACACGGATCCCAGCTGATTTCAATTTTACTATGATTATCAAATATGCTGATAACTTTGAATCAATATTTTACGCTATAATATGCCATAATATTACCGGCTATTTTTTAGTGCCTAAAAGTCAGCCGCAAAGTTTATTTGAAGAAGAAGACTATATTGATGCTGATAAGATTAATAAGCAGCAAATATTAAATGAGCATAATCAAAAATTCGGGCTAATAAAGTGGTTAAATATAAATGATAAAACTACATCTGATTTTAAGGCTGATATTATGTTAGCACTTCGTTTTTGGCATGCCTATAAATATAAAGTTATTACTGAATGCATTAAATACGCTATTAAATATGGATTAACATATTTGCCGGAATTCAATGAATATAAGATTTTTAAAAATATTACGAAGCAGGTATTTGGTGAAATCAATTTGGCAGCGAGCCATCTGGAGTTAGTGCCTGTCCAAAAAAATAAAGATTTATTTTTAATAGGAGATTATAACGAAGAAAGCCAAATCGGAGATTTGGTTCTTAAAAAAATAAAAGAAAAATATTTTGGCTATAACTTCTTATTGAGAACTCCGAGAGGAACATACTTGCTATATAAAGATAAAATTATATCCTGGGATAGCAAGCCCCTTGAGGCAATAATTCCTTTGGCTAAAATATTAGAAAGTATATATGACAAACCTTTAACTGAATTTATTGATGCAAATGAGAGAAAAACTGTTAGCTTCTCTTTTTTATCAGGGCAAGGCTTAGCCTTTAATTAAAATTTAAACTTAAATTTATTGAACAATTACTTTAGTCCCAATCTGAGTAAAATTATATAGCCTTTCCATATCTTCATAGCGGACATTTACGCAACCGCCTGAAACAGTATCAATACCAAATTTATTATGCCAATATGCGCCATGAATATAATAACGCAACCCGTTTTTAGTGGCAAAATGCATATTCCACTTGGTATTGGAATAGATATTATAATTTTTAACGGGATATTTGGCAATAATGGAAAATTCACCGATTGGAGTCGGTGTTTTTGCCTTGCCCGTAGAAACAGGCACATTATCTAATAAAATATCGCCAAAATAATATGCTAAACGTAAATCTTTAATATTGACTACAATTTTCTTTTTAAATTTAGTAGGTTTTGGGTCAATTGGTGAATAATCATTATAAACTTCTGTGCTATCTGAGTAACCGTCGTTATCACTATCTTTAACCGTTATGTTTGAGCCCAGACGTATTTCCCAAAGATCATTTAGACCATCATTGTCAGAATCAGCATGAACCATCTTTAGTTTCGCATGTCTGGGAGAATAATTATTTTTTACTTCTAGCCCATCAGGGAAGGTATCATTATCTGTATCTGGATTATTAGGGGCAGTATGATATATTTCTTTTTCCTGATAATCATTTAAACCATCGGAATCAGTATCTATAAATTTTTCAATATTTTGCGCCAACGTAAAAGCACCAATAAAAGCTGTAATGGCTAAAACAATAAAAAATATCAGATATCTTGATTTTTTGAGCATGTATTTGTTTAATTTAAAAGTTATTTAGCGGGATTTAGAGTCTATATTATGTTATTCACGAACCTTAAAAGGTTGAATAGGCTAACGCACACGATTAAGCGCTAAAAGAGAGGGAAACAGCCTTGTCCGCTGTCCGATCTCGTCAAGGTTCTAAATTATCTTTAAGCTCCTCAAACTCAAGGAGCTTTTTCTTTTCTTTATTATACCACTAAATTAATGTTATAATATAATCATGAATTTAAATTGGCGACATTTTTTAAGTTTTAGCTTTATATTTGAGATTATTTGCGTATTTTTAGGTTTATTCTTTTCGCTTGGCATAGCCTTGCGTTATAGAATTTTAGTACCTGTATCTGAAATAAGCATTCAATCTCAGTATTCAGCGTTGCAGTTTTTGCTTATTTTTTTAACAGCCACTGTTATTCTTTTATTATTACTCAAGCTTTATAAAAAGCCTTGGCTCGTGAGGCTTTTATTTTATTTGGCCATTTTTCAGGGATTATGGATCTTTGTTAACGCCTATGTCCCTTGGCCAAATTGCTTAATTATTTTAGGTGTTTTGGCTTTTTATTGGTTATATTATAAAAATATTTTAATTCATAATGCTATTATAATAATGGCCTTGAGTGCCATTGCCGTGATGTTTGGCGCTAATTTGACTCCCAGTGCCGCTATTATCATCTTACTAATACTGGCAGTTTATGATTTTTGGGCAGTATATAAGACTAAGCATATGGTACAGATGTTTACCGGGATGGCTGAACAAAAAGTATATTTTACGATAATAATTCCGCAGAATATTCGCGGTTTATTTAAAAAAATTAGTATAGTCAGTCCCAGTGTGGAATTTATGTTCTTAGGGACAGGGGATATTGCTTTACCGGCGATTTTTGTAGTTTCTTGCCTACAAATCAGTCTATTAACCGCCTACATAACAGCTTTAGGTACAATTGCCGGCTTTATTTTCCTGTTTATTTTATTTGTTTCCCAGAAAGAAAAGCAGCCTATGCCTGGCTTACCGCCCATTGTATTAGGGACATTATTGGGTTTTTTAATATCTCAAATTATAATTAGGCTATAACTAATTAAATATAGATAACCTTATTTAAATTGTGGCTAATATTAGCATAAAAATATTTAAAAAGTAAATACTGCCTCAAGGTGTTGTGAAAGGCTAGATATTAAGTTATAATTTAGATATAAACCCTGCTTGAATACTATTAACTGAGGGAATTTTTGGCATCAGTATTATTTTGATTGTTACCTATATGAAATTTGTTCCGCTCCACGTCCATAGCCATTACAGCCTGCTTGACGGCTTAGCCAAAATTGATGACTTGGTTGCTAAGGCCAAGGCCGATGGCATAGAGGCAATGGCTTTGACTGACCATGGTTCCATGTATGGTATTATTGAGTTTTGCCAAAAAGCCAAAAAAGCAGGGGTCAAACCCATTATCGGTGTTGAGGCTTATGTTGCCCCCTATGGCCGAAAAAATAAAAGGACAAAAATTGATGAAGATCGTTATCATTTAATTTTACTGGCCAAAAATAATATAGGTTATCAGAATTTATTAAAGCTTGTTACATCCGCTTATCTGGATGGATTCTATTACAAACCCAGGATTGATTTGGAAATATTAGAAAAATATAAGGAAGGCATAATCGGCTTGTCGGCTTGTATTGAAGGTGAAATTCCCAATGCCATTTTGACCTATAAGGATTTGGAAAAGGCAGAGGCTGTTTTGCAGAAATATTTGAATATTTTCGGCAGAGAAAATTTTTTTCTGGAATTACAGTCACACCCGAATATGCCGGTTCAAAAGCAGGTTAATGAAAAACTTTTGGAATTGGCCCGCAAAAACAATGTTGACGTAGTAGCAACAAATGATACTCATTATTTAAATACTGAAGATGATAAAGCTCATGATATTTTGATTTGTATTCAGACAAATCGCAAGGTGACAGAAGAAAATAGAATGACAATGATGGGGGAAGATTTTTCCCTAAAAACAACGGAACACATGTATCGGGAATTTAAGTTTTGCCCTGAAGCAGTGAGCAATACCCAAAAAGTTGCTGATTTATGCAATGTGGAAATTCCTTTCGGTAAAAATATTCTGCCTGTTTTTGAAGTACCCGCTGGGTATACTGATATAGACTATTTGAGAAAATTATGTATGGAGGGGCTTGTTTATCGTTATGGCGGGCAATTGGATAAAGATAATAATTGGAGCATAGAGGAAGATAAGATTTTAAGTAAAAATTTAAATCAGGAATTTAGGAAGAAAGATGTTCAGGACAGGCTTGATTATGAATTATCCATAATTGCCAAAACTGGATTTTCTTCCTATTTTTTAATTGTGGCTGATTTTATTATTTGGGCGAAGAATAATGGTATTGTAGTCGGTCCTGGCAGAGGTTCGGCAGCCGGCAGTTTAGTTTCATATTTGACCAGAATTACCAATTTGGATCCTTTGGCATATGATTTGTTGTTTGAACGCTTTTTAAATCCTGACCGTATATCCATGCCTGATATTGATACTGATTTTGCCGATGTCCGACGTGATGAGGTAATCAGATATGTAGAAGATAAATACGGCAAAGATCATGTAGCCCAAATTGTGACTTTTGGAACAATGGCGGCGCGTGCTGCTATTCGTGATGTGGGCAGGGCATTGGGCTTGGCTTACAGTTATTGCGATAAAGTGGCTAAAATGATTCCTCTGGCCATGGATTTAAATACTGCTTTGGGGAAAGTGCCTGATTTAAAAGCGGAATATAAAAATAATAAAGATTGCAAGGATTTACTAGATAATGCCAGAAAATTAGAAGGTTGCTGCCGTCATGCTTCAACTCATGCCTGTGGAATTGTGATTACACCCAAGCCTTTGACTGAATATTTACCGTTACAATATGCTTCCAGCGATGATATATCTATTGTTTCTCAATATTCTTTGCATCCGATTGAAGATTTGGGCCTGTTAAAAATGGACTTTTTAGGTTTGCGTAATTTAACTATCGTTGAAAATGCTTTAGAGACAATTGAAAAAGTTCATGCCATAAAAATAAATATTGAAAATATTCCTCTGGATGATAAAAAATCTTTTGCGCTGCTGCAAAAAGGGGAGACTACCGGTGTCTTTCAACTGGAATCATCAGGCATGAAAAGATATCTTAAACAATTAAAACCCTCGAGCATTGAAGATATTATCGCCATGGTAGCTTTGTATCGTCCCGGACCTTTGAATTCAGGTATGGTTGATGAATTTATTGCTCGCAAGCACGGAGTTAAAAAGAGTACCTATGATCATCCTCTGATGGAAAAGTCTTTGAATAAGACTTATGGTGTTATTGTTTATCAGGAGCAGGTAATGCAATTATCAAAAGATATGGCCGGCTTTACCGGCGGTCAGGCCGATACTTTGCGTAAAGCCATGGGTAAAAAAATTGCTGATTTGATGGAAAAAATGAAAAAGGATTTTATTGAGGGCTGCCTGAGAAATAATATTCCCAAAGATATTGCCCAAAAAACTTTTAGCAGCATGGAAAAGTTTGCAGAATATGGTTTCAATAAGTCACATGCGGCCTGTTATGCCTGGATAGCTTATGAAACTGCATATTTAAAAGCTAATTATCCGGTTGAATTTATGGCATCCTTATTAACGTCTGATTTGGATGACATTGAAAGAATAGCATTGGAAGTCGGCGAATGCCGCAATATGGGTATTGAAGTTTTACCGCCAGATATTAATGAAAGTTTTACCCGTTTCACAGTGGTGGCTGAAAGTCTGAAAGAAAAAAGGCCAAGAATTAGATTTGGCTTATCGGCAGTAAAAAATGTCGGTATGAATTTAACCAAGGCAATAATCAGAGAAAGAAAGGAAAAAGGCTCTTTCCAGTCCCTGGTTGATTTTTTAAGCAGAATTAATGACAAGGATTTGAATAAAAAATCACTTGAGAGCTTAATTAAATGCGGTGCGTTGGATCAGTTTGGCGATCGTTATGAAATGCTTATGAATATGGACAAATTGTTAAATTTTATCAGGGCAGTAAATGAAGAAGCACAAACAAGCCAAAATAGCCTTTTTGCCACGGCTGATAATAAAATAAACCATTCATTACAATTAGAGAAATTCTCGCAAACTCCCAAAAAGGAAAAATTAGCCTGGGAAAAGGAATTGTTAGGCCTGTATATTTCCGAACATCCTTTTTCTGATTTTCAAAATGAGCTGGACGGCTATATTTTATCATCCGTAAATGTAAAAAAGGGCTTAGGTGCGGGTTTGGGTAATATTCGTATCGGCGGGGTCATTAATAGTATAAAAAAAATTATTACTCAAAAGGGGGAAGCAATGCTTTTTGTTAAAATTGAAGATACTTATGACAGCATTGAGGCTATTGTTTTTCCTAGTGTTTATAGCGCGACTAAAGATGACTGGGTGGAAGACAATATAGTTATAATTAGCGGCACATTATCCAATAAAGACGGAGACTATAAGATAATTTGCAATGAAGTAAAAACACTGACGGCTGGGATTATTAATGATTTGAAAAATCGTTTGAAAAAGATAAATCTGAAAGTGACAAAGGAAGCTAAAGATTTATATATCTTTTTCAAAAAAGTGATTACCGCCGACAGTATCGTTAAATTAAATAAGATTTTAAATTCGAATAACGGCAAAAACAAGGTATTTTTGGCTGTACCAATTGATGATCAGCGTTTTCGTAAGATTGAAACTAATTTCTATGCTGATTTTGATAATGCGGAGTTGCAAAAGGAATTGAGCAGTTTAATTGAAGTGCGCTTTGTTAAATTAATGTAATAATTTGGTGTTTTAAGGGAAAAAATGGTATAATATTTACAGGTGAGAACTGATTGCTAAAAGTTGAAAATGGTAAAATATATTGAAATTTAATACCATAATATTTATGATCTCCGCTGGATTAAAAAAGATAATTGAAGGAAATGCGCTTGGGTTTGCCACGATTGGGAAGAACAAACCCCACAATATTGCTGTGGCATGTGTAAGGGTGGAAGGTAATTTTGTAGTAATATCTAATTCTCATATCAAAGATTCAATTAAAAATATAAGATTTAATAAAAATGTTTCCCTTGTAGTATGGAATAAGGATTATGAGAAAGCCTGTATTGGTTTTGAATTAGTTGGAACCGCTAGAAACTATATTGAAGGTAAGTGGTTTGATTATGTTTGCGACTTGCCTGATAATAAAGGATACAAAATTAAGAGTGCGATTGTTGTAAAAATTGATAAAATTAAAAAATTATTATCATAAATTAAATTAAAAATATGACACATCGACATCACATTAATCCTCCTTTGAATATCTATCGCAAAATTGCGCTGGGTTTTATTGTAATTACTGCAATCTTAATTGGGGTAATTTTTTATTTTGCTCTAAGCTACGCCTATATTACTGTTTATCCAAAAAGTCAGGAAGTTAATACTGATTTTAATTTTATAGTTGTAGAAAATCCGCAGAATGTCAATCTGGAAGAAGGTATTATTGTCGGCAAAATAATCAATGAGGAGCTCGAAGATGAAAGGACATTTCCTTCAACCGGCACGAAGATTTTAATGGATAATGATATTGTCGGACGGGTTAGAATCACCAACAATTTAACAAAAAGCCAGGCTTTAGTCGCAACTACCAGACTGCTTACTGCAGATAATATTTTGTTTCGCCTTAAAAATAGAGTAGATATTCCTGCTAAAAGCAGTATTGAAGCTGAGGTATATGCTGATGATCCTTCCCAGCCACTGTCTAAGTCAGGGACAAAATTTACTATTCCTGGTTTAAGTTCAGCTCTTCAAATTTTGGTATATGCAGAGGCAATAAGTGATTTCAATGCTAGCGGACAGCCGGTTTTGGTTGTTTCTCAGGAAGATTTAGATAAAGCGCTGGCGTTAATGTCTGACGAATTAGCGCAAAAATCGATAAAGGATATCCCGGCTGAGACAGCTAAAGTGTTGAGTAAAGAAATTATTAGTCAGGAGTTTAGTAATAAAGTGGGTGATCAAGTTAATAATTTTAAAATAAAATTAAAGCTTCGGGTCAAGGGCGTTACTTTTAACCAGGGAGACGTCAAAAAATTCAGCCAAAAGGCTTTGCAGAGTATAATCCCGACTGATAAACAGGTAGTGGCCGATAATAGCGACAAGTTGATTATTGAATTAGATAAAATTGATACAACTAACCGTTTAGCCCAATTAAAAAGCAATGTTAAGGGAGTTGTGATAATCAGTGAAAATAGCCAGATACTTGATCGTGATAAACTAATCAGATTGAAATTAGATGAAATCAAGGCTTATTTAGAAAATTTTGAAGATATTGAAAAGGTGGAAATAAGCTTTTTCCCAAAATGGGTTAAAAAAATGCCGTTTTTTCAGGATCACATAATTATCAGAGTAAATAAATAAAATATGTTTAAGCCTGAAAATTGTTTTAATGAATCAACAATAGCAAGGGAGAAAGCAATAAAAAAAATAAAAAAGTTTTGTAAATTTCCAGGTAAGATTACTGATTTACCGGACGGAACTTATCAGGTTGTGAGTCATGATAATAACGGCAGAAATAACGGTGTTTTTAAATTTTCGAGCAGCGGAGAACCAATGCATTTTGTCGCGCTTGATACGCCCTTTAAAGTCCCGTCTGACGAAATTAATATGGCTGAAAATCAAAAACGTTATCCAACCAGTTTGCTGCAGGCTAAAAGGAAAACATCCAGACAAAAAGAATCAATTTGACAAATAAAAACTCATTGTTTATAATAAAGAAATCAAAAAAGCGATTGAAACGGCTACCAACCGTTTAGCCTCCTTCGTTCCTGTGGAGCTATGGAGGCTAAATCCTCAATTAAAGTGGATTTCTAAGCTTTTATATTAAGTGTTCTTAGCCTTTGGGTTAAGTAAATTTGGGTGGAACCGCGGGAATAATCCCGTCCCAAGATATGGTTATTTAATTATATTTTAGGACGGGATTTTTTTTAATCTATTAATTACTAATTTAATAATATGACAAATGAAAAATTAGACACCATGCGTCATTCAGCATCTCACGTCATGGCTGCAGCTGTAAAAGCTTTATTTAAAGATGTTAAATTCGCTATTGGGCCAACTATAGCAGAAGGCTTTTATTATGACTTTGATTTAGGTAAAAATACTTTCAATGAAGAAGATTTAGCCAAAATAGAAGCTAAAATGCAGGAGATTGTTAAGGCTGATTTAGAGATTAAGCGGGAGGAATTATCTATCAAGGATGCTTTAGCTCGTGTTAAAGGCCAGACTTATAAGGAAGAATTGATTAAAGATTTGGAAAAAGAAAGTGAAACAAAAGTCAGTTTTTATTCGATTGGCGATATTTTTGACGATCTCTGCCGTGGACCTCATGTGAAATCAACTAAAGAAGTCGGTCCTTTTAAATTATTGCGTATTTCCGGGGCATATTGGCGCGGTGATGAAAAAAATAAAATGCTACAGCGGATTTACGGCACTGCTTTTGAAGCTCAGAAAGAACTTGATGAGTATTTGAAAATGCTGGTCGAAGCGGAAAAAAGGGATCATCGCAAAATCGGCAAGGAACTTGATTTATTTACTTTCTCTGATTTAGTCGGCCCGGGTTTACCTTTATATACATTTAGAGGCGCTATAGTCAGAAATCAAATTCTGAATCTGTCGAAAGAATTACGTGCAAAAATTGGTTATCAGGAAGTCCATACTCCGCAAATAAATAAAGCAGAATTATTCAAAATATCTGGTCATTACGATAAATTTAAGGAAGATATGTTTCGGGTGATTTCCAATTATACTGAAGAGGAATTTTTTTTAAAGCCGATGAATTGTCCCCAGCATACTCAAATTTTTGCAGCAGTGCCTAGAAGCTATAAAGACTTGCCGATTCGTATTGCTGATTGCGCAAATCTTTACCGAGATGAACGGCCGGGCGAACTGTCAGGCTTGACTCGTTTACGGGCTTTTTCCCAGGATGATAGCCATTGCTTTTGCCGTGAAGACCATATTAAGGATGAATTTAGTAATATGTTAGGTGCAATAGAAACATTTTTGAAAATTTTCGATTTAAGTTATTACATTCGTTTATCTTTGCGCGACGAAGCCAATAAAGATAAGTATCTGGGAGATGATAAAGTCTGGCAAAAATCTCAGAAATTTTTAGAAGAATTATTGCGGGAGAAGAATCTTGAGTATATTAGAAAAGAAGGTGAGGCAGCTTTTTACGGACCCAAAATGGATATTATTGCGAGAGATGCGTTGGGACGTGAATGGCAAATTTCTACGATCCAACTTGATTTCAATATGCCGGTTAGATTTAAATTGGAATATACCGGAGCAGATGGCAAAAAATATACTCCGATTATGATTCATGGTGCTCTGGCCGGATCTCCGGAAAGATTTATGGCTTTGTTAATTGAACATTATGCCGGCGCTTTTCCAACTTGGATGGCTCCCGTCCAGGTAAAAATTTTGCCTGTTTCCGACAAATTTATTGAGTATGCGCTGGAAGTTAAAAATAATTTAATTGATAATAATATCAGAGTTGAAATTGATGACTCGGCAGAATCTTTGGGTAAGAAGATCCGCGCCGGCGAACAGGAGAAAGTGCCTTATTTATTAATTATCGGCGAGAAAGAAGTAAATGCGAAACAAGTCGCTGTCCGCCAGAGAGGCAAGGGCGATTTGGGTCCTCAGGATTTAGCGAAATTTGCGGTTCAAATTAAGGATGAAATTTTAAATCGAAAGTAAATTATAGAAAAAAGTTTCCCCGAATTCGGGGAAACTTTTTGTTTTAGGGTGTAATATTAAATTGGTATATTTCAATTTTATCTTCTAAATTCCAGTATTGCGAGGAATATAATTTAATTTCCTCTTTAGTGGTTTCTTCAGGCTGCCAATAGTCAGTAAGAATCAAATAGACGCGATTTATTTTTGTTGTTTTCATTATTTCCAGAATTGAATTATAATCAAATTCATTTTCAGAAGTAATCTTTTCATAACGGGTGTGATATTCGCTGGACATGGGAATGGAATAATATAGAAGATTGCCCCAGTAAGTCTGGTAGTAGGGTCCAAACCCGTATGATTTTACGGCGGCAGCGCCGAATAATTGATTGGCCAAGACAAGATAGCCGTTTTTGCCTTTTTCTAGTGAGTAGATAAAGTTTACGGCCCGGTAATCAATTGCTCTGATGGAATTAACACTCAGATGTGAAATCTTGTCATTGCGCGGGTATGTTAAGTACCAATTTACGCAAAGTAGCAAGGATATTAATAACAGATAAATTATCCGAGTCCAGAATTTTAAACTATTTATAAAAGTAAACAAATAATAGAAAATAATCAGCCAGATGGGCCATAAGAGCCATCTTGCTATCTGAATTAAGCGATAGGAGTAATTCAGCTGGTCAGAATAAGTATAGCCGGATACGGAGATGCCTGAAATAAAAAGCCAGCCGGTGATGATAAAGCTTAAGCTTAAAATTATTAAAATTAATTCGACAAAGCGTTTTTTTGCTACTGCTATAAAAAAGGCAGCTATAATTAAGGCTAGAATTAATAGAAAATATCTTTCATAAGTATAAATAAGCAAGTAGCCTAATGAGGTATTCAGGGAGTTAAACCAGACAGGCGGTGAAAAAATTTCAATTAAGAAGCTCCAATAACTTAGCGGGTTATTAAAGGAAACAGCATTATGACTGAGTAAATTGAAAACCGCAAAACCTAAAAAAATAATCAAACTTGAGCTAATAAAGGTGAAAAATAAATTTATTTTTTTATATCTGATCCGATTATGGTTTATTGCTCCGATTATTATAAAGATAAACGGGAGGCCGACAAAGGGATGAATTAAAAGCGTGCAGGTTGCCGATATTACCATTAAATAAAAATCGGCTTTATTTTTTTTAATTAGATAAAGATATAGCGCGCAGGAAAAAATAATTGCCCAGATAATCGCAAAAGCATAGGGTGTACTGTAAAAAAACTGATCAGGAATTAGAAAAAGTGAAACGATTGGCACAATAAAAATATTTATTTTTAAGTTTAGGGTACTAAAAAAATGTTTTGAAATTAAGAGGGTCAAGGTTACGAAGAAGACGGGTATTAAAAAGCGTTCAATTACGGTAAAATCAAGATTGCAGAAAAAATGAATCAATAATTCGAAAACATATTGTCCAATATAAAATGGCGTCAACGGTAAAATTTTTCCTGCCGCTGCTATCTCATTTAAAGATGCTTGATGGATTAAAGTGTCAAATCCATAGGAAAGCTTGTATTTTATGGCAACTAAACAAATTGCATATAAATAATAGACGGTGGTGGTAATAATTGAACTCCTATTATAATAATCAGCAATCAGCAGAAAAGTGATTAAGCTAAAGAGTACAAATGCCCAGCTTGGAAAATTTGACCACGGTGTCGGATTGCCGTCCAGTATCGGCTGGAAATAAGTGATAAAAAATATGACAATCAATCCAAGCAGGCTTAATATTTGCAGCCAAGATTGTTTTATTTTTTTGTATTCATTAATAATTAGGTCAAAATTAGATATTTTAAAATCTAATTTTTTAATTAAAAGAAACAAGATTAAGTAGGTAATAAAAAACCAGATAGAAAAGATTAGTCTGGTAAGACCGATAAAATAATATAAAATTGTTAGGGAAATCAAATAATATGCCAGCAAAAATAAAATGTGTAAAATGGATGTCTGCAAAATTTTACGTTTTTCAAAATAACGTCCCAAAAGCTTGCTTTGCCAGATGAATGAGCAGATCAGGACAATTAATCCCAGCGGGTTGGGTAAAAGTCCGTATAGGGCAACAATGACCAAACAAAAAAATAGCCAATAGGCAATTTGGGGTTTAAACTTGGCAATAAGTAAGATAATCATATTACTTATATTATATAATATTTTCAGGAATAATATAAGTAGTAAATATTGCCAAGATCTGCTAGTTTTAGTATTATACATTGTATGAAATATTTTCTCTATATTTACGGCTGTCAGATGAATATAAGCGATGCCGAAAGAATTGAAGCGGTGCTGGGGTCACTTGGCTATAATAAAACCAAATTGTGCGATGACGCGGATTTGGTTATTTTTGTGACCTGTTCTGTGCGTCAATCAGCTGAAGATCGAGTCTGGGGAATTGTGCGAAATTTGAACAGGTTAAGGTCTAAGGGTAAAAAATTAAAAGTTATTTTGACCGGTTGTATGGCTTTGCGCAAGGAAGTAGTTAGAAAAATGACAGGAGTTGATATTTTCTTGGATATTAAGGATTTGAATAAATTGCCCCAGCTTTTGGGAATCAAACCCGGCAAAGAGGAAATTGAGTCTTACCTTTCAGTCAAGCCAAAATATGAAAATAAATTTACTGCATATGTCCCAATTATGACCGGCTGTAACAATTTTTGCGCTTATTGCATTGTGCCTTATGTCAGGGGAAGGGAAATGTCGCGTTCACCGCAGGAGGTAATTAAAGAGGTTAAGGAATTGATTAAAAAGGGGTACAAGGAGATTATTTTGCTTGGTCAGAATGTCAATTCTTACGCACCTGAACTCAAAATTCAAAGCTCAGAACTCAGAACCAGATCTAAAAACTCAAAACTTTTAAAAATTACAGACTTTCCGGATTTGCTTGAATACATTGCTCAGTTATCAGGCAACTTTTGGCTGTCATTTTTAACTAGTCATCCTAAAGATTTGTCAGATAAATTAATTGAGGTTATTGCCAAGAATCCCAGGATTTGTCCCTATATAAATTTGCCGGTCCAGGCTGGAGATGATTTAATATTGAAAAAAATGAACCGTAAGTATACAGTTAAGCAATATAAACTTTTAGTCAAAAAAATTCGTAAAAGTATTCCAGAAGTGGCAATTTCTACTGATATTATTGTGGGCTTCCCCGGAGAAAGCAAAAAGCAGTTTTTGAATTCCGTAAAGTTATTTAAAGATATGAAATACGATATGGCTTATTTAAATCAGTACTCGCCCCGTGAAGGTACTGCCTCAGCTAAAATGAAAGATACTGTTAGCCATGCGGAAAAAGAAAGGCGGGATAAGGAGCTGGATAAAGTATTAAACAAGACTGCGCTGGCGATTAATAAGAAATTAGTCGGCAAGGTTTTAGATGTATTAGTTGAACGTAAAGGTAAGAGTGACCTTTGGCTTGCTAAAACAAAGACGTTTAAAGTTGTTAAGTTTACTTCTGATAAGAATTTGCTGGGTAAATTTGTTAAAATTAAAATTACGAAGGCCAAGAGTTTCGGGTTGGAAGGGGATTCGGTTGACAGTTTAAATAGTATTTGATAATTTTAGAGCATAATCCTTAGGTCTTTAATTTTTATTTAAAGGAGGAATAGACAATGAAAAGGAAATCAAAGGAATTATCGGATGAACCCAGGGAACCTCAAAGCAGGAGGGAAAGTAAGAAGTTATTGGAAGCATCCAAGGAACTTCAAAGCAGGGGAAAAATTAAGGAAGCCATGGCTAAATATAGAGAATTTTTTGACAGGTTTTATCGCAATTTTGGGATAGAGAACCTGTGCAATTTAGCCCGTCTCTGCGTGCATTTCAATGACATGGAAGGTGCAGTCGGCTATTATTTAATGGCAGTAAATATCTTGATGAAGGATGGACATTACCACAGGGCGGCTTCAATATTGGAGATAGTCTTTGCAATCAAGCCTAATTGCCAAGAGGCATATGAAGCCTTGATAAGCATTAATCGCAAGCTTGGTCGCATCGACGATTTAAAAGAATACGAATTAAAATTGTTAAAGTTAAAAAGGAGAGATAAGGGATTGAAACCCGCCAAGATTTCTGCCGGTAAAAAGAAAAGCCAAAAATGAAAAAATCGCGACACGCTAAGACGGGTCGCTTTTATTTTTTTGTATAAATATCCCAGAGATTGTCAGAATAAATTTTTTGCCAGTACTGATCAGAAATTAGGTTTTGGGGAAGATTGATGATTAGTTCTTTGCCGCCGTTGGGATAATTGTCCCGCCAGTAAGATAGGGGATAGTTTTCTTTGTCCTTAATAAGGATTAAGCCGGTAATTAAAGGTTTGCTTTCATTTAAAATCTCATTAAACTCTTCAGGCGTTTTGGCGCTGCTTATTTTTTGTATTAAATCTAGCCTTCGGGAATAGATTGCAGCCGGGTGGGAAAAATGAGGATTATGGGCAATATAATAATTTAAGGGAATGTAAAGATTAATTTCCGGGGTCCCTGAAGTCAGCCAGTTCATAGTTTTATAACCGGGTATATCTTTTTCAATAATTTGAGCCAGTATTTTAAAATCAGAAACAATTAGATTTTTTTCAATCTGTTCGGGAATCACAGGATCATCAATAAATTTGATCATGGGTAACAGTGGTAAGAAAATTACGATCGCGCAAAGCGCAGCGATTTTTTTTGTTTCCGAGGTTTTTAGGTAATTATTCCAGATGTAAATGACTAAATATGTTGCGCCGACGCATAAGGTCGCGCCTCCGAGAAACAAAAACGGCTTTTGGCACTGTAATGGTTTAGCATTAAAGGTATAAATGATTAAATTGATAAATTGATAAATGAAGCAGGTCGCAAGAACTATTAGATTAGCTTTGATAAATTTTTCCTGGGCAAAAGCAATCAGACCGATAATGCCGGCAAGAAAGATTAGGGATTTTAAGGATAAGGATTGCCAGGGCGCAAAAGTGATAAAATCTGTGGGTACAAAAAAGACAGCTTGCCAGTTTTCCATGCCAAAATGTGAATAATTGAGGAAAAGAGGTATTATGTAGATTGATGATATGGCAAATATTGCGAATCCCAGTAAAATGATGCGTTTGATGTTTAGAATTTTAGTTCGAGAGGTAAGCGCCAGAAAAAACATAGCCGGAATCAAAATAAACCACCAGAAATAATAAGTTAAAAAGAGAAGGCCGGCACTAACTCCCAGAAAACAATAATTTTTCCAGTTCCATTTTTCCCAACTAAACGAATCAGCAATTATGCCGATTAAAATTACGCTAAAAAGGGCGGGAATCGTTTCATAAGGCTTGACTATAATATTATCAAAGTCCAGGCTGATAAAATAAATAATCGGGAATAGCAGCCAAAATCGGGGGGATTTATAAATAGCAATTTTATCTCTGGCCTGGTCTAGCTTATTCCAAAATAATTTTTGCCAGAAGTATGAGCCAATAAACCAGATTAAAATGGTACCCAAGATTCCTATTTTAGCGGCGGTAATGGCATTTGAGGTAACTAAGCGGGAAATTGTTCCTGTAACCCAGAAGTAAAGCGGAGGATAAAACGGAGCCAAGTTAGTATAATAAAAGTCTGAAAATATCTGGCCGTTTAAGACTCTGGTTAGAAAAGCGCCGGTAAAAAGTTCATCTCCGTTATTAGACCACCAGAGGCGTTTTAACGGATATGAAAGTGTAAGGTAAAAAATAAAGATAGCGGAAGTAAAGGCGATTAAATGCCAATGGGGCTTTTTATTTTTCCAAATTAAAAAAATCGTAACCCCAAAATAAATGAAGAGTACAATCTTTGCTAAAGCTATAATATGAATTGTCGTCAGGCTAAGTTCATTCATAAAATCCCAAAAGAAAGAAGGTCAGCGCCGGGAAATGCTACGGAAAAATCAGAGTGCCCTAGAATAAGGCTATCCTGCAAACTGCAGAGTGTTTCCTGGTGTTTGCCAAAAACATTATAAATTTTGGCCAAGGGCTGGCCCTTTTTAACTACTTCTCCGGGTTTTACAATATAAACAACCACACCGCTGGTCGAAGCATCCGGCTGATGAGAATATTTTAAAATTTTATTTTTGAAACTGTCAGGTACCTGATAATTAAAATCTTGAGCAATCGGCTTGACCATGCCCAGGCTGGTCAAAAGATCCCAAATAGCTTTAACGCCGTCTTCCACGTCTTTTTCTTTGGCAATTGACGAAACCGGTGAAGCGCCGCCGACTTCCAGAGTTATCGCGGGAATATTATGAGCCAAGAGACTGCCGGAAAGTGATTTTTGTAATTCTGGCGCTTGCTCAGCCTCTTCCAATTCATTAATAATTGGCAACCCCAATTTTAATGCCATGGTTCTGGTTTTTTCATAGGTAACTTTGTGTTTCTGGCCGGGATAAGGATCAATTAAAGTATGGGGAATAGAATTAATCCAGTCATTATGCAAATCTAGTACTAAAGCTGGTCGGGAAGTCTTTATTGTCTGAAAAATAGTATAAGCAATGCGTTCTGCCAAAGTACCGAATTTATCACCGGGAAAAGAGCGATTAAGGTCAAAAGAGCGATTAAAATCTTCCCGGCTTAAAGTAATTCCTCTGGTAACCGTTTCAAAACCTATGGGATTCATTAACGGCAACGCATAAACAGCGCCTTTGAGCAGTTTGTATTTTTGCAGTCGTTTAAAAATTTCCTGGATAATTATAATGCCGCCGACTTCATCGCCATGTACTGCGCCAGTTAACCAAATTACTGGACCGGTTTTTGGACTTTTTGTGGAGATTAAGGCTAAACGTCGAGTTGAGAGGTCAGAGCCGGTCAGGATATTGATAAAAGAGTATTTTGGTTTCATAGGGTTGAATTTTAGGTTTTATAATGTTATATGAGGTTGTATGAGGTTTTATTAGGTTGCTTTGAACATGCGAGATTGCGGATTGCAGATTCTGGAATTTTAATCATTTAATGCTTTATTCATTTAAAGTATTTTGACTAAAGTTTAATTAAATCCTATAATTAGCTTAGCAAAAATGGCTGATTTCGTCTAATTAAAATAACCCGAGCTGAAAAGCTTCGGGTTATTGGGGACTTAATATCAGTTGAAAAAGTTTTTAATGTTACTTTTCTTCTTGAGAAACTAAGCGGTTTTCCATAAGAATAGTAAAGGAGTCATTGTCAGGAGCATTTTCAACCATTTCTTTTATTCTGTCAGCCTGATATCCCGCAGCAACATGTATGCATTTTCTGATATGATCAGTCGCCAGAATTTTATTTCCAGCAGAAACGGCGAAGTATTTAAATATCGCCTTTATGTAGCCAACTATTGTCAGCGGGTACTGTTTGTTGAAAAATGTTTCGCTAAAAAAGCTTTCTCCTGATTCTTCAGCCATTGATATCCCTCCTGATAAAAAGACATTAAAGACTTGCACTAAATATAACAAATTTATTAATTTATGTCAAGACTATTAGAAAAGGTTTTAGTCATTGTTGGTCCCACATCCAGTGGCAAGACCAGTCTTTCGATTGAGCTGGCCAGGAAGTTTACTGGGGAAGTGATTTCCGCTGATTCGCGACAAGTTTATAAAGGCATGGATTTGGGAACCGGCAAAGTGACAAAAAAAGAAATGCAGGGTATTAAGCATTATCTATTAGACGTGGTTTCGCCCATTTCTCAATTCAACGCAGGTAAATTTGTTAGAATGGGAGAAAAGGCTATTAAGGAAATAATAAAAAAAAGGAAATTGCCGATAATCTGCGGAGGCACGGGTTTTTGGATAGATGCTTTGCTTTACGGTTTGCCCAAGACAGTTACAGCTGACTGGAAGTTACGAAAAAAACTTGACAAATTATCTGCTGCTGAACTTTTTAATAAGTTAAAGAAGCTCTGGCCAGAACGAGCTAAAGTGATTGATCCGAATAATAAGAGGCGTTTGATTCGAGCCTTGGAATTGGCTTTAAACGGTAAAAAGACGATAATGCCACATATCCGGGCGGCAAAGTACGATATTCTTAAAATCGGAGTCCTGCGAGATAAGGCTGAATTAAATAAAAGAATACATGATCGTTTAATTAGCCGCTTTAAGCAGGGTATGATTCAGGAAGTGGCAAATTTGCATAAAAAAGGGGTCTCCTGGAAGCGTTTGGATGATTTTGGGCTAGAATACCGCTTCATTTCCCGCTACCTAACCGGCGCAATTAAAGATCAAAAAGAAATGATTCAATTGTTGGAAATAGCCAGTAATCAGTATGCCAAAAGGCAGAATACCTGGTTTAAGCGTGATAAAGAGATTATCTGGGTAAATAATCCGGCTAAAGCCAATAGCCTGGTTAAGAAGTGGTTAAAAATATAATTATAAATCAGGGGTTAACCGTAAATAAAAAACAACCATCGATTTCCGACGGTTGTTTTTTTATTTATTGCAGGTTTTTCTTGAGAATTTCCTGGACAATTTCCGGGTTTGCTTTGCCTTTGGTTTGAGCCATGACTTTGCCAACAAGCGCCTGTAAAGCCGGAAGTTTCCCGTTTTTATAATCTTCTGCCGGTTTAGGATTATCAGTAATTACTTGGGCAATGATATTTTCTAATTCGCCCGAGTCAGAAATTTGTTCGATATTTAAGTCTTTCATCAGGTGTGAGGGGTCAGCACCAGATTCAATCATTTGCGGGAAGATTTGGACAGCTGACGTGTTATTTAATTTTTTTGCAAAGATCAAGGAAACAAGTTCAGCCATATTTTCCGCAGTCAATTTGGTTTCGTTAATTTCCAGATTTTTTTGATAAAGCAGGGGGACCAAATTGTTAATAATCCAGTTGCTGGCAAGTTTAATAAGTTTTGGCTTGTTATCTTCCCAAATGTACGGATTATTTTTAGCTTCTTCAAAATTCTCAGTCCAGGCTTTTAGTTCGGAAATAACATCTTCAAAGTAATTTGCTATTTTTTTATCTTCAGTCAATTGTCTGGCTTCGTCTAATGATAAGTCATATTCTCCCATAAAGCGTTTACGTTTGGGATTTGGCAATTCCGGTAAATTAGCTGTTAGACAGGGAATATTGATTATTTTTGCGTCAAGGTCGCATTTGGCGTCTGGTTGAAGCTGGAAATGGATTGGGGGCAAATCAGGTTCCGGAAAATAGCGATAATCATGGGCTTCTTCTTTGGAACGTTGCTCTTCAGTAATGCCTTTGGCATCATTCCAGCCGCGAGTGGTTAAAATCTGAGGGGGAGTGCCTTCCAGCCATACTTTGGTCTGCCTGGATATTTCATATTCCAAAGCTTTTTCCACCATTTTGAAAGAATTTAAATTTTTAATTTCGGTTTTGGGATAAAGCTTTGTGTCTCCAATCGGCCGCAGGGAAATATTGGCATCGCAGCGCAAATGTCCTTTTTCCATATCAGCTTCGGAAACATCCAGATAGCGCATAATCTGGCGCAGTTCCTGCAAGAAAGCTTTGGCCTGGGCCGGAGTTTTTATATCCGGTTCACTCACAATTTCCATTAAAGGCGTACCACCGCGGTTATAATCTACCAGGCTATAGGCCTTATTAGGCGCGTGTATAAGTTTAGCCGCATCTTCTTCCAGATGCAGACGGTTAATCCTGATTTTTTCTTCTTCCTGTGTTTTTGGATTTAAAATATAAAGATAGCCGGTATTGCCGATTGGCCGGTCAAATTGAGAAATCTGATAAGCTTTGGGCAGATCCGGATAATAATAGTGCTTGCGGTCAAATTTTGAATATTCATCAATTGTGCAATTCAATGCCACGGCTGTTTTAGCTGACCACTCAATAGCCTGTTTATTGGCTACAGGCAATGTACCGGGATGGCCTAGACAAACAGGGCAAACACAAGTATTCGGCGGCTGATTTTCGCCGCTATTATCGCACGAGCAAAACATTTTTGATTTTGTTTTGAGCTGGACATGAATTTCCAGGCCAATGACAGGTTCTAGTTCCATAGTTTGTTAGTGAATTGTATAGATGGTTTGGAAAATTGGTGCAGTTTATCGGTTTGGATTTAGTGTTCTATATTTGAGTTGGGGCGGTTGGCTGAAATTTATTATTTGAAGGTCTGGTTTCAACTAAGCTGTAATACAAAATAACAACAAAGGCTAAGGAAAGAGGAGTAAGAATCAGCGAAAGAATTGACATCAGTATATTATAAACGATTGATAGTATTAGGTTTTCTCCAACCATGAAGGTAATTATACCGTAAGGTATTACGAGAATCAGAACTAATGCTAATGATGCCAAGCCGACTACTAATCCGCAGACAAATAACCGAATAAATACATCAAGCCATCTTCCTTTAGTTAAATAATAACTGGATTTTAATGAGGCGACTCCCTTATTATCCGTATCGGCCAGAATATTCACATAAGGAGCAAAAGTAAACCAGATAGAAAAAATTATTCCCGGGATGACAAAAAGTATTAGTCCTGCGAAAACAACAAGGAAATTTAAAATATTAGCCCATAAATACGAAGGTACTTTACTAAATGATTCCTCGTAAATTTTCCTCATTTCAACCGGTTGGCTTAAATACAAGTTGGCAATTATTTTTATTATAACAATTGTAATCCACAGAGAAATGAAAATATAGGCTAAGGCGAATAAAAGGAATCCCAGGATGACTAACAGCATAGGAATGCCATAAGTTTCCGCATAAGGCATTACACCAAGTACCAGCATAAAAACCAAGTATGATCCGGCTAGAATTAATAAAGGGTTAACAAATTGTTGGTAATTATTTTTAAATAAATTCCAGCCTTTTTTTAAAATTTCCCCGATATCTACTAATGGCTTTTCCCCAGGAGTACCTGAAACTAATTCTTTTTTTGTCAGGAAATAAATTCCTAGCGGTACGCATACAAATATTCCCAGAAAGCAAAGTATCCCTAATAAGCTTAAAATAGCACTTATTATCCTTGCTACTGTTGACCTTACGTCACTTTGGCCAATCGGTATATAGTCGGAATTTAAATTTTCAAACTCACCCAGATTTAGATTTCTAAGATCATTAGCGTTTAAATTTAGATTTAGTTCCGGCTGAGAAGCCTGGCAGATATTGCTGAAAATCGGGGAGATGGCCAGCAATAGGGCAGCAACCAGCAGAGTTTTAAAAATGATTTTTTTCATAAAGTTATAAAATTTTTTAAATTTATATTGTTGCTTGGGTTATCGCATTTATAATAAATTGAGTGATTGCATAAGCGACCAAAATAAAAATCAAACCAGCAAATGGCGCAATGATCAGGATAACGCCGATTGTTTTATTTTTTTTGCTGACAGCATAGTAGCCGTTTTGTTGTGTCGGATTGGGCTGGGTATTTACTTTTGAGCCGCAGCCTTGGCACATGCTTGAATTAGGTTGTAACTCAATACCGCATTGAGGACACTGCATAAGTTTAGTCTTATTAATTAATAAGTTTATTCAATATAAGTTATTTTGCTTTTGATAATGTTGAGAATGTCTTCCTGGACTTTTTCAATCGGCTGGTTGGCATTGACTGTTAGCCAGTTAAAGTCGCGGGAAATTTCTTTAAAAGCCTCGCCAGCCTTAGCTAGCATGGCATGATTATTTTCCATCACATTATTTTTGTCAATATTCTCAGGGAACGGTTCGCCTTCGAATAAAATACCCAAATCTTCTTTTAATAAATGTGAATTCATTTGATAAAGCAGGTTTTTATCCAGTCCCTGAGTCATGCCCCAGGCAATGCCAGTACCGGTATAATCTTCAGCAATTATCCATTTGCCTTTGCTAAGCTTTTCTTTAAGTGTTTGCTCATGCTGGGTGCGGTTTAAAACCTGAAGCAGCTGAAATTCACGCGGTGTAAATTTGTAGGGATTATTTTGGCGCAAATATGTATTGATCAGGGGGCCTGATGGTTCCAGTCCATAGACAGCATATTTAAGATATTCTGCTTCTTTGCCCATTTGGATAATAATATTTTCCACCAATAATTTAGCTTGCGTGGTTTTGCCCAGATTATTGGCGCCGTAGATGACTATGAATTTGCCTTTGTGATTGGACATAGGGGATTTGATTAGGTGAGATTTTATAAAATTTGAAACCTATAAACCACAGATTTTATTCACAGATAGCACTGATATTATCTTGTCATCTGTGGAATCAGTGAGTATAAATCAGTGGTTAAGATGTTCCTTAAATATAATTATATTTTATCAGAAAGGCTTGTTTTTAGCCAGTTGAACCAAAGCCACCGCGGGTTTTTGTTTCGATTTGGTCAATTTCCTGCCAGGAGGCAGTATCAATGCGCACAAAGACAGCCTGGCCGATTCTCTGGCCTCTGGTTATATTAACCGAATTGTCAGTAAAATTGAAGACCTGTAAATGAATTTCATCCTCAGGGCCGCAATAATCTTGGTCAATAATGCCGATGCCGTGGGGGACAAAAAGCCCTAATTTCTTTGGCGTTGAACTGCGCGGTACGACGGCTAACATGTAATTGGGAGGCGTCTGAATTATCAGATTTGTCGGAATTAAGGCTATTTCTTTGGGCTTGATTTCCATGTCTATACGAGAATACAAATCAAAGGCAACAGAGCCTTTGGTCTGATACTCTGGTAAAGGCAGGGATTTATCTATTCTCTTTATTTTGACTTCCATAGGTTAAAACTTATTAGCTAAGCCTTTTATAGCTGGTATGTCTTTAAGCAGCATGTAATTTGAGGAACATGCCATGCTTAAGGCTTTGCCCAGTCCTTTAAATATTGCTTCTGCTTTAAGGCGGTCATTATTGCCATAAGGGACAAAAGTTGTCAGATTACAGGCTGCGCCCTGGCTAAATCCGCTTAAAAATTCTTTGATATATTCAGTTTTTAAATCGCTTATTTTATGGGTTTTGAATTTTGCTTTAAAAACATTCTGAGCCTTGGCGTTTAAATCCAGCGCAATAATAGCCAGTGATTCATCAAGAGGAAACGCAAAAAAACCGACGCCATTTAATCCTTTGGCATCCTTGATATAGGTGCGAAAAGCTTTGCCCAGTGAAATGCCGACATCTTTTACAAAAGAGCGCTGATCCGCCTTGGGGCTGGAAGTAGCTTTGAGGGAAAATAAGAAATTGCCGTTAGCGGCAAATTTTTCCAGGAGGCTGTTTAAAAAGTTGATGGACGTAGTAATTTTAACTTTGCCCTTAGCGCCGATATTCAGATGAATTTCAATGTTCGTCTCATTTGTCTTGCGCGTAAACTTTATTTCTTTCATAAGATTAGGAAATAAATAATTAGGCGATGACTTTCTTGATTTCTTCCCAGAGCAGATTATGAATTTCTTCAATAGATAATAAGTTGCCGTCTGGGGCGCAGTTTATAATAATCCAGTTATATTTTTTCGCTACGTACTGATAAGCTTCGGCTGCATTTTTTAAATGTTCCAAATCAGCTTCATGAATGTCTCTTTTCTGCCCGCCAATATAGTCGCGACTGCCTTTTTTATCAACTAGTTTTTGTCCGATTTCCGGCGGCATGTAAAGTAAAATATTTATATCAGGCTTAGGAATGTCAAAAAGATTATATTCAAAATCAAAAAGCCATTCCAGGAATTTATCGCGTTCAGCCGGGTCTTTTATTTTTCCGGCTTGATGCCCCATGTTAGAGGAAACATAGCGATTGGAAATAATGATATGGCCTTGGTTAAGCCAGTCTTTAAGCTGAAAAGAGGCATTATAACGGTCACAGGCATAGAAAACCGAAGCCCGGTAAGGACCTACTTCATTGGCTGTCCCATAATTTCCGTTTAAATATTCTTCAACTAATCCGGCGCTTTTTTTGCCATACTGCGGAAAATCAATAGTTTTGACAGCCAAATTTTCTTGAGCCAGCTTTTCGACTAATAATTTTGTCTGGGTTGCTTTGCCTGAGCCGTCAGTGCCGTCAATCACGATAAATTTGCCATTCATAATTATAAAATTAAATTTTTATTTCCTGATCCTGATTATAAGGTATATTTTTTTTCAGTGCCAGTTCTGCTTTACCCAGCTCTTTGCCCAAATCAAGGGCATGGAGAATATCGGAAATAAAAGTAAAAATTTGGTTAAAGACTTCAGTGCTAGTGGCCCCTTCAAATTTCTGGATAAATTGTCCGTCAGGGGAGTAATGGGTGGCAATTATTTTTCCGTTTTCCAGAGTAATGCCAAAGTTGCCCCGCGGATCCTGCACACATTCTGTTTTGGCTTTATGTTTTTCCACCATTTCCGCGGCAGCCAGAAAATCACGTTCATAAATATGGGCAGAGTTGGAAATAATGCACAATTTCCCGAGTTTTAAATTTAAAGCATCAGCTATTTCTTTCTGGATTTTGCGCAAGGCAAAAGAATTCTGAGGCCAGGCGCGATACATATCATTTGACCGGATGTAAGTAGATAAATATACTTTCTCTCTTTGCACTAAAGCATTTACCAGATTAATGCAGGGACTTTTGGGATTGCCGGTGTCTTTCATTACATCCCAGGTAAAAGCAATAGCGCGCCGGCTATAATTATTTTCTTTAAGGTCTTTAATCACAGCTTCTATTTGGTTAATGCCGTTAAAATTACGAAAGCGGCTGCCATAAGTATATTCGACGCCTTCAAAAATGTGATCGGTCATCAACTGAGGGTAATAATTTTCCAGATCTTGCTTATTAAAGTATAAATATTCAGGCAGATAGGGATTATCCGGATCTTCATCATTGATGACGGTGGTGATATTGATTAATTCTCTTTGCATTTCCGCATACTGGCTCATTTTATTAAGCCCGAATTTTAAAACGCGATCCAAAACTTTCAGCCACAAATCAGCGATTTTTTTATCTTCCAGACGAAAACAGATTTCTTCGGAAGGATAATCAATTTTTTCCCGTTGCGCCTGGTCTGGAAATTCCAGAGGCTCGCTTATCCAGTCCGCTTTAGGTTGCAGGCTGTCTAACAAGTTATTAAGTTCATTCTCCTGAATAAAATGGGTATTATCTTTAAACCAAGCGCGAAAAACCTGGATTTTTTCCGCAGGAATCTCCTGATGTAAAACCTGCAGACCTTTATTGTCATTAAGAAAATCGCGAAGAAATTTTATGCTGCCTGATAAATCATTGCCCGTAACAATCAGCTTGGTTAACTTGGGATTTAAAAAAATATTACGGATTATATAGTTAAGGCCTTCTTTGCTATAAAGCTGTCCGATTGCGGCAATCTTATTTTTTTTGGCTTCGGATATTTTTTCAGCAATATGTTCTTTCTTGCTCCACCCGCAAATTATGCCGATAAAGCCGTCGGTATTAGGCGCGATTATTTGATTGGCATAATATTTGGGCCAGGACATAATTCATTTTATTAACGAAATAAATTTTTCTGCCTGTTGAAAAGCAGCTTCTTTTGCCCCCTCATTTATTATTGTAAAATCAGCTCTGGCAATGGGACCTGCCTGATGCAGATTGGCAATTTGGGAGAAATCTCGGGACTCAACCTGTTCTTTGGTCAGCGGGCGTTCGGGCCGGCTGTTCAACCTTTTAATTCTGGTGACAGGGGAGGCATAAATAGCCAGAACATAAAAATTATCCCCAAATTCTTTTTTCATTTCCAGATACTCTTCCCAGCTGTATAAACTTTCCACCAAAACGCTTGATTGACTGTATAATTCTTTTATTTTAGGAATATTTTTAATGGCCATGGCAGCCATGCCGTATTTGCTCCTTAACTCTTCTCGGATTTGCCTTTCGTTTTGCTCATTGACTTCCATTCCTCTTTGCGCCAGTTCATCAAACACAGCCTGGCCAAAATATATATTAGGCCATTTCTGGGTTTGCCGCAGATAATTTATTATTTCTGTTTTGCCGGCGCCGGGCAGTCCGACGATAGCCAGGATAATATTCTTCATAATTATTTTTCCTCTAATTTAATTGCACCTTGATTTATTCTCTCGGGAATATCTTCAGAAAATATTTGTTTCAGTTCTTCGTTCCAATCTCGGTTTTCCTGATAAATATCCACTTGCACGCCTGCTTGTTTTAAATACTCAATAGCTTGGGCAGCCCGGTATACTCTGGCTGCAACTACGCGTTTAATACCGCAAGCCACCACGTATTTAGAGCAATGCATACAGGGAACATATTTAGTGTACATCGTTGCTCCCACTGTACTGGTTGCTCCTAGAACCGCCGCTTGCAGCAGGGCATTATGCTCGCCGTGAATTGTTCTGATGCAATGGGTTTCTTCCAATAAATGTCCGATGTCATGACAATGAGGTAATCCCGGGGGCGCGCCATTGTAGCCAGAGGCAATGATACGATTTTCCTTGACTAAGACTGCTCCGGAATAGAGGCGATCACAAGTACTGCGGCTGGAAATTATTTTGGCAATGGCCATAAAATAATCGTCCCAGGAAGGACGATAGTGATTGCGTTCTTCAGACATAAAATTATAAAAGTTATATTTATAAGATAATACTATTTTATCACGCTTAATATAATAAATAAAGGGTAATTGTCAACAAAAAAGAACCCCGCCGATGCGAAGTTCTTTTTTAAAGAAGTTATTTTAAATTTGGACTTTAATGCCGGGTCCCATAGTCGAAGATAAGGTGATTTTTTTAATGAAATCTCCTTTAATTGAAGATGGCTTCATTTTTAGCAAAGTATCCATAAAAGCCTTATAATTTTCAATTAATTTTGCTTCATCGTATTTAGCCTTGCCAATGCTTAAATGAATATTTCCAGTGTCATCAGCACGGAAAGTGATTTTGCCTTTGGACAATTCTTCAACAGCTTTTTTGATATTCGGGGTAACTGTTTCTGTCTTGGGGTTAGGCATTAAGCCTTTAGGGCCTAAAATTTTCGCCACTTTGCCCAGATTTTTCATCATTTCCGGAATAGTTAAGAGCACATCAAAATTGATTTTTTGGGTTTTAGCGATTTCTTCTATCAATTCTTCTCCGCCGACGATAGTAGCGCCTGCTTCTTTTGCTTCTTTCTGTTTTTCCGGGGTGGCAATGACTGCTATCTTTAGCTTTTTGCCGTTACCATGAGGTAAAAGAGCAGTTGAGCGAATTTGTTGGTCTGTTTTGCTCGGATCAATGCCGGTTCTGATGGAAATTTCAATAGAAGAGTCAAATTTGGTGGTTGCTGTTTCTTTAACCAGCTTTATTGCTTCTTCAATCGGATAAGCTTTGTTTTTATCGATTTTCTTGACTAATTCCACATATCTTTTGGAATGCGGCTTGGATTTCGGTTTTCTTTTCATAGATTTAAATTAGGTTGTATTATGTATTATTTAATTATGCGAGGTTGCATAGTTACATTAGTAATAAACAAAAAACTGATGTAACGCAATACACCAGCTTAATAGGGTAGTAGTATTGCGTGGTATTGGCGCCGAAGCTCCCACACTTTGATAAGTCTAAAGTTTAAAGTAGAAAGTCTAAAGTTTGGATTAGTTTTCAACGGTTAATCCCATTTGCTTGGCAGTTCCTTCAACCATTCTCATCGCTGCTTCAACATCATCTGTATTCAAGTCCGGCATTTTAGTCTCAGCAATTTGTCTGACTTGAGCTTTGGTAACTTTGCCTACTTTTTCCTGTAAGGGACGGCCAGATCCTTTTTGGATACCGGCTGCTTTTTTCAATAAATCCGGAACAGGGGGTGTTTTATATTTTAAGGAATAGGTGCGGTCATCATAGACAGTAATTTCCACCGGGATTACGCTGCCGCTTTTGTCTTTGGTCGCGTCATTGAATTTGGCGCAAAATTCCTGAATATTCAAGCCGTGCTGGCCTAAAGCAGGACCAACTGGAGGCGCTGGATTAGCTGCACCGGCAGGGATTTGTAATTTTATAATAGTTTTAATTGGTTTTGGCATAGATTTTTATAGGGATTAATTGAACCACAGATTTATTTTCACAGATTACACTGATTTTCCAGTGAGAAGCCCAAATTAATGGCACTAGAATACTTATATATCTGTGGTATCAGTGAATAAAATCAGTGGTTAAGATATCATACCTTCTTTATTTGTAAAAAGTCAAGCTCCACCGGGGTTTCGCGGCCAAACATAGAAACCAGAACTTTGATTTTACCGCGGGCTTCATCAACAGTTGTAACTTTGCCCTCGAAATTTTTAAAGGGTCCATCAGTGATTTTAACCAGGGTGCCTTCAACCACATCAATTTTGAATTTCGGTTCCTCAGTGCCCATTCTTTTAAATAAGCTTTTAACTTCCTCTTCAGATACAGGAGTCGGGGTAGTCCCAGAGCCAACAAAGCCGGTAACATTAGGCGTATTTCGCACAACATACCAGGAATCATCATCAACAACCATTTGGACCATTAGATAACCAGGAAATATTTTTTCAATCACTGTTTTGCGTTTGCCGTTTTTGATCTTAATCTTTTTTTCAGTCGGAATAACCACGTCAAAGATTTTATCCTGCATGTCCATTGATTCGATTCTTTGTTTTAAATTGTCCGCGACATTTTCTTCATAGCCAGAATAGGTGTGAATTACGTACCATCTTTTGCCGCGCGCTATTTGTTTTGCCATAGAAATGACGAATTATCACGAATTTTAAATAGTTCGTGTTTTTTGTTTTTTATTTAGTTATAATTTTTTCTACGCCCAGGGCTAAAAGAAAATCAGCAATTCCGATAAAAGCTGCTACGCCCAGGCTGATGCCGATAACCAGAATGGTGTATTCTGTTGTCTGCTTTTTTGTCGGCCAGGTGACTTTCTTTAATTCAACTATTGAGTCTTTAAGGTAGGATGAAATTTTAGTGATAGGATTTGTCATAATTTTAATATAATAAATGAAGAATCGTGTAAAAGATTTAGAAAATTAGTATAGTATAGTGGTTAAGAAAATAAGGCCTTTAAATTCACTATTACTGATATCTTTTTCCGGTACTAATTTATCGCACTGATTATACCATTAACTTTTAACGATTTTAAAAAGACCCTGCGGGGTCTCTATACTTATATTGTATACTTTTGTCATAATATGTCAAGCCCTTGACTTTTAGGTAGTTTTTTGGTTAAATATTGAAAAGGTCTGTTGTGACGTCGTTCCTTGCTCAATTTCTAAAGCTGAAAAGGAAGCCCCGCGGAGCGGGGCAAGGAGGATGTGATGAACCATACAGTTGCTGAACAGGACGAAAAGAAAAAGTATGAGCGGCCAGGCAAGCGTTACAATATTACAGTAAACCTTTCAACTCCTGATGCTGAGGATTATGATGAGATAATAGGGGAGCTGAAAATATCTTTCTCGTCATTCGTAAAAATCGGACTTCAATTACTGTTCTGGTTTTATCAAAAGCTTGAGGAGGACGTTATTATCAAGGCGGTTTATCCTGACGGCAGGGAAACCGAACCGGAAATTTTGGAACTCAATCGTCTGAAAGTTTTGATTAAGAAAAAACAAGCTGGGCTCAGCAAAAACAGGGAGGTCAGAGAATGAGGAAGCATATTGTCATTTTGTTAGAATGGGCTGATCAGGCGATCAAGCGTAATAAAAGACAGCTTAAGACAGTAAAAAAGTTCTTGGCCGACAGCGAAAAATTGTAGGCTTACACCCCGGAACCAAAAGGTGCCGGGGTTTTCTTTGTCAAAAAAAGACACAGTTTGAAGTACCGCGTCTTTTTTATAATATATTAGATATCAAGATTTTTTACGGCTTTGGCATGTGATTCAATAAATCTTTTGCGATTATCAACTTCATCACCCATGAGAATATCAAAGACTTCATCTGCCTTGGCTGCGTCAGAAACAGATACTCTTTTCAGTACGCGGTTTTGCGGATCCATGGTCGTTTGCCAGAGCTGGTCAGGATTCATTTCTCCCAGACCTTTGTAGCGCTGAATCACAATGCGCGGAGCTTTAACAGCATCTTCTTCACTGGTTTCACCTATTTCCGGCTGTTCCAGCTCGACAACTTCGATTTTTTTAACAGCTTTTTTATTGCCTGCATCTTTGGAAAATTCAGTTACGATTTCATTTTTTTCTTCATCAGAATAAGCATATTTCACTTCTTTTCCTTTTGCCAGACGATATAAAGGCGGTTTAGCCACATAAATATGACTGTTTTCGATTAATTTGGGGAAGTAGCGATAAAAGAGTGTTAAAAGTAAAGTGCGGATATGAGCGCCGTCAACGTCAGCATCCGTCATAATAATAATTTTGCCATAGCGCAGATCATCAATATTGAATTGTTCGCCAATATTGGTACCCAAGGCAATGATCATTGATTTGATTTCATTATTGGCCAGCATTTTGTCAATGCGGGCGCGTTCCACATTCAAAATTTTACCGCGCAAAGGGAGGATGGCCTGGAAATCACGGTTACGGCCTTGTTTGGCAGAGCCACCGGCGGAATCGCCCTCAACAATATATAATTCTGACAGTGAAGCGTCGCGGGAAGAACAGTCAGAAAGTTTGCCAGGCAAAGTAAAGCCTTCTAAGGCGCCTTTTCTTAAAATAGTTTCACGCGCTGTTTTCGCCGCTAAGCGGGCTTTGGCCGCCAGTACGCATTTGCCCATAATTGCTTCAGCATCACGGGGATGTTCTTCCAGAAAAATACCCAGGTTTTCATTGGTAACGCTATCAACAATTGATTTGACTTCAGCATTGCCAAGTTTGGCCTTAGTCTGACCTTCAAACTGCGGGTCTTTTAGTTTGACGCTGACAATAGCGGTAATGCCTTCAGTAGTATCTTCACCGGTTAAATTTTCATCCTTTTCCTTTAGATAGCCTTTGTTTCTGGCATAATTATTTAAATTTCTGGTCAGGGCAGTTTTAAAACCGGCCAAATGCATACCGCCTTCCGTAGTATGGATATTATTGGCAAAAGTAATGGTCGTTTCATTAAATTCATCAACATATTGCAAAGCGACTTCAACCATGATTTCATCTACTTCTTTTTGTACATAAAAGACATTATCATGTTTTGGGGTTTTTGAATGGTTTAAATATCGGACATAAGAAGCTATGCCGCCTTCAAAATAAAAAGTGTAAGAAGTTTTAGCTTTTTTATCCCTTTCATCCAAAACAATAATCTTAACACCCTTGGTCAAATAGGCCTGTTGGCGCAAATGATCAAGTATTAATTTTAATTTAAATTCTAAAACCGTAAATATTTGCGGGTCGGGCTTAAAGGTAATTTTAGTACCGGTACCCCTGATTGATTTTGTAGGTTTAACTTTACTCAGCGGATTGCCTCTTTTGTATTCCTGCATCCAGAGCTGACCGTCTCTTTTAACTTCAGCCAGCATATATTCAGATAGGGCATTGACCACAGAAACACCTACGCCATGAAGTCCTCCAGACACTTTATAGCCGCCTTCGCCAAATTTGCCGCCAGCATGAAGTTTTGTTAAAACTGTTTCCAGTGCTGACTTTTTGGTCTGTTTATGGGTTTCTACCGGAATACCTCGGCCATTATCTTCCACCGCGACCATACCATCAGGCGTTAAGGTGATAATAATTGTATCGCAAAATCCGGACATTGCCTCATCAATGGCATTATCAACCACTTCCCAGACCATGTGATGCAAGCCGGCTTCGGCAGTATTACCAATATACATACCTGGCCTTTTTCTGACCGGTTCTAAGCCTTCAAGTACTGTAATTTGTTGGGCAGTATATTCACTGGCCGCCCTTTTTTTGTCATCTTTCATGTTTGATATATAAATTTTAATATTAAAGAAAGCCTGTTTATAAGGCTATCATCCTAAATTGATTATAGCATTTTAATATTGATGTTTCAAGAGAAATCGGGGATAATTTGGGGTTTCTCTCTAAGTCAAAAAGTGGTATAATATATTCAGGCTTATAATTGCATGACTTTAGTAATTGTAAAGCCTTGCAGTCAGTATGCGCCTTAATGATAATAATTTAAATTTTCTGCCTATAAAATTTTATGTCCGATGACAAGCTATATGAAAAAAAATTAGATATTGCTTACTTTCTTGCTTCCAATAAGCTATTATTTAAAAATATTTTCCTTGTTTTTTTAATGGTAGTTGTTTTTATTGAAGTAGCTTTTTGCCTGTATCTATTAATTTACAATTTTGGCATTTTAGGAAAAAGTTACAAACAGATGCTTAAGGATTTAGTCCTGATAACTCAGGAAAATGTAAATTCCAGACAGGCGCGCTTGCCTTTTCCCATCAAAGTAAATAAGATTGAAACTCTAACCAATAATACAAATTTTGATATTATCGCGGAAATTACCAACCCCAATACTGTTTGGTACGTGACTTTTGATTATCAATTTGAAGTGGGGGAGAAATTGACAGCTAAACGGCCTGGTTTCATTTTGCCGAATAAAACCGTTAAACTTTTTGATCTGCAGATTGAAGGCGGTGATCAGGTGCGTAATATTGTCTTTTCTGATATAAAATGGTACAAAGAAATAAATTATGAAAAAATAGAGCAGGAAAAATATAAGCTGGAAATTATAGATCCTGTTTTGGTGCCTTTAAACGAAGCAGACCCAGCCAGCAAAGGAACAGTTAAGCGGATAAGGTTTGGAGCTATAAATAAAAGTCCGTTTAATTATGCTAATGTGCTTTTTCAGCTTTATTTATATAGCGGTGAACAGCTGGTGGCGGTTAATCAGATTGCTTCTGGCACACTTTATGTTAATCAGCAAAAAAATTTCGAGGTTAACTTTTTTCAGCAAATACCCAGTGTGAGCGCGATCAGCATTGTTCCGGTCTTTAATTTATTGGACAGCCAGTCATTTATCAAGTAATTTGGGGGAGAACGGAAAATTAGTTTCTATGATTTTACATAAATACATTCAGATCATTAGAAAGTTTGACTGGATATTATTTGTGCCTGTTATTTTATTGATTATCCTGGGGGTAATTCTGATTTATAGCGTGGCGCTGGGCAGTCAGACTGAACAAAACTATTTAAATTTCCAAAAGCAAATAGTTTTTTTTGTTTTAAGCGTTGTGTGCAGCTTGTTAATTGCTGTTTTTTTTAATTATCGTTATGCTATCAGGCTGGATAGTGTATTTTATATTTTGGGAGTTATTTTGCTAATTGCTGTTTTGATTTTTGGAAATCAGGTCAGGGGAACGACCGGATGGTTTAATTTGGGTTTTGTTTCCCTTCAGCCGGTTGAGTTTGTTAAAATCTTCTTGATTATTTACCTCGCTAAATTCTTTAGCGATAAAGCAAAATATATCAGCCAATTAAGATATTTGATTCTCAGCAGTCTGGGAGTTATTCTGCTTATAGCTTTGGTTGTTTTGCAGCCTGATTTTGGCTCGGCTTTGATTTTATTTTCAATTTGGGCAATTTTAATATTATTGTCAGGCATAAAAAAAAGTCATCTTCTGATGCTATCCGGAATATTAATATTGTCTTCTTTAATCTTGTGGCTTTTTGTTTTTCAGACATATCAGAAACAAAGAATAATGGTTTTCTTGGACCCGTCTTTAGATCCTTTAGGCAGCGGATATAATATTACCCAGGCAATTATTGCGATCGGTTCCGGCGGCGTTTTTGGCAAGGGGCTGACTTTCGGCTCCCAAAGCCAGCTTAAATTTTTGCCCGAAAGTCAGACTGATTTTATTTTTGCTGTTTTAGCAGAGGAACTCGGCTTATTTGGCGTGCTTTTGCTGTTAGGCCTTCTGGGATTGCTGATTTGGCGTTTGCTTTATTGGGCTAAAAATATTAATGATAATTTCGCCTCATATTTGATTGTGGCCACTTGTATTTTAATCTTTGTGGAATTGGTAGTAAATATCGGTGGTAATTTAGGCATTTTGCCCATCACCGGCATTACTTTGCCTTTTGTCAGCTATGGCGGCAGTTCTTTGCTGGCCTTGATGATTTTAATAGGTTTAGTGGAGTCAATAATTATCAGAAATCGCCAATAAATTATTAATTCTTGACAAAAGCGTTATAATTTTATACTATATTACTATCTAATTCTGACCCACTAAATTTTTTCACGAAAAAACACTAAAACAGCTTTCGTGTTGATTAGCGATATAATTTCGTGGTTAAGCATTCATTTATAATTTATGACAAGCATAGTATTAAAAGCTCAAACACGTGAAGCTTTGGGCCGCAAAAAAGTTAATAAATTAAGAGAGCAAAGCCAGATTCCGGCTGTATTATATGGGCATGGTTTAAAAAATATTAATTTATCTTTGCCTTTTGGCGATTTTAAAAAAGTTTTAGAACAGGCAGGCTCAAGTAAGCTGATTGATTTGCAGATAGATGATAAGAAGCCTGTTAAAATATTGATTCATGAGGTGCAACTTGATGCTTTGAAAAATATTCCCAGCCATATTGATCTATATCAGATTAAAGAAGGTGAAAAGATTAAGACAGAAATTGAGATTGAATTTATCGGTGAAGCGCCGGCAGTAAAGGAATTGAGCGGTGTTTTGGTTAAAAATTATGATGAGGTTGAAATTGAATGTTTGCCGTCTGACTTGGAGAAATTGGATAAGATTCAGGTGGATCTATCTTCCTTGAAAACATTTGAAGATGTTATTCATATCAAAGATTTGCATGTCCCGGCTGGAGTAAGAATATTAGTTGATCCTACAGAGGCGGTAGTTATGGTTGAACAGATTGCTGAAGAGAAATTTGAAGAAGCTAAGCCGATTGAATCAGTTGAGGGCATTGTTAAGGAAGAAAAAACAGAGGAAGGCGAAGCTGAAAAGGAAGGTGCTAAAAAAGAAGGTAATAAAAAAGAATAAAATGAAAAAGTCCCCCGTAACTGGGGTACTTTTTTAAATAAATAATTTTTTTATGCAGCAATTAGCCGTGGGTATTAAAAAAATGATTATCTTTTTTAGGCAAAATCGTCGCTACTTCATAATCGGTTTGTTTGTTTGTTTAGTTGTCCTGGTCGCTATTTTTAGCCGTGAAATTTTTCAGAAAGATAATGATTCAAAACAAAATTTAAATATTAATGTCGCATTGCCAACAGAAGAAATAGTTATTCGCCGTAAAATAAACGGGCAGGAAGTAAAATCCCAGGATGAGGCAAATCTGTATCCGGTAGCGATTATGGTAGAAAATTCCGCTGATTGCTGGCCGCAGACAGGATTGGATAAGGCTGATTTGGTAATTGAAGCCATAACTGAAGCCTCAATTCCTCGCTTTGTTGCTTTTTATGCGAATAATGAGGAAATAAAAAAAATCGGGCCGGTCCGTTCAGCGCGACCATATTATTTGGACTGGATTGAGCCTTTTGCACCTTTGTATCTGCACGTTGGCGGTGCACCCGAAGCTTTGCAGAAAATTCGCAGTGGTAAATATGATTTGATTGATTTGGATCAGTTTTTCTGGTCAGAATATTACTGGCGCGATAAATGGCGCTATGCCCCGCACAATGTTTATACTTCATCAGAATTGATCAAAGAAGCTTTAACAGAAAAAGAATTAACAACTCCGGCGGATTATCCGACCTGGAAATATAAAAAGGATTTGGAACCGGAAAAAAGACCGGAGCAGGTTAGTGACATAAAGGTAAATTTTAGCGATCAATATTATAAAGTACGCTGGGTATATAACCGCGAGGAGAATAATTATATCCGTTACCAATACGGTGATCTTCATAAAATGAGCGACGGCGAATGGATCAAAGCCAAAAATGTTATTGTTCAGGTAAATACCATGAAAGTTATCGATGAACTGGGACGGAAGAAAATCGATACTTTGGGCAGTGGCCAGGCCTGGATTTATCGTGACGGCGAAAAGATAGAAGCGACCTGGCAAAAAGATTCAATTAATGACGGTTTGAAATATTTTGATACTAATAGTAATGAAATTGAATTAAATGGTGGTACGACATGGATTGAAGTCATTCCATTTTCGGACTATTTAAGAGATTAGGTGCACAAATTAACACGAATTTTAGATTAATATAAAAACTCAGGAATAACTGAGTTTTTGTATTATTGACAAAGTGATTTTAATATGGTAGTATCTAATATTACTGAAAGAGGGAGGTGATAAAGATGCATACGGAATTTTACCTGAATGCCTGTGTCAAACTTAAATCCCAAGGCTCGAGCCAGAATACTTATTGTGAAGTCGGTGCTAAGGTAAAAGCAGATTTTATTGTAAATTTTCACTTACTTTACGGTGAGGTTTTGTTGCAGTGCGTACGGGAATTAAAAACCTCCAAATTGAGAATTATCAGCTTGAAGCTCATGCAGGATGATGAAAAGCTGAAAATTACTGCCAATGTTCTTTTACCCCGTGAAAATAATTCGCCTAAAGATGACTCTAAGGAAGATAATGGCCAGGGATGTAAGAAAAACCCTGAGACCAAAAAGGATGCTGAACCTGATTTGATCACAGAACCTGAAGAACAGGAAGACGAATACCTTAAAGTCGAGTTCTTTGATAAGACCCATAAAATCAAGGAAGTCGGCATTTATAGGCTTTTTAAGTATATGGAAGCCTTATCTCAAAAAGAAAAAGGCAATGAGTTTGCAGCTCTTGTCCATGTCAGGGTCGTGCCGGTTGAGCACGATGATATTCATCCTGATAAATTTTAAAACCTCTTCGCGAAAGCGGGGAGGTGTTTTTTTGAAAAAAAATAACCCCGGGCAGGTGAGTGCTCGGGGTGGTTGAAGAACTGGATGTGTTCTTGCTATTTAGGCGGCGATCCTGACGACCAGGAAAAGCGCGCCCTTATACCAGGTGCCCGATTTGTCGGGGGTGACTTCCCGAGCCTTGGTTGCCCCGTACATCTTCTGCTCCTGGGTGTTGGCCAGTCTTAGGCCGTTTTGCTTGAGAGATTCGATGAGTTCGGGGGTAGGGAATCTGCTGTATGAGTAGACCACCATCATTTCCGTGCGAGTCTGGGGGCCGGTGAAGGTCCTCTCGGTTCCGTTCTCAATGACGAAGAGCTGCCCGAATTTACGCTTGCTGATCCAGGTTATCATAATTTCCTCCTTGTTCGTTTTTGGGGTTTGGTTTGATTGTCAAATAGTTATAATATAATATAGCACATTTAAATAAAAAAGTCAAGGGTTGCTTCAGTTTCTTGGCTTTTTGAGGTAATTTAGTTATTTTGTGATAATGATAATTCGGTCAAACCCGCAGAGATCTTTTTTTGCGGTTATTTTATATCTTGGTAGCGCTAGCTTGGCTAGCTTGGTAATTTTCGCGCCTTGATTGTAACCGATTTCCAGAAAAATTGCCTGAGGTTGCAGTTTGTATTTCTGGATTTGGTGGAAAAATTCACGATAATACTTAAGTCCGTCAGGTCCGCCGATCAAGGCCGTTTTGGGCTCGTAGTTAAGCTGGGGGTTATTTAGTTGTTTAGTTTCCAGATAGGGAAGGTTTGCGACCAAAATAAAATTGGAGATTAAAAACTGGAAATCAGTAATTTCAGTAAGCGGTTTTAATAAATTACCTAACAAAAAATGAATTTTTACTTTGTGCTTTTTGGCGTTGTATTTGGCAACGGACAATGCTTTGGTTGAAATATCAGTGGCGATAAATTCAGCTCTTGGAAGTTTTTTAGCTAGAGAAATTATTACTGCACCAGAGCCGACGCCGACTTCTACAACTGATAATATTTTATTGCTTTTAGTAAAACGAAGGGTTTCTTCCACTAGCTGTTCAGTTTCGGGCCGTGGGATTAAAATATCCTTATTAACTTTGAAATCCAGACCAAAAAATTCCTTGTGGCCTAAAATGTACGCAATCGGCTCGCCCTTAAGTCTGCGTCTGTATAATTTTTTAAATTTTAATAATTGAGAGGTTGTTAGTTTTTTTTCCGGGTAAGTATAGAGATATTCTTTGGGTTTATTGAGCGTAAAGGCCAATAAAAGCTCAGTGTCCAGAAGGGGGCTCGAGGACTTTAATAATTTTGAATATTTAGAGATTGTTTGGGCGATAGTCATATTTAGTTTAAAGTTCAAAATTTAAAGTGCAAAGTTGCATTTAGTAGTTAAAAATTTAGGAAATATTAGTACAATAATTTTAAATTACAAACTGTAACTTTGAATTTTTCGCTTTGAATTATAAACTATTTTTATTCGTCGGCTTTTTTGAGCGCATTGATTACCGGATCCAGATTGCCTTCGAGAATGGTATTGATATTGTGCCAGCTTTCTTTGATGCGGTGATCAGTGATTCTGTCCTGAGGAAAATTATAAGTGCGGATTTTTTCCGCGCGCATAGCAGTTCCTATTTGTATTTTGCGATTTGCGCCGAGTTCCTGCATCTTTCTTTCTTCTTCCAGAGCCATTAAGCGGGAACGCATGATTTCCATGGCTTTTTCGCGATTTTGCAGTTGAGAGCGTTCATCCTGGCAGGAAACAACAGTATTTGTAGGGATATGTACGAGTCTGACAGCTGAGTAGGTTGTATTTACGCTTTGTCCGCCATGACCGCCTGCGCAAAAAGTGTCAATTCTGATATCTTTGGGATCAATTTTATAATCAACCTCTTCAATAACCGGTAAAATTACAACTGAGGTGGTTGAAGTATGGACGCGGCCGCTTTTTTCAGTTTCCGGCACTCTTTGCACGCGATGGACGCCGCTTTCATATTTCATATTGCCATATACATTATGTCCTCTAATTTCAAAAATAGCTTCTTTGAAGCCTCCGATGCCAATCCTGCTGGTGGAAAGAATTTTTACCTGCCAGCCTTTGCTTTCAGCATAGCGTGAATACATGCGCACCAGTTCAGCCGCAAATAAAGCTGATTCGTCACCGCCGGCTCCGGCTCTGATTTCCACAATAGCATCTTTTTTATCATTAGGATCTTTGGGCTTTAAGAATATTTTAATTTCAGTCTCAAGCTTATTTTGTTCCTGCTCCAATTTGGCTAATTCTTGTTCTGCGAGTTCTTTGAGCTCATTTATTTTTAAAGATTCCCTAGCTTCCTTAACGGCTTGGTTTATTTTATCAAGGTGTTGAATATTATTAAATACATTTTTATAATCAGAAAATTCCTGGCTGACTTTTTTATAATTTTCAGCATTATTAATAATGGCAGGATCCTGAAGCTGCTTTTGAAGCTGGTCATAATGGTCTAGAATTTTTTGATATTCAATTTCCATAATATTGTAGTTTCAAAACCACGGATTTTTTTCACAGATAACACGGATAGGTGTTAGTTATTTATATTCTACCATGTAGCTTATAGATTGGTAAAAGATTAATCTGTGCAATCTGTGAATATGTGTCTGTGGTTCGGTTTTCCTTAGAATCACAAAACCCCCTATGCGGGGGTAATGTAAAAGTGCCCTATGCAAAATACACAGAGCTATTTGAGTAGCTATTTTTTGGCGTTTTTCTTTTTTTCAGCTAAGGCCGCTCTTTTAACTTTTTTGCCTTTTCGTCCCGATGATATTTCCTGGGCTTTAGCAGCTCTTTGTTTGAATTTATCAACGCGTCCGGCTGTATCAACCAGTTTTTGTTTGCCGGTATAAAAAGGATGGCAAACAGAACAAAGTTCAATGTGTATCTCAGGCACAGTTGAACCGACTGTAAATTCATTGCCGCAAGCGCAGATTACTTTTGCTTTTTCCTGATATTTAGGATGGATTTCTTTTTTCATTTATTTTAAGATTAATTTTTATAGAGCAATAATATCATAAATGATTAAGATTGGCAAGTCGGGGCGGGGGATTGCTCAGATGTGGAAAACTACCCTTACATTGCGGATAAATTGTGATATAATAAATTCAAGATATTTTTGTTTAAAATTAGCGGAAAATTTTGTCTGACAATATTTTTATATTACCAGCATTTTAATTTAAGTGGATTAAAAATTCTTTAAGTTTTAAACCAATAGGAAGTTATTAAAATAATAAATGAAATAAATATTTCAGGAGTATGAATATTAAAAATAAGGTTTTAATCATAGCAGCATTTGCCTTGTTGATTTTATTGACCTCAAGCTGCGCCATTTCCTATCCGGGGATGACTATTCAGCCAACACCGCATGGGTGTTGTTTGATTAAAGACGGGGCTAATGTTTTGCAGGGTTGCGTTTCTGATCTCAGTCATAGGCAATGCTATGAAGCATATAATAAGGGCTATAATGTCACTTATTCAGCTTCTGATTGTACAGCTGCTTCAGGTTGCGCTGGACTTACCGGCTGCACTTTTTATGACTCAGGCACAGGACTTCGCTACTATGTTGAAAAAGATGATTACACTTTGCCTGTTAGCGACGCTCTTGTGTGCGGTACCAATGCCGGAGATGAAAAGATTTACCAATGTAAATCTTTATTGCCGAAAACATTAAAAGTCTGGATTTATATTAATGATAAAAATATTTTTGGCGCCGGGCCTTCTTATGGTAATTTTTATATAAGGTGGATGGGTTCAAATATGGGTTGGATTATACAGCCGTCAAACCCCGCTGATTTATATGATCTTGACGGTGATGGGGCTGAGGATGATGTAATTCAGGACCAGGTCCATGACGGCAATGGTTGGAATTTATTTTACCTTTATGCAGGGACAGCTGATTTACATCCGGATTATTGGAATTTCCCGACAATTTTTAGAAATTTAACTGGTGTAAGTATTTTATTTCGGCCGATACAGCATAATACAGCTATTATTATTGGTGATGGGGATTTCAGAATAGGTGATGCTTATATGTATAATTCTGAATCAGTCACTTATGATAAGATTGTGGCAGGCAATGAAACAAATATTGTATATAATAATACATCTCCTCCTTATTCTACGATTGGCGCTGGCTTAGCAGCTGCTTATTATGGAAAGAATGGGCCTTATGCTGATCTTGGCGGTGCTGCTTTCTGTGCCGGTAATCCTGATTTTTGCGATCCTGGTAATGTCTTAAAATCTCAGTTTAGTACTTTGGCATCTTCAATCAGTATTGTTCCAGGTAAATTTTGGTATGATTCAACAGGAGATTGTAGCGATACGATCAATAATGACGGAGATTTTGGTCCTAATCCCACACCGCCTCCGGCAACATTACCAAAAATTGACGAGGTTGGCGTTCCAGGCGTGTCTATTGCTGATCAACCGGATTGTAAATATTATGGAGAAGAAACCGGAATAGCTGATGTCGGCGGTTTAAGCTGGTATTTTGATACCCTTTTTACTACTAAAAACATTACCACTCCAGTTGACGGATTATATGTGCCCCAGTCCATTGATGCGATGTTTGTGGAAACCGGCACTGATTGCGCGACTCTGCCGGCCACGCCAGTTTGTTTAAACAGTGTTTGCGCCCCTAAACCCCAGTGTTCTGATGGCATTGATAATGATCTTGATGGCGTGTCTGATATTAATGATCCCGGCTGTTATGATGATGCCAGATTTCCCGGATATAATTCTATAGATAATGATGAAACAAATACTTTACCGCAATGTTCTGATCATTTTGACAATGACGGCGATACATTCATTGATCTGTTAGATATCGGTTGCGAAAATGCGGCGGATAATGATGAAACAAACCCCTTGATTACTCCGCAATGTTCAGATGGTATAGATAATGATGGGGACTTATTTATTGATTATCCCCAGGATCCCGGATGTGACAGTATTGGTGATAATGATGAATTTAATCTCTTAGGCGGACAAGTTCCAATCATCAATGCCACTAAGGGTGTGGCTATAAATTTGGCCAAAGCTTCGGGCAGCGGACTGATTGGGTCAGTCCTGGCCGGAAATGGTTTTATTTTGCCCTTAGAACAGATTGATATCTTTGTCAGGGGCTTATCTATACTTTTAAATCTGATAATTTTAATTCTGATAGTTCTTTTTGGCTTAAGCATTTATCATACAGTTAAACAGTTGAAAGCAGGATATGAAAAGCCCCGAAAGCTTGGCATGATTTGGCCGATTTTATTTCACCGGCCGCAAACAGTTTATCAGAATCATGCTTGGCGTGATAATGATGGTAGTTATATAAATGCTTCTTATCATGAACATCAAAAGCTGCAAAAGGCAAGCCAAAAGTCTTTTCAAGCTTTGCTTTTAGCCTTAGGCGCAAAATTAGCAGTATTTATCGCCTTGCTTTTATCTTTTTCAGGATTAAGCCGAGGATTAGCGCAAACTGCGCCATATAATCAGAGCGGAACGACTGTAAATATCGGCGATACCTTGACTTATATAATTGAAGTAACGAATAGCGGTGATGCAGCCGGTATGGATATAAAAATTAGCGATATATTAGATAATAATTTAACCTATGTAAAAGGTAGCGCTAAGGTAAATAATGTCTCAATTAGTGATCCGGATAGCGGTAATACTTTAACATTTAGTGTCGGTAATTTAGAATTGAATAAGAGTGTTTATGTAACTTTTAAAGCCATTGTCAATGCCGGCAGTGGTGGCGCAACCATCATTAACAGGGGGCAAGTAACCGGTTTTAATTTTAATATAGTAACTACTGAGCCACCAACTAGTAATTATGTTGCGATACCAGCGCCGGTTTGTGGTAATGGTTTATTAGAATCAGGCGAAATCTGTGAAAATAATAGTTCCTGCGCTTCTGGGCAGGTATGTAATAGAAGTTGTGTCTGCCAAGATCCTCCGCCACCTCCGATAGTATGCGGTAATGGCGTATTGGAATCAGGAGAAGTCTGCGATGTTGTCGGCTGCCAAGTCGGACAATCATGTAATGCTGCTTGCCAATGTATAACTTTACCAGTCTGCGGCAACGGAGTCGTAGAAGCACCGGAAATTTGCGATGGGGTTTTAGGATGCGCACTTAATCAAAATTGTATTAATAATTGCAGCCTTTGCCAGACTCCGCCTCCACCATCGCCGGTATGCGGCAATGGAGTGATTGAAGCACCGGAAATTTGCGATGGCTCTTTGGGATGCGCAGCTAATCAAACTTGTGTAAATAATTGCAGCCTTTGCCAGACTCCGCCCCCACCATCGCCGGTATGCGGCAATGGAGTGATTGAAGCACCGGAAATTTGCGATGGCTCTTTGGGATGCGCAGCCAATCAAAATTGTGTGAATAATTGCAGTTTGTGTCAGGCTCCGACGCCGGGAGGAAATATTTGTGGAAATTTGATTGTAGAACGAAATGAGCAATGTGAATTAGATAAAGATTGCCAGGAAGGATATTCTTGCAGAAGAAGCGATTGTACTTGCCAGCCAGTAATACCTCCAGCTATTTGTGGCAATGGAAAAAAAGAAAGAGGTGAAGAATGTGAAAACAATAGTGAGTGTTTTGACGGGAAAGTCTGTAATAATGATTGTGCTTGCCAAATAGCGCCACCGCCTCCGCCAGTTTGCGGTAATGGGGTGATAGAACAGGGGGAGGTATGTGATTTGAAAGTCGGCTGTTTGTTCGGTCAGATTTGTAATATCGGTTGTCGTTGCCAGCTTATTCCTTTACCGCCATCAGCGTCACCATTCTGTGGCGATGGAGTAGTAACAGGTGAGGAAGAATGTGAGAATAACTCAGGTTGTACAGACAAAAAAGTATGTAATTACAAATGTAAATGTCAGGTTGAACCTCCGCCACCGCCAGTCTGCGGCAACGGCATAATTGAAACAGGTGAATCATGCGATGTCGTCGGTTGCGTCGATGGTCAATATTGCAGTGCTTGCCAATGTCAATCAATACTAGTTTTGCCGGGATTGGTAAATATTAATGAACCTCCAATACCTCCGGGACCTGAAATAATCGAACCTCCAATTATTGAACCTATTATTGAAGTTATTGATAATCCTCAGGTGGAAATAGTGAGTCAGAATATTGCTACCCCTATTATTTTAACTATTGCCGTAGCTAATACTTTGCCAATATTGATTATGCTCGTTTACTTGTGGGCTTATTTGTACATGATCTTTTTAGAGCCGTTTATGTACTTATTCCGTAAGAAGAGAGAAAAATGGGGGATCGTCTATGATTCTTTGAGTAAAATGCCGATTGATCTGGCTTTGGTCAGGCTTTTTAGGAAAAATGATAATAAGCTGATTCAAACCAAAGTTACTGACAGGGAAGGACGATATATTTTTGTGGTGGAAGAAACAGGCGAGTATTATATTTCAGTCATTAAGCCCGGTTATATTTATCCGACCAGATATTTGCAGGCCGAAGTCCAGGATGCAAAGTTTATTGACCTGTATCATGGTGAAGGGCTCAATGTTACTGAAAAGTCAGCGGTTATAACGGCAAATATTCCTTTAGATCCCAGTGAGAAAATTAAATTACCGGTTCAGGATGTAATCAGAAGCTATGCCATAAAGAACTTAAGGATTATTGTTTCTTATGCGGGATTGCTTTTGGCCTTTATAATTTTTATCATTTATCCCACGCTGATTACAGGCTGTGCCTTAATTTTGCATATCTTGCTGTATACTGTTTTTAGCCGCATTATGAATCCCGGTAAGCCCAAAAGCTGGGGAATTATTTATGATAAGAGCACCAAGAAACCGTTAAAAAGTAGCGTGGTCAGGATTTTTAATACCAGATTTAACAAATTGCTGGAAACACAGGTTACAGATTCGCAGGGCAGATATGCATTTTTAGTCGGTCAAAACCACTATCAATTATTATCAGAAAAACCGGGATATCAGCCAAAAGAGATAGCCGAAATTGATTTGGTAAAAACTGATAAAATTATTAATCTGGATATCGGTTTAGAGAAAAAATAAGCGGATCCTTGCCAAAATTTAAGCTTTATGTTAAGCTTAAAAACAAGTTTTATTAAATTTAATTACTCATTTAATCACTCACATCTGGAATTTTTTCCTTGTCCCGTTATTCGGGATAAACCGGATGGAGGTAGAAAGGAAAATTATGACCAAAATTCCAAGCATTTTGGAAATGCTTCAAGCTGGCGTACATTTCGGACATGAGTCTGGACGCTGGCATCCAAAAATGGAACCTTATATTTATGGAGTCAGAAATGGCGTCCATATCATTGATTTGGAAAAAACCGAGGAGTGTTTAGCTCGAGCGCAGGAGTTTATAAAAAAAGTTGTGGCCAAAAACGGCACCATCTTATTTTTAGGCACCAAAAAACAAGTCCAGCCGGTAATTACAGCCGAAGCACAAAGATGCGGAGTGCCTTATCTGACTTTGCGCTGGATCGGCGGATTTTTCACCAATTTTCCGGTTGTCGTCAGAATAATCCAAAAATATAAGGATTTAGTAAGAAAAAGAGACGCGGGTGAACTTAATAAATATACCAAAAAGGAACAGCTGGATTTTGAAAAAGAAATTCAAAGATTGCAGGAATTGGTTTATGGCGTCAAGGATTTGGAAAAAGTGCCGGATGCAATTTTCGTCTGGGATGTGCGCAGTCAAAAAACAGCGATTGCCGAGGCCATAACTAAGAAAATTCCCATTATCGGCATTTGCGATACTAATTGCAAGACTGAGGGCATAGATTATGTTATTCCTTGCAATGATGATGCAACTAAGGCAATCAAGCTAATTATTGCTTATATTGCTGATTGCATTCTGGAAGCTAAACAAACTCCGATAAAAAATTAAAAATAAATATTAATTAAAATAAAAATATGCAAATTGATACCAAGCTTATAATGCAATTAAGAAATCAAACCGGCGCTGGTATGAAAGATTGTCAGGAGGCTTTAGCAGAATCCGACGGTGATTTGATTAAAGCAATAGAATTTTTACGCAAAAAAGGCGCGAAAATCGCCAGCAAAAGGGCAGAAAAGGAAGCTAAAGAAGGAATAATTTATGCTTATGTTCATGCCGATAAAGTCGGAGCAATGATTGAATTGAATTGTGAAACTGATTTTGTCGCAAAAAATGAAAATTTTAAGAATTTAGCGCATGATTTGGCCATGCAAATTGCCGCACAAAATCCCTTGTACTTAGCGCCCGAGGATGTGCCCGAGGATATCCTGATTAAGGAAAAGGAAATATATAAAGAGCAGCTTTTGGCTGAAGGCAAGCCCGATAATATGGTTGATAAAATAATTGAAGGTAAAATTAATAAATGGTACAGTGAAGTCTGTTTATTGAAACAGCAATATATTAAAAATGAAGATATTACGATTGAGGAATATATTAACGAGAAAATAGCCTCTATCGGCGAAAAAATAAAAATTGGCAGTTTCTGCCGTAAACAGATATAACAGAAAACCGAACCATAAGAAATTTATCACGAAGCATATAAAATCATTTTAGTGATTTTTTGTGGAATTATTTCGTGGTTGATAATACCTATATAATATGAAGGTAGTCGAAATACAACTAAATCTTTGGGACAGGATCTATTATTTTTTGGGCAATGATTTAATTTTGAATCACGGAGATTATGTTGTTGTTGAAGCTAATCAGAATTTGGAAGTCGGCAAGGTCGTCGGCTTTAAAGAAATGTCAGAAAAAGAAATTCAGGCCTTGCCTGAAGAAGAAAAGCCCAGCCCGGTGATCAGAAAAGCCACTCTTAGCGATTTGGAAGTTCTGGAATCCAATGAAAAACAAAAGGAATCAGCATTGGAAGTCTGTAAAAAAATGATTGAAAAAAATAAGCTCGAAATGAAGCTGGTGGATGCGCAGTTTTCTTTTGACGGCAAGAAGGTTACTTTTGCCTTTATTGCTGATGGTCGCATTGATTTCCGTTCCCTGGTAAAAGATCTGACCAGGCATTTTCAGAAAAATATCCGGTTGCAGCAATTAGGCGTGCGTGATGAAGCGAAAATTAACGGCGATATCGGCGCCTGCGGCATTACTCAGTGTTGTAAAACACACTTAAAATTGCTGGGCAATGTCAATGCTGAACAGGCTGAATTACAGCAGGTTTCCCATCGCGGAGCAGAAAGGCTTTCAGGCATTTGCGGCCGGTTAAAATGCTGTTTGCGTTATGAAAATGATTTATATAAGGAATTGTCCGCAAACTTTCCGGCCCTTGGTTCAATAGTGAAAACTCCGCGCGGTAAAGGCGAGGTTGTTGAATGGCATATTCTAAAACAGACAGTAAATGTCAGGCTGGAAGAAGATAAGGTCTCAATCGTTGAAGTTCCCTTAGCTAACATTAAGCACTAAGCATATTCCCAAAAATTAAAAAATCCTCTATAATAGAACTAGAGGGTTTTTTAATTATTTAACTTGTTTTTAATATGAAAAAAAGTCAATTTATTTTTCTGATGCTGGTTGTTATTTGTCTGCCTATTTTTTTGGCCGGTTGCGGAAACAAAATCGTCAAAACTGATACTGATGCTAAACAACTGGAAGCTGATTTTAATATTGATGTGCCGCTGCCAAATAAGCAAGCGGGGAATTTAAAAAATGTACCAAAAGAAGAAATTGATACCTTGTTTGATAACATTAAAAAATAAATTTAAATCATAATTATAAACCCATGCTAAAAGTCGCAATAAATGGCTTTGGGCGCATTGGACGTTGCGCCTTCAAGGCCGCTATTGACCGTAAAGCTAAATTAAATATTGTTGCTGTTAATGATTTGACTGATACTGCAACTTTGGCCTATTTGTTAAAATATGATTCTGTTTATGGACGCTGGGATAAACATAAAATTTCTCACGGTAAGAATTTTTTACTTGTTGACGGCAAGAAAATTTTGGTGTTTGCAGAAAAAGACCCCAGCAACTTGCCCTGGAAAAATCTAGGTATAGATGCAGTTATTGAATCAACGGGATTTTTTACGGAAAAAGACGGTGCAGCTTTACATTTAAAGGCTGGCGCCAAAAAGGTTATTATCTCCGCCCCTACAAAGTCAGCCGATGTCGGGACCTATGTGATCGGCGCTAATGAAAAGAAAATGAAAAAGAGTGAAAAAATAATCTCTAATGCTTCCTGCACAACGAATTGCACCGCTCCGGTTATTGCTGTTTTAAATAATAAATTCGGAGTAAAAAAAGCTTTGTTAACGACAATTCATTCTTATACAGCCACTCAAAAACTGGTTGACGGACCCGATGCCAAGGATATGACCAGGGGCAGGGCAGCTGCTGTTAATTCAGCGCCTTCCACAACTGGCGCGGCAATAGCTACGACCTTAACGATACCAAGTTTAAAAAATAAATTTGACGGCATTTCAATCAGAGTGCCGTTGGTTTGCGGATCAATTATTGATGTTACCGCGGTATTAAAGAAAAAAGTTACAGTCGAACAGGTAAATAAAGCATTTTTTGAAGCTGAAAAAAATCCGCTTTATAAAAATATTATTGCAGTTACCAAAGATCCTCTGGTTTCTACAGACATTATCGGTACTCCTTATTCAGCCATTATTGAACCGAATTTTACCAAAGTCATTGATGGTGATTTGGTTAAAGTCCTGGCCTGGTATGATAATGAATGGGGTTATTCTTGCCGTTTGGTTGAAATGACTGAGAGGTTAGCTTAAAATAAAAATAATAGTATAACCTTGGCCCTTGACAAGACCAGGGTTTTTGTATATAATTGAGGCAATATTTTCCCTGGTAAAATGGGAAAAAAATAAAACGTTGACTGCATAAGGAGGGTTCAATGAAATGTCAAAAGAATTTATCCTGCAAACAGTGGAGGGGCTGAATTTAAACATCTTTGACATCTCAGGCAATCGGCAGTTTTATCAAAAAATGGGTTTAACAATTTATTGTCAATCACAACTTGAGCTTTTTAACAGAAAATGTGTCTTGGCCATAATCGGCGAGAGTCATTTTTTGTGGCTAGACGGAGTCATGATGGAGCTCTTAGCCTGCGTCAATATGGAAAAGAAGCAAAAAGGAGTTCAGCTCATATATCAACTAAAAGGTTCAGAGCTGACTAATGTGATCAAGGAGAGCCGCATCAAGAATCTCACCCACCGCATCAGGGTCAAGTTTTTGCCTTATAATCAGGCGAATAATGAATTTGAATTGCCGGCCAAACCCCTGGTTACATTAATTGAAGATTTTCCGTTTGAGAAGGACGGGATCCAGTATGAGTGCCGGACAATAGTAAGTATTTGTTATCCGCATCCAAATTTTGCTGCGCTGACAACCCAGCATGATTATCCTTATCCTGACAACAAGTCAGTTTACACAATGTCAACCTTCACCTGGGAGTAAGGGAGAGAAGTTCTCTCCCTTTTTTTATTGTTTTTTGATATAATGTTAATATGTTTATAGCCCTTTAT
>JAPLYG010000019.1 GCA_026395685.1 Candidatus Parcubacteria bacterium
GAGGATCCCTTGATCCTCGCTTCATCCCAAGACGGAATAATTTCGAGTAAGTTATTTTGCCTGCCCAGCACCGAGCCGCGCAGCGGATCTGGTGCTGAGGTCTTGAGACGAGGAGAACAACATTTCAAAAATTCAAACCAAGGAGGCGAGATGGAAACCTGGAAAATGTTCAAGAAACTCTGGAGTGTGGTCCCGCGTGACTGCCGGTTCGCCTTGATTGAAGAGTTCATCTTCAACCCGAACGCGCTCAGACAGCGCTTCGAAAACGAAGTCGAGTTCCAGGAGGCCCTGGCCTCGCGCTGGACAAATGTCTGACATCAAGGGGGATCCTCTGATCCCCACCTCATCTCAGGACGGGATAGTCTCGTGTAGATTATTTCGTTCTGGGACGAGGTACAGATATCACAAAGCCAAACCCGCTTGAAAAAACCACGTCACTCTCGAGTGACCGTGGCAAGTTTCGGCGGGTCTTTTATTTACAAAAATCGGTTTGTGTAGGGACATTAATCCAAACGGACTGACACACTTCAGTGTGTTACCCCATTGTTTCAGATGGTGAAGTAAAATTTATTATCGGATAACTTTCAAATCTTTCATAAACAGCTAACTCACCAAATTTTTCAATATGTTCATTGAAATCTGACCATTTGTAATCTTTCATTTTTGCCACGTAGCCATGCTTTACCGGATTATGATGATTATAATTTACATGAGTCCAATAGGACTCGTCCGAATCTAAAATAGCATCCCAATACTGGTGCCATATCTTCCTACCCATACAATTTTCAAGCAAATTTAAAAATCTAGAACTTGTACCGTTAATCAGCTGAATAAAATCTGACAAATTTTTAGCATTCTTAACATCGATAACTAATTGATAATGATTATCTAAAATAACCCAAGAATCACAAATATAATCAAATTTTTCCAAGGAATCCATGATTGATTTATATAAAATTTGTTTTTTCTCGTCATTATCAAAAAAATGCTGTCCCTTTAAAGTTCTGGCAACAATAAAATACTTGTTATTATCCACAAAAACATGAGGCGGTCTATACAAATTTCTGTCTTTAGGATATTCCATATGTTATTTAACAGACTAAAGTCTGTCAGTCCGAGACATAATTTACTTATCTAACCCACCCCATTGTCTTGATAAACATGCCAAAGCAAAACCACCAGAGTATTACTCCGGAATATTGAGTCCATAAATAATGATCAAACATCATCAGAACCAAAAGTGCAAAAAAAATCGAAGTATAAGCCAAAAACCAAAATAATTTTTGCCGGTAGAAGTCAAAAATTCCCCGAAACTTAAAAAGCTTTTGAACCCCCAGCAAAACTATATTATCGTCAATCTGATATTTATAAATTTTGCGCAAAGCTAAAATTATCAGCAAAGCGAAAAAGATAAAGCCGACAATACCAAGCTCTGTCGCCACCAGCATATAAACATTATGAACAGGCTGATAATTATAGGCTGGCAATTTTTCTTTTGACTGGTCATACATGGCCTGAGTATAATTTCCCAGTCCGATTCCTGTCAGCCAGGAATCTTGCCATATTTCTTTAGCCTGAGTCCAATATTCAGTGCGCTCAGCCAAAGATTTTACTTCCAGCCGATTTTCCCCGTTAATTCTTGTTAATATCGGGTCTTTATATATAAGCGCCAAAATTCCCAGGGTTAAAAACATCGCAAAAATAATCCCGGCAAAAGTTTTTTTGGCCTTTTTATCTTTTGATAAATAAATAAATATGCCCAAGAAAATTAAGCCTATTGCCAGGGCTAAAAATCCGTTTTTGGAAAAAGTAAAAAATTGCGCGCATAAAATTATTGGCAGACAGGCCCACAGCAAGACTTTTTCCCATTTATGCCGGGCTATAATCAAAAGAACGATCAGCAGTAAAAAAGCTATTGCCAAATAACCTCCTAAAATATTGGGATGCGGAAAAGTGCCGTAAGCTCGCAGCCAGCGCATGGAATCAGATTCAATCACTGCTGTTCCGGCAGTTGAACTGTTTTGGGCGGCCATGCCCAACCATTTACTGGCCAATACCTGCTGAGTCATAAACTGGTAAATTGCCAGGACAGACTGGACTAAGGCGCCTAAGACAAAAGCTCCGGCAATATTTAAATAACTAAATTTAAAATTAATAATCAGCACCAAAAGACCGAAACCCTCCAATAAACGCAAAAGATAAAGCAATGAAATTTGTTTGTCAGCGGAGAAGAAAAGGCTTATCGCGCCAATAATAATAAAGAGTAAAATCAGGATATAAAAATCCATTGATTTAAAATGTAAAAATGAAGTCTCCCAGTCATGGCTAAATAACCGATGAATCAGCCCCAAAAATAAGATAACAACCAATATAATTTCTGTTCCATAAAAACAAAAAGCCAGGTATTGGCTGGGCTCCGCACCAAGTAATCCCTTTTTCCAGATCCAACAGGTTTGGAGAGGCAGTAAAAACACAAAGAGATAAAAAAGATATTCGATAATTTTGTCTAATTTAATCATGAATTTATTATAACAATTAAACCTTTTAAACAAAAGCTCACATGATTGACAAACCAGTTAATCTATGCTACTCTTTATTCGACTAACGTACGTTCGAAATTCCAACCTTTTTGATCAAAGGAGAGTATGTGATGAAAAAAATTCTCTGGACAATCTGCTATCTGTGCTTTTGCGCCAGTCTGTCATGCGGTGACAGCGGCGGCGGTGGAGGCGGAGGAAGCGGTGGTGGCGGTAATAACAACAATGGCGATACCTACGATGTCATGATTCTTGTTACCGGCGACAACAATAATAACGGAGTCAATGACAACATCCTGGATGATTTGCTTGTGCCCTATGACGGCACCGAGGTTATCTACTTTGCCCATTCCGCCATGGCCAGCATTCCGACAACCCTGCCCCTGATGTCCTGGGACAGCAATTATCACGCTTACACGCAGACGATCAACAACCTGACTGCCAACCAGCTCCGCAACTTCTGGATCTCAATCGAAGAACCAGACCAGGGCGACCTTGCTGGACCAAATGACCTGAGTCCGGTGTTCGGAGTTTATATCCAGATTACCGATAATCTGGATGGCGGAATCTGCACTGACCTGCTGGTCCATTATTTGCCGATCGCTGAAGACGACCACCACAATATCCTTTATGCCGCAAAAATCGAAGGCGTCGATCCAGTGCTCGGCTGTATAAAACAGCTGGCAGACAACCGCACCGTGGTCTTTAACACGGGCAATTAAGTAAAAACAAAACCGGCCATCCCTGTGGATGCGCCGGCTTTTTTAATATTGAGATAATAAAGAATCTCTTTTCTTTTCAAATTTTTCCAGATATTCCAGTCGCCTGTCAGTTTCATGGAACTTGAGCATAGAATCAGTGATAATCACGCGCTTGTCGCCGATAACAGCCATATCTTTTTTGCGCTGAGACATTAATTTCCTTTGTATCTTCTTGACTTTATCTTCCAGCCAATTGCCGATTACTCCCCGCAAAATATATTCTTTAGATTTATATATTGCCTTGCTAAATCCGGTATCTGAAACCCGAAGACGATCTCCCGGTTCTTGAGCCAAAAAATTGGGAAAATACTTTTGCAGCCAGGGATTAGCCCCGATTAATTTGGCATAACAATTTTCACGCTGGTAAATCGGCTGCAAAGTAGCCAGCCAAAAATCGAGATAAATATCATCCTTATCAATTTTAATCTCAGATAAATCCAGATTATCCTCAGCCGCGTAAAAACTTAAACAAATTTTATCTTTGGCTTTTTCTTTGGGCGGACGCAAACCCAATAAAGTTATAATAATAATGAGTGCCAGGCGCGTAATCCATAATCTCCCCTTGCTGGTAATGATAAATAAATCAATATCGCTTTCTTCACGCGCGTTATTAAATGACAAGCTGTTGCAAACGGCAATTAATTTAATAAAAGGCAAGAATTTGAAAATTCGCACCGCCCGCTTGGCTAACTTATATTTTATTGCCGCCAGATTGTAGCGCTCCAATCTCAAATCGATAATATTGTTCCGACCATTTAAAATATAAAAACCGCGTTCCGCGGTCAATAATTTGCTCAAAACCGGACTATTTTTTAAGCTGTCCTCAATTTCCGCCAAACTAAAATTTCCGCCATACATGCCGCCACTGTATAAATACTGATGAATTTCCATACTGGTCAGCGGATAATCAAACAGATCAAAATAGATGACGGTATTGAGAATAAAAAATTCTATATAGTTGATGTTGTACATAAATTTTGGTTGGTAATACGTTAATCGTTTTACGTTTAACGTTACGGAAAACGTATACCGATAATCGTAACGAACTTCGAAACCGAATAACGAATTACGATTTTTCAGCAGAAATCACTGGCTCTGTGCTTTCCAGTTTACCGACCTTGGCTAATCTGTCTTTAAGCTCACTTTTTATTTTGATAACATTATCTTCAACTATCATTTTATCCTTATCCAAAAAAATAATCTGGCTGCGGCTAATAATCAAACCAGAATCCCAAATGCCAGCCAAGCCAATTCTTGTCTTAACTTCATATTTTTCAATTATGCCTGAATCTGTTTCCAGCTCAAAGCCTGAAACTCTGCCCAAATACTGTCCGCTTTGGGTTTCAACTCTGATTCTTTTAAGCTGTCCTGATGAAATTCGCATAATGAATATTATTCTAAAGTTTCAATTTCAGTATTTTTATGTTTGCTAAACATCCACAGCTGCTGTAAAGCCATAAGCAACGTGGTTAAAAACCAATATAAAGTAAGACCGGCCGGCAAATTAATACCAATAATTATGGTCATTATCGGAAAAAAATAAATCATTTGCTTATTCATAATCGCTGTCATTTTTTCATCGCCCGAACCCTCTATTTCTTTGCCTTTAATTAGAGGCGGCTTTCTGGTTAAAAGCATCTTGCTCTGCCAAAATTGCGCCGCCCCGGCTAAAAGCGCCAAAATCCACATTGGTTTTGATAAATCAAAATAGCCTAAGGAAAAAGTATTGATTGTCCCGGGGTTGCTTATAAACGGATAAAGCAATTCCATGCTTTGAGATTTTAAGCCATGGATAAAGACCTGATATAGGGCAATTAAAAACGGCAGCTGGATTAAAAGCGGAAGGCAGGAAGATAAAGGATTGATTTTTTCATTTTTATAGAGAATCATTAATTCTTTGGCTAATTTTTCCTGATCATCTTTTAATTGTTTCCTCAAAGCATCCACCTTGGGCTGAATTTCCTGCAATGAACGCTGTGATTTAATTGACTGATAGTATAGAGGGAATAAAATCAAACGGATAACAATCGTTAAAATCACAATTGCTAAACCCACATCATGGCCCGGGATAATATTATACAGCCAGACTAAGGCGTTGAATAAAGGCTGATAAAAAATCAAATTATACGCGCTTATAAATAAATTCATGAAAAAAATTATAAATATTTAGTAGCTGATTTAAAGCTAAGAAGCCTGAATGATTCGGGAATTATTCCTCTTTCTTTTTCTTTGCCTTTTTTTCTTTGACCGGCTTTTCTTTTTTCACTTCTTCAACTTCTTTTTTGTCTTCATTCTCAGGCAAAGCAACAGCCGGAGCCTCAGTGATTGCTTCAAGAGGCACTTCTTCTTTTTCACCGGTGCTTACTTCCTTTAAAATATTTATTTTCCAGCCGGTTAATTTTGCGGCCAAGCGGACATTCTGCCCCTCCTTGCCGATGGCTAAGGAAAGCTGGTCTTCTCTTACTGTCACGACAGCTGTCTTATCTTTTTCATTTAGTTCAACGCTGATTACTTTAGCGGGCGACAAAGAATTGCCGATAAATTTGCTCTGCTCTTCATTCCATTCTATTATGTCTACTTTTTCTCCGCCTAATTCATTGATAATCGTCTGAATTCTGGAGCCGCGCTGTCCGACGCAGGAGCCGATCGGATCAATATTCTCGCTATTAGATTTCACAGCCACTTTTGAGCGGGCACCTGCTTCACGGGCAATCGCCACGATCTCAATTGATTTATTGTTAATTTCAGGAATTTCATTTTCAAATAATTTGCGCAACAGATCAGAACTTGATCTGGAAACAATAACCTCAGGCCCTTTAATTGACATTTCAACCCTGGCTACATAAAACTTCATTCTTTCCCCGGGATTATAACGTTCATTTTTTATTTGTTCTTCCAGCGGCATGATAGCGGTTACTTTGCCGAAATCAACCAAAGCCCCTCGGGCTTCGCGGCGCTGAATAACACCGGTAACTAATTCATGTTCTTTTTCTTTAAATTCCTTAAAGACTGATTCTCTCTCAGCCTCTCTGATTTTCTGGATGATTACCTGCTTGGCAGTCTGAGCTGCCATACGTCCAAAATCAGAAGGAATTTCCAACGGGATGATCAATTCCTCGCCGACTTCGGCTGATTTTTTAATTTTCTTGGCATCATCAAGTAAAATTTCGGTTTTAGGATTAAATTTAACAGCTGCATTTTGCTCAAGTTCATTAAAATCTTCTGTTTCCATAGATACTGGCTGCGGTATTTTTTCTTCAACTTTCTCCTCTTCTTTTTTGGCTTTTCTGCCTTTTTTCTTTGGAGCTGCTTTTTCCTGTTTTGCTTCTTCTTTTACTTCTTTGGCTGCCGCATCTTCCTCGGACAATTTAACATATTTTTTATCACGACCTAAAGCATCAATTTCCGCAATTATTTCCGGAGGGAAATCAACAATAATTTTTTTATCATTCACTGCCATATTGCCGCTCTCTAAGTCAAAATTAAAAATAATATTTTGGTTTTTATGTCCAAAATCCTTGCGATAAGCAGCGGCTAAAGCTGAATCAATTGTTTCCATGATTGATGCTTCAGACAAGCCTTTTTCAGCTGCAATTTGTTTAATAGCCTGTTGGATTGTTTTAAGGTCTAAATTCATATTTGTTACTAATCTACGAATTGACTGCGAATCTACTAATTATTCCTCAAATTTTAAGCAATAATCTCGTATATTCTAAGCCGTTGTAGAATATTAATTAATATTTATTTTTAAGCATTTTTAAATAATTTCCTCAAATCCGTTGATCTGCCTGCCGGCCGAAGCTGTCCACCGACCTGTCCACCGAAGCGTAAGCGTAGGTGGAAGCGTAAGCGTAGGCAGGTATCATTCTTAAAAAATAAACTAGTTTAAAATACATTAAACTAGTCTGTTTATAGTATATAGCACTTAAAGCTAAAAGTCAAATTCATATAACCCTGCCCTTATCCTCTGTTTAAGCAATGCTCTTATAATGCCTGATAATTGCTTTTCTTTCTGCCTTATCAATTAAAACAGCGACCAGATCATAGCGATAATTATCGCTGTTAAACCCTTGTTTTGTCATATACTTGAAAGCCGCTTCCTGCATTTTGGCCAATTTTTTCTTATCAACTGCTTCTTCTGGCAGGCCGTACTTATTGCTTAAACGCGTTTTTACTTCAATAAAAATAAGCTGCCCGTCTTTGGCCGCAATCAAATCCAACTCGCCTTCCAAAATCCTAAAATTTTCCCCGTAAATCCGGTAACCTCTTTTTAATAAATAGTTCTTAGCCAAATCTTGCCCGAAACTGCCTATTTTTATTTTATCTGACATTATTTAACCAGATATTTTTTTAAACGTTGTTTTTGTTCTAATGATTTTTGCTGAACAGGCACTTCAACGAAATAATAACGGACAATAAAGCCCAACCAGATAATGCCGGAAATTAACCAAACTAAAACCCAAAAACGGCCGCCTAAAACAGGGATGGCTTCATAACGGAAAAAGAAAATAAAAGTGAAACTGACAGCCATCGTAATGAAAAAGCTGCCAAGCTTGCGTAAAAATTTAACCATTATAAAATTACGCTGAGCTAAAAGTCTCTTTTCAGCCAAATATAAAAGGCCGAAAGCCCCATAACAGACTACCAAAACTACAAAAAAAAGCTTTTCAAAATAATCTGAAAGCTCGCCCGGATTTACATCCAGCCAAAAAGGTACTGATACAATTTTCCCCCAATCAATGCCTAGAAATACCATAGTAATCTATAGTTAAGTATTAAGAATTTTAATTAATTAAATTTTTTCAAAGATTAACCCCCAAAAATATTTACCAAACTCTGTCTGTAATTGCAGATTTAAACCCTCAGCTGTCGCATATTTAATTATAATCTGAGGATCAATTCTTTTTTCCACTGCCGGTCCAAAAGGCACTCCGATTTTTTTCCAGTCAATAATCACCAATTTACCTCCTTTTTTTACTAAGCGTGCTGCCTCTGTGACCATATTAGAGTGTTGGCTATTTTGGAACAAAACATTGATTAAAAAAACAACATCCAAGCTAGCTGCCGGAATCGGAGTAGATCCGACTATTTCCAGATTGCTGCGTACGGTATTCAAGTTGTTTAAGGCTTCACGCGCTGCCCGATGTTTAACCGAATCCAAAACAGAACTCTGAATATCAACGGCATATGCAAGGCCATCTTTACCTACAATTCTTGCAGCCGGAATTATAAAATGGCCCAAATTTCCGCAGCCTAAATCAGCAACCTTCATTCCTTGTATTAAACCGACCTTATCCAATACTTCCTTTGGGTCTAAAAATTGTAAGCCTCCTGATTCTGACATATATTTTATCATTAAAAATTATAACTTATAATTAATGCCTATATTTATTTTTTGGGCAAAATCGGTCCCAACATCCAAAGTATGAGCGGTCCGAAAAGATTAAAAATCATTAAAAGACCTAAAATAACAAAGCCTATGCCCAGCAATTTGAAAAAAAAATAAGTTCCCCCCTGCAAATGCTGCTCAGCCCATTCAATTCTGCCCACATTTTCAACAAACCAATCAGTTTTGGCTACTAATATTGGGCCTAAGATAAAAAAAATTCCGCCAAAAATTTGTACATATATCATAAACTCGAATTTTTACGCATTAAAACTCCGAAATCAATGCCAAAAAATATCTATAAGTATAATAGCAAAATATTGGATAATTGACAATTTTTCTTGATATTTAACAAAATAATTGCTATTATTTAGATATGAATAATTGCGCTTAATTCTTAAAAATTATCTATGAAACCAATCATCAACCGCGAAATGTGCATTGGCTGCGGCATGTGCGAAAATATCTGCCCGGAAGTATTTAAGCTTAATGACGGTAAAAGTGAAGTAATAAATCTGCCTGATTATACAGTTTTTAAAGAAAAAATTGAGCAGGCAAAAGATTCTTGCCCTGTGCAGGCCATTGATATTGAGGAATAAAAATACACCAAAAAACACTCCTAGTTATGGGGTGTTTTTTAGTTCTATGGGCGCTGAAGGAGTCGAACCCTCGACCTACTCGGTGTAAACGAGTCGCTCTAACCAGCTGAGCTAAGCGCCCTAAATAAGTCTAAAGTTTAAAGTCCAAAGTCTAAAGTGTGGAATGCGCTTAGCGAAGCTGGTTAACGTCCGTAAATATCTTTAAGTCTGTACTGCCTGCCCAGCTGCTCGCAAGCGGCTGGGCCTGTCCGCCGTAGCGTAGCGAAGGCGGAAGCTAAGCGCCCTAAATAAGTCTAAAGTTTAAAGTCCAAAGTCTAAAGTAAAGTATTCTACAATTTATTAAAATGCCGAGGAGGAGACTCGAACTCCTATAGCCTTGCGGCTGCTACCACCTCAAGGTAGTGCGTCTACCAATTTCGCCACCTCGACTTATCTCCTCAATATTTAATAACAAATGCGATAAAAAAATAATATCACAAATAATGCATTAGAGCAAGACCTGAATCTATCAAAAAAAGGAAGGCAGTGCCTTCCTTGATACTTCTAGGTTGAACCAATTGCCTTGACCAGATATACATCAGCGTTAACAGGTAAACTTCCGCTGTAGCAGAAATCACATTTGGGCGAAACAATCAGAAGTTTTGTCCCGTTAGTTAGCTGAAATTTGCCGGCAATCATCGGATGATTTTCAGGTATTTCATGAAGACTTCGGCACTGGGTGCAAAATTGCGCAATCCTTGATTTCTCAAAAACTATATTATGGCAATCAGGGCATAAAAACTCCCTGGTGCTTATTCCTTCATCGCCACAAATCAAGCATTTTTTGCCTTCCCCTGTTTTTGCCTCATCCTTTACATTAAACTGCATGACACACCCCCTTTTACTTGCCGACATTTAATCTTAGCAGAATATCGAATTTTGTCAAGAGGGGCTATTTAATCTTTCAATTATCTGCTTGGCGATATTATCCACCCAGGCTTCATAGAGTTCGGGGTCTTTGTCTTTTTCCGGCACAGCGCCGGATACTATTATATAATTTTTTCTTGATTCTTTTGGATCTTGTTTTCCCTCCAGCCAGGAAGTGGCGTCAATTTCCGCAGTTTTCAATTCACCCAGAGCATCTTTATAATACACTAACATGTCAACGCCATGAAATCTATCCAGAGTAGTGCGGGTATCATTATAAAAATGCAGCCTATTTAATAAGACCGCCTTAGTTTTCGGGTCAAGGTCAGGGGAAATTGCAGGGTTTTTATAAGGTCGAAAACCCAAAAGATTTTCTGCCACCTTATTATAAACATCCCGCCACCAGGTTTTTTCCGGCAAAATGCGCAAATCAATTTTTTTCACCGTCCTTTTTCCATGTTCATCAACAAAAGTCAGATCATAAGATTGCTGTCTTTTGGGAAAATATTTTACAATCGCCTCTCTGGCAATATTAAAAGGCCGGTGTTCCAGATAATTTCCCAAGCCATATTTTTCAAATTCAGCCTCCCCGATTTCTTTTTTCAAATCATCATTATTCTTATACAAATCATCGCCCACCGCCACCTTGCCTAAAAGATAAAGCTCATATTCAGTTCCGGTCATTTCCATATTCTGATTGGCCAATAAAATCAATTTCGCCCAGAGATAATCCTGTTTTTCTTTGGCCCGTTTTCTGGCTGCTTCTTCAGGCGAAATAGAGCCGGCTTTTCTCCGGATCACTCTGGTTACTTGTTTAGACGGGTCAATATTACCCGTACCGGTATTCATGCCTGTATTTGGTATTTCAAACATAAAAAAATTTCTAAATACTAATTTTTTATTTAAAAATATTTTATTTTCATCGCTTCTCTAACTTCTTTCATGGTCTGGCCGGCAAATTCACGCGCCTTGGCTGTTCCCTCTTGCAATATTTTCATTACTTTCTCGGGATCTTTGCTTAGTTCTTCGCGTTTTTCCCTGATCGGTTTTATAATATTTTCCAGGACTTCAATTAAATGCTTTTTGATAACCACATCTCCCAAACCGCCTTTTTGATAATCATCTTTCATCTTTTGCACCGCGTTCTTATCCGGATCAAAGGCATCCAGATATTCAAAAACAATATTACCTTCAACTTTGCCGGGGTCGCTGACTTTCAAATGATTCGGGTCAGTGTACATTTGCATTACTTTTTCGGAAATTGCTTCAAGGCTATCCCCTAAATATATAGCATTACCTAAAGACTTACTCATTTTTGCTTTGCCATCAATTCCAGACAATCTGGCGACTGTCGAGACTAAAGCCTGAGGCTCGACCAAAACCGGCGCATAAATGCGGTTAAACTTTCTGACTATTTCCGCTGTCTGTTCGATCATCGGCAGCTGATCTTCACCGACCGGCACTAAATCCGCTTTGAAAGCCGTAATATCAGCGGCCTGGCTGATCGGATACATTAAAAACCCGGCTGTCAGATTTTCGGACAGATTTTTATTTTTTATTTCTTCCTTGACTGTGGGATTTCTTTTTAAGCGTTCGACTGTAACCAAATTTAAATAAAATATGGTTAATTCCGCGATTTCCGGAATCATTGACTGGATAAAGATTGCTGTTTTCTTCGGATCAATCCCAACCGCCAGATAATCAAGCGTAACCTGCAAAATATTATCATGTACTTTTTGCGGGTTATCATAATTATCAGTCAAGGCCTGCACATCAGCAATAATGATGAACTGCTGATATTCATCCTGCAATTTCACCCTGTTTTGCAAAGAGCCGACAAAATGACCCAGGTGCAAAGGTCCGGTCGGACGATCACCGGTTAAAATGATTTTTTTGGCTTTATCCATAAAAAAATTTATCAATAATTATGCTTATATTATAAACAGTCGGACACTTAATGTCAATTAAATTTACCCTGATTTTATAAACAAAAAAAGGACAAATTGCCCTCAAATAAATATAATTTCGAGTTAAAATTTATTATTTCTTTCTGATAATTTTTCCAAAGATGCAGAGATCTAAAAATCTGTTGCCGATTTTGCCGGCTTTTGACAAAGTGCCTTCGCACAAAAAACCGCATTTATTTAAAACCGCTATTTCATTTGCATTCTGGGAAGCTGTTATGGCTTGGATTCGATCACACTTATATTTTTTTTCTAATAAACTGATTAACACCTGATGGCTGTGCAGTCCATACCCCTGCCCCCGCTGACTGGGAATAATTGTCGCGCCTATTTCAAAAGAATTGAATCGGGGCTCAGGCGCCCAGTATGCATAACCTAATAATTCCCCGCTCATTTTATTTTTTACTAAATAATATTTAACTTTGGTTTTGCTGAATTTATGTTTAAAAGCCAAAAATGGACGGCCATAATGCGGCTGAAAATTACCAACGATTTTTTTATCACTGATTAAAAAATACAAATCCTTTAAATTGCGATTGGTAACAGACACCAGCTTGATTTTTTTATTATTGACTTGTGACATACATTTTATCTATTTTTTTCAACTTTCATTCTAATTTTTGCCAGGCTGCGCGAATGCAGGTCGCAGCCGGAAAATTTAGCGCTGTGAGTAAATTGGCCGGGACAGCCTCCCTGGCAATATTTAAAATTTTTGCATCTGCGACAGCATTCATTATCCCCGATTTTATGATTAATTCTGGTTTGGGCGATGGAATTCCAGATTTGTTTAAGGTTGCTGGTTGTTGCCGCTGCCATATTATAATATTTTTTGCCGAATCTTTTGCCAAACAGGCTACAAAAAGATATGCCTTCCGGACCAAATGTTAATAAGCCTAAATCATGCAAACAAATCGGATCAGATAATTTTTTACTGACTTTTTTTATGGTTTTTGGCCAATCATAAATCTGATTAACGGAAAACTTCTTAAAAGTATTTTTTGAATTTTCGACCAGAGACTTAAATTTTCTAACTACTGCCAAAAGCTGATCCTGAGTTAAACCGAGCTTTTGCTGATTATCTGTCCAGTTGCCGGTCAAGGTGGGTATTTCAATTAGCCATTCCTCAATCCCCAGTTCATTGACGATTTTAAAAATTTTCTTTTCTTTATTAATCCAGTCTTTGGAGACCATACTGACAACCTTCACCTTAATACCGGCCTTAATCAGTTTTTTTATATTGGAAATTGTTTTGGCAAAACATCCTTTTACGCCCCTGATTTTTTCATGAGCCGATTTATCACCGTCAATACTGACTTGCACATTTTCAGCATAATCGTACTTTTTGAAAATTTTCAATATTGGCCGGATGTTACTGGTGGCATTGGTATTGATGGTAAAAAAAATGCATTTCTCATCCAATTTGGAACACACATAATCCAAATCTTCAGGAAAAAGAAGCGGCTCTCCGCCGCTTAAAACAACACGCTCCAAACCCAACTTATGTAAATTATTAACAATCAAATCAACCTGCCCTTTGCTAAACTTATGTTTTTGAGTTTCTTTTTTATTGATATAGTAGCAATGTTTGCAGAATAAATTGCAAATATTGGTCAAATGCCAGATTGCGCCGCGACAGGAAGCATTTAAATTTTTCACTTCCACAATTTGATTTTTATTTATATATCCCGCACCGAGTTCAATAAAATTATTCAAAAGTGTATTTTTTGTTAGTTGTTTTAAAGTTAATTTCTCCCGAAATAATTGGAAATAAGCCTTGGCTATTGCCTCAAAATTCTTATGACCGTCAAATTCCTTTAAAAAATCAAAAGTCTTTTTATCTACTACAAAAACTCCGTCATTTTTTATTCTGGCAATAATATCGGTTGGCTGCCAAAAGCTGCAGCTTCTTTTCCTAAGAATAACACCCTTCTTTAGCCTGAAATTCATATTTTAGAATTAAAAAATATGTTTAAATCAAAAATTCAAACATTTTTGCGATCTATATATCTCCGATTCTTAATCCGATGACCAGCCTCCCTGGCTTGTTTTTCGGATTGCTTTTGCTTTCTTGATTACTAATCTCATAAAATTCAACAATTAATTAAGTGTCTACTAATAGTATAAATAGTAACTAAACTGCTGTCAAACACCCATTTTCAGATTGTATTGCTTGGCATTTCAACCTTAGGAATTTTTGCACCAATTTTAAACTCAATCATAAACCTGCTTCCCTTGCCTTCGCCGTCGCTTTCAGCCCAGATTTTGCCGTTATGCTTTTCAATAATATTTTTAGCTATATAAAGTCCCAATCCAGTGCCCTCGGTGTGTACTAACTGCACGCCCTTAACACGGGAGAATTTCTGGAATAATAAAGTCATATCCTCAGCTGCGATACCGCGGCCGGTATCTTCTACTTTAAAGAGAACATGGTCATCAGTTTTTTCCAGAGACACAGTAACTTTGCCTTTGGGCGTATATTTAATTGCATTATCAATCAGATTCATTATCACTTCCCTGACCTTGCTCTGATCCAGAGATAACTTGGGAATTTTCTTCTTGGGCTTAATATAAATAAGCTGTAAATCTTTCTTTTTTGCCTGAATCTGCAATTCTGAAAAAACATCCTCAACCATTGCCGCTAAATCAGTCAGTTTGAACTCGTATTCCAGGCGTCCGCTTTCAATACGGGAAATATTCAAAAGATCTTCTACCAGATGAATAATACGGTCCGTTGAAAGGAAGACGCGGTCGATCGGCTGTTCCATATAGGCAGGCACTTTGCCAAAATCGCCCTGTTTAATCATAGAGATATATCCGATAATTGCGGTTAAAGGCGTTCTTAATTGATGAGAAGCGATGGAAATAAAATCTGACTTGGCTTCATCAAGCTTTTTAAGCTGTATATTGGCGGTACGCAACTCCTTTGTTGCCTTATCAACTTCATCTTTCAGATGCACGGCAAAAAGCTTTTGTTCCTCATATAACTGGGAGTTTTTTATGGCAATGGCCGCCTGGCTGGCAATAATCCCCAAAATTTTGATATCCTCACTGCTATAAATATCGCCTGACTTTTTATCACCCATGAATAATATGCCGACCAGCTCATCTTTCACAAACATTGGAATTACCAGGCTGACGTCATTCCTATCTAATTCTGCAATTAACAAACCCAGCACTTTATTATTCATTTGTTCATTGGATTTCTTTATTTCTTCACGCACAATAATATTTTTTTCTAAATTTTTCTTTTTTAAAAAACCAAAAACCTTGGCAAAAAGATCCTTGTTAATTTTCTTAACCGAACCTTCAACATCTTTACCGGCAATACTGATCTTCTCATACTCATCACTGTCTTTTTGATAAAGAAAAAGTGAAGATACTGTAGTTTTAAAAATTTCATGAGTTTTTGCCACGATATATTTGCTAATCAGGTTTAAATCTAATGTCGCGGTCAATTGTTCAGAAAACTCAGCCAAAACTTCCTGGGGTTTATACTCGGCTTTAAAAAGAAACTTATCAGTTACCCGCGACAGCAGCTTTTTCAACGGTTCAAACCCGACAGCGACAAAGATAGCTGTAATTATAGCGTTTACAATCAAATTTTGGGTTCCGATAATATCCTGGAATAAGGCACTAACGACATATGTAAATAAAGCATATGCGCCTGTTATTATTACTACCAAAATGGTAAAAATTATTGAACGCTTGATAACAAATCTTATATCAATAAATCGGTATTTTAAAATTGAATAAGCAATAATTGAAAAACTTACTGGCAAAAGAAAATTGAGATATGGATATATATAAATATCCATAACCGGTAAAAAATCAAACAGTCCCCCGAATATTGATAAAAAGACAGCAATAGAAAAATATTTCAGCTGAGCCCTATATAAACCAGATGATTTTCTTGCGATAATAATCGCTTTATATACACAATATATTAAAACCGAGCAGAACCAAACTAAGAATATTTTGTATAATAAAGTTGCCGGGTTAAGATAGTAAAATTGATTAAATAAGAATTTCACATCTACAATAAATAAATCCGAAGTAAAGATTAAAGCCAAATAAAATAAGGAAAGAATATAATTGTACTTTATTATTCTATCCTTATTAAGAGTTAAAAAATTATTTGTAAAATGAAAAAGCAGTGATGGGATAAAAACAACTCCCACATAAGACAATCTCCAAAGTAACAGGGAAAATTCTCGATTTTGTGACGACCCGATAAAAATGACTCCTAAGCCCCAAATAAATAGTGACAATAAAAATAACGCCCATAATGACTGCAATATGGTGCGTTGTTTTTTTAATAATATAAACAATATTATAATTCCTGATGTTATAACAATAAATATCCCGGAAAGTGAAAAAATGGTCATAAAATTAATATTACCTCCATATATTATAACATAATTAAAACGCCCGTGGAAACTTGTCCACGGGCGTCGGTGCTCCTATTTACCGAGCAGGCTTAGTATTTTCTGTCTCTTGTCGTGTTCCTCCTTGGTGATTTCGGTTTTCTCAACGATTAGCTTTGCATAGGGCATAAGCGTCATTGATAACCACCAGCGTAGGGACTCCTCCTCGAAAGAAAGAATTTTAAATCCCCAGAACTGATTTCCGTCTTGCCAGCTAACGAGGGGCAAGATGTAAAAATCAAGCGTGGTATCACGCCAGCCCCAAAGCTGATTCAGTACGATTGGTATTGTACCCTTCTCGTAGATGAAAACCTCAAACAAAGGCATTTCTACCCATTTGTTTATGATGGGGAGTTCACCAATCAGATTTGGAATCGGTCGGTGCATGTCTGCGAGAAAGAAATGACCACCGGGTTTCAAAACCTTTAAAACCCCTTCAAAGACGCTCTTAGGGTCATTGATTCCGCCGATGCCGCACATTTGAGTCACGACATCAAAGGATTCAGCTTTGAAACGACTGTTCTCGCCGTCAGCGCTTTTACCGTCAGGCGAATACAAATCCATGGCGTTGCCTTTAACAAAGTCTGTCAGGATGTTGGCAAACAGATACGGTCGTTTTTCAGCCACGCCCAGCATGCTACGGTTGTAATCCAGCCCAGTAAGACAAACATTAAGACGCTTGGTGATGTTACGGCTGGCTAGAATCTTGCAGATTTCCAACAAGGTAAGACCAGTGCCGGTGCAAAGGTCCAGCACAGTGATCTCATTTGGCTGATTTTTCTGACAATAAGCCGCTACAGCTTCACCAGCCTTACGACGCCAGATGGTATCCTGCCCTCTGGTTGTAAAATGATGTTTTCTGTCATACCCCAGGGCTTCTCGAGTATAAACTCTTTCGACTTCTTCGATATCCAGACTGCCAGGTTGATCTTTTCGAGGTAGTAAAAAAGTTTTCACTCCCATGGCTAAAAGGAATAGAACAAATTCCAGTAGCTTGAATTTCAGATAGCCTGACTTGAATTCCACATCTATCATAAGATGATCTGGGAAATAAAGCGCCAGATCCTCAGAAGTAATTCCAAGTTCTTTGGCCTTTTCTTCACTGATATCCAAAAGCTTCTTGTAAATATACTGCATCGTTTTGTCCTCCCTATCCAGAAAATTTCTTGACTTTGGTTTCTGTTGCGAACACCTATGAAAACCCGAGTGGGCAAGAAAAGATTATTTAAAGGTACGGAAAAATACACCTAAAAACTGAACCTATGTTAGGTTGAATCATAACATCGGTTTTATGGTCTGTCAAGGGGGGTGGCAATGGCCACTTGACAAGAACATAAAAATATTACTTAATATCATTTTTAATTGAAAAAGCGCAGAGAAACGGAGTTCCGCTTGTCTGCGCTGAAAGTTACTGCCACCTCAGAGTATCGCCTGTATAAAGTAAAAGGAGCCGAAGCTCGAGTTCTGACAATTTTTTCTGGGCACGCAATTTTTGGGTTTCAGATGAAAGATCATCAGGATCTATTTCTTCTTCAGTTTCGACCAACATATCCAGACATTGGTCGGAAAAAAGGAAAGTAATCAACTGCAAATCTTTATCCGGCTCAACAGGCTGGAGATTATATTGCTTCATCAATGCCTGGCTGACCAGTACTATGCGGGTCTGATTAAACGCTTTAATGATTTGCATGATTTTCCTCCTTTACCTGACTCAATCTTACTGACTTCTTACCTTAACAAGAAATGATTATCTCGTCAAGAGGCTGTATTATCAATAACTAGCAGGAGGAATTAAAATAAAACACGTCGCTCGCGAGCGACGTGTTAAAAAAAAAGCGCTCCGACATAATCGAAACGCTTGCAATCAAGAATATTTTAAATTCGCGATAAATAATTTTCTAAAATCGCCGGATCACTCTGCAGCATGTCGCAAATCATGATTTTTACGACCTCTTTTTTGGTACTCTCCTGCAATGGCAATCGGTTTACTGTTTGAAAAAGCACCTCGATTAAACGAGGCAATGTTTCAATCTTTTCGCTTTCAATAAGCAACGGTATGTGCAAAGTATCATCATCTGCCATTACTATCCTCCGTTTCTGCTGTCAGAACCTTGAGATAAAAATCAGTCAACAATTCCAGATCTTTGATTTCCAGATATTCATCCAGGCAATGCGGATTTCGTCCCGGTGAACCAATGACAACGGCGTTAATGCCTCTTTCCACTAAAATATTGGCGTCAGAACCGCCAAAAGTATGAACAAATTGAGAGGTTACGCCCTGTTCTCCGAATTTTTGCTGGAGAAATCTTATAAAAGGATCATCTTGATCATAGAAATAACCAGTTGCCTTTCTCTCTGACGAAAAGCTAATTTCAGCACCCGTTTCAAGAGCCAGTTCACTGAATATTGCCTTGATGCTCTCCAATAAACTGAGATCCACTTCTATTTTAGGACCCCTGACTTCGCCATGAATAATGGCAAAATCAGGTACTGTATTACGCAAGGTCAAATTTTCAGCAATCTCGACCAGCTCTTTATCAGCCAGGCCTTTCAAGCCCACCACTGCAAAAGAAAGGTTCAGCCTGGTAAACTCATCAACCTTGCCCAAAGTCAGGCTATTAGCTGCCTTCAATAACAGATTGAAAGCGTTAAGGCCCTCCTCGCACTTTGACACATGAGCGCGCCGCCCTTTTATTGTGATATCAAAATTATAGTTAAAGGGCGCACTTTGGATAATTGAACCGTGGGCAAAAGGCGCATCAGCGATAATGCATTTTTTACTGTGAATCAATGAAAGATCCAGATTCTTGGCGCCCAAAGAGATTGCTTCTTCTTCGCGGGTAAAGACAATTTCTACTGTCCGCATTTTCAAACAATTCTCTTTAATTAAAGTCAGAGCTTCTAAAATTGCGGCAATGGAATCCTTGTTGTCAGCTCCCAAAATAGTAGTGCCATCAGATCGAATCCGTCCGCCTGATATTACAGGCGTAATTTTTTCGCCTGGTCCTTTTGGGACAGTATCCATATGAGCGCATAACATAATCGGCTCACCATAACCTGAGCGTCTGGCAATCAAATTGCCATAGGCATCATTGGTCACCTGAAAATTCAGATACTGCAGATAGTGTATCAGGGCTTCGCTGATAAGCTTTTCAGAGCCGGCAGGGCTTTCAATTTGCGCTAATTCGCAAAAAGTCCTTACCAGCCGATCCTTGTCAATATTCATAGTTTTTACCCCCTTTTGAACTGCTATTTAAACAATTACAAGTTTTTCTTGTTTCTGTCAACCAGCTACTGCCATTTCACGCTTTTCACTTTATCCATGAATTTTTTAACCCTGGCTGTTTGCAGAGGATATTCCCAGGGGAAAATATTATGATAATCTTTTTTCTTTGGATTTGGCTGGCCCTTGAAATAACTGCCGACAATAAAAGCATTTACCTGATACTTTTCCATATTTTCAGGGGTAATACCGCTGCCAAGAAGAACAGGGATTTTGCCGGCTGATTTTCTTGCATCCTGAACATCTTTTTCAGTCGGAGCATCACCTGTCCATTTGCCGGTAATAATAATTGCATCGGCTTTTTCTTTAATTGCCGCCTGCACTGCTTTTGTTAAGGGTCGCTTAATCAGATGCTTTGCATGTTTAACCTGGACATCGGCAAAAATCATAATATCTTCTGCTTTTATTTTTTTTCTAAAAGCGATTGCCTCTTTTGCTTTGGCTGAAAAAATACCATAATCGGTCTGCACTTTGTCAACAAAAACAGGGGTGCGGATAAACTGAAAGTTCGCCAGTTTTGCGATGGATAAAGCCGCTTCATAATCATTCCATAAAACACAAAGTCCTAATGGCTTTTTCGTTAATCCCCTGGCCTCCAGACAAAGCTTTGTTAACTGCGGGAGGGTAGATGTTTTTGCCTTTTCATAATGAGGAATGTCATAATTATTTTCAATCATAATGGCATCAACTCCCCCAGAAACTAAAGCCCTGAAATCTGCCAAAAACTTTTTTTCCACCTTTTCAAGCCCGGGAAAACCTTCGTAGCCCAAAAGAGGCGCGCAATGAACCATGCCGATTACCAGCGGATATTTTTTCTTGAATAATTTAAACTTTAAGTTTGTCATAATTTTTATCAATATATTTTAAAATTTCCATAACTCCCCGCGAATATTTTTCCTTAGCCACGTAATCAGCGATTTTCTTTACTTCTGGCTGGGCATTGCCAACCGCATAAAAATAATCAATTTCCTTTAATGTTTTCAAATCAGCCAAATCATCGCCAATCATAATATAGTTATAATTTTTATAATATTTTTTTATTCGCTGAAGAGCAATTCCCTTATTAATATTTCTGGGCCAAAAAACAAAATTGGAAAATGACTTGGGAATTTCAACATCAAGATTTAATTTATGCTGTATAAAATAATCAGCCAGGAATTTCCCCAACTTTCGTATTAATTCCAAATCCCGCACGCCGTATCTGAAAACATGAATACTGCCGGTATATTTGCGAAACCTATTAGCCATAATTATCAGCGGTATTTTTTTCAAATTACTGTCTTTTATCAGCTTAACAGTATCCCCAAAAACAAAGCGCCCGCTGATCTTTTTTTTCGCCATAAAAAGCTTAACCAGCCGGGCAGTCAGCTTATTGACTGCCAGAGGATTTTTTTCCAAAAAAACTTTTTTAGCCTTAATATTTTTCTGGAAGAAAACTCCGTTTTCCAAAATAACCGGGCCATTTAATTTGAAATATTTATAAATAGCCTCGACGTCATGCGCGGAACGATTTGAATTTAAGCCAAATAAAAAACCTTTGTGCGACATATCTTTTATCACCGAAGGCAACAAAGCAGAATTCGGCTTCTGATTCGGCATGATCAGCGTACCGTCAATATCTAAAAAAATTATTGTTTTTTGCAGTTTTTTCATAAAAAAATAGGGAGATATAGACAATCCTATATCTCCCATACTATCAAAATTTGAGAATATTTTCAAGATATTTTTGCGCTTCTTCAAACGCCTGCTTAGCCTTCTTCGGATCAGATTGGATTCTGAAACGAGCTGATAAAAAGCACTGCAGTAACCTGCCCAGGGAAAAAATATTTTCCGCAACCTCTTGAGGCAAGGAAAGTAGCCCGGCCACATCAGTCACGGCATAGTTCCTGATTATTTCATAACCTTCCTGCCAACAAGGCAAGTCATATACCTTTGCCACTCCGGCAAAACATGCCAAGCCCATAATTGGAATACCCAAGACCTCGTCGTGGGGATCGGAATATTTAATTCCCTGCTCAGTAAGGTAGACATCGTCGGGAGTAAAATCCCAGTTTGAGAAACAGCAGGACGCAACTTTCGGCAAACCCATGGCTTTTTCCAGCTGGGTTATTTGTATCTGCCCCTGGGGATCAAACGCCGAACCAATGTATTTATAATACTGCTCCTCAACTTTTTTAATCACTGACAGCACTGACTCTCTGCCCTCAGGACCCTGCTTTAAACTTTGCCCGTATACCCTGCTTAGATCCTGAATCAATTTCCGATACATCGAGATCGGATCTGACGACTTTTTTATCTTAGTGATAAAGTCTTGCCCGCAATACTCCATCAAAATCCAGGAAACTTTCGGATCCAAACGATAAGCAATCAATCCGGGAATAAACCAATTCAGCCCCAAGGCGATCAATTTATTATACCCCCGGATATTCATGGCAATTTCCTTGATTGATTTTTCCGTAGTGCCGAGCTTTAGCACCTGCAAAACACCCTGCGGATTTCTGGCCAGATAGACCGCATCGCAGACATTGCCGAATACAAACTTGTTTACGACTTCAAGGTCATTTTCTTTACATACGCGTTGCAGCAAGGCTTTGGAATCCATGGGATTATTTCTCCTTCTCAACCAGCAGAGTCAGACAGCCCAACTTTTTGGCAGTCTCAAGGTTGGGAGCTTCATCATCAATAAATACAACTCTTTGTCCCAGATTTAACGCAGGCTGCAACACGTCAAAAGCTCTTTTATCAGGCTTTTGATGGTAACAGATTTCCCTCATCCCATAAATAGCTGAGAATAAATCCCTGATGCCCAGTGATCTTAAAATCAGATCAGCGTATTCAGACGGATTATTGGTTAAGACAATTTTTTTGCCCACCAACGAAGAAATAATCCTTCTTAAATAAGGAGACTCTGTAATCCCATAATCCTGGGGGCAAATTCTCAGATAAGTTTCCCGGATAAAAATCTCAGGATCAATACCTTCTGCCTTAAGCGCAATCAGCGTGTATTTTGTGTTATGCAGGCTAAGAAGTTGTTTTCTGATTTTTACAGCTTCTTGCAGGCTGACGCCATAGCAATCAGCAATAAAGCTGATCATCAAAGAAACAATCGCTGTTTCAATGCCTCTCATGGAATACAAAGTCCCGTCGTTATCAAAAACCCATAAATCAGCCTGCAATTCTTTAATGTTTTCCGGAATCATCATTACCTCCTTTGCTGTGGATTATCGGCTGAAAAAAAGTAAGGGTGATGATTTACAGTCACCACCCTTAACGTTTAAGATTTCTTCGGCAGCATTTTACTGACTGCCAGGACTTTCTGGTAGGGTGCGCCGCTGAGGTAAACCTCTTTAGCACGGTTATAGCAACTTCTCATATCTCGCGAAAAGTCAGCCAGATAGAAAAGCAGAGCCGCATTGGCAAGGACCATCTCAACTGCCGGTCCTGAAACTTCTTGCTTCAAAATTGCCAGGGAAAATTCCCCTTTGGAAATACCACTGGGCGGAGAAATCAAGGCTGCATCGACTGGCTTAATGCCAAAGTCTTCCGCAAAAATGGTGTAGTTTTTGATTTCACCGTCAATGATCTCTGCAACTTGAGTGCCACCCGGACAAATTGAAACTTCATCCATGCCACGGCAACTCTCACGATCAGCAAAGCCTCTGACAAAAAGACCATGTTCCAGCTGGGTAACGCCTCTACTGTTTAATATCAGGTAGGCTTGGGCAACCACATTTACTGGAATCAAATGGTTTACTCCGACAATTCGGCGAGTAAGAAGGTGCGGCGCCAACGGATTGGTGATCGGGCCGATAATATCGTTCATGTGCGGCAGCCTGGCTACCTCGTGAGTCTGCAGATGAATGCGTTTGTAACGCACATCCAAAGCTTCAGTATAGCCAAAGCCTTCAGTTTCAACACAGCGTTCAGTGTCATTCTTATGGGCAAAGAGATCAATGCCCAGCATAGAAATGAAATCTGAACTGCCGTGCTTGCCCGCATCAGCATTTGCCGGAGAGCCATGTTTGCAGATGGGAATCCCGGCGGCCGCTGCAATAAATGCGGAAATCGTGCTGACATTGGCAGTGACGATAAGATCACCGCCCATTCCGCAATTATCCATGGCATACGGTACCCGCGGATTCAAAAATCCAAATTCCGAGAGAGCAATATCATGCTCAAAAATCGCCGCGCAAATTCCGGCAATCTGCTCAGCTGCTGTTTTTGGCAAACTATGGCTATGCCATGACGAAGCATGGTCAAACTCTTGCCATTCATAAGTTGCTTTGCCATGAAGCGCACAGAGAGCAGCAATGCTTTGAATCTGAGCAAGGCTATTGCCCTTACAACCTTCTAAGGCATAAACGCCTAACTCGAAGGCCTCATAATAGGTCAAAGGTATATTTTGATACGCATGATCCTTGAGTATGTGCCTGATATCCATCTTCTTTCCCTCCTTTGAGAAAGTGTTAAACAAAAATTTTGAGAACCTTTATCACTAAGGGATAGTCTTTCAAATCCCGAAAAAAGCCGTCGCTACTGCCCGAAAACAGGCCCGTAGCTTCAAGCGTTATTATTTTTTAAGGTACTTTTAAGGTCTTCTGACCTTAAGAATTTTGTCTTAAAACAATCATCTTAAAGTCACAAGCGCTAATGACTCTTAAATTTATGCTATTTATCTGGCTTTGTCAACTAAATAAAAAACTCGTCCTTTTAGCACAATTAAAACATTGTGTTATAAGGACGAGATTCTTAATCCCGCGATACCACCTTGATTGTCTGATAATTATCAGACCGCTTTTACTGACTCAGTTTCCCTTGCTCTAGCAAGGAACGACATCAGTTATCCTATGATTACGGAGGAAGCCGGGTTCGCACTTTTGCACAAACCACCTTTTACGGGTAAACGTAAGTACTTAGCCCCAACCCTCCGCTATGCGGAGGAACTAAGCGTAGGTTTTATAATTGTAAAGATATATTTATATAATATCATATTATTGAATACTGTCAAATTTTCCGGGTAAAAAAGGGACAAGCAAAGTTGCTTATCCCAAAAGGTCAGTTAGACCTTGATAGAACATTTTCTGTACGGCTGTAATACGCACCCATGGCAGGATTTTGGAACCATTGCGCTCATTGGCGTGCCAGCCGGAATATTGAAACAATAAGGATCACTTGCCCGCGGACAGCCAGTGGCAAAGAAAGCCTCTCCCCGGCAACCCCCATGGCATTTTTCAAACTGGCGGCATTTACTGCAGGGGCCAACGATCCACTGTTTATAGCTCCGGATTGCGTGCAAAACAGGATGGGAAAGGATGTTAACAACATCATCGCAATAGATATTGCCGACATCTATTCCGGCATGTCCCACGCAAGGCAGGACCTTGCCATCGACATTGATGTGCACTCCGGTTTCCACCAAAGTGCAGGTGTGATTGTAACTGGGCGGTGACATAGTCTGGGTCAGATATGACCTTTTTTTAGGAAAATTCTTTTGGTCATATGCCCGCAGCTGCTGATAAAGTTCCTTAACTTCATCTAGCGGCGTATCATTCTCACAGCCGCGTAAAAAGGTTTTACTTGATTTGGCCATCTCAATAACCGGAGTAAAACCATGCTCACGGGCAAACTTGAAAACTTCAAAGATGCAACCGGCTGAAACCAACGGCCTCAGGATATTGACCTGAACATTCTGCTCGGCGCTTTTGGGCCAATACTTCAGCACATTCTTCCAGGCTTTACGTTGCTTTTTGAAAACACCGTCAACCCCGGCCAAGCTGTCCACCAGTTTTTCATGGCGGCTGGAAGTAGCCCTTAACTGCATTGCCAAGCTCACTTTGTGATGCGCTAACGCCCGGCAAAAATCAGCATCAGCCAACTTTACGCCATTGGTTACCAAAATCACCTGGTGAAATTTCTTGGCAGCATAGCGGGTAATCGCAACAATATCATGATGGATGGTTGGTTCCCCGCCCAACAAATAAATCTCCCCGAAATAAGGGGCAGTCTTATCAATCATCATTTTCATCTGCTCCAGGCTGATGAAACGCTGAGAGTTTGATCCCTTTTCATAAAAGCACTGAGTGCATTTGATATTGCAGTAATCAATGATGTCAAATCCAACGCCGTAAAATATACGGTCATGATATTTTTTTTCGCGGAATGGCATGTTTTTTCCCTCCGGAATTACTGGTGCAGATTTTGTGTGCCTTGCCCAAAGACTGCGCGACAATACGATAATCATAATTGGTGGTTGCCAACTGATTATTTTTTTCCAAGCGATAGCCCATATCTCTGACAGCATTTACAACCTGGCCGATGTAAAAATAATGGCTCGATTTTTTAGCGGCAAATTTAATGATTTGCTGCAAGCGGCATTCAAAAACAATCGGAGATTTTGCCAAACCAGGAACAGAGATGATCCTGGAAGGAAAAACATCCAATTGCAATCGAGCTGCCTTATCAATTTTTCTGCCAGAATAAGTCCCGCAATAATCAATTGCTGCCAATAATTCCGGCGTCGGCAAATTGACAGTGAATTCTGCAGTTTCCGCAATTAGCTTTGCGGAATAACGACTCGGCCGAATGGACAAGCCAATAAGGGGCGGATTTTCGTTTACAACTCCTAGATAGCTTACAACGCAGATGTTGATGCCGCTGCCCGCTTGCTTATCAGCCGTCACGACCAGATAGGGACAAAGCACTAAGCCTTGCATTGTGGCTAATTTCAGACTAATTTCCTGCTTCATGGACTCTCCTTTTTGAGGCTAGATTATTATTGTCAAATTACCAATATTTCAGTATAGCACCTTAAAAAAAAATTTGTCAATATTGATTGTCAAGGATCGGCTCTTGACATCTTTATATAAATACTGTAAGGTCATTATATCTGAAGTGCGGGCGCGTCGGTTAGCGGCCAAACCAACGGTCTCCAAAACCGTCACCGTGGGTTCGAGTCCCACCGCGCCCGCCATTTCAAACCTGGTACCTTAATTTAAAAAACACCCTGCTCAATGAGCACAATTTCAAAAGAGACCACTCGGTCTCTTCTTTTTTTTAAAAAAAAATAGGGATTCCTTTTGGAGAATCCCTAGCAATACTTTAAAAAGTTTTCGTGACTAGTACGGTAATATAAGAGCCGTATGGCGAGTTTTCCAAACTTGTATCAATCTTGCCCATGTGAGCTTTAAGCTGGTCATTCAGAGTGTATTCTGGCAGTAAACCAGAAACAGTAGGAAAAGTATTTATCCTGCTGATCACAAATTTTGGGGAAAATAAGTCTGTTACTTCATCCTGAGAATATGCTCTGGCATAAACCAAATAGCTCCTAGCGCCGTTTAATTTAACTTCCAGGCAATTTTTTGGCCGGTTAATAACAGCGTTTAAGCTGACTGGCCAGGGAATGAAAGGAAAATCATAGATCAAAGCTTCAGAATTATAAAAGGATAAAAAAGCTCCGCCATGGGGCTGCAAAACCCTTTCAATTTCCCGAATAACTCCCTTGATATCCCTGAAATCACTGGCTGTGCCAAGATTACAGACTACCAAAGAAACTGATTCGTCTTTGAGCGGAATGCCATTTTCGAAATCAACAACTTCAAAGGAAATATTATGATTTTTACGATCCTCAGCATTCATCTGGGCAACTTCAATCATGGTCGGGCTAAGGTCATAGGCCTTAACCTGTTTAAAGCGCTTTGCCAAGAAAAAACTCATCAAGCCGGTAGCGCAACCAAGGTCAACTGCCAGCTGATTTGGCAAATGATTAAAGCTTTCAAGCAAACATTTTTGCTCATAGGCCTGATAGGACCTCAAAGCAAAACCTGCTTTATCATGATAGCGTTCATCATAGTTAAGAGCGAACGCGGCAGTCAGCTCCAGCAAGGTTTGCTTTTTGGCAGCATACCAGGCATCATCCATTTCTTCAGATCTTTTCGGTTTTGGCCTGGTTTCATCCTGAAGCTGCTGCAATTGTATTTTGCAGGATTCATCAATAATAAAATAGAGCAAGGAAGCTGCAAAATTGGCATTAATACCATATTTTTCAGCTAACTCCATTATTTTATTTACCCGATCGCTTTCAGTAGAAAGACGAACTATCTTAACAGCATCAATTTCTTTGCTTTCCGCAACTTGCCGTACCAATGAAAATCTGCGTTCCAAGACAGCCAATAACATTTCATCAACTTGGGCAATCAAAGGTCCCAATTCCGAAAGAGTTAGCGATCTCGGCATGTCCATACTCCCCTCAATAAAAAGGGGCTCTAATCGAGCCCCATTGCTTGTCTGACCTGATGCAAGGTCGGCCGGGCGCTGACTTTTGCCCTTTTGGCGCACTCGACCAACACGTCCCGAACATAGTCGTCGTTATAGCTGTAGTATTTTTCCTGAATCGGCGCCAGCAAAGCGACCACTTTTTCAGCGGCCATCTGCTTGCATTCCACGCAAGACAAAGTTCCGGCTTTACATCCCTGCATAATGGCAATGATCTCCTGATCAGTGCACAACAGGTTATGCAAGGGGTAGATGCTGCCGCAGTTATTGAGCGGGTCACCCGGATCATTGCGGTGGATTCTGTTGGTGTCGGTTAAACCGCTTTTCACTTTTTCCCTGATGGTCGTTGCATCATCCAGCAAATCAATGCCGTTGTTATGCGACTTTCCCATCTTGCTTCCATCCAGACCGGGTAAACGAACTGCTTCGTTTTCCAGCGTCTTGGGAATGGCGAAAATGTTTTCATAAAGATGATTGAAGCGGTGGGCAAACGCGCGAGCCATTTCCACATGCGGAATCTGGTCGCTGCCCACGGGCACAATCGTAGCCCTGTGGATGAGAATATCCGAGGCCATCAAAACCGGATAAGTCAGCAGTCCGTGATTAACATTATCCGGATTTTCACGAACCTTTTCTTTGAAAGTCGTGCAGCGTTCCAATTCACCAAGCTGGACAACCATGCCCAAAAGCAGGGTCAATTCCGCCACTTCGGGCAAAGACGACTGATAATAAACCACGGACCGATTAGGGTCAATACCAGTGGCCAAGAATGTTTTCACAATCGGCAACCGATTTTGCCTTAATACATCCGGGTCAGGGTGCGTAGTTAAAGTGTGATAATCAGCGACAAAGAAAAAGCACTGATGCTTTTCCTGCAGCGGGAAAAAATTCCGAATTGCTCCGAAATAGTTGCCCAAATGCAGTTTTCCCGTCGCGCGGATTCCCGACACTACAACCGGCAAACCTTCATCGTTCATATCCTAACTCCTTTTGTGGGGGGCTGAAAAAAACAAATATCCCTATAATCTATATAAAACTCCGACAATCAGTAAAAGCCGAAGATTTTTCAAGGTACTGATATTACAACTTATCATAAACATTATATATATGTCAAACTATTATCTAGTTGCCCAAGATGCCTCAAAATCCATTCTTTTATGCCCGTATTAAGTGTTTGATTTTTTTGGCAAAATAATCTATACTAACCATATAATTTTTTATTACATTTATTCTATATTTATGGCTCACTTTATTATCAATGGCGGTAAAAAGCTTACAGGCACTATCTCAACCAACTCCGCTAAAAATTCTGCAGTTGCTATTTTATGCGCCACTGTCATGATCAACGGCAAAACGACTTTAAGCAATGTTCCGGTCATTGAAGAGGTAAAAAGAATTATTGAAATCCTGACGTCCATTGGATTAAAAATTACCTGGACAGCCGATCATCAGCTGGAAATAATAAATGACAATAAAATAAATCTGCGGGATTTAAATACTGGCTCATTCTGTAAAACCAGATCAGCCTTACTTTTAATGGGTGCCCTTTGCGGCAGACTGGAAAATTTCTCATTGCCTCAGCCGGGCGGATGCAAACTGGGCATCAGGACTGTTAATCCCTATCTCATTGCATTTGAACATTTAAATATCGAAGTCAAAGAAAGCGAGACAGAATATAAAATTAATTCTAAGCATAAAAAAGCCGGCAACTTTACCATGTATGAATCAGGAGATACTGCAACTGAAAATACAATCATGGCTGCTATTTTGACTCCGGGACTGTCTGAAATAAATTTTGCGTCATCCAATTATATGGTTCAGGACCTATGCCACTTTTTAGTTGCAGCCGGCGCTAAAATTGAAGGCATCGGTACGAAAAAACTAACCATTAATGGGGTTGAAGAATTAAAGCCGGTTACAAACTATCCAATCATGCCTGATCCGATTGAAGCCATGGCTTTTATTTCCATTGCTATTACTACCAAATCTCAATTTACAATAACTCATTGCCCTCTTGATTTTTTAAGTCTGGAATTGGAAAAACTCAGAGTAATGGGACAAAAATTTAAGCTTAGTCCGGTTTACAAATCAGCCAATGGCTATTTTGACTTAGTTGATATTGAATTATTTCCTTCTGAGCTGAAAGCGCTGCCTGATAAAATCCATCCCCAGCCCTATCCCGGCTTAAATATTGACAACCTGCCTATTTTTATTCCAATTTTGACTCAGGCTAATGGCTCAACCTTGGTTCACGATTGGGTTTATGAAGACCGGTTGATTTATGCCATTGAATTAAAGCGCATGGGTGCTAATATTACTCTTTATGACCCGCATCGAATTTTGGTAACCGGTCCGACTGAATTACAACCGGCAGAAATCATTTGCCCCCCGGCTTTACGGCCTTCAATCAACCTACTTATCTGCATGCTGGCAGCCAACGGCAAATCTACACTCCGTAACTCCTACCCTATTGATCGCGGCTATGAAAATATTGCTGAAAGGCTAAAAACCTTAGGCGCGGATATTGAGAGAGTCGAATAATATCTAATTAGATATTGTTTGGTGATTGATCATTGTTTATTGATTATTAAATAAAAAGAGGACGCTCCCAAGAGCGTCCTCTTTGTTGTTTGTTAATCGATATGGATAATCGTTACGTTAATCGTATTTCGGTTAAAGTAACTTTAAACGACACCTATAAACAAGAAACTATTATTTAAACCAATTCAGTAATTTATCCAGCTCCCAAGAATTAATAATATCATTTTTGGTTGCCCAGCCTCTCCTGGCCGTGGCAATACCATATTTAATTAGATCCAAATGATCCAAGTGATGTGCATCAGAATCAATGCAAAACTTACAGCCATAACTCAAAGCATCTTTGACTAAAGTATCTTTCAGATCCAAACGTTCAGGAAAAGAATTAACTTCCAGAGCAACCCTATATTTGGCGCAGGCTTTGAAAATTTCAATCCAATCCACATCATAACCGTTTCTGTGGCCGATTAAGCGACCAGATGGATGGCCAAAAATTTTAATGCCTGATTTTATGCCTGATAAAATTCTTTTCGTCATAGCGGCCTCGTCCTGATTAAAGGCGGAATGAACCGAACCAATGCTGTAATCCAATTTCTTCAAAGTAGCTGAGGAAATATCAAGCTTACCGTCAGCCTTAATATTTATTTCTGCGCCAGCCAAAAGTCTAAAGCCTTTAAATTTTTTGTTTACTTTATAAATCTCTGCTTTATGCGCCAAAAGCTTTTGATCGGATAAGCCAGAAGCCACGCCCAAACCGACTGTATGGTCGGAAATGCCCAGATAATTATATTTCAGTTTTAATGCCTTTTGCGCTAATTCAGTAATAGTATTATGACCGTCGCTTTTATTGGTATGGCAATGCAAATCGCCCAAAATCTCATGATAGCCTATTACTTTAGGTAATTTATGAGCCAAAGCCGCTTCAATTTCCCCTCTGTCTTCCCTTAATTCAGGCTCGATATAGTCCATACCCAAAAAATTGTATAAACTTATCTCGTCTTTGAAATGATAAATTTTAGAACCTTTTTCAATCCCGTATTCTGAAATTTTCAAACCTTTGGCGCTGGCCCAGGTGCGCAAGGCCACATTATGTTCCTTAGATCCGGTAAAATGCTGAAGCAAAGAACCATAAGTCTCTGCTGGCAATATTTCCAGATCAACCCTGATGTTTTTACGATGGGTAATGGAAATTTTGGTATTACCTTTGGCTAAAATATTTTTTACAAACGGCGCTTTGGCAAATTTATCAATAATATTTTTTGGCGCCGCAGTGGCCACCACAATATCAATGTCGCCGATAGTCTCTTTCATGCGGCGCAAAGAGCCGACAGCATCGCATTTTTTTACCGACTTATCCTTGTTTAAAAAATCTAAAATTTCTTCCGCAATCGGTCCGGCTGTTGTCAAAACCATACGGTTTCTTTCCTTGGTGCGATTCTGAAATTGCTCAATCCCCCGCAAAATATTTAGTTCAGACTGTTTTTTGAAACGCGACAATTTTTCAATCACCCCTGATCTGGCTGCTTTAGCTAATTTATCAATGCTGTCAATTTTTAATTTTTTATACAAGACTTCCGCAGTTTTCGGCCCGATACCCGGTACTTCAGTTAAAATTAACATCTTTTCGGGAAATTCCTTAGTCAATTGGGTATAAGCTTGCAATTTGCCGGTCTTTAAAAGTTCCACAATCTTTTCCGCAATACTGACCCCCACGCCGGGAACATCTTCCAATGCCTTGATGCCTCCTTCCTTATAAATATCCTCCAAATCCTTGGTTAAATTAGAAATCACATCAGCCACCCGCTCATAAGCAAGCACACGAAAACGACTATCGTTTTTCAATTCCAATATTATGGAAATGTTTTTAAAAATTTTAGCAATCTGCTGATTATTCATTTGAGATTTAAAAATTTATTTGATATTTTACTGCTATAAACCCAACTCTTTATCAATCGCCGCCTTATCAAACCCAATAATAATCTTGCCCTCAATATCCAGAACAGGCACACCCATCTGGCCGGACTTATCAATCATCTTTTGGGCATTTTTCGGGTCTGATACGTCAAAATTTATGTAAGTAATCTTTTTAGAATCCAAATACTCCTTCGCCTGATGGCAAAAGGGACAAGTGGGCGTAGTATAAATAGCAATTTTTTTAAGTTTCATAATATTGCCTTATCTAATTAATTAAAAATCTCTAATTTGAGCGCTTAATTTGGCCAGCCAATCTTCAATCTGTATTTTGCTGGCTTCCTTGTTGCTATTTACTTTATTAAAAAATTTTTCTGACAAAATTTCAGCCCCTTTAGTCAACAGTCGTAAGTTATTAAAAACTCGTTCAGCGCCCATACTTTCCTGAGTGCAAAAAAATATAACTTTTTTATCCTGCCAATAATGCCGCTCTAAAAAGGTACGCATTGCCGGCGGTATATTTGCCGCCCAGTTCGGACAGCCTAAAAAAATCAAATCAAAATTATTAATATCAAAATTAATCTCCTCCAGTTTCGTCCTTTTTTTCATAATAGCATCAAAGCCGGACCAGATATAATTCCAGGCACCCTGACGATTTTTTTTATCCCGTAAAGGTAATAAACCACTGCCCAACTTATTGACTAAAACCTCAGCGACATACTGCGTATTACCGGTGCGGGAATAATAAATGACTATGCTCTTCATAAAAATTATTTTTTTGCCTTTTCTGCGGATAAAATAAAATAGCCATCGCCAAAATAAAGAAAAGTAAACCCACTATAATCATATGCCAGACAATGCCTCCTAATTTGGCACTGATTGATTTTAAGATGTCCCCGGTGATCATAATATAAAATTAAGTATTAAAATCCGCGAAGTTCTTTTTCCTTAGCTCGTGCTTCTTTAATCTCTTTTTCAAATAATGGTGCGCTATTTATCTCGCGGTCTTGCTGTATTCTATCCGCCCTAACAAAAGGATCCTCATATGGTTCTTTCTTCTTTTTAATTTGTTCTAAATGCTTTCCGATAGGTACTTCCACAGATTGTTTTTTCCATCTGCGCCAATCAGCATTATCTTTTCTATATTTACCGATTCTACTCATCCAAATGCCCACTTCATCAAAATCTGTAATGTCGTGATCAGCTAAGACAATTCTCATTGCTTCTATTGTAGTCATACCCCGTCCTTCGTCGGAACGCATCAAATCTCTAACTTCACTGCTATAGACAACCACAGGATCGGGTTGCTTAATTATAGTTTCTTTAAATTCCATAAAGTTTTATAAATAAATTTTTATTCTAAATCTTCTTTTTTCTCCTTGAAAAAAGCCAGCCATTCTTCAATGCCCTGCAAAACAATCTTTAATGGCGCCTCAATTAGAAAATCCAAAAAATATACAAAAATATTCACTTTGGAAAAATTTAAAGCTAAGAATCTGCCTAGGCGTATAAAAGGCAGGGTGAAAAAATCGAAAATCTCTCCCGGAATATTTTCTTTTTTCTTAAGTACATTCAATTCACGCGCCAAGCGGCGGATACGGACGCCAAAAAAGCTGACAATGCTGAAAAAAATAATAAACAAACAAATGCTTAGAATTGAAAACTGTAAATAATTCAAAGCGTAAATGATAAGAGCGAACGGCACTAAATAAGAAATCAAATAAACAAAATTTAAAAGCGACCAGATAAACCAGTTTCTGCGTTTAGGCTCTCTAATATACTGAACATCTTTGTGCTCACCCTCCAAAAGATCAAAGATCCCCTTGACCATGGCATTAGTATTTTTTTCTCCGGGAATTCTGATGGTAACTGCAATCAAAATCATCAAAATCGGAGGAAAAATTATATTAACCGCTAATGCAATGATATTAAAGGTATGCAACAAATACATATCAAAAGGTATTTCTACTATTAAAGCCAAAAGCATTTTAGTTAAAAAAACATAAACAATCGCCCGCCAAATCTGGGTTTTTAGACGTTTTTTTGTTTCAATATACTTGCTTTGGCATTTTTCCCTGATTTTTATTTCTAAAAGGTCGGGGTTGTCAATCAGCAGTGAAGCCTTCTGGAAATCCGCATAAATAACATCACGCAGAATCAGGGTCATCATGGCATAACGGCGGCAAAACTGCAGCAGCTTATTGGCCAAGCGATGATTAATCTGCTGATTAATCTCATTCTTAATTTCAAATATCTGCTCGATAAACTGAGATAAAACCAGCTGATAATTATTCTTCCAGTCAGCATGCCATAATTTGATAATCAAATATTCCAGCATTGGTTTATCAGATTTAACTAAGCTGCGGTTAACAGCTAAAAATATCTGCAAATTCTTTTCTTCTTCACTTAAAGTCCGAAGGCTGACTACCTCAATCCGCTCCCGCACTTCGTCATACATAAAGCGAACCAAAACTTTTGTTTTACTGGCCGGCACGATTACTTCTTCAATTTCACAGGCTGCAATATTTAAAATCCAGTCATATAGGCTCAAAGCTGCTTTTATGCCATGGCGGTTCTCAACACCCGTATAAAGCAAATCGTATTTTTCAATCACCTGGGCAACATCAACAATTAAAGATTCAGGCAGCTTATTATTTTCTAAATAACGCGCACTGATTAATTCCTTAATCACGTTTTCACCCATTTTATAATAATCTCCGCCGCCTAAAAATCTCCGCTTGAGAATGCGAAAAACTGCGCTTTTGCGCAATAAATGTTCCTCATTATAATCAACAATAGTCCTGATCTTTTCATACATAAAAGCAATGGCGCTGGTCATGATACTGACTTTTATCAATTCCTCGCCTTCTTGCTTTATCCGTTTATCTTTAAAATCGCTTTGTGCTAAATTTTCTAACAATATGGCTAATTTTTGCATATTTTACAAAAATATAAATCAATAATGAAAGAGTCCCGTAGGGGACGCTAATTAGTACAAATTTATAATAAAATACTAATATTTTATGCCTTAATTAATTACCAACCGTACTATAATCTTAGCAAAAATAGACAAAAAATAAAAGAGTGCGCTTAAAAACACCCCTTTATTATTAATAAATATTAATATTGCAAAACAGTCTTCATTCTTCTGGTTTCGCCGTATTTATGAGCAATTATTTTCTGGATATTAAATGTTCCGAATTTTGGCGCCTCCATAAATCCTTCCATGGCTGCTTCAGCAAACCAGCCTGAGTCAAGCCAGTCAAAGAGCCACTGGTCAGTATATTTTACATCTTCCTGATCTATGCCTGAAGCAATCGTCAAAAGCCATTTGCGGTTAAAATTTTCCTGAGAGCCAATCGGGGGAGTCATAATGAGAGGTATACCTAACCCTGTATAAAAAGACAATTCGCTTGGTTTTGTCCATAAAATATCAGTTGTCTTCAGTATGCGGTTGAATTTTTTAAAATAATCTTCTTTATTATTGGCAAATATAATCTTTATATTTCTGTCCAGGCACTGACTCATTCCCAAGGCCTTAATATTATCTTTAAAATACTTATTGACATCATTGCGAATGCCCGCCACTAAAATCACATTCATTGTTTGCTTTAATAATCTGCGCCTTAAACTTCTGACAATATCAATTCCCAGTTCTCTTTGTGCGCCCGCGCCGCCGACTGCAAATGTCAGAGTTAAAGGATGAGAACGGCTATGTGGAAAACAAGATTTACCCAGCTGTTCACGAATTGTATCTTTATACACATTTATATATTTTCTTTTCGGATCCAGATTAAAAAGGCGATGGCCTAAATCGGATTTTAAAACACCCAAATTTTCTCCGCCTAGATTTTCCGTCGGCAAGGGAAACCCTGTTAAAAATATTTTCTCCGGCCTGACTCCGTATAATTTCAACCTTTGTTCCACCCGATAATTTGGAGCAAAATAATTGATGCGGCTTTGAGAAGGATTTAAGCCAGCCCAGGTTCTGCTGATATCGGTATCAGTCGCTAAACAATATATTTCCTGGCTGTAATTATAGTATTCAGCCATAAACGCCACAACGAAGAAGGTGGTAATAATCGGTAAAGGCTTTTTTTCCAGACGAGCTATCAGATCCTTGCCCCAATCCTGATTTTTTATCAACTTCATGAAATATTTCAGCTGATTGTTTGGCTTGGATAAATCGCGCTTGGGATAAAAATTGGGAATTGTTTGAAATTTATCAAAAATATTCCAGGCAAATTCCCCGATAAACGGAACTTTTTTAAACTTGGAAATCCATTCGTAAAATTCCCTGCTTTCATTCCAGATTAAACGATCTCTTTTGGTAATGCCCGGGTAATTATTGGCATTAATTACCTTCCCCTTGTAAGCCATTACTCTTAGCGGGTCAGCCGCACGCTGATGACCATAACCCATATCAACCGCAATCACATAGGCCTTTTGTCCATTTAATTTATTCATAAATTATTTATAAATTATTGAAAGCTACCGATCGGAATTTTTGCTAAATCACTATTTTTTATACCCAGGCTTAAAAATCTCATTATTTCATAAGCGCTGGCGCCGTCTTTCATATAATAACGCTTGCCGTCTTTAGGATTGACATACCAGGCTTCGCCATGAGCTTCTACCTGAAGCAATATTTTACCTTTTTGGTTGGCTGCAAAAGTTAAATCATAAACCAGTTTTTTACCTGAACCTGCCAGCGGATCATAACCGCTTTTTATTTCAACTCCGTCATCAAAACCATCCTCATCTGTGTCTTTAATTAAACGGTCAGTGCCCAAACCGTCTTCCAGTTTGTCAAATAAACCGTCACCGTCAGTATCTATTTCTTGAAGCCGGTCATCTAAGCCAATGGGGATTTTTTGCAAATCATTAGTGCTAATGCCAACCCCAAATTTTCTCATTGCCTCATAAGCTACTTCGCCATTTCTCATATAATAGCGTTTCTCAGTTTTTGGATCGACATACCAGGCCTCGCCATTAGCTTCTACCTGCAGTAAAATATAGCCTTTTAACCTGGAAACTAAAGCTTTATCAACGACATTGCTCGTTGCTCCTCCAGGTCTGTCTGCCGGCGGTATTTCCATACTGAAGCGCTGCATGGGCAGAACTTCATAAAGCTTGTCATTCTTGATTAAAATTTCCTGAAACTTGTCATTATCTGCATAAAAAGCATTGCCATATTCTTTGGTTCCTAAAATAATGGTAAATAAATAAGGTGCGGGCTTTAACTGCATATCCAGATATTGTCCTCCCTGAGGAAAATTAAAAGTAGTTAATTTGGTGCCGCGGTACTGAAAGCCGTTTACATCAGTATTAAGGGCATATATATTTAATACCGGTTTAATGGCGCCAAATCCCTCGATCAGTGCTCTGGTATTATTTACTTTTAATGAATATCTGGAACGGTGCTGCTCAGGGATATTTATCCCCCAAAAAGGACTGTCACTTTTTAAGCTATCCTGCAAAGATAAAGCATAAGATCCGGTCGGATACTCAAAAAGAACTAACCCGTTATTATCGGTTTTTGCGGTGGTTAATTTCTTACCTAAAATATATTCTCCTTTGAGATTTAAATCTGTTGAATATAAATCAATGTCCTTTTGCATTAATCTAGTCCCGTTGGCGTTTATAAATTCTGCAATCAGATCGCTAAAATTATAATTAACAATTGTAGTTTTGTTTAAATTTACTTTGACTCCCCAATGCTTGAATGAATTCCCCGGAATTTCAGATTCCATCATATAATAGCTGACCCCTTTGCCATCAACACTTCTGGTCTTTTCTGAAACATAGATTATTGCATTGCCTTCGCTGGAAGTATCAAACTCTCCGACCAAATCCTCTTTTTCCCTGATAGGATTGCCATCCACATCTTGACGCTGAGTATATACCTTGAATTTAGTATCCTTCTTAAGATTGCCTTCGCCGTCACGCAAGATAAAATTTATACCGCTTAAACTTTCCGATAATTCTCTGCTTTCTCCGCAAATTATATTTAACTCATTATAAAACCAAAAAACGCCGACAGCTGAATTTTTATGGAAAATCTTTAAGGCAAAGGGCCCTGATTTTTTTAAGGTAACCTGTCCTTTCCCGGTATATGGACTGACTTTGGCAGTAGCTAAAAGAATATCGGGTTTGGGATTACCATAAACATCTGCTACCTGGGTATAAATTGAAAATGACACATCGGGAATAAACTCCCCCTTTTCATTACGCGCACTAACAGTTATCTTTGTGTCATATTTTCTGCAGGGATCTTCTTCGGCCATGAGTACGGTATGATTAATAACAAAAAAACCAACAATTATTACAACCAAGGCCACTACTAATAAAATCCTGGCATTTTTATCTAACATACTTTTATATTTTAAATTAATATCTGTTATTGAGATCCTATCTAAAATAGCCGAAATACGCTTAAATTTATTATACCAAAAAATACCCCTCTTTGGAAATAGTTTAAAATTCAAAATTTAAAATGCAAAGTTATATTTTAAAGTTAATAATATATGAAAATTAATTATAAAAACTCCATAATTATAAACTAATAATTGTAATTTTGAACTTTTAACTTTGAACTTTAAACTTCGTATTTCGGACCTCGGCCTTTCCCGCGTAGCAAGAAGCCGCTCCGCGGGTCGGACTTAAATTACCATGTTTTATCAATAATCCCCACATTCCCATTCAGCCCGCCATAATGCAAGACAGTATATAAATTCCCCGAGTCGTTTGTGCCGTCAAAATAGTAGCCGACTCCGACATGAGTTAAATGATCATGCATAATAGTCTGATAATGAATGCCGTTAGTTGCTTCCTCGCTCATATAAAAATCAAACAAGTCATCCATCGAAGCCATTACGCTTTCATTGATTCCGGAAGATCTGCGATAGCTGCCACCGCCGATATTTTCATAAAGCCAGCCCCAGCTTTCCCGAAAGCCGATTTTGAAATTCTGCCAGACCCATTCGCGGGCAATCATATTGACTGGCACGCGCGTATGCGTCATAGCGCCCTGTAAATACATTTGCTCCGCCCAGACTGCTGCTGTATCAGCCATTCTCTGATCAGAGACAATTGCCGGCTTGCCGCGTTTGGTTCTTTCATAATTAATACGATCCAAAATATGCTGAGTTACAATTTTGTAATTAAATCCGCCGGGCACACTACCTTTTTGAAACAAGCCAGTGCCGGCTATCTGGGAACCGTTGGAAATATATCCGGCGTTTACAAAAGTCTGGTCAATCGTATCACTACCAGTTACAGTCACAGCCGGTTCAGTTGCTTTTGGTACTGTTGCTTCATTTGTAGTTGTATAAGGTTTTTCTACCAAAGTATCAGCAGTTAATTTGCTTAAATCATTATTGGTAATGCCTAAGCCCAGATAGCGCATAATTTCATAAGCGCTAGCGCCGTCTTTCATATATATGCGTCGGCAAGTTTTGGGATAAATGTACCAGGCTTCCCCGTGCTGCTGAACCTGCAAAGCAATTTTGCCTTTGAGGCGGTTGGCCAAGGAATTTGAGGCGCAAATACTGGTGGAGTTTTTCATTTCAGTAGTATCGGCTATGGATGGAATCTTTGACAGATCCGCGTCAGTAATGCCTAAGCCAAAAGAGCGCATCATTTCATAAGCGATTGCGCCATCTTTCATATAATATCTTTTGAAGCTAACTGGATCCACATACCAGGCTTCGCCATTATCCTGCACCTGAAGTAAAATATAGCCTTTTAACCAAGCTAAAGATGAAAAACTATAAGTCGGGTTTGTAACAGGACTAGTCGTTGCAGGCTCTGTCGGCGTCGTGGTTTTCGGAGTTGTGGTCGTTGAACCGCTTAAAGGCTTGTCAGTAATAGAAAAAAATTGTTCGCCTGACCAGCCGACTTCGCCCCGCGGACTGATTACTTTATACCAGCCATCGGTTCTGTCTGTAATTTTAACGACTTCACCTGCTTTTAAAGTATCAATAATCGCACCTGTGGTCACGCAAGCCTGATCACGCACCCAGACAGCGGAAAGAACTTCACCCTTGGCATCATAAGAATAAACCGGATCACAGCCGCAACAGCCAGCCTGGCAAGATTTAACATTCATAACAGCTGCTGACAATATTAAGGTTAAAACAAATAATATAACAAGATACCTCCCCATAGAATTTACTTAATAATAATTGTTGGTAAAACTTTATCTAAAATATTTGATTGTGTTATTCCAATACCCGTTATTGAAAACACGTAATAACCGCCATTTGATTGAATATATATCGTATCCAAGCTTTCACCGCTACTTTCAGGTATCACTTCTACTCCCGTACGATAAGCCGTCCGACCATTTACATTCATTGCTTTTAGTTTATTAATTTCTATCCCGTATTCATAATTACAATATGCCTGCCCAAAATCCGGATCAATCGGCGTGGTTTTTTTACATTCATCTAGTTTCTGATCAAAATATTGCTGTAAAGTTTGATTTTCGCCTAATGTAATTTTGCCAACTTCCATGACTCTGCTTTTTTCGCGATCAACACCAGCTTCAGCAAAACTAGAAAAACCATACGGTGCCCAATTGGCAGGATATTTAAAGGTTAAATCAGACAAATATGAATCTGAAAAACTCATCCATTTTTTTTCTAAAGGCGGATGCAATAGAGTATTACCCCAAAATCCCAAAACTGCCCCGAGTGCTAAAAACAATAAAGCACCCAGCAAAATAGTCACATTCTTCATAACTTTATGTTAATAATTATACTTTTATCTTACCAAATTTACGCATTTACCACAAACAAGCACTGCCCTTGATTTATTTACGAATTCAGGATAAAATGTTTATATATTTGTAAAAAATAATTTTTCGTTGATAGGTATGGGAGTTTGTTACGTTATACGCTAAAAGATTAACGAAACGATTGTCGATACCGAAAAACGATTAACGAAATTACCACGGGGGCGTGGTGAATCCAGCCTCTCGCGAGAGGCTGGATGAAGTGGTCCAGCTGCTCACGAGCAGCTGGATAAATATCACAGAGGTCTCCACCCAGCCTTTCGCGAAGGGCTGGGTCCAAAACCGCATACTATTAAATTAAACATTATGTATTATGTTTATTTGCTAAAAGATGAGGCTAATAAATTATATGCGGGTTATAGTGGAGATTTAAGAAGAAGGTTAAAAGAACATTTACAGAATAAAGTTTACACAACGAAAAGAATGAAAAATCCAAAATTATTTTATTATGAAGCATATTTCGATGATGATCTGGCCAAAGAACGCGAAAAAAAGTTAAAACAATATGGATCAAGTTATCATGGATTATTAAAAAGATTAGGAATAAAATAATTCTGGGGGCGTGGTGAAGTGGTATCACAGAGGTCTCCAAAACCTTTATCGTGGGTTCAATTCCTACCGCCCCTGCTCGTAAAAAAAAGACTGTTTAATTATTGGCTTGTTTTCGTTAGACTAACCCTTCCGGATTGATTAATTAGGCATTTTATGATATGTTGTTAATATATGAAAAAAATACTACTAGCCAAGTTATCCGGAGTAAGAAAGTTTATAACCGGAGAGTCTAGATATTGCCAGCATTGCGGAAAAGAATCTTATGCTTTATTTGAAGTTATTCAAGATGATAAAGTGAAAAACAAATTGCAATACTGTAAAGAATGTTATGACAATAAATAAAATGGACTCGAGCTTACGTTTACAATACAAGCAGGTTTAATTACCGGCTTGTTTTTGTTATACTAACAATAAGCTACTAATTATTTTACAAATATGGGAATTGAATCATTTGAACAACCAGACAAAGAAAAAGAACAAACACAAGAAGAAATAGAATCAGTCTTAAAACAGGCACTAGAAAAAGGGCTGCATGTTAATTTGGTAATAACTGATTTATCCGGCGCACCGGTATTTACTCCTGATTTGATTGTAGAAGAATTTGAAGGCGATGATTTAAGGATGACTTATTTAGCCGAGGATGATGATGTAGGCGAATCCATCCCGCTTGATTTGAAACGCATCAAAAAAGCCGAACTGATTAATAAGCAGTAGAAAAAATTAACTACAAGGTTTTATGGAACAGCCCAAAACATACGAAAACTATCCCTGTTGGATAATGATAATCTCAAATTTTGTTTCAATTGCCATATATTTAATTGGGGCGTTTATTATCTCCCGAATTGGTTTTATTTGGCTGGGCATTTATGTTCTATACATATTAGGTTTTGAAATCAGACTTATGAAGCACCACTGTGTTAATTGTTATTATTACGGAAAATACTGCGCTTTTGGCAAAGGCAAGCTAAGCTCGCTTCTTTTTAAAAAAGGAGGTTCTGATAAATTTCTAAAAAAAGAAATTACCTGGAAAAGTATGCTGCCTGATTTTTTGATTTCTTTAGTTCCGCTGATAGCAGGTGTGATTTTATTAATATTAAACTTCAGCTGGTTACTTTTGATATTAATTGTTATATTGGTAATATTAACTTCAGTTGGAAACGGCTTTATTCGCGGGTCTTTAGCCTGCAAATACTGCAAACAGAGAGAGATTGGTTGTCCCGCAGAACAGTTATTTAATAAAAATAAGAAATAAATTTTAGTTATGAAAAAATTATATTGTTTATTGTTGGTTTGTCTGATTTTAATAATTTCCGGTTGCGCTATAAAAAATCAGACACCCAATATCAGCAACGAACCCCAAGCCTGCACTCAGGAAGCTAAGCTCTGTCCTGACGGCAGTTATGTCGGTCGAACCGGCCCTAATTGTGAATTTGCGGAATGCGGAACAGACTTTACGCAATGCAATACAAATAGTGATTGCGAAAACGCATTTGAATTAAAGAGATCTGCCTGCCATAATAATATTTGTACCAGTCCGATTGCCAGAGAATGTACCGGCGAAAATGACAATACCTGTCCGGATGGTTATCGCTGCGCCCAATATTGCTTTGGCGAAGGACCATTCCCCTTTTACTGCCAGCTCAATGAAATTGTGACCCAAACAACCTGCAACTAAAAATATAATTTATTCTGCCAAATTATATGCCATTTGAATCTAATAAACCCGAAAAAAATGAAGTATTAACAAAAAGAGACCGCCTATATAATGAATTGCAAAAAATCGGCGAATTGCTAAAAAAATCAGGAATGACTCTCTGGCAGTCACTTGATAACCAGACTGTTTTCAATGAACAATGGGAACAAATGCAGGGTGCAATTTATTCCTACCCGCTGGTAATGGATGGCGCCAATGGCATCCGGGCCAATATTGGTAAGCGTGAAAACAATTGGACTATTACCTTTACCAACGGTTTTGAAGAACTAACTAATCCGAAACGCCAAGAAGTAACAAAGCTTTTACGTGATAATGGCTTTAATGCCATTTAACGGTCTACTGCAAATATTATGCCTATCAAAATTAATTACACAAAATGCTGCTGGCAAGACGGCAAATCCCAAAGCTGTAATTGTGGCAAAGCCTGTGTTGGGTGCGTAGAAGCCTGCCCGGTTCAGGCAATCACCAGGGCAAGACTAGTAAAGATTGACCAAGGAATATGTATTGAATGTGGAGCCTGCATTACAGCCTGTAAACACCAAGCCTTATCGCTTATTTAATAAACCACCTCCGGCAAAATAGCCGGCAATATTTTTCTTGCGGGCTACGCCCGCGATAGCGGCTTAATTAAAATTAATAATACTTAACGGTTTTCATCCCTCCCTGGGGGCTTGGGGGTGCGAACTAACCGTCAGGTTCAATGCTACGCACAAACCATATGCACTAGCGCATTGAGCACCCCCAAAACTTTTTTGCTTACTTTTTTAGCCTGCCTGCCGAAGCTTTAGCGTAGGCAGGTTATAAAAAAGTAAGATGCCGACCTACGTCGGCCGAAGGCAGAATTTACTTGTTTTTTGTCTAAAAGCTATTTTTTTCTTAAAATGTTTTTACATATTCAACATATTATAATGTGCTGATCCAAAAGCTTCGCTTCAAACGCACATGCCCAGCAACCTCGTCAATTTTTCTTATAACTAAAAAATCGCTCCGAGATATGGAACGATTTTTTTATTTGAACTATTCTTATTTTTTTTCTAGATAATTTGAATACTGCATTTCATAAATATGCAAAATGGTAATTGTTAAGGCGACTATTAATGGACCGAAAATCACGCCCCAGAAACCCATCATGCTGATGCCGCCGAAAATGGCGAAAAAAATTATCATGGGATGAACCTGGGCTTTGTTTTTAATCAAAATCGGCCTGATTACATTATCAATTAAACTGATAACCAATGCGCCCCAAATAAACATAAAAGCACCCTGCCAAATATGCCCGATAGCCAGCAGATAAATACAAGCCGGCAGCCACACAATAACAGTTCCGATATATGGCACGAATGAAAAGATAAAAATCAAGACAGCGGCAAGCAAGGGCGGCAGGCCTACAATCAAAAAGCCGACAGCGCCGACGGCAGCCTGGGCAAAAGCCGTGGCAAATGAGGCGACAATTGTGGTATAGCTGACATCATGAAATTTAATCCAAATCAACTTGTCATATTTATTGCTTAGCGGAGTCAGCTGCATAATGCGTCGCAATAAAGTACGTCCTTCGATAAATAAGAAAAACATGGTAAAGAAAACGACAATTAAACTAATAATAAAATTTGTTAAGCCGGTAATCAAAGCTGAGGCGCCGCTGAGAACATAGCTTTTGGAAAAAGAGACTATATCAATCAAAAACTTTTGCATATCCACCAAAGCTGAGGTTTTAAAATTAATTTCCTGCCACAGCTTAGAATTGAAAAACTGGTTAATTGCTTCACCGGCCCCATTTGTCGTCAAGGAAGAATATAAATTCAAAGCCTCGTAGGAAAGATAATACAAAAAGAAAGAAAACGGAATAATTAAAATTAAAAAAATCAGCAGACAAATAATGAATGATGATAATATAAGCTGACCCCTGGTCCAAAATACAATTTTCAGATATGCCTGATAAAAAATAGTAACTAGCACGCCGGCGATAATAATCTCATATAAAAAGGGCCTCAAGAGCAAATAGCATAAATACAAAATCCCCCCCAGGATAACAAGCAAGAAAATATTGGAAAAACTTTCTTTAGAAATAGCTGCTTTACCGTTAAGCATATATTTTTTTATTAATGGTTATACTGTGTTAATTATAGCAAAATCTGGTAAATTTACCAAAAAAGGGAACGCGTACTAACGTTCCCTACTTCAATATTGTATTTTACCGATAAGCTATAATAATTCTCTGAGCCCTTATTTAGTGATATCTACAATTCTCACCTCATTCACTTTTTCCAATGTTTCCGGCGAATTCTTCTGATAATTTTTTACTGATTCTTCATAAACAGTATATTGAATCTTTTGATTATCAAGCCATTTAATATCAAAATGATTAGAAAGCGCGCCATAACCGCCGTTTAAGGTCTCTTTTTCACCTAGCGTTATAAGGGTTCTGGCCTGATCTTCAATCAGATTTAACAATTTTAATTCTTTGGCTTCATTTGTTTCCAGGGCGACTGCCAACTTAGTCTGATCTGGCGATAAGATAAATGCGCCGAAATCAGTCAGCTCCTTGGAAACATCAAGTTTCTTACAGGTTTTATCCTGCAGATACAATAAATATAAACTGCTTATCGGCTTATCAGAACCCGGGTTTAATTTTGTTAAAATTACCTTCATTGAATTTTCCGGATGAGCATAAATCATAACTTCTGCACCGCAAAGCCGGGTTATGTCGTCAATATATATCTCCCCTGTGCTTTTCAGTAAAACCTTATTGATCATATTTTCCGGAGTCAAATCAAAAGTAAAATCAACCTGCTGATTGGAACCGGGCAAGCCATTTACAGCTGCGGGGACTTCATTGATTTTATTTACATTCTCATTATCCCCCGGCTCTACCTGGACAGAACTCTGATTTAAATTGCTGTTTAAATTTACTTTGAGATTGCAACCCATTATCAGCATGCTTACCGCCAACAGCATAAACGCAAATTTGATTTTTAACATAGTATTGTTTATTAATTATTCAGTTATTTATTAAAATATGGTATATAAGGTTTGGGTTTGGAAGCTAGCAGGTTACTAGTAAGTGGGTTGAGTGCTGAAAATTATTTTTTCATACTGTGCCAGCCGATACCAAGACAGTATATCTGCCTACTTATTCTATCATATTCTAGGATTAAATAATTTACAAGATCCATCTTGATATTATAAATGTCCCTAACTTGTTCCAAACTAACAAGTGTTTCATTTGATTCTGCTAACGCGTCGTCCAGATATTTCTGAAATCCTCTTTTCTGATGACGTTTGCTATAGCCCTCCGCAATAAGACGAGGAATAGCCTTACAAGATCTGCTAAGCTGTAATTTCAAATCGTATCTTTCATCTTCGGGAAAACCCATTAATAAATCTTTCATTATTAAAAGCATTGCATTATATGAAGAATTGTAAACAATAAGATCTCTAAATGATTTTATACTATTCTTATTAATCATAATATTTATTAATAATTATTCCAGCATCATTACCCCTACACTATACACTTTTTTAAAAAGCCTCCATCTAATTACAGACAGAGGCTTTATTTATTTTTCATTCAATATAGTCGCTTTTTAAGCCGTCTAGTAATTTGGCTCAACCCCATTAAAAGGCCGGGCGATAAAATAATGAGGTAATTGATACTGGCAGTCGGCCGATCCATTGCCTCATCAGATACGCGGCAGCCCAATCCAGATACATCGCCTTTGACATTAACGTCAATCGTGAAGCGACGTCCGTCAGATGTGTCTCCATCATCAATAGGCGGGATAATTGTATCACCGCTATTGGGATCAACAATCAGATTGAAAACCAGATTGGTTCCTCCCTGATGGTTATCCAGAGCCGTAGTAATTTCTACGCCGTCAACAAACAAATGCTGGTCGGGCATTATTCCGTACCAAGCGCCAATCCACTGGCCGTCTTCAAATTCCACATTGCAGTATACACTGCCGGAATCAATGACGCCCACGGTGGCTTCTACAATTCCATTATCAAATATGGGGTTTTTCTTCTCCAGATCCAAACCATAACAAATCAAACGCGGAGAAGAGTATGTTCCCTGATACTCGAAAGTCAAACTGCCATTGCAGGTAAGAGTTTGCAAAGAAGCAGCAGTATTGCCGTCTTCAGGCGGCAATGCCGGTCCGCCACCGATACCTAACTCCCCTTCATAAGCCAGGATCAAGGAATCCAGCGCAACTTTTTCCACCGGATAATCAGTGGGCAAAATTTTCTGTCCGATTGAATATGTGGGTCCGGCCTTGAATTCAAAACTGCCCAAGTAAACCTTTTGGTTTAAATCATTGTTTGTTTGATCCAGTGTTATTGCATAAGGATTATCGTAGTTTGGACTGCTATGCCAGATTTCGTAATGAATGCCTTTGGCCTGGCCATAGTTGCGCGGCAACATGACATAAACAGCATAAGTGCCGTCAACTGGCAATTTAAAATCCCAGGATGACAAAGTATAATTGTCAGAATCAGTAGTCCAAATGTAATTGGACCAACCAACAGCTGCTAAAGGCAAACCCTCATAAAGCCTGGCCTGACGCTGCCATAAAGACGGATTAAAATTCAGGTAGACACTGCGCGAGCTTATTCGGTCATAACTATGAACAATAATATTAAATGGAGCATCCATTGTCATATTATTGTCAATAAATTCCAGCGGATCGACAAAATGTGTCAAAAAGCTTGAGTCATCAAGCAGCGTATAGCCATGTCCGAGCTGGTCATAGCCATTGATGCGAATTTCAAAGTGCAGATGGGGAGAATAAATTCCGCCGCCATCACCGACTGTGCCGATTTGCCAGCCTTTTTTTAACCAGGTCTGACGTTTGACCAGATTATTCTTTTCAATCGTACTGCCGTCATCTTTTTTGATCACCCTGATTTCATCAAGATGGGCATAAAGCACAAAAATTTCTGACACCGTAGTGCCGTCACTCAATATAAAAGTATGATCCGGGCCTGACTGGATGCGCAAGATAAGGAAATTACCCCAACCGTCTACCCAGCCAAAATCCCAGAGCAAGGCATTGCCAATGGCATAAAGCGGAGCACCCAAATCATTGACTGCGCGCAAATTCAAATCACTGCCATTATGGCATTTGGCGGGATAAGCGAAGATTGAACCAAATGGCTGATAGTCATAACAAGCGCCTGTAGGAATTTTCGTATCCTGTTCCCAGCGATAAATTTTATCGCAAGCCAAGGGATACATAAAACTCGCAGCGTAACGATAATCTTCAACCGATAATTCTGTAAGAGTAATGGAAACTTCCTGTGCTTCACTGTTCAGCTGCCCTTTATAGGCAAAAAGACGATAGGTGTAAACTTTGCCATACTCCAGGTTCAAGTCACTGTAAGAAAGAGCCTCAGCAGCTAGTGAAGCTAAAAATTGCTCATTGCGGTACAGTTTAAATCCATCTTCAGCCGTGGCATTATATTGCCACGATAAATTCACATTCTTGTTATTTGCCACTGCCTTGAAGTTGCTGGGGCTGGCCGGCGGAAGAATCTCCGGAGGCGGCGCCGGCAAATCAAGAGCAATGGTAATTGGTCCGTGAGGTTCGTAGGCAATATTCCCGGCCTTATCTCTGGCCCATAATGTCAGAGTATACAAACCTTCGCAGGGCGCAGTAAGATTGTAATCAATGCTAGTTGCTGAAAATTCCTTGTAATACTGGTTATTAATGCCTGAGGGCAGCCAGCCGGAAAGCGCACAATTATCAGCGGGGGTAACCGCATAAATCCGCAAAGAGTCAACGCCGCTTAAATTATCACCTGAAGCGACTTTAATGCTAATCGGATTCTGGTAATAAACCGTAGCGTCAGACACATTAACAAATTGGGCGTCAGGCAACAGATCATCTGCAGTCACTTCCACCTGAGGACCATAGTCCCAGGTATTATCACTGCGAAAGACCCAGTAGGTAATCATAAATTTCTGATTACTAAGTCCATCCAGCCTCCACATCACCCGCTGGTTTATTGAGGTCAAGTCATAATACCACCAGCCATTGCCGGCATCTTTCCAGCCGGTGTTTTGGCCCTGCAAATTATTGCTTAAGCCTTTGGCATATGCCCGCCAGCGCACGAAACCCGATGCGTTATTGACACCGAATTCAATGCCGCTTTCGTTCGTTGGATTTTTCTTGACATACATGTCATGCGCCATTGCCGCGTTTGTGGTTAGAAGCAGACCAAGCACTAAAACCGCCAGAAAAACTTTCTTCATCGCAGTACCCCTTTTAGAGTTTGCCGGGGAAATTTACCGGTACTAAGTTATCCAGACACAATACCGGCTTTCCCTTAAATTTTGTTTCTGAGTTAAACAGTTACGCGCCTTTGCCAATAATTTTAATCCTCCCTTTAAAAATAGATTGCTTAAAAGTAACATATTATATTTTCAAAGTCCCCCTTTTTCTTAAGTATTTATTCCTACTGTTACCATATCAAATCTAAAATTGCGAACAATATTTTTTTTATAATAATTTTGTTAACTGACATTAACATAAAAAAAGCCCTACTGATATTGCCTTAAAATCATTGAATAATCAAAACAAAAAGGCTGTTAACTTTCATTAACAGCCTCATGTGGATAAATATCTTATTATTTTACATTTCCTCCAAAACCGGCAAACCCAGCAGCTCCATTCCGTTATTTATTACCTGATTAATGCTTTTAAGCAAAAGCAATCGGCTCGAACGAATTTCAGGCTCGGCTTTTAAAACAGGCAGCTCATGATAAAAAGCATTAAAATCCTGAGCAAGCTTATAAAGATACTGGGATAAGGCGGCGGGATCATTGCTGGAGATTACAGCTGCTAATATTTCGGGGTAAGCCAGCAAATCTTTAATTAAAGTTTTTTCAGCATTAGCCTGCAACTTCTTGTAATCAGCTTTGATCTTTTGTTTACCGGCTTTCTTTAAAACAGAATTCATTCGAGCCACAGTATACTGTAAATATGGACCGGAAAATCCGGCCGTATCTAGCGCTGATTCCAGATCAAAAGTTAAAATTTTATCATTGCTGTTTTTGAGCATGCCAAATCTCAAAGCAGCCATTACAATTTTCAAACTGACTTCCTTAATTTTTATATCCGACCAGAGCGGATGGCGCTTTTGTGTTTCTTCAATTGCCTTATTTAAAGCTGCTTCTTTAACTTCCTCGTAAGTGATGACATTGCCGGAACGGGAAGAAATAATGCCTGATTTTAATTGCACAAATTCATAAGGGACATGAATCATTTCCTTATTAAAGCCCATTAACTGTAAAATTTTAAAAATCTGTTTCAGATATTGAGACTGGCGGATATCAATCAGGTAGATGCTACGGCTGATTTTATATTTCTTGAATTTTTTAATGGCCAAGGGCAGATCCTTAATACCGTAAAGCGCAGTTCCGTCTTTTCTTAGGAGCACCAATACGCCTAAATTATATTCATTTAAATCAGCAATCAAAGCGCCCTGGCTTTTTTTAATAAAAGGATATTTTAAAAGCAAAGCAGACATTTTCGAGCTTTGTTTTTCTTCTTCGCTTTCATAAAAAACAACATCGAACTCAACTCCTAATTCCTGATAAACCTCATTAAATAAGTCCAGGCTCCATTGTCGTGTTTGCTGCCATAATTTTGTCAGCTCTGGATCTCCTGATTCTAATTTTTTTAATAACTCCTGTGCCTGTTCCTGATATGCTTCATTTTCTTTTATCTTTTTAACAGCCGCAGTATATGACTGGCCTAGAAATTCGCCTAATTCCCGCCTGCCCGCAGGATAATCAGTCTGGTTCACGTAATTTTGCAGATACCATAAAGTTTTGGCCACATGAGCGCCCGTATCGCCGATATAATTTGCGGCGATAACTTTATATCCGCTCGCCCGATAAAGATTAACTAAAGCTGCGCCAATACAAATATTACGCAGATGCCCGATATGCAATTCCTTATGGGTATTGGGCTGGGAAAATTCAATCATTACTCTTTGGGCTTTACCGGCCTTGCTTTGGCCATACTTATTCTTTTGCTTCAAAATTTCAGCAATGGTAAGCTGGGCAGCTTTTTCATAATCAATAGTAAAATTTACATACGGGCCAACTGCCTTTACCTGAGCAATTAATTCGCCGACGGTTAATTTGGCCGCGATTTCTTTGGCCACTGTGGCCGGAGACTTTTTTAGTTCTTTGGACAAATTAAAAAGAGGCAAGCCAAAATCACCCATTTCCTCTGATGGCGGGATTTCTAAATCATCGGCTTTGATCTTAATCTGCTCTTTCTTCAGAATAGCGACGATTTGCTCTTTAATCTTGGCATTTAGATTCATAAGCTTCTATCTTAATTTTACTCAATAATTAGCCTTTAGTCAAAACTATTACTAATTAATAATATATAGGTTCTCAATATTGACAAAAGATACAATCTATGCTACTATTATATAACCGGATTTATCTAGTTGTTATTTCAAAATATAGTGTCATTGGCTTGATGCTTTTGAGCACTTGGTTAATACTTTGGATTGAATCAACAACCAAATGAATTTGTTCCTGCCCCATTCATGAAGGCAGGCGGAGACTCATTGAAGGAGGAAAAAAATGACTGCCAACAATCAACTGACATGGGGACAAAAACTGGCGTTGTTTGCGCATAAAGTTCAAAATCTCGATGGCTCTTATGCGCCTTGGGTTCATCTGGGGATATTCCTTGGCCCCATGGCAATTTGCTTTATCTTATGCCTTATCCATTTTGAACATTCGGATATTGGCGAGTGGAAGAGGCTGAAAATGCTTGGTGTCCCTATTCTAGGTTGGGTATTCATCGTGTTCATCGCCGTAGCGTACTGCGAAAAGTTATTCATGAGATATTTTGTGGACAGCGGGGACAGCATCGGGCGGAAGGTGATTTTGGAGGTCGATTCTACAACCGACAAAGTAGTTGCCAGTACTCAAGGCCAGATTTTGACTAAGGCGCAGAAAACCGGCAACTACGTTTATTATATTGGGGATTTGAGCTGGTATAATAAGGACGGACTTCAAAAAATGGCTGAAATTGTCGGCGCCGACTTTCGTCTTTCGCTGGCCATTAATCTTAACTTCAAGGTTAATAGTCAGTTCATTACCCAAGAGGTTTACGACCTTTTGGCCAAGCCGGAAATTAGCCTGATAAACTATTTCAATAAACAATTTGAACAGGCTATTTCCAAACAGCAGGCAGACCTGGTCACGCTGGCGAGAACCTATCTTCGGGAGGAAATTACTAAATTCACCTTCCTTACGGAAGTTTTGAGATTGATCGAAGTTGACCATGACTTTTCAAATTTGGAGGTTCTCCTGTCATGCGCAGAGAATCCCATTCAGGTGAATTTCTACCCTAAGGTAAAGATTGCCGCCGCCTAAACGGCGACTTCAATGGAACGGGACGCGAAAACAACATCGCGTCCTTTTTTATTAATGCGAATATAATTAGATTATCTGCGAATTTACGAATTATATATAGAAGATAACACTTTTTAGCTATCTTTAGCATAAATTCTAATTGTTTTACTGTCCAAAGTTGTTAAAGAACCTTACTGGTATTGACTTTATTGCGATTATATGCTATGATATAATCATCTTTAAATACAATCTTTGTACATTTATATCATTCACAGCACAACCAACCCAAGCAGAGTAGGAGAAAAAAATGAAAAAAGCGATTTTGGTCATCGGTTTCGTGACGATGGTTCTGACTTTCAACGGCTGCAACAAACCACAGGAAGTCAACATCATGGGCATTCGACCCGGCATCGACGACTACGAAGTCGTCAACAATACCCTGGCCAAACCAATGGCGACGGTCGAAGAAGAAAATCTCAAACAAACTATCCACCCTGTCGCCCAAAACAAAGCCGCCTTCGTCACGGTCAACTATAACCAAGACTACCAAGTCAAGTCTGTCAGCTACTGGAGCTCCAATGGACTCTCCGAATCCAGAAACTGGGAAGAAGCGGCTAATTTTGCCCGCTTCATGCTCAAGCTACGAGCCCAGAACTTCAGATTGGAGTTCTGCAACTGCGAGACGACGGACAACACCGCCTCTCGCACCCTGACCTGCACCGATGACGGAAATATTTACCGCTTCAGCTACACCTACAACTTGGAGTACAGTGAAAGCAAGATCGAAAAGATCTGAAAGATCTACCAACACCCAACCAGGCTCGCGCAATGTCGCGAGCCTTTTTTTTATTATTGCTATTATTATTTTATACCGATTTGCTATTTAACTTTCGCCAATAAATATTCGTCAATAAACTTCCCTTTCTTTTTGGCGGCTTTTTTCAGTATGCCTTCAAGCTTAAAGCCATTTTTTTCCAAAACAATTTTTGAACCGGGATTATAAATGAATACTTTAGCGTAGATCCTTTTTAATTTAAACTTTTTAAATCCGTAGGCGGTAGTCTTTTTTACAACATTAGTCATTATGCCATTTCCCCAATAAACCGGAGCCAGCCAGTAGCCGATTTCCGCCTGATGGCCGGGCTCAATTTTATGCAACCCGACACTTCCCGCGATTTTCCCGTCAATTTCAATGCCCAAAACCAAAGACCCGGGATTCTTAATTTTATAATTAGGCAAAGTCTTTTTAAGAAAAATAAGTGCGTCACTTTTTTTATAAGGAAAAATCTGCAAAGCAAGATTTCGGATAATTCTCCAGTCATTTATCTTTTTCGCCAAGTCATCCGCATCTGACATTCTATATGGACGCAAGACAAATTGTTTAGTTTTAATAATCATAAAATATTTTTAATAATTAATCATCTTCTAAAATTAACATAATCTGATTTAACATGCTATACTTTTAATATATCATGACTTTTATGCAAATACCTAAAAGAAGATCCGAACAAAACAGCCAAAATGCTGTTGATCCCTATATCACAGCGCAAAAAGCAGCTGAGCTCAAAAAAGAGCTGGAGCGTTTAATTAAAATTGTACGGCCGAGGCTCAGTGAAGAAGTCGCTGAACATGCCAAGCTGGGTGACTTTTCCGAAAATGCCGCCTATCAGATTGCCAAGGGCAAATTGCGAGGTATCAACCACCGCATTATGGTACTGGAAGACATGTTAAATAACGCTGAAATTATTGACCAATCTGCCACAGGCAACTGTGTGCGCATCGGCAGCAAAGTTACGGTGCAAATCAATGGCGCAAAAAAAATCTTCCAAATTCTAGGTTCTCAGGAAACAGACCCGAGCCGCGGCATCATTTCTTACCTCTCGCCTATCGGCTTTGCTTTGCTTGGCCATAAAGTAAATGATGAAGTTAAAATTGAGATCAATGACAGAATCGTGATTTATAAAATAATTGAGATTAAATAAGATTTAATTAAAAAAGAGGCATCCTCAGACAGTCTCTTTTTTTTATATTTTTCCAATTTCTAATTCCTCCCCCATTTCCTCAATTTCTTTCTCAGCTGCGCATAATCAGGGATGGTCTTACCGACTAAATTCCAAAATTTGGCGGCATGATTAAATTCCTGCAAATGGCAAATTTCATGCGCTACAATATATTCAGCCAATTCACGGGGCATAAAAGCAATTTTATAGCTAAAATTCAAATTTCCTTTTTTGGAACAGCTGCCCCAGCGTGTTTTCTGATTTTTTATTTTAAGCGCATTATACTTAAAGCCATAAATGCTGTTATAGTTTGCTACTAATTCACGAACTAAAATCAAGGCTGCTTTTTTATTTTGGCGATACTCTTTTGGATCAGCAACAGCCCTTAGTCTGCCAAATTTTTTAAAATATTCAATTTTACTTAAAATCCAATTTGCCCGTTCTCTTAAAAAATTATTCACGAAAAAAGAGCCTAAATACTGAGGACGAGTCACCACTAAAGAGCCGTCACAATAAATAGCCAGGCGTAAATTTTTTGCCCGGCTACTGGTTTTTAAGGTATATTGCACTATCTGATTATTTAATTGAATTTCATTGATCATAAAAATATATCAATATTACTTGAATTATAGCATATAGTTACTGATAAAGTCGCCCTAAAAATGGCTTTTATTATAATTAAGATTAGTCAATTATCCTTGACAAAGCCCATTATTTATGCTAATATTATATATTCCTAAACCTGATACCCGCTATTGGGTTTTGGTTTTTGTAATAATAATACTGGTTCGTTAAAATCAACTTTTCAACCAACACAAAACAAGAAAAGGAGTCAGCGATGAAAAAGCTTACGATTGCGGCCATTATCGTCATTTCCCTGCTTCTCTCCCTTACCACCGGTTGCGACTCGCCGGAGCAGACGGTGATCTACAAGAACGCTCCGAGCAACAACAACGGCGTCAAGGACAACGACTTGACCTGGCAGGACATCTACATGGACAACATCCTGTCGGTCGCCAAAGTCCACGTCTACCAGTGCACCTGGATCGTGTTCGAACCCAGCGAATTCTGCATCGAAATCATGACCGGGAGCGGATTCGTGGTGGCGGACAATGTCCTTGCCACCAACTGGCACATTGGGGAATACTACTCCGAGGTCGACCTGTACAACCTGCCTGACAGCGTGACCTACTATCGGCTCTACGTGCAGTACCCGGCGTACCAGACCCTGGATAACAACGAGTTCCTCCAGGACAGGTACGAGGTCGAGGGATCGTATTCCTCCCTGAAGCAGCATGATCTGGCCCTGCTCAAGGTCAACACCCTTGGCCGGACCCCGGTCAAACTGAGCCAGGACCGCTGGGAAGATCTGGAAATGCTCACCGAGGTCATGGCCATGGGGTATCCCCTCTACTTTGAATTCGTGGCAACCACCGGCACCGTGGGCGACATCTTCACGAACGAAGACATCTACAACGACGTCTACTGGATCACTCCGGACACGAAGCTGATCAAGCACGATGCCCAGATCGACGGCGGAAACTCCGGCGGTCCGCTCTTCAACAAGAAGGGCGAAGTCATCGGCATCAACTTCGCTTCGCTTCTTTCCCAGCAGACCGCCCACTCCTTCGCGCTGACCGCCGATTACCTGAGACTCGTGGACCTGGACAACATCAACTTCGATATCCGGGTGATCCGCCGGCCCGAAGATTTCACCGCGACTCGGCTGTTCTACAACAAAGGCGAATTGAACCCTGTCTGGGAAAGCGAAACCTACGGCTTCACGGTAAAAGCCGGATGCATGTACAAGTTCCACTCCTCGGGTGACGATTTCGCCGACGACAATACGCCGCAGCAGCCAGCCTTTACCAACCTGGACCTCTGGATCGATAACGGCACCTGGATTATTGCTTCGCCCGACTGGAACAGCCCGATCCAGACATTCCTGAACTACCAGGCCGGCGTCGACGGAAACGCCTACCTCTCGATCTACATCAACCAGTACTACCTTACGGATCCTGGCTGGTATGAACTCTCCGGCTGGGAATTCTGCCCGGCAAATTAACGACTACGGCGGGAACGAAAGTTCCCGCCTTTTTTTATCTAAATTTAATAGCAGCACCGTATTTTTCTTACCAGCTGTACCTATGTAAAAATAAAAGCGCCTAGCCGAGTGAATCAGCTACGCGCTTATTTTTTACTTTAGTTCCACCCAAAGGGAAAACCCCGGAATCTGTTTCCATTTCGAAACATTTCGCTGGTGAGATATTATTAAAGGCTTAACTGCAAAATCTTTCTTGATATAAACCTGCTCAGGATTATTTCTCGAAAAATCCTCCAGAACCACTTCGATATCCTCTTGATGTTCTGATGTTACAAGCAACTTTTGGCTTTCAACAACCAGAATAAAATTCGCCAGCCTAAAGGCTCTTTTCGGATGTTTATCCTTTTTAATCTTCCTCCTCACCTACACCTCCTTTAAAATAGTACTCCAATTTTTCATCCAGCAGTAAGGCCTGATAAAACTTTGCCGGAAAAAGCCGATTGAAGCGTACTTCCCCCAAAATTCTTTTAAGCTTGAATTTGGTATCTGTGCCGATTTGAATAAAAGACATCAAATCAGAAACGGGATAATTATAAATCGGCACATAGCCGTTGGCGTAACCCTGATACTCAGCCAAGCCTTCCTTGAGCCTGGTCAAAACATTGCAGCACATATTTCTGGCTTCCCGTCGTTTTTCCAAAAGTGCCAGATAGATCACGATCACAGCCCGATCAAAATCCGGGATTTCACGTTGAAAAACTACCCGGCATTTGAAACAGATGATGTGCTTTTGCAAAAACTCATCTGCCCTAATTAATTCGACCAGCCGACTTACCACTGTTGGGATATAATCTTCGTTTACCTGCAGATGAATTTTATATTCCCGGGACATGGCAATCATGCTTTGCTGTATAAATTCCCAGGCAGGAGAAGGAAATTTGATATTGGTCGGCAAAGCATCAATTTTATGTAAAATATTGTCCTGGTAATTGCTCAAATCATCCAAGCCGTCTTCATTTACAATAAACAGATCAGAAGTATCATCATGATAACCGCCGGGATGCAGAGCAGAAGAAGACCGGATCTGGCTATCAGACAAGGATCTGATATAACGTCTCAAATAAAAACAGCGATCTGTTAATGTAGTTAATTCACCCCAATTATTCTTGGCCTGAAAGCCGGACAAAACCGTATGTTCAGAACTACCCATTTTCTTCTCCTTTGATTATATAGGGATTAGATTGTTTTAAGGTACTGATAGTTTAATCTATATTATTTTAGGGCAAATGTCAATAAGATTTGCGGTATTGTGCAAATAAAAAGCGTTCCCACTGGCGAGAACGCATTTTTATATAAAAAAATCAAAGTTTACTTATAATTCTTTATCTCCTGACCCAACCTGGATGCAAACTGTAAGACTTCATCGCCCTCCAGCACCTTGGAGCTTGAGCGTTCAATGCTGATAAATTTTTCCGGACCCAAGACCAGATAAACCGTATTTATTATGCCGTTCTCCTGAACCGCATAAAAATTTTCCATGGGAATGCGGTCATCAGTTTTGATCGTATGGCCGATATATTCCCTGCCTTTTTTCTGATCAGCTACACTTAAATAATCCATAACCAGCATGACATATTGCTTATCATCCAGATAATAAGAACAATTATATAAGCTGGCAATGGGAGAGGGCACGATTTTCGCCAGTTTGTTGCCCAAGATATTTTCCATGAATTCTTTAGTAAACTGGCCGCAAATATCTTCTACAATATAATATGATTTATCCTGGCGAGACGGTTCACCCGGAAATTCTATAAAACAGTTAGCTAGCCTTTTACCCTTGTCGCCATAGCCTGCAACGTCAACTGCACCGGGAGTACAATTTCCTACAGTATTATTTATTGAACCGACATTGCCGGAATTCTGTATTGGCTGGTTTATTTGAGTTTCATTTTTTTTGGGCGCACAACCCGCTATGAGCAAACAAAATAAAACGAGAATAGTGAATTTTTTCATATTATTGAATTATTATTTACAGCCAAGCTGCTGGCGGCACATTGACTTGCTGGAGGCGTCAGAAATATTATCACAAGTTGCGCACATTGTCTTAGTATCAACATTTTGCATAGCCGGATTATTGCCGCTATTTAAATTATTTAAAGTCTTTTGCGCATTTTCCATCAATGTCGTGTAATCAACAAAATTAACATCTGCAGGAACGCTAAATAGCGCCTCGTCCTTTAACCACGCATAACAATCGTAATCAAATTTTTCCTGATAATTATCCAAGCCGGCCTCATCTGCCTGAGTTTGAGCTGTCCCTGATTTCAAGGCATCGCTTGCCAATGTTTCTAATTTCATTTTAATAGCCATCTCGGGATTTTCGTCTGTCCAGCTATAAAGCCAAGTACCGTCATTAATCATGTGAGTGCTTACTGCTGTTTTATCGTCAACTTTATTTTTGTAATCTGTACGCGCTCTTGTACCGGAAATAAAAGTAGTGCCCGAAACAATACTTTCACCTTCTTTGGCGACCAAGTTGCACTTTATATCCTTGCCTTTAGCCATCAAATCATCGATTGATCCGGATAATTTTTCTGACTTTGGTTGTTGGACTGATGATGTTTTTGAGCCACATCCAGAAACAACTAAAACAGCCAGCAATAAAACAAAAATAAATTTCTTCATGAATTTTAATTTAATATTTAATATTTACTTAACTAATATAGGTTTTGAGGATCATATTATTACACCTTTATAATAACGGTAATTTAAAAAAATATCAACAATAAAAGGAATCCCGCAGTGCGGAATTCCTTTTAGGGAAATTATGAACTCTATTTAATTTTTACTACTTTGACTGGACAGTAGCATTTTGGCTGCCGTCACTTGGAGCTTGTTCCAGCTTTAAGCCTCTTACAGGTCCGCGACCTTTGTGTGGGCCAAACTTTTTACCTGACTCAGGACCGGTTAAACCTAAATTTTCTCGGATTTGTTTGGCCTGATCAAATTTAGCTTTGGCTTCCTGTTCAAGGTTATATGCTTGAATTAAAAGAGAAAATTTGTCTGCAGTGACTTTCTTGGCTTCGTCACTATCAGCGCCGACTGCTGTGACCCAAGCATTATAATCATTGGCTGCCAAAGCGCTTTCAATGGCTTTCATTTTAGTTTCCATCTCAGCACGCTTAGCATCCATTTCTTTTTTGCTTGAGCGCATTTCGTCAGTTATAGCGGCCTTAACAACAGTATTATCCTGACTAACAGCCGAAGCTGCATAAGAAGCTCCTGCCATGCCTATAACGGCAATTAAAGCGATTGCTACTGCGCCTAAAGAAATGATTTTATTTTGCTTCATTAATTGTAATTTAATAATTAAGAAATAAAGGCTGCCTTTGCCTAGTAATACGGAGCTGAAAATTTTTCCTTTCATTTTCTACCTGGGCTGAAGAATCCGTAATTCAAAATATTGATGCAGCTGATGCGGAGGCACAAAATGAGGCCTTAATTCCCTAATTTCAACTGCCTTAAAAATATAATTATTCTCTTCTTCTCCCACCGCAATGATATGATTGCCGAGGGAACAAGGACAGTTAATAATTTCTGGTGATATCAATACTTTCCAATTTTCATTTTTAATGTCTGTCAGTATTAATTCATTTGGGCTGACTACTTGGATAATTTGGCCGGGCAAGACTCCGAATTCGGGACGGTTGAATATTTTTTGCCTGGGATTAAGCCACTCAGTATAAAAAGGCATTCTTCTATTAAAAACCTCATCAATAGCATGGGCCAGACCGCTATTATAAAAAATCAAGCCCAAAAATATGCTTAAAATAAAACTGCCTAAAATAACAGCATAAGCATGGTACTTGTAGCCATTTTTTGTTTTAAAAAAATAATAATAGATGGCTGCTAAAAAAAGGCCTAAAAGCACTAGCCAAAAATAGGGCAAACTTGCCAAAATGAAAGCAAATAAATTATGCCTGGCCTTTTCATACAAATCCCATTGATTCGTATCAATCATAAAAATAATCACTGAACTGGCTAAACTGCCGACAATCAGCAATACTGCTAGAAATAGCCACAGAGCTGTATTTTTGAGCACAAACTCCCACTTGGGCTTGGGACTGATATGCTTTTCTTTTAATTGCTCGATAATTTTCGAGCTAATAGTGTTATTTTCCATATAAATATAACTAATTTATTTCCAGGTTTGTTTGCTTTATCTTTTCTTTAAACTGTTTTTTCGCCCTGCTAATCCAGGTAGCAATTGTATTTTCCGGTTTTTGTAAGATATCTGAAATCTCCTTATAGCTTTTATTTTCTAAAAATTTTAGTTCCAGTACCTGGGCGTATTTATAATCCATATCTTTAAAGATTTTGCGTATTTGGATAGCCAAACTTTCCTGATCTAATCTTCTTTTGATATCAAAATCAGACTGTATCTTATCTATAATTTTATTATCAATATCCCAGCTGATTACTTTACTTTTATTTTTATTGCGGCGAAAACTAGTAATTACTTCATTATGGACAATACGATAAATCCAAGAAGAAAATTTTAATCTGGGATCAAATGAATTTAAATTCTGGTAAACTTTAATAAAAACATCCTGAAGTATATCCTCAGCTTCTTCACGGGAAAAACTGGACAAACGCAAAATATAACGCTTTAGCTGAGCCTCATAGCGCTTGATTATATAAACGTAATTCTCCTGTTTTGCCAGACTTAAAGCCACCAACTCAGCATCGCTTTTTTGTTCAATTTCCCCAATATTGTTCATGCATTTATTATAATCTTATACATTATATTACGCAAAAAAGGGCTTTATTATTTCAATAAAAAAACAGTCAGCTGACCGCCTTAAGGAACAATTTTATAAATTTAATGACGTCCTCCCCGCACTCAAAAAACCGCCCCTAACGGGTCGGTTTTTTTCATACGGGGTTTCCTTTGCTCCGCTACTCATGAGAATTCAGCGACGATATTTCAGCCGTAACATCAACACCTCTGTCATAATTCCCTTG
>JAPLYG010000003.1 GCA_026395685.1 Candidatus Parcubacteria bacterium
GTTATATCATTTGCTACTGCATTGGCTACATCAACAGTTAAGGTCGTTCCTGCACCAGAAATATTAACAGTATCAGCAGAAGTGGGTTGTCCTCCGCCCGTACCGCAAGTTAATGCGCTCCAATTTGTACTAGCAGCAATAGTACAAGTTGCTGCTTGAGCTACTTTAATATTAGCCTGATCAAACCCGAAATAATAAACTGAAGAAAAACCAAACAACATCAAAAACACCAAAACCATCAGTTTTTTCTGCTTTAAAAGCCAGAAATTAAAATTATTAATTCCCCGAAGTTTCATCCTTTTAGTTTTGTTCAGCTTCATATATTTTTAAAAAATAATTAATTAAGTTATTTATGGATATTTAAGATAAAATACAAAATTTGCCAATTGCGAAAAATTCCCTAATTAGCAGGAATAGAGTTGAAATTTTGTCTAAGTTTTTCATGATTTTTCACTGCCTTAATTATATCATAAATGCCTCATTATAAGGCTAAAATAAAAAAACTTATCTGTGGATAAGTTTCTTGGCTAAGTTTAGTATAGGAAACAGCATTTGGTGCTATTTTTTGAAGTTGATTAAGTTAATGGTTATTAAGTTAATGAGTTAAAGGTGTTTTTGTTTCTGATCCTTAATGGCTTTAATGAATGAATTCAACATAATTAAATTCTTATCTACCATTGAATTTAAACGATCAAATATTTCCTGGCTTATATAGTTTTGATCAAGCGAGAAATACAAATCACTTTTCATTTCCCCTAAACATCCCCTGGCTATAAAATAAACGGTCGCGAACGGAGCTAAGCTCCGACGGTTCGGAGCTTAGCTCCGTCTCGCCGTCTCGCCGTCTCTACTTTTTATTTTAACCTTCAAGGTTCGGCCTCCAAATTGGAGGCCGAACCTTGAAGCGCCAACATATTTAATCTATAATATATTTTTGCAGATCTTTCTTTTCTTTCATCTGTTTAATGCATTCCTCATTAGCCATTTTAAATTCTGAAATTTCCTTAAATTTCCCTAAAATAATGTTTTTATTACAGATATCTGCATCAACTAACCCTAAATATTCGGAATAACTACACCACTTAGATTCTTCAGCGCTATCAGTCAAGCCGTGAATTTGGGCGTTGCCGTTGATGTAAGCGGATACATAGAGCAAGTCTTCTTCGGAGTCGATTTTGACGGATTTAAACTTTCCCTGGAATAAAGAGCCTGACCGTTTGTTCTTTATATTAAAGTAACATGTATAACCTAAACTTACCTTATGCATGAACTTCGAAATACCATCATCGACTAATTGTCTTAATAGGAGATGAAAATGATTCGGGTTTAAACAATAAGCAATAAAATCTACTAAACGCTGGGGAGCGGATGGCGTTAGGGATCCAATCCCCTCCTGTAAATTGCCGTTTACTTTAACCATCTTAACTTTCCCAAGGGAATTGGATTCCGAATGATTTCCCTTGTACATTAGGGATCCAATCCCCTCCTGTAAATTGCCGTTTACTTTAACCATCTTAACTTTCCCAAGGGAATTGGATTCCGAATGATTTCTCTCCTCCAAATCAACCAGGCTTCCAATGGGATCAAGTCGATTAAATTCTCTTAAGCTTTTCAAAAATCTTAGAAAGTCCCTTTCATCCATAAAAATATCCCGTTTATCCACTCCGCGGTTATATATATGATAATATTCCCCGTTTTCAAATTTCTCTTTCCTCATACACGAACCTAACTTATCTCTTGAATTTTAATCCAGTTCACATTACCGCTTTTACCCAAAGGAAAACCTGCCATAATTATTACCTTGTCTCCTGTTTTCACATGATTTTTAGTTTTAATATGTACCAGGGCCTGTTTTACCAAGGATTCAATAGTCTGGCATTTGGGCAAAACAAATGGAATCACTCCCCAGCTGAGATTTAATTGACGCCGAACTTTTTCATTATTGGTCGTTACAAAAATCGGCAATTCAGGACGATAGCGAGAAACTATGCGGCCGGTATAGCCGGTAATGGAAGCGACTAAAATAGCTTTTACTTTCAAATCCTTGGCCAGTAAATTAGCACTGGAAGAAACCGCATCGTCAATATGCAGTTTTTCCTTGAATATTTTACGAAAATCCAAATCATTATATTTTGAATATTCAGTCCGCTCACAAATTTGAGCCATGGTTTTTACCGCTTCAACCGGGTACTTGCCCTCGGCTGTCTCGCCTGAAAGCATGACCGCGTCAGTATGATCTATCACGGCATTGGCCACATCGGAAACTTCAGCCCTTGTCGGCCGCGGATTTCTAATCATTGAGTCCAACATTTGAGTGGCGACAATCACAGGCTTGATTTTAAGCAAACATTTTTCAATCATCATTTTCTGCACCAGAGGCACATCCTCGGCCGGCATTTCAATGCCCAAATCTCCGCGCGCAACCATAATTCCATCTGTAACCTCTAAAATTTTATTGAAATTTTTAACTGCCTCTCTTTTTTCGACTTTCACAATTATCTGAGTAGGCAAAGCTTTTTTGCCCTGGTATTTTATTTCCAATTTTTTAATCAGTTTTTTTAAATCCAAAACATCTTTGGCTGTGCGCACAAAAGATATGGCAACCATATCTACCCCGACCCTGATGCCAAATTCCAGATCATTTTTATCTTTGGAAGTTATGGCCGGAATATCCAATTTCGTTTCCGGAAAATTCATGCCCTTATTAGAAAAAACAATTCCACCATCAATTACACGACATTCAATTTCCCGCCCCCTTACCCTGACAACTTTTAATTTTATTAAACCGTCACTGATTAAAATCTTTTCTCCAAGCTTTATGTCCTTATGTAAATTTCCATAGGAAACCGGCAGTTTTATTGGCTTTAATGAATATTTCGCCTTAGCCGCAGTTAATAAAATAACCTTATCTTTTAATTTAAGATTAATTCCTCTGGCAGGTAAAATGCCCAGACGTATTCTGGGACCCTGTAAATCCTGCAAAATGGTAATCGGCTGATCAAATCTTGTGCTCAGTTTACGAATCAAATTAATAACCTGCCTATGTTCAGCATAAGTTCCATGGGAAAAATTCAAACGCGCCACGTTCATGCCGGAGTGGATCATTTTAGTTAAAGTTTTTTCATTGGCTGATGACGGGCCGATAGTGCAGACTATTTTTGTGCGCTTCATAAAATAATAGGAGTTATATGTAGTATAGGTAGAAGATGATAATAGGATTATACGATAAGAAGAAATATTTTTTATTTATCTTCTTCCGCTATTTCCTTTTCTTTTGATTGTATTAATCTGTCTATTATATAACCAGTTTTTATTGCGACTTCATTAAATTTTTTAAATAATTCTTCATTAATATATCCTTTACGTAAGACTCTTCGAACTCGTTCTTGCAGTTCCCCAACAGATCGTCGAGAATATCGCAAAAAACGTATTAATTCGCCCAGCAACCCACTATAGTGCCCCTCAACTATATTAGAACCTACCGAATCTGAAGCATTGTCGACCTGACTTCTTAATTTATATTCATTTTTAGGAATAAATTTCAATATTTCTTGAACTATCTTATCAAGTTGATCAGCCATTTGCCAAGCAATCAATTTTTCGTGATTTCCATATTGATATGGTTTCTTTCTTTGGGTCATATTTGAATTTAGATACATTTTTAACCTAATCCTTTCGTCCTTTTATCCTCCTTTCCTATTCTACATTTTCTCCCTATAATTCATATTAATTATAACATAATTAAAACAAAAAGTCCCCCTTTTCCAGAGAGACTTTTCATTTTAAACAAAAAATCTAGATATTTATCTTCTTCGCGTACTCCGCCACATAGGGCATCTCCCAATATTCTCCGTTTAAAGCTTTTATAATCCCCAGGATTGCCAGAATTAAAGTCGCTACGGTTCCGACTGCCCATAAAGCATGACCGATAATAGGAATAAAGTTCAACGCCCAGGTAATCATTTCTGCAATAAATAATATTAGGCCCTGTTTGCCGTGAAATTTACAAAAATCGCTTTTAGGCTTTAAAATTAATGGCAAAATAAAAAGTATGCTGATGTAGCCTATGGCGGCCAGCACTTTATTTTCCTGGATGTCTTTGGAATCATGGCCGATTGCTTGAATCATAATTTTGTTTTTGTTAATGAATTAGATTTTAAAGGTTATATAAAGTTGCAGAAAAGATTGCAGATTACAAATTTCAGAAATTCGTAGATTAGTATCAGAAATTTTAAAGCGCCAAACCTACCCGGTAAGTTCAGCGCTTTTGAGTTCGCGCTTGAATCTATCAGCATGGTAAGCCCGCCTCCTTAGCAGGACAAAACTTCCCAGAGGTCTTGGGCTCGATACAAGGCTTTGCCGTAGTGCTCAAGCTTTCCCCCATTTTTTTTGCACTTCAGACAGTGCCTTTTAAAAAGTTCGAGGTCTTCCTTAAAGCCATCAATAATCCGTTTAAAATGTTGAATTTCTTCTTGACAAATCGGTTCAGGTGCTGTGGACTCAAAATTGTCCCGCAGCTCGACTTCCTTATCATTAAGCGTTTCCATGTTTTCATCCAATTCATCGCGCAAACAACCTGTTCGGCAATCAAAGTCTCCCATGACATATACCTCCTTTTATACTGCCTTTCATTCGGATAAACTTTGATAAAAGCATAACATATTCGTTATAAAAGAAAAAGGCAATGATTACTTACGCAACTATTTATTCTAAAATAAAAAACCCGAGCTTTCACCTGGACTTATTATAATGAATCTTCCTTAGTTCTTAGTTCTGACTTATGAGTTTTGAATTTTTATCATTCTTTATCCGCAAACACAACTAATCTTTTTGAATACTGCCTAATCAGTCTATTCCAAAGACCATCACAAGTGATGAGATTGAGATGCGACTTGCCATCAGTTGAAATGAAAATTCCTGCAACTATGGCATTCCTATCATAACTTTTTAATTCCCGCACCACAAAAGTAATAATCTTGCCCTTATCATCCTTAATATAAATTTTATCACCCTTCTTTAGCTTATATAGGTTATCAAATACTGATCTTCTCCCATCTATCCAGGGACCATAATGCCCGGTAATGATGGCGCTGCCAATATTGCCGGGCTTTGCGCCTAAATTATACCAAGCTGCCGCTGAAGGAACCTTGGGTACCCCAACAGCCCCCTTTACCAGCCCCACAGATTCAATAGCAGCATCAACCCTAATCTTGGGAATTGACAGACGAATCGGCTTGCCTGCGGGCAATTCTTTACTTTTAATAATTTTCTGTTCTACTGCAACTATCTTAGTTTCTGAATCTGAGACTGACCTGCTTTGAATTGGCTTCTGAGGAATTATAAATAAAACCAAAGCCACGGATAAAAAAATTCCGGCAGTAAAAACCAATAGCCTTGTTCGTCTTGCTGAAAGTTTTGCCTGCTTTTGAGCTATTTTTGATCTGCTCTTATAGCTATTTACTTTCTTTGATTTCATAATTTATTTCCGGACTTTTTAACGTAAAGACCCCGCGCTTCGCGGGGTCTTTTGCCTCTAGGCGAAGCATTTTGCCGAGTACTCTTATAAATCAATTCAATGCCTAGATTAATTTGTTCGTTTTTTTAAAGTTACCAGTAAAAATATTGAGACTACCATTATAATAAAAGCCAATATCATTAAACCTAAACTCTGAGGAGCACTTCCTGTATTAGGAAGCTCTGGGACAGGAATAACAGGAACAGCAGCGACGGGAACAACCACAGTAGCGATCGCAAGATCTCTAACGGTTAAGCCATTGGCAAATCCGCTGGCAGTCGCAGTATTAGTCGTAGTCTGTGTAAGATTTTTACTGCAAGTATAAGTCCACGTTTCAGTCACATCAAGCTTGGAATCACTATTGGTATCGCCTGAAATAAAAGTCAGGGGACTGCATTTATCATCAGTCAACTGGACATTGCTTAAAGCAACTGTTCCAGGATTAGTAATTTTTTCAGTATAGGTTATCATGCCTCCAGCGACCGGCAAAGACAATGGGCTTGGAACTTTTGTTACATGAATAAGCGGAGGTACTGAGGGAATGCCGACAACTACAGTGGCACTGGCAATATCAGTTGCGGTTATTCCATTGGCATAACCGGTAGCAACCACATTATTCGTATGAGTCGCTGTTAAAGTTGTAGCACAAGTATAAACCCAGGTTTCATCTGACTGAAGTCGAGAATCACTGTTTACATCACCTGAAATCAAAGTAATCGGACTGCAGGTATCGCCAACCATAGTAACTGTATCCAAGGGAACTGTGCCGGGATTCTTTACAGTATAGGTATAAGTTACAGCACCAGGACCAGCCGGCAAAGCCAAAGGACTAGGTACTTTGACCACATCGATTAGCGGGGAAATAACTCCCGAACCGCCACCGCCTGAGACAGGAGGCGCAGTATAGGTGTTAGTTACAACACAAAACTTATTATCGCCTGCCAGCAAATTAACAGTGCCACCAACACAATCAACAGAGTAAGCCGCTGCATAATTAGCATTGCCTGTTTCCGTTATTGTATATGCACCGGGCGCAAAAGGGTTAGTAACACCGGAAACAACCGCTCCCCCGTTAACAAATAATGGAAAATCAGCAATAACCTTTGTTCCACCAACAACTATCTTCGCTACATTAATATTTCCGGTAGCAGGAGCACATGACGGTCCGGAAATAGTGGTGCTACCCATGGTCACATCGCCTCCGATTGCAAGTGCTCGGCCATCCAAGGTTACACCGGGGCCAAAATGAACGCCTGTACCAGCAAAAATTGTACCTGCAAACGAAGTGCCTGCGCCGCCTGAATTTATGGTTGCCAGACTGCCGACTGACCAAAACACATCGCAAGCTCTGGCGCCACCAGCCAAAGTAATATAACCGGCGTTTGTTAAAGAAGTAACTGATTTAAAAATATAAACACCTGCTCCGGAAAGGGTTAGATTACCGCTCAATGAAAAAGTACTGGAGGAGCAATAAACACCGGGGGTAAGGGGTGAAAGCAATGTTAAATCCTGCGCCCCATAACTAAAATCGCAACCCTGACCAACTAAATTTCCGCTTGCAGTGGCAGCATTAAGCTGAACTGCAGCCGGTAAAAGTATTGTGGCTGGAGCGACTAATGGGTTAGAGTAAATGTTACCAGGTATTACTTGCGCTCCTGTTAATCCTGTAATACTAGCACCTGAGGCATTCATTCCGACATCTCCAGTTATAGATGATCCTCCCGCATCTGTGATTGCTGTTTGAGCTAAGACCGAATAAGTTGCCACCGCTCCTAAAGGGGGCAGGGTACCCACTGCCTGCGCAGTCATTGGTCCAATAACGCCAATTCCGAGAAGCAACACAAAAATAACCAATAATGCTACTATTGGATTCTTACAAAGTAATTTCATACTTGTTAAATTTTAATTATTATTAAAACCTTTTTTATTTGTTATATTATAACATTTTTCGCCTTTTTTGTCTTAATAACGCATTGTGGATAACTTCCCACAAATTCATTACTTTTCACTCTTCCCAAAGAGTTAAGTTTATTTTTTTCACTAAAATAACCTTCAATCTCTACTTAATTATCTTTTTTAATTTAAGCTGAAACTACAAAGATTTAACTAGGCTGGCGGATCCGCCAAAGTTATATTTTGCTTGGTAAAATATAAGTATAAGGAGTATACTTAAACCATACTTATTAACATAAAAATTAATGCTTAATATTATGGATTCTTCCTACAGCTCTCGCACTACTAAGCCATTATACCGCGGCACCCAAATTGTCTGGTATATTCTGGGACTGATTGAAGTGATTTTGGCGTTTCGATTTCTCCTAAAGCTCTTTGCCGCCAATCCGACAGCCGGTTTTAGCAGATTTATTTACACTATCAGCTATCCTTTTGCCGCGCCCTTTGTCAATGTTTTCGGCCGGACACAGGTCGAAGGCAGTATTTTTGAATGGACCACGCTTTTAGCCATGTTGGTGTTTGGGCTGGTTGCCTGGGGCATTGTTAAGCTATTATCTATGAGTAAGACAGTATCTACACCAGAAGCTGCGTCAAGAATGGATGACAAAAAATAAATAACGAAACTAATTATTAAGAATAAAATTTATGGGGATTATTCTTTGGATCGTCTTTGGAGGCTTGGCCGGCTGGATCGCATCAATGATCATGAAGACCAATGCGCAACAAGGCATTATTCTAAATGTTATCGTGGGCATCATTGGCGCGGTTATCGGCGGCTTGATCATGAACTTACTCGGTTATGGCGGTGTGGGTGGTTTTGATTTATACAGTTTTCTGGTTGCCCTGCTTGGAGCAATAATTCTTATCGCGATTGTCAAAGCTATAAGGCGTTAAAATTATATAAGGCAGATAAAACTAAAAAATCCTCCTCCGCGAAGCGGTGGAGGATTTTTTTATCTCCATAATTTCAATTTTATTTATTCTTCCAAATGGCGGGAAAAATGCTTCCATGATTCTTGAGCTTCTTTCAGGAGATGCTTTGCCATTTTGGCTGATATTTTTTTAGTTTTTGCATATTGTACAACCGCATTTTTCATAAACAGCTTATATTCCTTTCCTCCCATTTTTTCTATCTTCTTTACTTTTGGGGAAATATCTTTATAAAAATCCGCCATAACATCTATAATATCATCTTCTACAATTTTACCTTTCTTTAAACCCAAATAAATACTGGCGGCTACACCCAACGCTATGCCAATAACAGTCCCCTGTAAAAATTTAGTCGCATTACCTTTTGCCATAATTTTATTTTTTATCCCAAAGGGACCCCTTTGGGGTTAATTATGATTACATTATACCATATAAAAGCTGAATTAAAAAAACCCGAGTTCAAACCCGGAATTTTTTTATATGTAACTTGGAATACTTTAATTACACCTAACCAATCAACAAAAACCTACTAGCATCCTTACCCTATCACTTAATAACCCATATTCATACCGCCCATTCCCGGCATACCAGCATGATCATGCTCATCATTCTTTTTCGGCAAATCCGTAACCACTGCTTCAGTCGTTAAAAACATAGCTGCAGCTGATGCGGCGTTTTGCAAAGCAAAACGGGTAACTTTGGTGGGATCAATAATTCCGGCTTCAACCATATCTTCAAATTTATCTTCAGCCGCATTATAGCCCTGATTGCCTTTTAATTTTTTAACTTCATCAACAATAACCGAGCCTTCTTTACCGGCATTATTGGCAATCCATTTCAAAGGTTCTTCCAATGACTTGCGTAAAATTTCAATGCCAATTTTTTCTTCACCGACAGCCTCAACACTATCCAATACTAAGCGAGCGCGTAAAAGTGCGACTCCGCCGCCAGGCACAATACCTTCTTCCACAGCGGCTTTAGTGGCAGAGAGAGCGTCTTCAATCCTGTGTTTCTTTTCTTTAAGTTCGGTTTCAGTTGCCGCTCCGACTTTCAAAACAGCCACTCCGCCTGCCAGTTTGGCCAAACGCTCCTGAAATTTTTCCTTATCAAAATCAGAATCGGATTTTTCTAATTCTGCTCTTATTTGTTTAACCCGATCTTCAATGGCATTTTTATCACCCAATCCATTGATAATCGTAGTATTTTCTTTGGTAGCGACCACTCGTCCAGCCTGTCCCAAATCTTCTATGGTTGTATTTTCTAATTTCAAACCTAATTCTTCGGTAATGACTTTAGCGCCGGTTAAAATCGCAATGTCTTCAAGCATGGCTTTTCTGCGATCACCAAAACCAGGAGCTTTGACTGCCAGAGTATTAAAAGCGCCGCGTAATTTATTAACTACCAAAGTCGCCAAAGCTTCGCCATCAACCTCTTCAGCAATAATGACCAATTCTTTTTTGCCCATTTCCGCCAGTTTTTCTAATATCGGCAAAATATCAGAGACAGAAGATATTTTTTTGTCAGTAATTAAAATATGGCAATCTTTATATTCAGCTTCCATGCGATCAGCATTAGTCACCATATAGTGAGACAAATAACCTTTATCAAATTGCATGCCTTCAACTAATTCCAAATCCATGCCAAAAGACTGGGATTCTTCAACCGTTACCACTCCGTCTTTGCCGACTTTATCCATAGCTTCGGCGATTTTCTGGCCGATTTCAGTATCATTAGCTGAGATTGAAGCAACTTGGGCAATCTCTTCATTACTGACTATTTTCTTGGAAATATTATTTTTTAATTCATTTACAATGGCTTCCACTCCTTTTTCAATTCCGCGTTTTATTGCCAGAGGATTAGAGCCGGCAGTCACATTTCTTATGCCGTCATTAATCATTACCTGCGCCAGTAAAGTAGCGGTCGTAGTTCCATCGCCGGCAACATCATTAGTCTTTGATGCAACTTCTTTAACTAATTCTGCGCCGATATTTTCAAATTTATCTTCCAGCTCAATTTCTTTAGCCACAGTCACGCCGTCTTTAGTAATCACCGGAGTGCCAAAACCTTTATCCAAAACCACATTGCGTCCTTTGGGACCCAAAGTAATTTTGACTGTATTGGCTAAAATATCTACCCCCCGTTTCATGGCCTCGCGAGCCTTGGTGTTGAAAAGAATCTGCTTGGACATAGGTATATTGGGTTAAAATTATAATTAGGTATCTTATGAACCACTGATCTTATTCACTGATTGCACTGATTTTGCCTTATTATCTGTGTTATCTGTGAAAATAATCTGTGGTTCAGAGGCTTCATATTATTCCACCACCACCGCCAGCACATCCTCCTCCCTTATCATCAACAATTCCTTTTCCCCCGGCAGTTCATCTGGAGAGTATTTTTTAAAAATAACTTTGTCTCCGACTTTAACCGACATTGGTGCTCTTTGGCCATTTTCTAAAAGTTTTCCTGGTCCCATGGCCACTACTTCGCCCTTTTCAGGCTTTTCTTTATCAACAGTATCAGGCAAAATAATACCGGCTTTGGAAACTTCCTGGCCATTGCTGGGTTTGATTAAAATGTGGTCGTTTAAGGGTTTGTAGGTTGGCATAGATATAGTTTATTAGTTTATTGGTTAATTTGTTTATTGGCTTATCTTATATAAATTCTTAATAAAAGTCAAGAACAATTTAATAGGTAAAGTGTTGAGGTTAAGATGCTGGTAGGTACTGCTGGCAATGTGTTAGTGCTTCCAACTTAACCTTAACCTAATTCACTTACCAGCATCTTTACCAATACACTATTGTGATTAGTGAAAAGGTTAGGAAGCTAGTATGTATTAAGGTAAAGTGTTGAGGTTAAGATGCTGGTAGGTACTGCTGGCAATGTGTTTAGTGCTTCCAACTTAACCTTAACCTAACTCACATACCAGCATCCTTACCTATACACTCTTCACCAATAAAAAAACGGTCCCCAGAGGCGGAACCGTTTGTGACTTTATTTATTTAAAAACCTTTTCAGCCTGGCCAGCCCTTCGGTCAATTCCTGATCTGAAGCGGCAAAGCTGATCCTGACCCAGCCGGGATAGCCAAAGGCCATGCCAGGCACAAGTCCCAGCTTTTCCTGTTCCAGCAGATCTTCGCAGAATTTCAGGCAGTCCACCTTATCGCCCGGAATTTTGAAGAATAAATAGAATGCACCCTGTGGCGGCATTACTTCCAGACCGGTTTCTTCAACAAACGGCAAAATAATATTATTGAGCCGCTGTTCATAAGCTGCTTTCATCTTTTTTACATCTTCAGCTGATTTTCCCAAAGCAGCTAAAGCCGCATACTGGGAAATCGAGCTAACACAGCTGGAAATCTGCGACTTGAACTTGGCCATGGCAGCAATCACTTCTTTGGGACCAAGCGCATAACCCAGGCGATAGCCTGTCATAGCAAAAGCCTTGGATGCGCCGTCGATGATGACAGTTTTTTCCTGCATGCCAGGAAACTGCGCAATGCTCACATGCTTATTTTCACCGTAAACAATCGGCGAATAAATCTCATCGGAAACAACCCAGATGTCTTTGTCTGCCAAAAGTTTTGCCATAGCTGCCAAAACTTCAGGCGCTATAACCGTGCCGGAAGGATTACTCGGAGAATTCAGAATGATTGCTTTGACTCCGGGATTGGCCTGCAAAATCGCTTCCAAATTTGCCAAATCCTTGTAATCAACAATCAAAGGAATTCCGCCGGCCAGTTTAATCATTTCCGGATATGATGTCCAGTAAGGCGCCACAATTATTACATAATCTCCGGGATTCACAATGGACATCAAAGCCAGATAAATTCCTTCTTTACCGCCATTGGTAGTGATTACCTGCGTCAAAGCATCATAAACCAAATTGCGGGTTGCCTTGATGTAATTGGCAATCGCCTGCAAAAGCACGACAATACCCTTAACCGGAGTGTACTTGGTCTTACCGGTTTTGGCTGCTTCAGCAGTAGCTTCAATCACTGCTTGAGGCGGAGCAAAATCAGGCTCGCCAGCAGCCAGAATGATCGTCTCAGGATGCTTGGCTTTCATGTCCTTGGCCTTTTTATCAAAAGCCATGGTCACTGATTCCTGAATTTCACGAACGCGTTGAGCTAATTGCATCATAGTTCCCCTTTCTGGTTTTGGTTAATCTTATCGTTAACTTTTTGCAAGCTTTCAATGAACCTTTCCCGCGCTTCCTTAGCATAAGGATTATACTTTTGCATGTCAAGAAAAAGCTGGAAAGAATCATTGGTTACGGTTTCATTGACCTTTAACAGGCGCTCAAAACCCATAGTGGAAATTTCCAGAGGTTTAATTCCAAATTCCTCAAGACCTCGGCCGATAAAATGAACTAGGGACAAGCTCACAGCAGCCTGGCGATCATGTTCTTCAGGCGTGGTTTCAATTATTTTAACTTCCAGTTTATTTAAAATATCTTTGACCTGATTTAAAGTTCCATCGCTGATTCGTAAGGGACAAATCACCCACTGTAAATCTTTAGTCCCGTTTTTAGCGCTGTCCGGGCCGAACATCGGGTGCGTGGCCATGATTTCATTATCATTAGAAATATATTTTTCTAACCATTGACTCGGCAAGACTTTAACTGAACAAACATCCATGACCAGACTTCCCTTTTTCAGCAAAGGCGCGATTTGTTTAATCATTTCTTCAGTCGCCGAAATCGCCACCGCTACAATCACCCAGTCACATTGGCAAACTTCTTCCATACTTGACCATTTAACTCCCAACTCTTCAGCTTCTTTGGATTTATCGGAACGATTGCAAACCAGGACCTCGGAATAAGGCTTTAGTATCTTGGCAAGTAATTGTCCGAATCGGCTAAAGCCGATGATGCCGATTTTCATGTGTTTAATCACCAATCATCAATAATCAATCATCAAACAAATTCTAATATTCAATTCTTAAACTCTAAACATTTTGGAAATTAGAATTTAGGATTTTGATATTGTTTGATTATTGGTGCTTGATTATTGATTATTATTTACCTCCTCGTTACAGCCAAAAATGTCGTAAAAATAAACACCATGACTTTCTCTATCTCCCCTCCTAACTAAGGAGGGGTTCGGGGGAGGTTCTTATTTACCTTTTGTTACGGCAAGAAAAGTAGTAAAATTAAACTTCAAATCCTGAATCCCCTCTTCCATTATTTCCATCCCATACAATTTCGCCGCGCCTTTGGCGGCAATGGTCGCGGTATCAGGAGTTAATTTGCCTTCAGCTAAATCTTTAACTGCCTTGGCAGTATCTTCCCACTGGATAATTTCCGCGGACGGCCACATGCGCTTGATATACATTTTACATTGTTTCAAAGCTTGATCATGAGAAGCGATTTTTTTAATGTCTTCGCGTTTAGTTCCGGGCTTTACAATCAGATTGTGGCGGATGTCAATTTCAAAAAGATTTTCAATATTAAATAGATGCTTAGCCATGGCATAGACTGCTTCATACACAATGCCGCCATTGGAATTTTCAATGGGAAAAACTCCCATATTGATTTCACCCTTATCCAAAGCAGTCAGTACATTTTCCACGGAAATCAAGTACTTGAGTTCATAATCGCTTAGGGCATTTTTATAAACATAATATTCAGCAGCTTCTTCGGAAAAAGAGCCCTTGTCGCCGGAAACGCCGATGATTAGTTTGGACATAGATTTCAGATTATGGATTATGGATTATAGATTGTTTGTATATTAAATTTAAGATAAATCGAGATAAAAGTCAAAACCTTACGAAAGTACGAATATACGAAAAACTTCAGACTTCGGCCTTCAGACATCGGACTTCAAATGCAACCTAATAAAACTTAATAAAACCTAAAAAACTAAGCTAATCTTAGCCACTCCGCACTATTGACATTTTTACTAAAATATGCTATACTATAGACAGTTCATTACAATGAAAATATCATTGTTGTTTATCATAGATATCTTCCACACGGTCAAATCAATATTTTAACTGCTTTACCCAATGAAAAAGGAGTATCTCATGAAAGTGAACAAATTGAAAGTTAAGCCTGAAACCGCATTCAGCATCCTGACTATCGAAGTGAGCGCGGTAATTTTCATCTATGAGTATGCGTCTTTTACCCCTTATGAGTTTCTCACCTCATTGAAATGCCTACTCTGCCTACTCTTCGTATGGTAAATCCCCTACACATTTGATTTGGGGGGATTTCACAGGACTCTTAAACAACCCGCGAGGATCCC
>JAPLYG010000013.1 GCA_026395685.1 Candidatus Parcubacteria bacterium
GAATTACTTCACTGATTGTTTTAATCGGCTCAATCTTTTTCAATTCTGTTATCAGCGGCCCGATTATCGGTGTTTCAGGGGTTATAATGCCCGGGACTACTGGCGGTTCTTCACCCGGTGTCTGATTAGTATTTATTGGCAATTCTTCCTCTGGCTGGCAAGTACAATTTCTGGTGCAGGCAAAACCAGCGGCGCAACCTGTAATATCACAGCCTTCCCCTGTTTCAATAAGTCCGTTGCCGCAAACCGGCTGACCTGTGCTTACTGGCTGGCACTGACAATTTGAGCATTCATTGCCCAGACTGCAGCTGCTGTTATCACAATCCTCACCAATTTCTACTCGGCTGTTACCGCAAACAGGCTGGCCTGGGATGACAATTGGCTGGCATTGGCAATTTAAACATTCATTACCTGTGCTGCAGGCGCTATTATCGCAATTTTCTCCGGCTTCTACTATGCTATTGCCGCAAACCGATTGTTTCGGCGTAACTGGTGGGATTACTGGAGGTATAACTTCTGAACTGACTAAATTGCTGGTTGAATTTGTTTTTAAACTGGTTATATTTGAACCGCTGACAATTGCCTGATTGGTAATGGTCTGGCCTTCGCTGCCTGTATTAACTTTGGCTTTAAAGGTAATATTTGCGCTTTCATTTATTCCTAATGCACCCACATTAAACGTTAAGTTATTGCCTGTATTTGCTACTGCTACATTATTTACCTTAGAACTGCCGGATACGTATGTTAAATGGCTGTTTAATACATCTGTTACTATTATTCCTGCAGCAGCGGCTGTGCCGTTATTTGTCAGATCTATGCGGTAGCTTAAAATATCATCCACATCTGCCGAACCGCTTTGCGCATAAGGTGCGCTTTGCGCTGAACTAAAATGATTGAGGCCCAAAAGTCCGCCCATCATTACAAATAGAACTAAAGCTTTCAAAACTCCGGCAGCTAAAATTCCCTGCAAAGAAGCTTTGCTGATGCTATGCATTTTCTTGTGTTTGGCATATGACACCTGGCTATATACTCCGTTATTATTTTGCACTGCAAGAGCTTCATAAACATGCTGCGGTTTTTGAAAAATCAAACTGTCAATTATGGCCAAAGCCATACTTAAGTTGTAATCTTTACGCAGATGCTTGACTGTGCTGACAATACCGATTATAAAAAATATTCCCAAGATCAATAACGCAATATTTAAAAGCCAGGATAAGCCGTTTAAGACATATCTTTGATTATTATTTAAATCTATACTGGCAAAGGCTGTATTAAACAAAGTAAATCCCCAATTCTTCGCCAGATTTACAGCCACGCCCTTAGTAGCTACAATATTTGGCTTAATAGCTGCTGGTGCTGGCTGACCATTTCCTGCTCCTAAATCCGTTTCTACTCCATCGCCGTTTCTGGCTTTGGCTGCCAGATTATATGGGTCACTGCTGGTTAAAGCTATTTGCACGGCCGGGACTGGCTTGCCAATGACTGCTATGCCGGCTGCTCCTCCCCAGGCTTCATAGGTTTGCCAGCTTTCCACATCGCTAAAATTACCATCTGACTGCAGATACTTGCCCGTGGTTATTTCCTTGATTGCATATTCGGTATTCGCCGGATTTCCGTCATTGGGATCCAGTTTTAGATTTAATATTCCTGAGCTTAAAGGTGCTATTATTACCTGCTTTGGTATATTGGCTAGAGTATAGCAGCTGACTAAACCGGTAAATGACTCTTCCGCAGCTATATAGGCGCTGACTTTACTGATATATTCAGTATTTGTAGTTAAGCCAGCTTCGTTAATCAGCCTGCAGCTAGCAGCTGCTCCGCCAGCATAATTGCATAAATGAGTAGCATCAGTTGCCACTTCTTTGATCAAATAAGCATTTGAAGCTAAAACGCCATAAAGGCGAAATCCTATTTCATTTGTGGAATTATCATTGAAAGTCCAGTCCAGGCTGGAATTACTTATTGGCTGACAGCTTAAATTTGTCGCTGGCATAACATTATAGCCAAGGCCGCCTTCCGAAGAAGTATCATCATTTGCAATAGTACCGACTCCCTGACCATGACCAGCTAGAATTGTGGCATTCTCAGGGCTAGAAAGATTTACATAAAATGTTTCAGTTAATTCAGGATCAGTATCGCCATTAACCTCAACTTTAATCGTTTTGGTGGTTTCTCCGGGATTAAATATCAGCATATCCTGCGGTAACGCAACATAATCATTATCAGCTACTGTTGCCGTTCCGTCGACAACATCATATAAAACCGTAGTTTGCATCCCGGATACAGGTGAAAGCGTGACAGTAAAATTAAAATTTCGCTTACCCGAATCTCTTTCCAGTAAAGAAACATCATTTATGGACAGCGAAGGCATGGCATCAGGCGGAGGAGATTCAGTAATATTGACATCTAAAGACCCTATCCCGTTGTAATTTGGATCTGAACTTGTCATTGTGCCCCAAACCTTGCCAATATGCGGTGATGCTTCATACATTGCGTCATCTACAGCAGTAATAATAATTTCCTGATCAGTCATCCCGTTTATTGGAGTAAATGTAAGGCTGACAGGCAATACGCTAGTCTGTCCATCAGGAGTACTAAAATCAATAATTACGTCAGATGACGGAAGAGAGGTCAATCTAATAAATATATTATCCGAAGACGCGGTTGTTTCATCCACATCTGTCGTTCCAAATGGAGGTGGTGTCTGAGTGACAATCACGCCCGCCGTATCATTATCAGTTATATTAACAACTACATTTGGAGTGGCAACGCCATTATTCATAAATACAGCGGCGGGACCATTGTAATTCGGATCAGCGCTTGCTGCCGTATGAGTTATTGTTCCTGTATGCGCGCCTTCCACATAAAAATCATCAACGGCAGACACTATTATTTCCTGAGCTTCATAATAATCTAGCCGTGAAAATATTACCTGAGCTAAATCTGTTGTCACCTGCCCATCAGCAATAAGAGATACCGTAACGCCGACATCGACGGACGGCTGTTGTCTTAAATACAAATTATAAGTATCAGTTGCCCCGCCTTCAGTAACATTTGTAGAGCCTTCAGTTTCAGCTATGATTATCTCAAAATTACTGATTAAATTATTATTAAACTTTACAAAAGCCGTTAACCCGGTCGCATCCCCCCCGCCTGCAAACTCATCCTGGTTAATATCGGCGCCATAATTAGTTTCTCTTTCACTTTTTGTCATATCAACCAGATAATTTACATCAACTGGATCCATAAACCTGTCATTATTCAAATCGCCCATTCTTCCCGCGTAAAGCGGATTACTCATCAAAGTGTTTACATCTACAATATTAACGATAATACTAGGGATAAATATACCGCCATCATATAAAGATAAAGGATCAGCGCAACTAGAACTAAAACTAATATTTTCCTGGACAGTACCTTCAATAATCGAGTCATCTGGTGCTGTCACAGTTACGGTTTGCGGGGTAGCCCAATTAGCGCTGGTAAATGTCAATGAAGATGAACTCAAAGCAATCTGCGTACTATGGCTGATATTTATAGTTACATTACCCGTAGGCAATGTTTCCAAAACAACACTAAAAGAATCATCAGCCGCAATTCCTTCTTTGACTTCAGTCCGTCCCGGCGTAGCGCCCCCAGATTCATCAACAGTCACACCAGCCTGATCATTATCTGCGACTATTACATCCATATTAGGAGCTAGTGAACCGTCATAATCCCCATCTCCGACACTCGTTACAGTATGAGTGATAGTACTAGTCAATTGACCTTCTGCAGTTCCGTCAATAGGAGCAGTTATTGTTATTATTTGCGGTGTATTCCAATTTAAAGTGGTAAAGGTAATAAAGCCTCCGCTTAAAATTGGATTTAGCAGGCTATCAGTTAAATCAATTCCTGTAGCAGAATCATCATAAGTAAAAAAGACTTTCACATCAGCTGTCGGCGCCGAAGCTAATACCACGCTATAAGAATCTGCTAATCCACCTTCACGCACAAAGGTATTACCGTTTGTAGGCGTGATTATGACGCCGCTGCGATAAACAGAAACGCTATTTCCGCTGTAAGATTTGAAGTTGAGCAGGTAAATATTCTCATACTTATTTATACTGACAAAATCTAATTTGTTATCATTATCAAAGTCAGCTGCCGCTAAATTAATCGGACCCGGAAGAGTATTTAAAGCAGGCGCTGCAGTAAATGTAAAATTATTATTGCCATGAAATATTTTTATGGCATTATCTGCATAGCTGCTGACTGCCAAATCAACGCCAGCTATATTATCAAAATTTCCGGATATAACCCTGGTGCTTTTCTCACCTATCGGATACGATGTCAACCGCTCAGTAAAAGTAAAAGAATTCAAGCCATTATTTTCATAAATTCTAAGTCGGCTTGCGGTAGCAGTAAAACTCACATCAATCCCCGCCAAGTCAATATCAGTATCGCCATCAAAATCACCGGCCGCAATAAAATCAATATTGCCAGATATACCAACACCCGGAGCAAAAGTTCCATCGCCATTATTTTCTAATACTGATAAAGCTGCGGTATCGGCCGGGGCACTGCTCGAGACAACCAAATCATTATCTCCATCACCGTCAAAATCAGCGCTAACAATCTGAAGCGGACTCCTGTCAACAGCATAATCCACTGCGGCGGCAAAAGTTCCATCGCCATTATTTAATAAAACTGATATGGAATCTGAACCGTTATACGGCTTTGTATTATTATAACTATTGGCTACCACCAAATCAAAAGATGCATTTGCATCCAATCTTGTGGCTATAATGCCGGTCAGTCCTCTAAGCCCTAACCCTGTCGTATAGCTATCTCCTGGTGTAAATGTAAATACTCCACTGCCATCATTTCGCAAGATGACTATAGTATCCGTAGAATAATTAGAGACTGCCAAATCAATATCAGCATCGACATCAAAATCAGCAGCGGTAATTGAATTTGTTCCTTCGCCGACAGCATCATAATTTACTGCAGGCAAGAAGGCACCATGACCGTCATTTAATAAAATAGAAACTTGAGCTACTCTGTAATTAACCACAGCCAGATCATTATAGCCGTCACCGTTAAAATCAGCTGTTGCTGCCTGGCGCGGATCATCAAGCACCAAATAATTTTCCGGCGCTAAATAGGGATAGGCATTAGAAGTTTTCAAAAAACTCAAACATAAAAAAAGAATGGCCAAAATAGCCAAACGCCAAGCTGGCCTAAATGTCAGTAATTTTAAGCCGATAATTCTATTTTTAAAATTTGATTTCATATTACAACAAATAAAATAGCAAATTTAAAAAAATGCCTCGAGTTTTGCTTTTATCTCCTGATTTAATTATATCAAATTTTATCTTACTTTAGCAGTCAAACTGGGGATAACTAATAGCGGAAATTGCCCCTCATTTTTTCCTTATATTTTTTGATTTGGCGTTCCAGTTCCTCCCTGGCCTCATTTATAGCCACATACAAATCATCTCTGGTGGCTTCAGCCCGTAAAAGATGTTTCTGCGGCACTTCCAGATTTATTTCCGCCCGAAAAACATTGCCTTTTTGATGATGTTTAGTGGTTAAGCCGACGTCGACTCTGGCGATTAACGCCTGTTCAAAAAATTTTTCCAGACTGCCGACTTTTTCATTGACATAGTCTTTGAGAGCGTCGGTAAGCTCCAAATTTGTTCCTTTGATCTCGATTTGCATAGTATAAGTAAATTAGTTATTAGCTTATTAGTAATCAGATGGTTTATTTTAGCAAGGACAAAAAATCTTTTTCAGAAATTATTTTAACTCCTAATTTTTTAGCTTTATCAAACTTGGAGCCAGGATCAGCGCCGGCAACGACATAATCAGTATTTTTACTTACCGCTGAACTGACATCACCGCCCAAGCTGCGAATTCTTTCTTTGGCTTCATCACGGGTTAACGTATCCATACTGCCGGTCAAAACAAAATTCCTTCCGGTCAAAGTCTGCTTGATTTTTTCAATTTTTTCAATCTTGACGTGACTCAATAAATCATTAACCAGCTGCAGATTCTTTTTATCCTTAAAATATTCAAAAATACTCTCGGCAACGATCTGACCGACGTCTGATACTGTAATTAATTCCTCAACTGTCGCATCTTTAATTTTTTCCAGGCTGGTAAAATGGTTCGCCAAATCAATTGCAGTTTCTTCGCCCACATGACGGATGCCCAGAGCAAATAAAAATTTCGCCAAAGGCACATGCTTGCTATTATTTATCGCTTCAATAATATTTCTGGCTGACTTTTCCCCAAAACGCTCCAATGGCTCCAAATCACCTACTTCTAATTCATAAATATCCGCCGCATTGCTAATCAATCCTTCGTTTTGTAAATGCTCCAGAATTTTAGGTCCGAGTCCATCAATATTCATACCGCCTTTGGACACAAAATGAAATAATATTTCCTGCCCTTTGGCAAAGCAACTAGGATTAGAGCAGTAAATTCCGACTTCCCCTGGCTTGCGCACCACAGAAGACCCGCAAATCGGGCATTTTTCCGGAATTTTAATTGCCTTTTCCTTGCCGGTTCTTAACTTCGGTAAAACCTGTAAAACTTTAGGAATAACATCACCGGCGCGTTCGATAATCACGGTGTCGCCGATTTTCACGCCCAAACGTTCAATTTCATCGATATTATGCAAAGTAGCGTGGGAAACAACAGTACCTCCGATCGAAACCGGTTTTAAATCAGCGACCGGCGTTAAAACTCCGGTTCGGCCGACATTAAAGCGCACATTTTCGATAATCGTGGCAGCTTCTTCAGCCGGAAATTTGTAGGCAATATAACCGCGCGGAGTTTTGCCGATTACGCCAAATTTTTTAAACAATTTAAGATCATTTACCACGCCCACAACGCCATCAGTCCAATAATGCAGCTTCTCACGTTCCTTGTGGACATATTCATGAAAATCTTCAATTTCTTTTAAATCTTTGCACGGGCGGTTAAGGGGATTATCTTTTACCCCCAAAAGCCTTAGAATCTGATGTGACTGCTGATGTGTTTCCTGCCCGAAATCAGCCAAAAGGTCGTAACCGAAAAAATCTAATTTTCTGGAAGCGGTTATTTTCGGATCTAATTGGCGGATTGAACCGGCAGCCGCATTGCGCGGATTAGCAAAGCTTTTCTCACCTTTTTTTTCCTGCTGTTCATTAAGCTTTGCCAATATTTTTTTGGACATAAAAGCCTCTCCGCGTATTTCAATCCTAGCCGATAGATTATTAATTTTACGGCTGAATTTTTCATGGTCAATCCCCTGCCCGTATTTATGTAAAAATTCCTGAATTTGCTTATCACTTGGCTTGTGCAAATTCAACGGAATAGCGTCTATGGTTTTTAAATTCTGGGTAATATTTTCGCCTATTTTACCATCACCCCGAGTCGAACCCTCAACCAGCATGCCATCTTCATAAACCAAAGAGACAGCCAGGCCATCCATTTTAATTTCGGCAAAATAATCAAACTGCTTGCCGGCTAACTTTTTGAGACGATCCTCCCACCCTTGTAATTCCTCAAAGCTAAAAACATCCTCGATTGAGAGCATGGGAACTGCGTGGCTTACTTTTTTAAATTTATCAAGCGCTTTGCCTCCCACCCGCTGTGTCGGTGAATCCGAAGTTATTAAATCAGGAAACTGTTCTTCCAGCTGATAAAGCTCGTGTTTCAATGAATCCAGGGCCGCATCAGAAATCTCCTGTTTATCCAAAACATGATAAAGATAGCGATGGTAATTTATTTCCTCGCGCAATTTGAGTATGCGTTTTTTCGCGTCTTGTTTATCCATAACAAACACAAATTAAAAATTCAAAATGCAAAAATCAAAATTACAAAGCAAAAATCAAAATTTAGGTATTTTTAAAATAAACTTTCCAAAATTTAAAATTATAAACTGTAACTTTAAACTTTGCACTTTAAACTTTAAGCTTTCTTAAACGCCCAGCAGCCACTTCAGCAGCAAATTCCCGTATAGCAAAACAGCAATCCCCGCGCCAGCCAGAAAACTTCCCATAGGCAATAAATCGCCGAATTTTTTCTTTTTCGTTATTATTAATCCCAAAGCAAATAATCCGCCCAGGATATAAGCCATTAAAAGCGTTATAATCAGATATTCCAAGCCCAGCATAATACCCAAAACAAAACCTAACTTCACGTCACCAAACCCGATCCATTTGCCCCTTGACGCCAGATGCTGGATATAAAAAAATCCGCCGCCGACCAAAGAAGCAAAAACTAAGCCCTGCCACTGATAACCCAAATAAATATTGACAATAAAACTGATAATCAAAGCCGGCCAGAGTATCGCATCTAAAATCGTTAAATATTTCAAATCAAAAATTAAAATAAATAAGAGCACAAAAACATACAATAAATCGCTGAGCATCATTAAATTAATTGCATGATAATTTAAATAAATTAAGGCAAACAGCAAACCAGTCGCAATTTCAACAGCAAAATATTCCCAGCCGATAAATTTTTTACAGAATCTGCATTTACCGCGCAAGAAAATAAAGCTGAATAAAGGGATTAAATCACGCTTTAAAAGCTGCTGCTGGCAATGAGGGCAAAGAGAGCGCTTCCAGAGAGGCATTTTCTTTGACAAGCGATAAACCAATGAATTCATAAAACTGCCCATAACCAAGCCGATTATGAAGATAAAAATCAATTCAATTAACATAAGTTTTTATTAAATTATTATATGGTTAATTATACCAATTATTCAGCCAAAACAAAACAGCGCCTGAATTAAGACGCTGCCTATGATTTAAATTCCTTTTATTTATTACCTGCCTGTCGGTCAATCGCTTGCGAATGGGCGTGATAAGTCCCGGCTTCACCCAAACTGCTGGGCTTTTCAGTAGTAAAAACTATATCATAGCCTTCCGCAATCCCGGTATAGCTGTATTTTCCCGACGCCAAGGGATCTTTAGGGACAAGCGGCATATACGGATTAGCCTGATCACAGGGAGTTTCTGCTGGTAAAAAAGCTCCTGCTTTTTTAGAACAAAGTTTTTGAGCGCTAATATCGCCTAAAATAATCGGCGTAATGGTAACGGGATATTCATTTTCATCGCTGTAATAAAATTCCAAAGCAGTGCGAACCTGACGGATATCGCTGATGCGCTTGGCATCTCTGGCTTTGCCGCGCTGATCATTAAGCGCTACCACGGAAATTATACCCAACAAAATAATGATCGCAATAACAATTAAAAGCTCAATTAGAGAAAATCCCCTTTGACTTTTATTTTTTGTCATAAATTTATTTTTAAGTTATTGAAAAGCGCAAGGCTGACTTAATATTTGGATGCTGCTTGCGCAATTAATTCCTTTCTTTAGACCCAAATCTTTAAAATTTGTTTTTAATTCAAATTCTAACTGATAATCAAGGCCAATACTAATCGTCTGAAAATAATAAGGCTTTTCGTTTGCGTTCTGATACTGGCTAAAAGGCATATAATTAAATATTATTTTGCTGCATTTATCATCATAACGTTTAAATCCGTCAGTGCATAATTTTTCCGTACCGAGATAATTATCATTAAGAGGCACCTTGCCGTTTGTTTCCGGATAGGTTGTATTATTTGCCAGATATAAATCCAAGCCGTTTTGAATTTGTTTAATGTCGCTTAAAACCTGGATATCCCTGCTTTTTTGATTTAAATACAAAACAAAAACAATGTCAAGGACAATCATAAAAAGAATCAGTATGATTACAACCAATAATTCAATTTTTGTGAATCCGTTTTGCTTCATTGGCCTAAAAGCTAAATTCTTAAATGGAGAGTGATTTATTTATGCTCTTTGAGAATCTTTTTTATTTTATCAACAACTTCGGACGGCATAAAATGAGCCTTGATCAGATAACCGACTGCTCCTTTTTCAAAACCCTTTTTCACATCGTCTTTCTGGCCCAAATTGGTAAGTAAAACAACAGGAATGTTAGCCAGTTCCTTATCCTTTTTCAAAGCATCCAAGACTGCAAAACCATCCATTTTCGGCATTAAAATATCAAGCAATATGATATCCGGTTTCTCTTTTTTTGCCATGTCCAAACCTTTAAGCCCGTCTTCAGCCGCAACCACGCCAAAACCTTCCAGTTCAAATTTAGTGGTGTACATTTCCACTAGGAATGTATCGTCTTCGACTAATAGAATTTTTATTTTTTGATCTGCCATAAAATAAAATTAAATGTTAAATCTCAGCCCAAGGCTGTCCCGTCTCTGGCGGGAAAAATTAAAAAATTAAATATATTTGATTTATTTATATGTTAAATATTCAGCTTCACTCAGGACTCTGGGATCCCAATCTACATAACCGCTGACTTCCTTTGCCTGCCGTATACTGCGGAAACGGTCATTTATTGTATAAATTGAACCGGGATCAATTTTTGATATTGCCAAACCATTGCTGAAAACAACTGAATTTACGTCTATTTTTCTTAAAACTCCGCCCCAATCAATTAAGTATAAAGTGGAATCAGCGGCAAATTTTACCACAGTGCCCCGCAATGGAGCTAAATCAGTATCCGGCAAAATAATATCTTCACAACGGCAATTTTCACAAGCTTGATTTTCCGAGCATCCCGCCAGATCACATTGTTCAGTTGCTTCAATTTTTCCATTGCCGCAAATTGGCGCAATAATTACCTGCCGGCATTGGCAATTATTACAGACTTGATTTTCCGCACATCCCTGTAAATCGCACGCTTCGCCGGTTTCAATCACTCCATTACCGCAAATTGAAACTGCTTCAATTTGGCACAAGCCGGAACAGCCATCGCCATTTTCACGATTACCATCATCACAGCTTTCACTGCCCTCAATTTCTCCATTGCCGCAAATTGGCTCAATACTTACCTGCTGGCATTGGCAATTATTACAGACCTGGTTTTCAGCACATCCTTGTACATCGCACTGTTCATTGAATTCAATCAAGCCATTGCCGCAAATCAACGCCTGTGGCGGCTTATTTTCGTTTATTACAATTTTTGGAGGACGAGTCAAAAGGTAATACGTTCCCAGAATTATCAGAGAAAAAACAAACAGTAAAATTATAATAATAACTATTTTCTTTTTGAATAAATACGATTTTAATGAAGTAACCAGATTGACTTCGCCTAGCGGCTCCTCACTAAATTTCTCTGCCGGTTTTTGCGCTGGCTCAGGCTTTTTCTCACTGATTACTTTTTCAGAAGTAATATTTTCCAAAACCGGCTCATGCATTTGTACCGGCACTTTTGGGGGCGGCATTTTTTTATCCGGACCTTTGCCTAAAAAATCTATGGCCATAAAATTAAATAATATCCCTCATCGCCAGACCCAAAGCTACTGCAAAACGGGGTCCGACTTCAGTCAAAACCGGACGCAATTCTTGTGGATAAATCACTCTTGCCCAAGGATCGCCGATATATGCGCGTAAATTCAGGACATTAGTTAAATATTTATCCAGATAATTACCGAGCAATGATCCGCCTCCGGTTAAAATCACTTTGTCAAGTATTTTCTGCTGTCCCATCTGGTCATAATAAGTCTTCAGCAAATACTTGATTTCTGAAACTAAAGGCGCTAAAGCATCTTCCACCAGCTGAGGATAATTACTGAGATTCTCTTGCTGCATTAAAATTGCCATATCTAACTTATAATTTTCTGCTTCAGCAATTGTAATATTTAAGGTATCGGCAATTTTCTTGGTAATTACGCCGCCGCCATAATTAATGGTTCTGTTTAAAAGCGGCATGGCATAATTGACAATTGATAAAGTCGTTAAATTCTCGCCGATATCTACTAATAAAATCAAAGATTTATCTGTACCGACCAAAGAACGCACTAAAGCAAAAGTTTCAATATCTAAATTTGTAAGCTGAAAATTTGACTGCTTGAAAATATCCACATAAGTTTTAACAACTTCTAAAATAGAGGCGGTGACTAAATATCTGGCCACTGGAATTTTTGGGCCAGAATCAGGATTTTCAATTTCTTCATCAACGATCAAATTGAAATCAAAAATTACTTCCTCTATCGGCCGGGGCATAATCTTTTTCAGCTCTTCTATTAATAAGGGCTTGATCTTGGCCTTATTTTCCAAATCACGGCGCTGTAAGTTTGACAATTTAATCACTGTTGAAAAAACAGAAGAAATAGGCAGGGCAGCCGACGCAAAATTTGTCGTTACCTTTGCACGGTCAGCGACTTCTTTTAATAAAGTGCTTGTTAAATTTCTATTATTGATAAAGTCGCCTCTTAAAACATCACTGCGGGATTCCGTATAACCATAAGTCACTAATTTTGGCTTGCCGGCTTCTACGGTCAACTCAACAATTTTGATGGAATCAGGCGACAAATCAACACCTAAATAACTATAGGGTTTTGCCATTTTTAAAATTTTTTAATTTTTAAATCATCCTTCTTAGTTGTGAATATATTATACCACAAAAAAAGCCAAAAATATACCTATGTATGGTTATCCAATTCCTGATTTAATAATTCATCTGCTTCTTTGTTCAATTCCCTGGGAATATGCTTAAATTTTACCGTGCCTAAATTTACCGTTAAATTCCAAACTTTAATAAATAATGGCTGGAGGTCTTTATCTTTTACCCGGTATTCCTGCTTCATTTGCTTAACTACAAGTTCAGAATCCAAAAAACAATTTACCTCAGAGGGCTTAAATTCTTCAGCCAATTGTAAAGCTTTGATTAATGCCCTGTATTCAGCTTGGTTGTTCGTAGTCTCCCCGATATATTCAGCATGGGTTTTCAAAACTTTATCATTATCATCTTTAATAACAATACCAATTGCCGCCGGTCCGGGATTGCCGCGGGCTCCGCCGTCAGTAAATATTTTTAATATTTTAGCCATAAAAATTTTTATTAATAGCCTTTAATCATTAGCTATGTTTTATTCCATATTCCAACCAATTATATCATTTATCCTGTTGATAGAAAAGCCCACTAGGAGTGGGCTTGAGGGATTGAAGGCAGTTCTTTTAAAAACAATTTAAAAACTGCCCAATCAGTACAACTTTCGATATACATCCCGGTTAAATTCCACAAACCTCTTTCTGCGCCATCTTCATGATGATATTTAACCTCGCAAATCAAGGTAAGTCCTTGTAATTTTTCTCCACAAATTCCCGCGGGAATCTGGAAAAAAATTCCGACTTTCTGGCCTTTGACCAGGTTCAAACGGCTCATGATGCTAATACCGTGTTCTGAAATATCATGAATACGGCATTGAACCTCATGAGATGAAAGAACATGCGACGAAACAGTGCTGGGAACACTCTTTACCAATTCCTCCTTCCGCTGATAAAGCACTCCAGTATGATCTACCAGAATCGGAAATTCTGACGGAACACTTTTCCGTACTGACTTTCTATTGTCAACAGCAACGGGCAAATTTTTTTCTTTCTCACTATCCGTCATAACTCCTCCTTCCACAAAAATTTTCAGAATTCAATAATACTTCCCAAAGAAAAAATTGCCCTAATCAGGCAATCAACCTCCCTTTCTATGTATAATTTTAGCAAAAATTTTATATTTAACCAAATTTACCTTGTTGATAAATAATCAAAGGATACCCCGCCACCTTGACAAAATGATATAAATATGCTATTATTATATATCCTGGAAAATGTTCCCATTTAACCAATAACAACCTTTTAACAAAGGAGCAAAAGATGCACGGCTTTACTGATTCTATCGTCATTATCCAGGCAGCCGGAACCGGCAGCTACACTACCGGAATCGGATTCAACTTCCTGACCATTTTCAGCCCCGGGCTGAAAGAACCGGCGCAGATACGGGTGCAGGATCTCAAGCTCTTCGTGAGCAACGAAATTGGCAGGGGCACTTCCTTGCCCTGCTACAGCGCCGCACACCAGATGATCGGCTTTTCCTCGGAAGAGTCGCTCGTCTACTACCTGAAGCTCTGGAGAATCGGTCTGGATCTAATCCAACCCGAAACAAACCAGGCGCCGAAGGTAAACCGGGCCGCGACCGCGATGGTCACCGCCTAAACGACAACCAACGCCACAACCACAAAAGGGAGCATTAGTATGAACCATTGAATTTTGGGGGCAATCCGCATATAGCGAGAGGCCCCCCTTTTTAATTTGGTAATTTGTTAACTGGTTTTGATATGCGCATATTTATTTGTTTAAAATTAGCCAAAAAATTATATATATTCGCTTAAATTAATCCAAGATATTGACAAAAATGACGCAATATGCTATAATAATATATTGAAATTGATTATATTAGGAATTCAATCTTGTAGTTTGTCAACACAAAACAACCTGATTGATTACAGGAAAAAAGGAGATAAGCCATGTGTTTCAACGATTGCTGGGTGGTTGTTTCCGTCCGCGACGAAGGCGACTACTATGCCTTCGAGTTCATGGGACGGCCGGGTCTGTCAGTCAGAAAAGAAGACTGTCAGATCGTGATCAACACCGAGCTCGGGGACAAGATCCTGTTCTATCCCGAGCGCATCCCGGAGATCTGGGCCAACGACATCTGGGCGCTGATGGATGTGTTTGACGGGATCAAAATCCCGGACAAGACCCATCCCTGCACCGGCTGCCACGGCACCAAGTGTTCCGTGGTCTGCCGTAACGACCAGCCCCCTCCCTCAGCCGCGGCCGCGTTCGCGTGCTGAAAAAAAGACCCCGCCAAAGGACATTGATCCGGCGGGGCTTTTTAAAACCACGGATTTTGCTCACTGATAACACTGATGTTTGGCGTCATCGGGATATCAGTGTAATCTGTGAATAAAATCAGTGGTTCTGTTCTTCCTTTATAGAATCTTCTTAGCCAAATCAGACTTCAATTCCACATCCTCAACTTTAACCTTCCTCAAATCAACCAGCCTCAATTCAAGCTTTCTTGTCCCATTAAATTCATTCAAATTAATTTCGCAGACAATATCAACCAAATCCTCATACCTTATTTCACTGATCAAATTCCCCATACCAAAACCGATTGCTTCAAAACTTTTGACCATATTGTCATGCTTTAAAAATAATTTCAGATGCTTATTATCGCCGCCGACGGTACGAACATTTTCCACCCTTAAATTTTTGACTAAAAATAAAGGCTTGGGATTTGACGCGCCAAAAGGTTCAAATTTTTCCAGCTGTTCAAATAAGTCCCAATTCAAATCTTGCAAATTTAATTCCGCCTCAATCTCCATTCTTTCTGACAAATCTTTGCCCTGCAGCTCCTGAAGGGCAATTTCAGTTATACGTTTTTTAAAATCAGCCAGATACTTTCGGCTCTTTAAGGTAAAGCCGGCTGCTTGAGCATGACCGCCATAAATTTTAAAACAATCAGCCACCTTATCAAGAGCTTTAATCATATTAAATTCCGGAATCGAGCGCCCTGACCCGGCAACTTTGGCAAGTGACTTGGTTATTATTAAAATCGGTCGATTGAATTTATCTTTAATCTTGCCGGCAGCTAAGCCGATAATTCCCAAAGGCCAATTACTTCCTTCGGCGATAATCAGTAGCTGTTTATCTATATCCGCAACTTCCTTTTTGACTTCTTCCATGATTTTATCAGTCATGGTTTGTCTTTTGCGGTTGCTCTGCTCCAGATTATCAACTAAAGTTATTGCTTCCTGCTTATCTTCAGTCAATAAAAGCTCATATGCCGAATTAGCATGATCCATGCGACCAGCCGCATTAATGCGCGGTCCCAGAACATAACCGATATTTTCCGAATTCATTAATTCTTTTTCCGTCACCGGCCAGACTCCGGCTTTTTCCGCCAGCAGTTTCAAGCCGATTCTTTTTGTTTTATTTAATACAACTAAGCCATATTTAACCAGGGCTCTATTTTCACCGAATAATGGCATAACGTCAGTAACTGTACCAATAGCCACCAGATCAAGCAGCCATTTTTCATAACCGGCCGAAAAAATACCCTTTTTATCCCTGGCAACAATCGCTTGCGCTAATTTATAGGCGACACCGACTCCGGCTAAATCATAAAAAGGATAATTGCAGACCTTAATTTTAGGATTAATTATGGCAAAAGCTTTAGGTAATTCTAAAGGCTCTGCGTGATGGTCAGTTATAATCACATCAATCCCCTTTTCATTGGCCAGGTCAATTTCCAAAACATTGCTGATACCGCAATCAACTGTAATAATCAGTTTTACTTTTTGTTTAGCTAAATATTTGATTGTTTTTTTATTAAGCCCATAGCCTTCCTTTTCCCGATGAGGAATATACACAATAAAATCAGCGCCCAATGTTTTTAATACATTTGCTACCACCACGCTGCTAGTCACGCCGTCAGCATCATAATCGCCATGAATGGCGATTTTTTCTTTATCGGCAACGGCCTGATAAATTCTGACCACGGCTTTTTCCATATCAGGAAACAAAAAAGGGTCAAGAACATCTTGGCCATAATCCGGGGTCAAAAACGCGTCAATTTGCTTTTGAGTTGTTAAACCGCGGTTAAAAAGTAACTGCAAAATCACACCCGCTATTTCCGGAAAACTCTTTTTTAATTCCAAACCTACCGGCTCTTTCAGAACCCACTTTTTTGACATGAAATATGTAAGTAAATAGTAAATAAGGCAGAGACAAAGGATGAAGTAGGAATAGTTCCTAGCTTCAGTCTTCAGACTTCATACTTCGGACTTCTAATAAAGAGCTGGACCGAGTGTCCAGATCAGCATTGATAAGACAACCATGGCGGAAAGCAGAATCCAGATTGTTCTGATGATATTTTGTTTCTTCATAGTATTATAAAATTTGAACTATATTAACCACAGATTTAAACTCACAGATTACACTGATATGCTGAATTAATTTATAATTCTTTTAATTTTAACACCATCCTTATTAAATATTATCAATAAACCCAGCCTATATTTATTTGCCTTCAGATAACTCAGCAGCTGCTTAATATCCTTTGTATAAAAATCATTGGCAATCTTTAATTCCACTACAACCTTATCATCAATAATAAAATCCAAATAATACTTGCCTATTAATCTATCTTTATAATATATCCTTACAGGAAATTCCGCTATAAAGTTAATGCCCTGATCATTAAATTCTTCGATATATCCTCTCTTATAAATAATCTCCCGATATCCAAAACCGATTTCATTATACACCTTATACGAAATTCCGATAATTTTCTCTGTTAAGTCCTCATATAAATATTCCCCCATAAATTATATATATCTATGGTTCATCCCCGAATCTGTGTCATCTGTGAATAAAATCAGTGTTTCCGTATTTCCATTTTATCAAATTAACCAGGAAGAATCCACTTAACGTTTAAGTATCTTCAAAAACGTCTCAGTCGGTATATCCACTGACCCGGCACCGATTTCCGCCATCTTCTTCTTGCCCTTTTTCTGCTTGTCCAAAAGCTTGTTCTTACGGGTAACATAATGATTCTACAATTTCTTCAGCCACATAAATATCCAGGCGTTCCACGTCAGCTTTTTGATAACCACAAAATTCATAATTTAAAGAAGCATAACCGGATGTCAGGCTTTTTAATTTATCGTAAAAATCAGTCAGGATTGAAGACAGTGGCATTTTATAATGCAAAATTACGCGTTGGTCCATTTCTGAAACTGAGTTTAAATATTCAGTATTTATATATTCCCCTCTTTTTTCAGCAACTAATTGCATAATTCCGCCCAAAAAATCCTTGGGTGAAACAATATCAACTTTAATCATTGGCTCTTCGATTTTTTCAATATAGTTTGGATCAGGCAGATCAATGGGACTTTTAATCACAATCTGATTAGCTTCCAAATTTTCCGCCAAAAAATCTCGGCTTTTTAAGCGGGCAGCCAATTCCTTTTTCAAACCGGCGGATTTTAAAGTCACTTTATAACCTACGCTGGGTACGGTTACGATTAAATCCAGATTAAACTCCCTTTTTAACCTTTCCTGAAAAATTTCCAAATGTAATAGGCCCAAAAAGCCGCAACGGAAGCCAAAGCCTAAAGCCGAAGAATGTTCCGGCTCAAAAAACAAGGCTGCGTCATTTAATTTCAATTTATTGACTGCTTCGCGCAGACGGTTAAATTCACTGCCTTCTTTGCAAAAAATTCCGGCAAAAACCATGGGGCGAACTTCTTTATAACCGGGCAAAGGTTCAACTTCTAAACCTTTCAAAGTAATAGTATCGCCGACACGAGATTTTTCCACGTCTTTCAACCCTGTAACAATATAGCCGATCTGCCCAGCCCTTAATACATCCTCGGGCACCAGTTGAATTTTCATTTTGCCGACTTCCAAAGTTTCTGTTGTCGTCTGGTTGGCAATAAAAGTCACAGGCTGGCCTCTTTTTAATTCGCCATCAAAAACACGCACGTAACAAATCACGCCCTTATACTCGTCATAAAAAGAATCAAAAATTAAAGCCCGGAAAGGTTCATTGATATTGAGTATCGGTTCCGGAACTTTTCTAATGACTTCATCCAAAATTTCTTTGACACCCTCGCCTGTTTTGGCAGAGCAGGTTAAAATTTCTTCTTCTTTACAGCCTAAAAGATTCATAATTTCAATTTTGGTTTTAGTCACCTGCGCGTTAGGCAAATCTATTTTATTAATTACCGGAATAATAGTTAAATTTTGTTCAATCGCCAGATATAAATTGGCAATGGTCTGCGCCTGAATACCTTGCGTCGCATCAACCAAAAGAATCGCACCTTCAACACAGGCTAGGGAGCGCGAAACCTCATAGGAAAAATCCACATGGCCGGGAGTATCAATCAAATTCAAAATATAGTCCTGATACTTCATCTGAACCGGAGTTAATTTGATAGTAATGCCCCTTTCCCGCTCCAAATCCATGGAGTCCAAAATCTGCGCCTTCATATTCCTTTTTTCAACTGTTCCAGTCAATTCCAAAAGCCGGTCAGCCAAGGTGGACTTACCATGATCAATATGGGCGATGATGCAAAAATTACGGATATTACTTGAATTCATATGAAGTTATTTTAGCAAAATACTTAAGTTTAATCAATGCCTAAATTAGTAGATTAGTAGCCAATTCGTAGATTAGTATCAATAATAAAACCGAGCCTTGTGAGCCCGGTTATTTCCCTTCATGTTTACATGACGGACAAATTCTAAGAAGAATAATTGCCGGCTGTCCAGGATCATTAACTGTCCCAGTAAGCCAAACGCCACAGCCACGGCAGAATATTATTACATTTGAATTCTTTTTAAAAACTACTCTCAAAATGTCTTTTACAAAATCTAGCATTTTGACCTCCTTCATTTCAGTTGCCGTCATTTCCCCGTCTAATTATCAATTTGTCTTCAACTTATACTATATTCTCAATATTGTCAAAAAAACGAGCCTTCTGAGCTCGAATTCAAAAAATCTTCATAAATTTTAAACTAAAAACTGCAACTTTGAACTTTGCACTTTTAACTTTAAACTATTTTAGACTTCCACATTCTCATCCATGCTTTCTTTGGGATAATTTTCCTTTTCTCTAAACATTCGCTTTTTCAAGGAATTTACAAAAGTAATCATTTCCTGAGACTTCAAGGCTAAACCAACTACAATAAATACCGCTATACCAACTAGACCGGAGATCAATCCCTGCAGGAAAATACCGACAAAGGTAGTTGTTCCAAAATATGGTTCAATGCCGAATTTCATAAACTGAGTCACAATAGCCATGGCCAAAGTTGCCAGGGAAATTTTAAAAACAGACCAGATCACATTTTTTTCGTCCAAACTGCCGGCTTTAATTCTTAGTCCTATCCACAGCAACGCAAAATTCAGAATGCTGGCGAGGGAAAAGGCCAAAGCCAAACCGCTGACTCCCAAATCAAAATTATAACCTAAAAATTCAAATGGCTTGATTAAAATCAGGCTTAAAACAATATTCATCACGGCTGACACTAAACCAAGGATAAACGGCGTCAACGAATTATGAAAAGCATAATAACCGCGGATCAAAAGCGGAATCAAGGCCTGGGCAAATAAACTCAGAGTGAACATGGCCAAAGTATCAATCGTCAAAACTGTATCTTCCCAGGTAAACTGGCCAGAACCCAAAACTACACGGACAATCTGAGCACGTAAAACTAAAAGTAAAACTGAAGCCGGTATAATAAAAAATAAAATCTGCCGAGTGGTATTGGAAAAACTGTGAATAAATTCTTTTTTATCCTCTTTTAAAGCTAAAGCAGCCAAAGTCGGAAACGCTGCGATAGCAAAGGAAATACCAAAAATGCCAACTGGAAAAATCTGCAGATTATTGGCCAGATTAAAAACTGATAATGAACCGGCAACCAAAGTTGAAGCAATGATGGTAATTATCACTAAATTAAGCTGGTTAATCGCTAAAGTTAATGTTCTCGGCACCATAATTCTGCCAATTTTTCTAATAGCCTCATCCTTAAAATTAAAGATTAATTGATAGCGATAACCCAGCCAAGTACAAGAAGGAATTTGCACTAGTAAATGTAAAGAAGCCCCCAAAACCACGCCCCAAGCCAAACCAGTAATTCCCCACCAGGGTACAAAAACTAAGGCGCCAAAAATAATGCCCAGGTTATAAAATATTGGCGCAAAAGAATAAACTAAAAATCTTCTAAAGGACTGCAAAACCCCGCCAAAGACGCTGCTAATACCGAGAAGCAACGGACTTAAAAACATAATCCGCGTCAAAACAACTGTTTGAGCCATTTTGTCAGGGCTAAAACCGGGCGTTATCAATTTCATTAATTGCGGAGCAAAAATAAAAAGAAGACCGCATAAAACCAACAAACCTATAATTAAAATATTTAAAATCTCATTAGTTAATCTCCAGGCGTTATCCTTTTCCTGTTTTTGCAGATATTGAGTAAATAAGGGAATAAATCCTGCTGATAAAGCTCCCAGTACCAAAAGATTAAATATCAAATCAGGGATGCGAAAAGCCGCATAATAAGTGTCCAGAGAATCACCTGCTCCAAATTGACCGGCCAAAATCCTGTCTCTGATAATGCCTAAAAAACGGCTTGCTAATGAAGCCGCGCCGACAATAATGGCTGCTGAAGTGATTGTTTTTGACTCGCCGTTAATTAAACTCTTGATCATATCGTTATTCGTTAATCGGTTTCGTTTTCCGTTACGTTAAACGTTTAACGACAAACGTAACGAATTTCGATACCGAACAACGATAAACTTTTACAAAAATTATTTCAATAATAATAAACCGATCCCAATCAATATCTGCGCAATCCCCATGGACAACTTCATCCATTTATTAAACCTCTCCTGCGCATCTTTAGCTTCAAAAATGTGATGGGTTTTAACCAAAATGGCAAAAACAATAAATAGCGGGGTAACAAACATCAAATTATAAACTAAAAGGAATAATATTGTTTTAAAATAATGAAAAGTCTGAGTCATGATGGCAATCGAACCGATATACAAAGGCAAAGAGCAAGGCAATTCAAAAAGTGTGACAACAACGCCTAAAAGAATAGTCGCATGCCAGTCTACTTTTTTAATTAATTTTAAAAGAAAGGGAACCTCGCCCTTAGAAACTCCCAGGGAAAACCATTTGCCGTAGGCGAAAAAATCTTTAATATTTATCAGAGCTGCGACCCAGATTAAAGCAATAATTACATATTTTATAATATGGCTAACTTCCTGATACCAGGTTTGCGCCAAAAGTTGATAAATAAACTGCGAAAAAATAATACCTACTAAAAAATAAGTTGCAAAAACAGAAGCAATATATAGCAAACCCATTCTGGTCATGCGATGCGGATCATGGGCAAAAACAAGCAGATAGCCCAAAAGCAAAATCAGCATGCCGATAGCGCAGGGATTAACGCCGTCTAAAAGACCGGCCACAACTACTAAAGCAAAGCTTAAACCCTGATTTTCCAGCATAGTCGCCAGTTGCAAGCCCTGCTCGCTACAGCCATTATTGCCAACAATGCAAACCTCGCTGTTTGGCTGTTGCGCCAAAACATGACCGATTCCCAAAAACAAGACGGGCATCATAAACAATAACAGCAGCACTAAAATGAATTTATAATAATTTTTCATATTGCTACTTAATTCTTATATTCACAAAATTAGTGTGAAACTTTTTTTGCCATTGCGGCGATTAATTTTTCTTCATTTGTTGGCACGACTACAACTTTGAATTTTGGCAAATCTTTTAAAATCAGACTGCGCACAATTTCACTTCTTTCTCCTATACCGGCGGTAAAAGCAAGGGCATCAACCTTTCCTAAAATCACGCTGTAAGCTCCGATATACTTTTTAATATTATAGATAAAAATGTCTAAAGTCAACCTGGCAATTTCTTTCTCTTTTTTACTGACTTTTTTTGCTATTTTAAAATCTTTAACCGCGTAACCGGCTTTAACCAGAATTTCCCGCATATCCAGACTGCCGGACAAGCCAAACAAGCCGGAACGCTTATTTAACAAGTCATTGACTTCATCTTCAGACATTTTTAAGCGACGCATTAAATATAAAGGAATTGCAGGATCAATACTGCCGCAGCGGGTGGACATAACTAAACCTTCCAACGGCGTAAAACCCATGGAAGTATCAATGGCCTTGCCATTTTTAATCGCCGTAATACTACAACCCGAACCTAAATGGCAGGTTATCAAATTCAACTTACTCAACGGCTTTTTTAATTTCAAAGCTGTCTGTTCAGCCACATACTGATGCGAAATCCCATGAAAGCCATAGCGGCGAATTTTATAACGCTGATAATAGCTTAAAGGAATAGCGTAAATATATGCATGCTTAGGCAAAGTCTGATAAAAAGCAGTATCAAAAACCGCGACATCAGCAGCCCGCGCTAGATATTTTTGGCTGGCTTTAATACAGCTAATTCCGACCGGATTATGAAGCGGCGCCAGTTTATTATTAGCTTCCAGCTTAGTTAAAAGCTTTTGGGAAATTAAAGCAGGTTTGGTAAATTCCTCACCGCCGTGAACCACACGATGTCCTACCAAAACAATTTTTGGCTTCAAATCTTCAATTTTGGAAACCATCAGCCGAAAAGCCTGTTCATGAGTTTCTACCTCATTTATATCCTTCTTATCTCCAATTTTAATAAACGAATTCATCAGGCCAATGCGCTCCACAATCCCCTCCCTGACCAATTTTAAATCAGAAAAGTTAAAAATCTTAAACTTCAAAGTCGCGCTGCCGGCGTTGATGACTAGAATGTATTGTTGATTCATAATTTTACTATTAGTGTTATGTGGACAGGTAAAGATGCTGGCAAGTGCTTAGTGCTATATTTTATAATTACCTAACCCACTCCGATTCACATACTAGTTTCCTAACCTTTACACCCAACACTATTTAACAACCTTAAACATCCCCCCATGCCCCGGTATAATATAATCCGCTAACTTCACCACCTTCTCCTGACTTTTAATCAATTCCTTTTTGTCCTTAACAACAATATTTTTCTCTTTTTGTTTAGAAACAAATAAGTCGCCGGCAATAGCAATAATCCCCTTCTCTGTTTTGGCAATTACCGTACATTCGTCCATTTCATGTCCCGGCGTGCTGATAATATAGACATTCGGGGTAATGATATTCTTCCCCTTATACAATAAATCCAAATCAACTTTAAACAGGTCGCCTTTATAGCTGGTCAAAACATCGGTAATAATCGCCTTTTTAAATAAATGATTATTAGCCACATGATCGGGATGATGGTGGGTCACAATGACATAATGAATATCACTTGGTTTTAAGCCTTGTTTTTTCAAAGCTGCAAGCAATTCTTTCTCAACTTCATGATTGCCCGTATCAACAATAATGTTAACTTTATTATCCCGGATTAAAGTAACAGTTGAGCTGGCTTTGAATTTATTGCGTTCCTCATTTAACCAGATAAAATATCCTGACAGAAGAACTTTTATATTAGCGAATTGTTGTTTCATATTTTATAATCATCAATAATCAAACATCAATATTCAAACAATACCAAATAAACAAATCCAAAACTCTAAACTTTAGGAGATTGGAATTTTGAATTTAGAATTTGCTTGATGATTGATTATTGGTCATTGATTATTAATTCAGCCGTCATCCCCGGCTTCCACCCGCAGGCATTGCCTTCATCAGTATCAAGCTGAAATGATTTTTTAAAGTTTTTTTCCAGACGCACAGCCACTTTGTTAAAAACTAATCCCCGCGGTCCGGTTATTTTCATGCTGACAAACTGGCCATTTTTTACTTTTAAAACCTTGGCTTCAGCAGAAGAAACATGCAGATGCCTCTGCGCCACAATCAAGCCCTGTTTCAACGTTACTTTGCCCTTAGGACCGATTAAAACAGCACCTGGTGTACCCTTAATATTGCCGGATACTTTAAGCACCGGCTTTACTCCCAGACGATAGCAATCCGTAACCGCTAATTCCACTTGGGAATCTTTGCGCAAAGGTCCGACAATACGGACTTTAAATTCGCCTTTTGGCCCTTTCATGGCCACCTCTTCCGCAGCAGCATACTGGCCCGGCTGGGAGATCATTTTCAGGACCTTAAATTTATGATTTTTACCAAATAAAATATCAGCGTCTTTTTGATTCAAATGGCAATGGCGAGCCGATACTTCAACTCGTATTTTAGGCATAATTAGAAATTACTTCTAATATTAAATTTAAAACTATTTTCCTGTACGGCAATAATACATGCGGTTTAAATCATTCTCGGCATAAACCGGACAAGTGGGGCAAACACATCCGTCAGACTTTACCTCGCAAGATGTTTTCTCCTTAGCGCAATAAAGTAACTCTGTCTTTTGGCTCATACATTCATTGTATGAGGGACAGTTGGGGCAGGTGCATTTGACACTATTTTCTTTGTTGTCTAAAACCATAATTTTATCAAATAATTCGTTAACTTTATGTTTACAATTATACCACAAAAGCCGGGTAAGAAAAAGTTTTTAAAGATAAATCATTATCTTGACAAACCCTGATTAAGTTGATACTTTTAAAAGTCAGATGGGGCTGAGATACCATAGCCGCATAATTGTTCATTTTACACAACCTAAACCTTGGTTAAACAAAAACGGAGGCCTGCTCATGGACGCGAAAAAGATGGAAGAATTATTGCATCAATATCCCTTTCTTTGGGGAGTATCAAATCATTGGGATCCGGAAAGTACTGAAATCTTAGTCACGACAATTGATGAAGAATTTCTTAAACTTCAGTGCTACGACATCCGTAATCATGTGTTTTTTAAAACTTTGAATCCTCACTGGCTACTTGGAGTTGATCTGGCAAGGTATGAGCGTGCAACTCTGGCTACCGGCATAAAAGGCACTTTAAAATGGTTCAAAGAAAAAGTGAAGTTAATGCACTTTGATTGTATTATTCTACAAACTACCGGCAGAATCTTCAAATATACTATTTTTCTTCCTGACAAGGAAAAAACATTAGCCCAGATGATTGAAGATTCATTAGATATGTCATTTATGGCATCGCATGATGACCAAGATTCGCCAGAAAATACTTAAAAAAACGCAAACAAAAGACCACCGCAACTGCGGTGGTCTTTTTCTATCTAATCAATTTTCTAATAATTTATCTTTGCACGCCAGAATAAGCAATCGTTCTAAGAATATCCCAGTTCACTGCAGTTTTAGGATAATAACCAAAGATTCCCTTGAAAATTTTAATAGCTGCTGATTCTGAAGCCACGTTCCTGGGTTGCGGTCTCATGCCATAAGCCATAATCATAATCGCTGCTGATTCTTTAGCATTATTTAAATCTGCTGTTCGCAAGTAAACTTTTTTGAAATTTGCCTGGGCTCTAGTTTCAGCAACGGTACTTGTTTGGTTTGGCCAGCGTCCATTAGCAATCTTGATTGCATCGCGCCATTGTTCTTCTGTTTTGGGCAAACTGCCAAAAGCTGTTTTATATGAGTTCAAAACGCCAGCTCTTTCCCCGGCTCCTAATTTTAGAGTTGTTTTAGTGCCATAAGCCAAGAAATTAGTAACTGCTCTGACGCTGGATTCATTACCAGCGCTAGCCAACTTTACTTCAGGCGCCAGTAAAGCCAAATATTTTGTATTCATGCTTTGTTCCAAGGCTAGATTGCGAGTCATGTTCATATAACCTAAAAGCAGATCAAGATCACCCGGCCAGATATAATGAGCATCATCATAGATTTCAGCCAGCTGCAATTCGCGATCTTCTACATATTTTTCTCCCAAAACTTCGCCTTCTACTGTGCCTGGATTTTCTGTGATTGCTGTTTGGCCGACAGTAATAGAATCAGAAACAACAGCAGTTGTATTACCATAACTGTCTTTGAATTTAGCATATACATTTTTCAAGCCTTCACCGGCAGTTAAGGTCCAGGACTTGGTTGTATTATATGCTTCCCAAGTTAAGGCGCTGAAATCTTCGGTATTACTAATCATCATTTGCAGCGGAACATTATAATCTTCAGCAAATAATGATAAAGTAACTTCTGAAGTTTGGGTAGTAGCATCGCCATTATTAATTTTAACAGAAGCATTTACCGGAGCAGTAGTATCAGAAGATCCGCCGACGCCACTAATGACCGGGCTATAGACACTTACAGTTCTTGTTACCTGTACTGCGGCATTAGCGCTCGAATCAGAAACATTATAGGTAACAGTATAATTGCCGACAGTGCCGGTATTTACGGCAACAGCATTAATTGAAATTTTTACAGTGATATCGCCGTCATAATTATCAGCAGCAGTAGCGCCTAATTCAATATAAGGAGTGCCTAATTTTATCAATTGAGGATTTGCGCCTGTTAAAGTAATCACGGGTTTAATTGTATCAACAACATTAACAGTACGGCTTAATTGCACAGCTGCATTGCCATTGGAATCAGTTACATCATAAGTAACATTATAACTGCCCACAATTGCGGTATTAACTGCAGCTGAATTTATAGTAATAGGAGTGATAACACCGTCAAAATTGTCAGTCGCAGTCGCGCCTAATTCTGCATAAGCATCACCAACATTTATAATCTGAGGATTTACCCCAGTTAAAGTAATAACCGGTTTAGTGGTATCAACTACATTGACAGTGCGGATTGCCTGCACCGCTGCATTGCCATTGGAATCGGTTACATCGTATGTAACAGTATAGGTGCCTAGAACACTGGTATTTATAGCAGCTACGCCGCCAATAACAATTTTAGCGCTTAAATCACCGTCAACATTATCAATTGCTGTTGCGCCAAGCTCCGCATACGGAGATCCATATTCAATATTTTGAATAATAGTACCTAATAAAGTAATAATCGGACTAGTTTTATCAACAACTTTAACAGTTCGAGTAACTTGGACTGCGACATTACCATTGGCATCAGTCACATTATAAGTAACAATATAGTTGCCTACTGTGGTAATATCAACAGCAGAAGCATCAATTACTAAAGACCCTGAAATATCGCCGTAAAAATTATCAGAAGCAGTTGCGCCTAATTCCACATAAGAAGTATTGATTAAAATCTCTTGAGGATCACTGCCTAATAAAGCAATTACCGGAAGAGTTTTATCCTCAACTTTAACAGTTCTGGTTACTTGTACTGCTACATTGCCATTGCTATCTGTAGCATCATAAGTGACTGTATAACTGCCAACAGCACCGATATTTACAGCAGAAGCATCAATAACAGGAGAAATTGCCACGTCATAATTATCAGTAACAGTTACTCCCAATTCAGAATAGGCATTGCCGATTTCAATAATTTGAGGGTCAGCGCCGTTTAAAGCAATAACGGGCTTTGTTGTATCAACCACATTTACCTGTCTCAAAGCTTCAATCGCCTCATTAGTATCAGAATCCGTAACATTGTAGCGAATATTGTAAGAGCTGACTACTGCCATATTTAAAGCAGATGAATCAGTTTTAATTGAACCTGTTAAATCACCGTCTTTGTTATCGGTTGCAGTTGCGCCTAAGTCAGTATAAACGCTATTAACTTCCAAAGTAATAATATTTGCGCCGGTTATGGTAATTACGGGCTTAATGTAATCTACAAATGCCGGGTAACCCTTACTAACAGAAGTGACCATGGAAATATCTCCAGGTCCAATATAACCGTCTCTGTCAGAATCACCACAGATATTTGCCGGTATTCTTCCAGTCGCCATCTCCACGAGTATTCCCACGTCTTGATAATCAGCCACCAAATCGCCGTTTACATCACCATATATTGTCTGGCACCTTGGCAAACGATAGGGATTATAAAAGCTATGCTCATAAAGATGGGCGCTGGGTACAGCTAATCCGTTTTTAACATAGTTGATCAATTGCTGTAGAGCAGCTATATCCCCAGGGCCGATAAACCCATCAGCCGAAATATCTGCGCAGGCATTAAATGGGGCGAGCCCTTTTGTCATTTGCGTCATAACAGCAATATCATTAGCATTAACAAAGGAGTCATGATTTAAATCACCCATAACGCCATTCGTGGCATCACAATCTGCAGATTCAGGGAAAACAGTAACAGCTCTGGTATCTACGGCATAAAAAGAAGTTGTGAATAAAACTAAGATAAAGATAAATAAAACAATTGTTTTATTTTTCATAAGCTAAATTTTTAATTAAATTTAAATTAATTTATTTAAAGACTTAATAGTTTAGATATAATCTTACACTTTTTTAGCAAATTTGTCAATAGCCGAGTTTTGGCTAATTTCTAGACAATTATTAGTAATACCAACATTACGATCAGTCCCAAGGCGGAAAAAATAAGGTGAGGATGCTGCTTTTTGATTTCAATAAAGACATTCAGCGCTAAAGAAATTACGGCAATCAGCAATAATATCATAAAATATATCTTACTGGCGCCGACTAATGATTTTACCCCCTGGGCATTGCTTTGGCTGATATATAAATACTGGCGGATTAAAGAAGGCCTGATCTGCTCAATATTTTTCCAATTAATATCAGCTGTGGAAACATTGCCGGCCTGATCATAGGCGCTTAAACTGGCCAGGACCACCGGATTAAAAAGATTTTCCTTTTCCGCAGCAGGAATAATCAGGCTACCACTCCATTTATTAACATCATTTTCAACCGGATATAATTCAATAATATTATTCTTGTAATAAACCTCGGCCTTAACAGTATCAGCGCTTAAAAAGGCCATTACTTCAAGCACTTTATCCTTGCTGGCCACAGGCTGATGCACAAAGATTTTGGTCATTTCCAAATCAATATGAGGAGGCACATTATCAGCTTCTGTTTCAATAAATTTTTCTCCCTGGACAAGCGCAATACTTACAGCAGACCTTGTTTTTTCCGTTTTGCTGTTATTTATAGAAATATTCTGAACCTCTATTATTTTAGGCGCAGCTAAATATTGAGTAACCATTGTGGTATCATGTCCTTTAAAGACACCGCTGACCATTGAAACGCCGATTTCTTTAAAATCTGAGTCGATTAAATTGGCATTATGAGTTTTACTCAAAGTCCAGGCCGTAAAAACTTCCTTAGCGCCGGAAAAGCCCATAGCTAAATTTTCACCGACTGCCGCATAAGAATAACCAACACCCCTGATCCAATTCAGAGCGTTTTTATTTTCCGGGCTAAGATGGGCAAAATACTGGTTAACCATCATATCCTGTGCCTTGTTATAAGCAGCCTGATTCAGCAAAGCATTTTCCTGAAGCATCGGGAGATTTAATTTTTGACGCAGTTCATTGGTTAAAGCAATTATTTCCTTGCTTTCTGCAGTCATAACATCAGGAGTCAGCCAGGCTCTGGACGGTAAAACCAAAAGAGCCATTAAGACAAAAATCTTAATTATAACAGCAGCCGCACCGTGAAAAAACAACCTTTTGGGATGCAGAATTTTCGGCTGATAATCATTAGCCTCGTGAGGAATAAATAAGTCTTTTAACATATCAAGAAATTATAACACCAATTGACGTAAATGTCAATCTTGAAATAAAATTATTAAATAATTTATTTGCTAAAACTAGAGGTCCATTGAGGCTGACTGGGATAATTTCCAGTCTTTAACATTTCCTTCCACTTTTCATCGGTCAAACGCTCAGCCATAGGCATTTTGAATTCGTAATAAGAGAAAACCGGTCCGGCGCCGAGCAAGATGCGGTTATCCGGCAGTTTATAGGCAACAATTAGAGTTTTAATCCAGCCGGTTGCCTCTTCCAGAACTTTTTCCGTATTGCCGTCAGTATGGACATCGACAACCAAAGTGGATTTCAGAATTTCAGGATCAACATCGCCTCCGGCCACAATGTCAATCAATCCTTTTGATGTTTTGCCGAAACTTTCAATAAAGCTGTATTCATCATCAGTTAATTTTTCATTTGCCAGTTCTTTTTGAGAAAGTTCCAATAACTTGCTTAAAATGCCATCAAAACGCTCCAAAGCAACAGTGATGCTCATTTTATCCAATTGCTCCTCAGGCACTAATTTTTCCATGCCTGTTTTGGTCAAACGGGTCAGATTCAATAAACGGTTATAAAATTCAGGGTTGGGTTCAACATAGCCCACTGCCGGTAATTCCATAGCACCGCCCATTTCAGCTATTGTATAGCTTTGTTTCACATACAAAATCGTATCGTGGCGCAATTCAGTCCAGGAAGATAAAGCAGTGTTTAAATTTTTATCCTGCCAGGCAGGCTGCTGCATAAAGGTCTGATTGCCGGCTGTCGGCTTATCCAAAAGCGATTGCAGAACATAAAGCCAATTGTAATAAAGATTCTGGTACCAGGCATCATCGGGCAAAGCTTTTATTTCCTGACTTAATTTATTAAATTTACTTTGATAATCTGAATAACTCGCATCGCCGTTTTCTTTCATTATTTCCAGTGCGCGCTCAGAACCAAAGATCGCCATAATATCCAAGCCAGTCGGAAAACCGCGGACTTCCCTGCCCTCATCACAGCCTTCAACATTAGTTTTTACCCAAGTAAAGGGGCGGCTATCCTGAGCATATTCATCATTCCAGGCAAAGGTAAACGGCTTTTTATCAGTAGGCAATTTTGTATCAGGACCTGTATACTTGCCGGTATAAGGCGAAACAATTTCCGAAAATAAATAAGAATCTACGGTAAAACGCTGCCCCATTAAACGAAAGCCTTTGGTACTTGCCAGTAATTCCTGAGCCTGTTTTTTCAAAGCCTGCAACTCCTGATCATCCAAAGGCGGACAAGGCATTATCATTTTGCAGGCGCCTAAACCGCCGTAAATTTTCGGCCCATAAGTCATCTCATTCAGCGCTGTTTTAAATTCCTCATACTTTTCCAGCAATTTAGCACTGGAAATTTCCTGGCCAAAAACTTTTTTCAAAGCTTGCCCATATTCATATGGCCCCAGATCATCGGCAAACCCGACCATATATGAAGTAATGGCATACATGCGCTGCCACTTATCCTGTATTTCCTGACTGGTTAAAAATTTCTTGGCAATTAAGCCTGCCTGCAAAGTCTGAAGCTTGGCATCTTCAACCGAGATGATTCCCTCAGTTGTGCATTTTGCTGTTTTCGGTGCTAAATTTGGCGAACCCTGAATTAAGGCTGTCATGCGGCCGTACCAAATCATAGCTTTAAAATAATTCTTCAGTTTTTCAGTTTTGGTATAATGGCCGCGCGGTACATACTGGGAATAATCTTCTTTATAAACAAAAATCGGAGATTCTTTCCAGCCGGCATGAGCTGTAATTAATTTAACTTCACTTGCCACCTGTTCTTTAACAAAATCAGGCACTGTAAATTCATATTTTTTTAAATCATCATTAGAAAAATATTTATAACTGGCCTTGTCTCCGAATTGCTCTTTTACCCCTAAAAGCATCATGTTGCAATATTCCTCATCAGCCCCTTCATAGCAATATTCACTTCTCAAAGTATCATCAGTAAAAACCTGATCAACTTTGGGCTTCAAAAGTTCCAGAGCCACTGCCAAATAAGCAACATTTTGCTTAGCTGCTTCTTTGATCTCGCCCTCTGATCCGTTATAAATTTCCAGATTATCATTATATAAGTCTAGGCTCATCTGCCAGATATCATCATAGAATAAATCCCGTTCCAGTTTCATTAAAGTCGTATCAAAGAAAATATGGTAATAATGCAGCAAACTGTCCGTGGTCACAAAAAGCGGAATTTCTTTAGTTTTCAGCGTGCTGTAAAAATCAGCGAAATCATCAGCATTGCCTGTAATTTCTTTTGGGGTGTCAATTGCCACAAAGCCATTTTGCAGCAGAGTATTTTTCGCATTGCTGTCCAAGGAAATCTTTTTGGCAAAATTCACGGCATTATTAATGTCTTTTTCTGCCAATGGCAGCTTATATTGCGGGATTTGGGCATTTACCTCAATCCTCTCAGTTTTAATATCAGCGGGATCAATTAATCTTTTGGCTGCCACAGTGGCTACTATCGGAGCTGGCTTGTCCCAATCCTCATTAACTATGGGCTGGTTATTTTTATTTTCTAACACCTCAGGCGGATTGGTAACATAATTATAAACAAGATACCCTACTGCGGCTGCTAAAATTACCGCGCAAAAAATTAAAACAATTAATGTTGAATTAGAAACGCCTGCTGATTTTTTAAACATACTTTTATTTATTGAATTAGTTTATTCTCGTTCTAACTTGATTATACCATTTTTCATCTCTGCGCTGATACTGGCAGATGAAATTTTGGCTAAACTTGTTAAAAAGTAGGCTTTATTATCCCCGCTCATCAATTTCGGCTGGCTAAGTTTACTCTCAACCGGAAAAAGGCGATAAATTAATTTATCCTGATAATATTCCAAACCAACAACCAAACCTTCCTGAGTTGCTTGAGAAAAATACTGGTCAAATATAAAATTCCCCAGAGAATAAAAAATCAATTTGCCGTGATATTCTTCAATATTCTGAATCACATGAGGATGATGTCCGATTATCAGATCGGCGCCGCTATCAATTAATAAATGCGCGGAAACAGACTGGGCTTTAGAATTAACTGCCTGATATTCATTTCCCCAGTGAATATTAACAATCAAAAATGAGGAGGGATTTTTTTGCTTTAACTTTTTTACTGCCTCGCTAATCTGAGAGTCGCTACAGCTCGTCGGATAAGTTTTATTTATACCGAAGAAAATAAATTTCCCCTTGGTCAAAGCTGAATCAACGCCGCATTTGAACGGGTCGCCAAAATATGAAAGGTTATTGTCTGCCAATAATTTCTTTGTTTCAGCCATTCCAGCCTGGCCTTTATTAAGAATATGATTATTAGCCAGGCAAAATATATTCAGACCGTTTTCCTTTAAAACTGGGATAATTTCATCATCAAAATTAAAACTCAAACTATTGGGGCCAAAGTCCTGCGGCTCTTTCACAATCGGGCCTTCTAAATTTGCCGCAGCCCAATCACTGCCTTTAAATAAAGTGCTGACCTGAGCAAAAGGATAGCGCAGGCTGTTTTTCTGCATAAGTTTTTCCACATTTCTATCAAACATCATATCTCCGCTAAAAAACAAAGTCTGACCTGAAAATTCCGGCTGTTTGCCAAAATCACCCTGTCCGAAAATTACGGAAAAATACGAAGTCGTTTCACTATCTTTATCTGATCTGGAAAAATCAACAGAATTATTAGCGGCAATAAACTCATAATCCTCACTATTTTTCAAGCTAGCTGCCAAACGACTGGCATAAAGGCATTGCCAACAGTCAACTTCTAAATTGGGAAAATTATCCTGCTCAAAATTTATTAACACGCGCTGGCTCATCACATCATGGAAGTCAGCAACGCTTTCCGGCAAATAATGGGAAAAATCAGTACTGGAGACAATAAACAGATCTTCTTCATCAGCTAATATTTTTACTAAATTTTCAATTTCAACGCGGGGCATTTTGGCCGGAACAATAATTGGCAGGATTTCAGCCTCAGGCAAATATTTTTTTATGGCCGGCAATAAATTATTAATGCCGTGCTCTAAGTTGACATAAGAATCATTGTAGACAAAATTCAAACCAACGAGTTTAGGAGATAAATTTTCAGCAACCGACAAACCACGATAACTGACAGTACTTTTTTCCAGAGTAATAAAATCAACACCACTCTGCAAAAACGAGGCATTATAATGGTCAGGTGAAATAATCACAATAGTTTTGGGTTTATCTTGCTCTGCAACCTTTTGAAAAAAGTCCTCAATAATCTGGTTGGCCAGATCATGATGCGGCACGACTCCGCTGACCAGATGGAATTTACTTTCATTTTTAATTATCGGGGCGGACAACACATAGACAGGCTCTATTTTCTGACGGCAAGAGGCGTCAGCACTGAAAAAAACAATCAGACCTAAAAGTATGGCCTCAAAGATAACAAAGCCACAAATAACAATTACCACCTTGGTAAAACGGTATAACATGGAATTACTGCTTCTATCTAATTAAAAGATTATTTTAAATTAATTATATAAGCATCTCCATCGGTAAAAAAGTAATCACCGGCAAAATTTTTATTCAATTGCGGCTCAACAAACTGTACTTTTTGCCAATTAACAATGGCTCCGGTAGCTGTCAAGTCATTAAAGATATATTCCCGTTCCTTATCCAGGTCGGGATTAATTGTATGCGTAAGCAACCATTTCAAACCCTCGTCTAAACTGGCCGTACCCACATAAATATTTTGCCCGTCTAATAGCTGCTGATTAGTCTGCCAAAACCTGGCATGATGGCGACTGCGCACAGTTTGGGATTCTGTCGGCTTTTCAAAACCAAAATTGTTTACATAGCCACCCCAAAATACGGGCGTAACCGGTGCATTAACATATTCTTTATTTAATATGGCTGCTTCTCCCAATTTAAAAATCGCGCCCAAATTCGGCGAATCAGCCAAAGACCAACCAGCTGCCTTAAAAACATTAATTAAATCACCGTCATTTTTAGCCATAATTATAAAACTAATCGGTTCTTGCTGCTTAGACGTTGGCGTCTCACTGTATTTAGACAAGCTCAAACTGCCGCTAAATAGGTCTAAGACGTCATTGGTTTTTAATACTGCCACCTTTTTCTCTTTTGATAATTGAAAAGGTGGATTATATAAAATACCATAACCCGAATAAAGGGCAATAAATGTAAAAATTAAAATGGGAGTTAGGATTCTAAACTTTTTGCCTGCTTTTATTTTATCTTTATCTACAGGCTTAATCGCCAAAAGCAGCCATTCGATTAAACTGATACCTATTAATAACCACAAAATCCCCAGTAAATATCCGCCGATAATGTCGCTTAGAAAATGAAAACCCAAGTACATGCGGGAAAAACCGATTAATAAAATTAAAACTAAATCCGCGGCCAAAATTAAAATTTTATATTTCCAGCTTTTAATTTGTTTAAAAAGAAAATAAGCAATGAATCCGTAAAAAGCCAAAGCTAATGTGGCATGGCCACTGGGAAAAGAAAAAGAACTTAAATCAAAGACCGCCACATTTTGCGGCCGCGGACGGTGAATAATCAATTTGCCTAGATAACTAAACAGAGCGCTCCCCGCCATCACCAGCCATAAAGAAAAAATATAGACTTTTTTTTGCCACAGCCAAAGAATTGCGGAAAAAATAATTATCCCGGCCAGAATTAATTGCCAATTGCCGAGCAGAGTAATCTTTAAAAAAATAAGCGTTAAAAGCGGATTGCGGAAAGTATAAAGCAGGCTGGTTAAATTTACATCGACAAAAACAATCGGATCAGAAGATAAAATATCAGCTATTATCCCTATAAATAAAAAAAAGATGTAAATAAAGATAATAATTATAAAAGTTAATGGCAATCCTAAAAAATCCCGCCAATGCAGCCTTTTCTTCAAAAAACCAAAAAGTTTCGGATGATTGGCCGCCTGACTTTGCACATCCGGGTTTGATTTTATTGCCTTATAAACTGAGCCCCATACTGATTTTACGAAAGTAAAGATTTTTTTCATTGTTATTATATTATAACAAAAATCATCCTCGATGGCGAGGACGATTTTTCACGCTTTTAAACTCCACTGAGCAGGCGAGACTTTAGACTTCATATGAATCCTCCAGCCTGCAATTCCCACAATTTCTTATATATTCCCAATTGTTTAGTAATCAAGCTTTGATGTGTTCCCTCTTCAATTATTTTCCCCTGGTCAACCACAACAATCCTGTCCATTTTCCTGATCGTTGATAAACGATGGGCAATCACAATCACGGTTTTATTTTTCATTAATTTATCTAAAGCATCCTGAATTAATTTTTCTGATTCTGAATCCAGACTGGAAGTCGCCTCGTCCAGAATCAAAATAGGCGCATTGTGCAAAATCGCCCTGGCAATAGCCACGCGCTGACGTTCACCACCGGACAATTTAATGCCTCGTTCACCGACATAAGTATCATAACCTTCGGCCAGATTTTCAATAAACTCATGGCAATTGGCAGCGATAGCGGCGTTAATAACATCCTTTTTCGTTGCTTTAGGATTACCATAACGGATATTTTCCAGTAACGGGCGATGAAATAAAATCGGATCCTGAGGCACCAGGCTGATATTTTTCCAGATGCTTTCCTGAGTTACCTGGCTGATATTTTGCCCGTCAATTATAATCTTACCGGCTGACAAATCGTGCATGCGTAAAAGAATCTTGGCAATGGTAGTTTTACCGGCGCCTGAGGGCCCGATTATGGCAATTCTTTCGCCGGGCTTAATAGTCAGGTTAAAATTCTTAAGCACTTCCCTAGTCTGATGATAATTAAAGCCGACTTCCTTAAATTCAATTTCACCCTTATCTACTGCCAAATTTTTTGCTTTGGGAATGTCCAGAATCTCAGGTTCAGCATTAATTATTTCAGTCATTTCTTCAGCATCTGACAAACCTTCGTAAAGCCTGACTATGGTTCTGCCAAAACTCCAAATATGATTAAAAATATTTATTAAATATGCTTGTATGAGTACAAAATCACCTAAAGTTAAAATATTTTTCTGCCACAGCCGTATTGCCATATAAAACATGCCCAATTCCAAACTAATCATAAAAAATCCCTGAACAGCATGAAAGACTTCGCTTAAGCTCCAGGAAAACCACATTAAACTCCTGACTTTTTCCTGTTTGCCTGCGAAACCCTGCTTCTCACGTTCATAAGCATTAAATAATTTCAGGTTGGCGTTATTGGTCACTGTATCAGCCAAATAACCGGTTGATTCTGACTGGGCATCATTTCTGGCTAAATCATATTTATATTTATATTTGCTAAAAACAGTTACAATCAACAAAAAAACTATCAGCCAGATAAAAATAACTAAACCCAAATAAAAATTTCGCCAGAAAAGTATAGCGACAATAAATACTACATTTATTAATAAAGTGCCTAAATCATAGACAATGCGATCGGAAACATTTTCATAAGCTTTGACAAACCACTGTACTCTTTTGACCAGAGTGCCGACAAAATTATTATTAAAGTAGGAAAAAGAATGCAAATGCAATTTGGCAAAACAAAAGTTGGAAAGTTCTGACATTACCTTTGAAGATAAATAAACATAAGCAAAGCCCATGGTGCGCCAGCAAAACCAGGACGAAAACGAGAGGCATCCAATGATAATCAAAATATGGATTAATTGACTTACAACTTCAGGGCTATTACCCAGCATCAGCAGGTCAAAAAATTTCTTATATAAAAGAGGCTCAATCAGCTGCAAAATAGTGGCGCAAAAAACCCCGCCCAATGTCAAAAACAGGGTCGGTTTATGGCGCCAGTTAAACTGCCAGAAAATTTTAAGCGTTTTTAGAGTATTATTCTTCATAAAATAATTTTACGCCCCGCATAAACATGCCGGGCATACACTATAAAAGACGTAAAATCAGGATAATTGTTACAAATATCAGTTTTTAGCAGGCAAACGTAAATGGCGTGAAATAAATAGCCAACCCCTTGACAAATTATATATTTTTTGCTAAATTAAGATAACTCTGAATGTACCTTGAAAGGAGAATATAATAATGAATGCACCTGCTGACTTGTATGAAATCATGGGTATTACCCCTAACGCATCGCTGGCTGAGATAAAAAAAGCCTACCGTGCATTAGCTTTACAGAACCATCCCGACCATAATCCGTCAGATGATGCCAAAACAAAGTGGGCTCAGATCCAAAAGGCTTATGAAATACTGGCCGATCCAGTCAAAAAACTGGAATATGATCAGGGCAAAAAAAGCGCAATTACAACCAAACCAAGGGACTTTTTACGAGACCTTTGGGATATAATGGTTAACCGAGGACTTAAAAGTTAAGCCTCAAAACACAAGGGAGGACCACATGATTATCAATTTCCCGAAAGATATGGGTGAAACCGTTCAACTCTGCGCCGACGCGATCGATAGCTACACTGACCCTGAAGATCCCAAAGCCCTTTCCCGTACTTGCGAAAAATTTTTCCTGGAGCTGAAAGACCAGGCTGATCTTCTACTCGAAGAACAGTCTTACGGTGTCATGACGCTTTTGGGCAAAATCAGGCTCATTAACAAAACTCAGGCAATCTTACTTTTCGAAAAGGGCTATTTGCCTTCCTGGGAGGACATCACGGTTGCGGCTTCGCGCCAGCAGCTGGTTAATGACCTCCGGACCAAAAACGACACTGTCGCCAGACAGATCATAATGATTGCCTTTTGTCTGTCCTGCGGTAGCGATATCCGCTGCGCCGGCAAAACAATCTTACGGACCTCTGGCGTTCCCAGCAACACCGAAACCCCGGTCAAAGAAGTCGGGGAAGAAAACGAAGGAGAAGAAGATGGATCAGAAGAAACCGACTGATCTCGTTACTTTACCTGCCGAAGAAAGAGCGAATGCGCTCAAAGTTATCACTGCCCAGTCAGGCAAACACGGCGAAAACGAGATTGAAAAACTGGCTGACACCGAAGGCGATCACTCTGCCATTGCGGTTTTGTTACGGCTCAATCCCCTGGAAATCGGCCGCCTGATCAAAACAGGCGATGTCACGGTTCCCACCATGACCGCCATTCTGGCCAATCCTCAACAGATTGTCGAGATGCTGGCCATGGATCCGATGGCCTGGGAAAAAGAGCTCAATACGGAAAATCTTTTCGAACTGCAGAATGAAGCGCTGGGCGTGATTTCCCAAATTCTGGCCAATACCCTTGATCGGGCCAAACAGCTTGAGATTCTAGAGGCAATCTGCGCCAACAAAAACGCTTTTTTCTATCTGTGCTTTCCCTTCATCGGGATTAACACGGACCTGGATGAAAACGAAGGCGTCAAAGGAGTCTTCCGAGAATCCAAGATTGCCACCGAAGATCGAATTCGGGAAAAAATCCATGCTGAAACCGAACGAGTCAAGGCTGAGCTTGAAGAAAATAAAGATGAGGAGGATGAGGAGGACGACTTTGAGCCCCCTCCCAGTATCGAGACCATCGTAAGTGACGTCATCGCCAATGAACGCCAGCGAGAGCCAGTAATCGACCTCGCGGAATTCGAAGCGCGTCAAGATCTGCTGGAGCTGATCCATGAAATCGCTCCGGAAGTTCTTACCGAAATGATGGAATTAATCTGCGAGACCGAGGATCAGGCCGGTTCCTGGGAAGGCGTCATCAGCCAAATCAAGGAATTGCGCACCAGTGCGGAAAAACTTTTGGGACAGGAACAGGATGACGAAGAATATGTCTCCATGTTCGATCCCGAAAAGAAATAACAACCACAAGGAGGTTCCAATGGCGGGTACAGCGATTGTTCGCCACGACTCCCGCCTGCTCCTCTTTCAAGCCCTCGGACATACACAGTTTGGGGGCTTATTTTTTGACCAGGTCAAAAAAGAGGGCGCAGGCATGTCCTACGAATTTGCTAAAAAGTACTACACTGTCACTTCTGAACCATATCTGACTCGGGCTACTTACTGCGTTTTGGGCATTTGCAATCTGGGTCTGGTGCTGGCCAGCAAAAATCAGCTGGACATAGCTCTGAGCCTGATACAGAACAAAAAGCTGTTTGACCTTTTCCAGCTCGGCTGGGAAAAAATCAGCCAGCTGGTTAAGATGAAAAATTACTGCGACCAAAAAGAACTTGGCGACCAGACCTGGAACATTGAAAAAGAATTGGCTGAAAGATTCAGCGCCGAACCAGGCAAAAACTGGATTGGTCTGGATGAATATACTAAAGCCAAGGATGAATATGAGAAAAATTATTTTACTGCTTTACTGCGGCAACACTTCAGACAGCACTTCATTGCCAAAGCCCGTGATCAGTATTCCTATGAACTGGGCGACTCTTACGTGAATAACAGCTTGTTTACCTCACTTCTGTTCAACGATAGAATGCATGCACCACTCAAACCTGAGGAATTTGCAGACCTGTACAACTGGTTTAAAAATCCTCGGGTATTGAAAATCATGCGCCTTAAGCTGAAAGACTTCAGTAAAACACTTACACAAAAACAGCGTCCCTTCTTTTGGGCAGAAGTTGAAGACAGCTTAAATTCCGCGGCTTTTGCCAAACTGGCACTTTATGCACAGCAAGGCGACGAAGAAAGAAGCCTGAAAATTTTCTACTCCCAGTTCTATGTGGAGGCAAATCCTGATAAGATTTCTCAGGCCCGCTATGAAAAAGCCAAAGCTGAGTATAAAAGCCCTCTAAAAAACTTTGAGGATCTGCAGCTCGAGCTGGACAGGCTGAAAGAAAACATGCCTGATATTTCTGACAAACTGGCGATCATTGATGTGGTCTTAGAGCCCAGATTTGTTCCCTTGCTAACCGCTGACGACCTGACAAACATCATGGCTGCGGATAAAATGCTGTGGCAGACAAAAATCTGCTGGCCCCTTGTCAATGATCGGGTTTTTCACATTCTGCTGAAGGATAAATCCACCCAAAAGTATACCGGCCTCATGTTGGAAGACTTTTTGGGCAATCTGCAGACGTTCACGAACAAACACATTAAAAAGCTGATTGCCAAGCTGCAGATGATGAGCAACACTCAGCTTTATAATCTGTGCAAAGAATCTGCTGATATGCGCGACTTTTTACTCAAGCACATCCGCAGAGAGCCGAACATATATGCTGATTCAATTTCAGCTGCCGACACCAACATCCTTTTTATCCCGCCTAATGAATGGCCGCACCTGTGGCAAGTTTTTTCCTTGGAAAGCGCTGAGTTCATGTTCAAAGAATTGCGGCGTTACTACCGGGAACTAAATATCCCCGCAGACCAGGCAGAACAAATGTTCTTCGAACGGGTAAAAATTGTTTGCCGCTTTTACCAGCGCGACAAAAAAAACCCGAAGAAAGATTATCCGACCTGTGAAGCTCCGTATTACAATGCGGACCTGAAAAAGGCAGTGGCTCATACCCTGTCTCCCAAAAAATTTAAAGCCTTCAGCCAGAAACTGGCTGATCTAGCCTAAACACCAACCCTGAACCATCCGGTTCAGGGTTTTTTTATTAAATCAAAAAAGCGCTTTGTACCAGAGCGCCTTTTATATGTAAATTATTTGACTGCTTATTTTTTCAGACTGTCCCTGATTTCCCGCAATAAGACGATTTCCTCAGCCGGTTCCACGGACTTTGCCGCCTCTTTTTTCTTAAAGCGGCCAAGCTGTTTAATAACCATAAAAATACAAAAAGCAATGATAATAAAATCAATCACGGTATTTATAAACAAACCATAATTAATAGTCACAGCCGGTGCTGTTTCGCTGGCTTTTTTCAGGATAATTACCAGACTGGTAAAATCAACACCGCCCAAAAGCACCCCAATGGGAGGCATAATGATATCGGTAACAAGTGAGCTGACAATCTTGCCAAAAGCCCCGCCAATGATTATGCCGATTGCCATATCAATAACATCGCCCTTCATGACAAATTGTTTGAATTCCTTGAACATAAATTTTGGGTTATTTTATTAATTTAAATTATTAGGACTATTTTACTAATGATGCCAGCCCAGCACTGTCATCCTGAGGCTCTCGAAGGATAAAGTGCTGGGCAAGTCTATAATGTTTTTAAGATTATCTATTCGGATGCTTACGCCTTGAATAAATTACTAATTTATCCACATTTTCTTCAATTAGAGCTTTCTTCTTGCGCCGCGACCAACCCTTAATCTGTTTTTCACGCTCAATGGTGGAATTTATATCAGTCGAATATTCGCAAAAAACCAATCTTACCGGGCGCCTTTTATAAGTATAACTTTTTTCATTTACTTGATTATTATGTTCCCAAATCCGTCTTTCAAGATTATTTGTAACTCCCGTATAATAAGTTTTATCTTTACATTCAACAATATATACCCAATATGTTTTATACATAAATAATAGTTAAGGATTAAAATCCTAATGTCATCCTGAGGCTCTCGAAGGAGATCATTAGGATTTTAATCTCATCGTAATCAACAAAGACAATATTTTTTTATATAACATTCCTTTTATCATTATTTCAATCCCAGCACTTCCGCAAATAGGCTAAAATCCAATTCCGTGTCATAATCAATAATTTTATCCGCTTGGGAAAAATCCTGGTCTTTGGTCGCCTCATTGGGAATGACAAAACAGGTGGCGCCGCTGGCTTTGGCTGCGATCAGACCCGGATAAGAATCTTCCACGGCCAGACATTCCTGCGGCTCAAAACCTAATTTTTCTGCCGCTCTTAAATAACAATCCGGCGCAGGTTTGCGCTGTTCACAATCCTCAAAACAAATCAGAGCCTTGAACACGCCTGCCAAGCCTGCTTTGGCCATCATTTTTTCCGTGGTGGAACGCTTTGAAGACGTTACCAGCCCCAGAGGAATATTTTCTTCCTGTAATTTCCTGATAATCGCCACTGTCTTGGAAAAAAATTCCACCTTGTCCAATTCCTGATAATAATATTCACGTTTAATTTTATTATACTCGTCAAAATCAATATTGTATTTGGCCAGCAGGGTGTTTTTATAATCCGTGGGATGAATGCCGATAATCATTTTCTTGTCAGCCTCGTCAATTTGCACGCCCAATTTGGCAAAGGCATAAAGCGCCGAAGCCACATTAATCTTTTCCGAATCTACAATTACGCCGTCTTGGTCAAAAATTACTGCTTTAATCATAAATTTAAATCAACTACATTATTTTTTATGTTTATCTGTCTGCGCTAATGATTTTTCATAAGCTATGTCCTGCGCTTTAAGCTGTTCAGCCTGTGCGATAAATTTAATAACCCCGGCGCGCAGATAATCATCCCCTTTATGCATAGCGATTTGCAGCTGCTTGGATATGAATTCTGCATGTTCATCTGCGATATAACCTTCCTGAAGAAGATAATTTAAGCGTTGGCCCAATGAATCGCCTGATCCTGCCTCAGCATTTGGAATTTGTTTTTCCAGAAACTTTCTGAGTTGTTCGGGTTTAGGATACTTTTTCTTAAAATCATCTACCCAGGCAATAAATGTATCGGGCCTAAATTCATAATGCCCCACCTGATATTTTTTTTCATCAAACGGGATAGAGGGAAATTTCATAATTCTTAGAATTATTAATTAAAATATACTTATTTTTTATTTTTTAGGGCAAGAATTGCATACGATACAATTATCGTGATCATTAATCCGGCCGCAATAAATCCCGATGCCATGGTGAGAAAAATCAACAAGATTCCCCACCCGGGATTTTCTTCTAAGTTAATGATAAATATAAGCGAACCGCTGATAAACGGCAAAATGAAAAAAAACAAAAAGGCAATCAGCACAGCCCTGAATACTTTATATTGACCCGGGGTAAAATTTGCCTTGGCAAATCCGTCCAAAGATTTGTCAGGGACGGCCTTAGCAGTCGGGTCTTTAGCCTGTTCTTTTTGGATTAAAGATGACTTGTAAAAATTGCCGATGAGCGCAATGATAAAAGTAGTAACAATAATTAAACCTATATAACCTATCAAAACAGTAGAGTTTTTCTCCAAAGAAAATATCATCATCGCTATATTATTTAAACTTACAGGTAAAATTCCAAAAGATCCGATAAGGGACGCCAAAGCAGGAACAAACATAATTGCAAATAAGGCAAAAATAATAAAGATAAGAATCCGGGTCAAAATTCGAAAAATCATTAGTTTGCCGTTATCGGCGCCGCAAGACAAGCAGATTCCTTCAAAAAAATTCAGTTTTTTATTACATTTGTAGCAAGTATTAAAACTCGCATCAATACCTACGCCTGTGGACATAGTAAAAATAATTAATATTAATATTTTAAAATTTACACACGGAAACGCACTGCAAAGTGCACATTTGCGCCTGTGGATCATGGCGGCAGGCTGATTCACATTCAGAAAAAACTCCGCCGAGCTGTTCGCACACTTGCCTGCTGATATATTCACATTCTTTATATTCAGCCAGCCAGGTGCCGTTATTTTTCTGGCAATCATTGGACTGATCACTAACTCCCGGACACGGTGCAAATTCGCAATTCTGACCGCTGCGGCTGACAGCTGAACCATCAGGGCAAATTTTTGCTTCCTGGGTGCAGGCAATTGGCTCAGGTTCGGTATCAGAAACTACATCTGCCACAATAGAAGCGCATTGGCCGTCAACGCAGGCGCAAGTATAATTTTTCTGTTCATTCCAGGTAGCGCAATTGCAATCTTTATCAGCCTGGCATTTTACCTCCCAGGTATTAGTTTTTTCCTCCCACGAAGGACAGCCTACTACGCATTTCTGATTATAACAAAAAGCCCGGTACGGACAATTAGAACGGGCAGCATAGTCCATAGGCAACTGGCAATCCGCGCTTTGATTACAACTTGAACCTACTGGAACTAAAACCTCAGTAAAAGTCTGGCCATTAGCTCGGCATTGCCTGGGATATGATTCCATAACCGGATTACCTGCTGCGGCACAGGATTTAAAATCAGTAATTACAGCAGCATTGCTGTTACTCTGAGGACCTTCGGGCGCTCTGAATCGGGCAATAACAACAAAGGCAATAAGAATAGCGACAATTACGCCAAAAACAATGAATAATGTGCGCCAAGATCCCCCTTTTGATTTAGCATATACTGTCTCTGGCTTATACGCGGACGGGTCATAATCTTTTTTTTGTTCTTCTTCCATAAACTTAGTTGTTATTATTAAATAAGCTTTATAACTAAAATGATTTATCTTTTTGCGCTGACTGCCCTGCCACAAACCCGGTGGTCCAGCAAATCTGCAGATTAAAACCGCCGGTCGGTCCGTCCAAATCCAGAATTTCACCGCAGATAAATAAATTATTGATTTTTTTGGAACGCATGGTTTGAGGTTCAACTTCATTCAGGGCAACGCCTCCTTTGGTAATCATGGCGCGCTCAAATCCGGCCAAACTTTTAATTTTCAGCCGCAGACCCTTTATTAATTTAACCAAGGATAATCTTTCCTGCCGGCTAATCAGATTGGATTTTTTCTCCGGATTTATCCGGCTTAATTTCAATATTACTGACTTTAATTTTGGCAAGACAAAATTATCCAGGCTATTTTTTACCTGTTTGGAGCTGGCTGCTAAAACCTGCTGTAACTTTTTATCTAAAGACTCCAGATCAGAAAGCGGCATAAAATCAACTTCTATAAATAAATCGTTAAGTTTCCCAGCGTCAATCTGACGGCTCAAATCTAAAGTAAGCGGTCCGCTTAAACCATTGGCTGTAAAAATTATATCGCCCTGGGCGCTAGTAATTTTTTTTGCGCCCTGATAAAGGCTGAGCTTGGCAGCTTCCACGCTCAAACCTTCCAAATCTTTAATAAAGCTTTCCGCCACGATCAGCGGAGTCAGGCTGGGTGCGGGTGAAATCACTGTATGCCCTAATTGTTTGAGCCAGCCATAGCCGTCACCGCTTGAGCCTGTCTGAGGATATGATTTTCCGCCGGTTGCCAGAATATACTTATCAGCCTCAATTTCCCGGCCGTCAGTTAAAATAATTTTTTCAATATGTTGATCCTTTTTTACCAACTTTTTTACTTCGCTTTGAGTTTCAACTTTTACCTGGTATTTTTTTAGTTCTGCTAAAAATACGGCCAGCACATCCTCTGCCTTATTACTCAAAGGAAAAACGCGCTGATCATTTTCCACTTTGGTTTTTAAACCAAGGGCATGAAAAAATTCCAGAGTATCAGCAACTCCAAAGCGGGTCAAAGCGGAAAATAAAAATTTCGCCTTTGAGCCCAGGCGAGAAATAAAAGCGCGCGAATCTGAAAGATTATTGGTCAGATTACAGCGACCGCCGCCGGTTAAAAGCAGTTTAACCCCCGGCCGCGGATTTTTTTCCAGCAAAACAACTTTAGCACCCAGTTGACTGCTGGCCACGGCTGCCATTAATCCGGCCGGTCCCCCGCCGATAATTGCAATGTCGTATTTCATAATTAAATTTTTGTATTAATAGGATTATTTTGATCCTCTGCCCATTTGGCTGGATTGGCGAAAATATAATCTCGAATTTTGGATAATTCATCGTCATTGCGGATAACACGGTCGTGGAATGATTTCTGCCAGGCGAAATTTATTTTGAATTGATTATTAATCCTCCTGGTTACGGATGATTTATATTGGAGGATTATTTTTGGTAAAACCATTTTGGTGTTCCGTAGGGAACGCAGATCTGCGTTCCCTACATTTTTACGGTATTCATCTTCATTATTATAAAATATATACAATATTCCATGAATATGGTTCGGCATCACAATAAATTCATCCAATTCACAATTTTTAAAATGTTTTGGAATTTCCTGCCAATAATCATGGGCGATCTTGCCTAAATCGTTCAATGCCTTTTCAAAATCTTTAATTTCACCAAAAAATGGCCCCCTGCCTTTTGTACATATCGTCACAAAATAATATCCAGGAAATGAATAATCATACCCCTGCCAACGATTTAATTTACGATCCTTTTTCAAAACCATTTTTTATTCATCTTCTTGTTAAAATCTTTTTCCGTATTAACCACCATAAATTTATATTTTCTGGCTTCTTTTTCAATACACCTGCTTTCATACTGAATCATGGCGCTGGCTTTATCCAATCTGCCAGGCAAATCTATCCCCCCGGCCAAAAGCCAGTCCAGCTTGTCTTTTTTATTTTTGGGAATGCCCTCTTTAATTTTGGCCAAATCGGTTTTAACCAGATAAACAACCCCGATATCTTTCCAGCAAGCTGTCTTTTTCAGCTGATTGACTAATTTGGGCAATAAATGAACGCCCTCAATTATAAAATCCTGATTATATGCCACCAATGCCTTGATCAGTCCCCGCACACCCGGCCAGATAGATTCGGATTCAATCAGCTCATTTTGCCAAAGGGTCTTGGGGCTATGAATTTCAAAAGCATAGCTACCGGCCTTTTTGAACAAAAAGAAACCTGGAAATTTTTTCTTTAATTGTGATTTTGGGGTGCTATTGAAAACAACTGTCCAAAGCCTGTCCGTAGAAAGCCAACCAATCTTTTTTCTGCTGGATATTTTCTTGGCCAATATAGATTTTCCGCACCTGGGCGCACCGCCGATTAAATAAATCATAATATAATTTAAATTATTCCGCTCTGATTAATTTAAAATCTGCCCATTCGGTAATTGCGCCTGACCCGGCATTATTATAGGAAGTAATCCTGATTTTAACAGTTTTGATTTTTGTCTTATCAATCCCGCTTAAATCCGTATCTAATAATTCTTTGAGATTTACGGTTTTTGTCTGCCATTCAAACATGGTGCCGGGTTCATCATGGCAAATAAACTGTTTGGGGCCAAGTACAGATTCTTTATACATGCGCGGACAATTATATAGTTCGAAATCACCGGTATGGCGCATATAATGATAATGCCCCAATAAATTATTGGCATCTGTCTGTCTGGTGGTATGTTCGTCTGAACTATAGAATGAAATACTGAAATATACCGCGCCATATGGCCTGGCAATCTCTGTTTGCTGCCAGGACCAGATCAAATTATAATTAAAATCCGCTTTCAGATCAGCCGCACTGATATAATAGCTTTTTTCCATATAATAATTTCCGCCGTCCATGGAATTCATCAGCAAAATATCCTTCTTATTAAAAACTGACTGTTCTTCCTTGCCTGACAAAAGCCCGGGACCGCTGCTTTCATCCTGCCATTTTCCGAATTTTAAATAATGAATCTCTTCAGGCTGAACCTTTGGTTCTTCAGCAATAACATCATTAGTATTTTGATTTTCTTGCGCGACAGCAACACATTTTAATGTTGCAGCCGGACAATCACTCATACCCGCCTCAGGACACGCTCCCCACCCCATGGAAACAATCTTAAACTCATAACCGCTGGGACATTTGCAGGGAACGGGATTAACAGCATCACGCTCATATTCCTTGCCGATTTCACAGTCATTTTTTGCTACCACATTTTTATTATCATTTTTTATATTATTAACAATTTGAGGGCCGCTACAACCGCCGATTGCGATGGCTAATAAAATAAGCCCGACGAATAATGTGATTTTTTTCATACGATAAATATTATTGATTAAAATTTTTAGGATTATTCCGATCCTCCGTCCATTTGGCGGGGTTGCCGAAAATATAATCGCGAATTTTGGATAATTCATCGTCATTGCGGATAACACGGTCGTGGAATGATCGTTGCCATGCAAATTCCGTATGACCAATCTGGTGAATAAATTTTGATGATGTGGTTTTGAATGCGCCGATGATGTCGTAAATTGGTTTCCCTTGTAGGGACAGGTCGCGACCTGTCCCTACAGATTTACCGTCATTGCCATCATCGGCGTAACCTGTTTTATCATTATTAAAATTATAATTAATTTCCAAAATCATATGAACATGATTGGGCATCACCACCCATTCGTCTAATCGTATGTGCGGAAAATGTTTGTGCAACCATAATAATTGCTGTTTCACAATTTCGCCAATAGGGTTCAATTTCATTTCGCCCCCGACAATTTCACCGAATCGGGGCTGACGGTGGTGGGTGCAAATGGTGATAAAATATAATCCGAGATATTTATAATCATATCCTTGCCACCTGTTTAATTTTCTGTCACGTTTTAAGAACATTTTGTTTTTATTTTTTCGCTTAAAATCGTTTATGTAAATGTTTTAAATCCGCGGACAATTTGGGATTTAAAATCTATTTATGGCTTGAAATTTGTTATTTGGAATTTACCTTTATACTCTAATTTTACCTCTAATCTCAACCCAAGTCAAAGCTTGACAAAAAGGTAAAAAGTGCTAAAATATGCTATTAGCTGTTCTTTCCCAAAATGCTAGATTTCATTCCAAACAATGAGGAGGATACTATGACGCAGATAAGCTGGCCGATTCGTTTACCGAAATTGATCGCTGATTTGCACCTCAAATCCGAGGTGGCGCGCCTGGTGCGTAAGGCTAATTTGGACACTGTCCAGGCAGACAATTTTGCGGAAAAAATTTTCCAAAAATATCTGCGGGATAAAAATTTCAAGGAAGCCCTGCAAATATTTCTGGATCTGGCCATTTCTATCGATATTGCCAAGAAGCTGACTATCGGCCCAAACGGTTCGACCAGAAACAGCAATTTCATCATTCAGATTATTGCCGCTTATTTTGCCAGGCGAATATCATATACTGAGCAGGACCTGACATATTTAAAAGCTTTTTCTGCCCAATTAGAATCCCTGGAAACTGAGGAAAATTGGTTTTTTGCCAAAACCTTAGTTCTCCAGGAATATATGGAAAGAATAATCGGGGCCAGACTGTATATTAAGGGTCTCAAGATCCTTAACCCTCAACTGTTTATGGAACTGAGTGCCAAAGCATTGCCTGACTTAGCCCAAGACCTGGAAGCAACTATGAAAGAGCTGACCATTTTGAAACGATATGGCATTAAAACCAGTTTTTTCCAGGACGGAGTTCTTCACGGAATAAATGAGGTTTGGGTTTTTACTGATTATCGCGACATTATAGCGGCAACCTCTTTTAAAATTTTGGAGGGAAAACCCCTGGCTCTAGTAAGCCTGGCTACCATAGCAGCGATGAAAAATCCCTTGTCCTTGAAGGTCAGGGAGGTTGTTACCAGCGATTCTAAGGTTACCCTGGCCGGCTATGAATTAGAAGGGTTTTTATCCTGGTCAATGGATGAAAAAGCTGAATTTGACGCTTCCAGCGGACTCGGTTTATTGCCGGTCCGTGAAATATTCAGCCAGGCACAAAAATCCGACATCTACGAGATCTTCCGGCTGACCCAGGTAATGCGGCTTTATGACCTGATTGTGCCGCTGACAGTCGTGGAACAAATGCCCAAATTGCCCAGGGTAGAAAGTTCCACCCTTAAGAACATCGTCAACCGTTTCCGGACAGCAGCCAGGCCGTTAAATCCGGACTTGCTGGTACCGCGCATCAGGACAATGGAAAATCCCAGGCATCTGATTGAGGAGCTGGAAAAAGAGGTGGAAATTGCGGAGCAGGAAACCAAAAAACGCACGCATTGCCATCATGAAGTAATTGATTTCATCCGCCGTCTGCCTCAAGGGTACAAACCTTCAGCCCGAGCCAGAGCTTTAGCAAAAGAACATCTGGGAATTGAACTGGCTGACAACGAGACTTATGTCAAAAAGCACGAAAGAGGCAAGGGATCTTCCAATGCCGGAGTCCATCAGGCCAAACACCGGGAATAACCCAAAACACAAAGGCGCTCCCCGCTCAGCGGAGAACGCCTTTTTTATTTGAAATTTTTAGGGTTATTCGGATCCTCTACCCACTTAATTGATTCTTCTTTAAATGGTTTTATTGATTATACATCCTGTCAAAATTTTCATCTGTCATTGTTAATAAAATAATAGCGTCAACAAGGGCGACTATTGCAGGGATAAAAGTCCAGAAAAAAATCAGGTAAAGAACGCCTATTGATTTGCCGAGATAAAATTTATGGATGCCGAGACCTCCCAAGAATAAAGCCAAAAGGCCTGCTGTAATTTTGCTTTTACCCTGACCAGAAGAGCTGCTTCTTCTAGGAGGCTCCTGGGCATAAAGATTACTACCGCAATGTTTGCATTTGATCGCCGAATCCTGGATTTCTTCGGCGCAAAACGGACATTTTTTCATAGATTATAAATTTAATTTTAAAAATATTTTGATTATAATTGTTTATGTAAATGATTTAAATCCGCGAACAATTACTGATAACCCACGTAATGTAGGGACAGGTTTCAAACCTGTCCCTACGGTCCCCGCGGATTTAAAACTCTCCTTGCGATTAGTTTCAACAATCAAACCTATTTTAAAGAATATTTTTTGCCTGCCCCTTTTGGGATAAAATTATTATTAGTTTTGATTTTTTTCGCGATTCAAACAATTCTGTATCATAATGTTGGCGCTATAAATGTTTTGGCAAGGTGTCCCAGCTGCGCCTAAATTACCTGTTTAAATAAGTGATAGTCAGTTGCAGACATGTAGCAAATGTCCCCCACAAAAGATATGGTAGATTGGCATAGACAACCCAACGAAGCTCAGGTGCGGCCTGCCAGATAGCCAGGAGAGCCCAGATCAACGTACCAACAACGAGCAGGATATCAAGCGAAGCCAGGAGATTATTTTTAAGCCCAAACTGGATTGGAGTGAAAGCCAGATTAAAAACAAGGTTAAGAGCAAACGGTAAGGCGACTAACCAGGCCAGCTTGCCGGTAAAAACTTTATAAAACACTGTGCCAAAAGACACGATAATAATCGCATAAAGAACTGTCCAGACCGGGCCAAAGAGCCAGGCTGGTGGTGACCAAAATGGTTTAATTAATTGTGAATACTGTGTTGGTTCATTCATAAAATTTAAATTATTTTATATAACTATCAAAATAAATAGCATGACAAGTATAGCCGCCAGGGTTTTTTTGCAAATAGTCCTGATGATACTCTTCAGCCGGCCAGAACTTGGTAAACGGCTCCAGGGTGGTAACCACCGGCTTTGGCCACCTTTGGGAATCATTAACTATTTTTATAAAATCCTGGGCCTGTTTTAACTCCTGCTTATTTTGGTAAAATATAGCGCTTCTGTATGATGGGCCTTTATCATTGCCCTGTTGATTGAGTGTAGTCGGATTATGAATCCTAAAAAATAAATCCAAAAGCTGCCTAAAGCTGATTATCTTGGGATCATATTCGATTTCCAGGGCTTCAGCATGGCCGGGATGATTTTCATAAGTCGGCTTGGCGTTTTGACCGCCGGTATAGCCGGCTGTAATATTCAAAACACCGGGCTGTTTTCTCATCAATTCTTCCAAGCCCCAGAAACACCCGCCTGCTAAATAAGCTTTACTGATCATATTATTTTTTGGCAATAAATTTTAAGGAGATGGAATTGACGCAATGGCGGATATTTTTCGGAGTCAGCTGCTCGCCTGCAAATACATGCCCCAAATGCGCGCCGCAACGAGCGCAGGTAATTTCTGTCCGAATGCCGTCAGCATCGGGTGTGCGTTTGACTGCCCCGGGTATTTCATCATCAAAGCTCGGCCAGCCGCAAGCGCTGGCAAATTTAGCCTGGGAATTATATAACGCTGCATTGCATTGCCGGCAGACATAGACACCAGGGGCTGTGTTGTTTACATACTCGCCGATAAAAGGCGCTTCAGTGCCTTTGTCAATTATTACCCGCTTTTCAGCTTTGGATAGTTTATTTAATTGCATAAAATGTTTTAGACTGCACCTTTTGGGGATGAGATTTTATTTTTGGATTTTTAGATTTTATCTAATCCCTGAATCGCAGGAAAAATCAATTTTTAAATTTGCTGCTGAAGTCACTGTCACATCCTGAGCTTCACAACGAGGCAAAACTCTGCCGCCACTGGGCTGAAAATTATATTCGCCCACCGGTAAAACAACCTGATATCTGCCCTGTTCATCTGTTTGAATAACTTTATAAGGCGCGCCAGCCGGGCTATTACGATCAATGATTTGAATGCCGGTTTGATATGGTTTATCAGCGCAAGCCGGATCAGGCGGATTTTTCATGACCGGACAAGTCGGTTCCAATATAACCTGACCGCTGACAGTGCCTGTCTTGGATTCTGTGGGACAAGCGCTAAACTCGCAATTGGGACCTGTACGACCGACTGCCGAACCATCAGGACACAGTTTGGCTTCCATGCTACAGGCTATTTGGTTTGTATTGTTTAAATTACCATCAATAAGCTCCACAAAATTCTGGCCATTGGCTCGGCATTGTCTGGGATATGATTCCATAACAGGATTACCTGCTGCAACGCAGGATTCAAAGTCAGTGACTTTAGCTGGCGTTTTAAAAAGGCTGCAAGCGGAAAGTAAAAACGCTAACGATAAAACGAAAAAAACTTTTTTCATATTGATTAAATTAATTAGTATAGACTTTAAAAACCTTCTGCATTTCTTTTATCCAGCATTTTAATCTTTCATCTTCGTTCGCGTCAGCATCTAATTTTCCCAATTCAACCGCGTATTCAAAAAATCCTTCAGCCGGCTGATTAGCTTCTCGCAGGGTAACTAAAGAGGAAAGCATGACATCATCTTTATCTAAAGTTAAGATGTTAATTTCCCCCAGCATGTGGGAGCCCGTATTCCTATCCTTGGGATTTTCGCAATTCAGCCCTATTTTGTCATATAAATCCTTATAATAAATTGCCTGTTTATTTCTGGCGCAATTTTCTAAAATTTGCAAAGCTTTTAATGCTTTAGCGTTCATAAATTTAATAATATTTAATTTAAAAATATTTTAGATGAGATTTTCATTTTTTCTTCTCAATCTCCTCCTCCACCCTCTTTTTCGCCTCCTCCAATAATTCTTTAGCTTCTTTTCTTAATTTAAAAGATTCATTGACCAAATCAGCGATTTTTTGCTGGGTTTTAAGGGGTAAAATTGGGATAATTGTATTTTCAACCTGATCAGGCCGCCAATGGATAATAATTGAACCGCCAGCGTCTCGTTCAATTTGCATTTGGCAAATCAAAGAATTTAATACTAACGATAAATATTGAGGGACTAAATTTTTATCCTTAATTTTGAGTCGTAAGATTCCACCCGAAATTATGCCTTCAACATCTCGCCCTAATAAAACCGTGATGCCCGGAGTCGCATCCTTGCTTAATAAAATCTCGCCTTTTTGCGGCTGATATTTATCTTTCAATTCATTATACAATTTTTCGCTCAAAAACTGCTGATTATTGTCATTCAAGCCGAATTTAGACATATTAGAAACGCGAATAAAGGGTTTCCCTTCCTCCACATATTCTTCACTACCAGGCTCAATCCCCTTTTGCCAGGAAACCAAATCGCTTAATTTTTCCTTCTTAACTTTTATTTTACTTAAAATATTTTCGTACTTCGGCTGAAAAAATTCCGCATCAATGCGCTCAGATCGCAAGCAATCCTTTAAAGTAGTTGTAAATGACAAATCTTCTTCCGATTTTAAATCCTTAATGCCTAATTCTTCAAGCAGCAAATCTTCGGCTTGAGCGTACTGTGAGTTTGACTTTTCAAATATTTTATCTGCTTTAACATATAATTTTTCAAAAATATCAAGATTTTTCAATAACGGCATTACAATATTTTCGACATTACCAGTGTTTAAATGTAATTGACCTGTCGCGCCGGTAATTTCACGATTAATTTGAAATTGTCCATACTTACTCTTTAAAAAAGCCCAAATGTAAAAGGAATTAATTTTTGATTCTCTTATTACTGTAACTTCTGACACAGTGCCCTTTGAATCATTAGCACCTGTAAAAATATTAACCTTACCTATTGAACCAAAACCTATCGATGAAATTAAAATATCATTCTTCCTCAGGTAAAAAATATTATCGTCTTTTGCGTTCAACAAATCCCCACTAAGAAAGAAATTAGAGTCTAAATCCCCTGATCTGACAATTGGCACCTCAAAATCGCCGTATTCCTTAGGCGTATTTCCCCGCAAAATAGAGGCGGCATCGCCTAGTGAAATAACTTTAAATTTTTTTATTTTATTTAGATATTCCAAATACTCCGGTTGATAGTATTCCGGGTCTAGGCGCAGGGCGCCTTCGAGGTGGGATTTGGGGATTATTGAGTAGGTCATATTACTATTTTATTTTATTACATCTTCTGATTCTAATTTAACGCCATTGGAGTATATCGTTCCAACATTCTTAAGAAATTCCACAAAAGACTTATCATTTACAATAAAAGTAGTTCTGTTTTCAGAAGATATTGTTATTGAATCTCTAATAACCCCATAATTAATAAAATCTGGTAAGGGGAACTCATATGATAACCATTTCTTTTCTTCCATATCTATATCTTTAAAATTAACATCCCCATTTTGTATTTTCTTGTAATCCAATTTTGTTAAATAGAGATTGGCGGTTGTTACCACTACTGGTAAATAAATAAAATGTTTAAACTGTAAAAAATTCACTTTATTACTAATTCCTTCAATATATTTTGGGATTTTATTTTCCAGCGCATATGAACCATGAGCTGCTTGTCTAATAGCTTTATAAATCTTATCGTCCTGATTTCTATTAATAGTAGTGAGCTTATCATTAGTTTCAATAGATTGATTGCAATAATTGAAATCACCAATCAAGCGATACCCTAAATCGGGAAACGTGAGTTGCCTCGTTAAATACTTCCTTTCATACATTAAATTATTATCGATTATATCTGAAAAAATAAAAAGCGGCTTTTTGTCTAAACTTTCGTTTAAAAATATCCAATTTTTGATATTACTATTTGCCTTTTTACATTCTATTATTAGAAATAATAAAGTTTTTTCTTCAATTCCTTTTACACCCCTGACGGCCACAATATCAATACTACCATGAGCGCCTAAAATGGGACCATTTGAACTCGGATGTGTATAGGGAAACTCGGATACTGCTTTAAATATCCATGATCCATGATCTTGATCACAATTTCTAATAGTATCTAGACACCATTTTTGAAATGGATATCCCGTTTCATTTAATAATTTTACTGCTTTCTCTTTTTCCATATTATTTATTTTCTCTAATTTTCTTCCTTTCGTCTGCAATTGAGGGTGCCACATAAAGAACCTGACAAAATTGTTTAAGTAATTCTAATATATCCTCTGCATCAGATTTATTTATATCAGTATCCGTACCTGGTTTTCTAGGATGCGCCGCATCATTCCCTACCAACCGCACTTCATGAGCCCAATCTTTTAAATCTTTAGTTATAATACCTTGAGAAAATAGCCATTCGATTTGTTTTTCCAGTTTATCCTTTTCATCTGCTCCTTTATCTAGACAAATATTCTGTATAGCTCTTCTTGCCATCACAGAGGCAGCCCTGAATGCACTAGCAGAAAAGCAAATATTCGCCTCCTCAAAATCTTTTCTTATTGGTTCTAATATCCTAGAATCTATGGGCTCAGGTAATGGCATAGGATATTTTTCACTACTGTGATTATTTACTAAAATTACTTTCTGACAAGAATTGCACTGCCCCATCCAATATTCACCGTGTATAGAATTAAAGCCGCCCCGATTTGATAGTTCTACATATTTATGACAATAAGGACAATAAATGGATGTATTCATAATTTTAAATAAATTAAAAATTTAAATTTTCCTTTTTCGCAAACTTCAAAAATTCTTCGGCAATTTCATCCAAATCATGATCTAAAACCTTCTTGCCCTTCATATCAACCGCCAATTTTCCTTCGGCATCTTTTTTATAAACATAATCCCCTGAATTGTCTTTGCCTGACTTTTGAGATACGGCCATGAAAATATTATAATCCTTAGGCGCTTTTTCCTTCTCTTTGAATTTCTGCAAAAATAAAACCGAAGTTTTGGTGCCGGTATGCGGTTTAAAAGTGTTTACATTCAACCCGACTACGGCTAAAATTCTCGCCTTGTCCATTAAAAATTGCCGCACGTGTTGCATGTTAGTATTATTAAAAACGCCTTGGGGTAAAACAATAGCTAGTCTGCCACCCGGCTTAACCAATTGTACTGAACGCTCAATAAATAAAATATGGCGTTCCATTTTATTTTTTAATTTACCAGCTTCATTTTTTGACAATTCATACTGATTTAAAAGCGTCTTCTCGATTATTTCTCCCGCAAACGGAGGATTTGATAGCAATATATCATAATCAAAGAACCTGAAGTTCTCCTGATTATCTTTATTTTTATCATAGTCATCAAATTTATGCAGCAAATTTCTTAATTCGCCTCTGGCCCTTTCCTTTTCAGCCTCATTCCCCATCCAATCCCTAGGATTTAAAGAATTTAATTTAAAAATATGGGTTTTACCATCACCGGCAATCAGCATTAATGCTCGTGAAATTTTAACTGATTTATCGTCAAAATCAATGCCAAACAGATATTTTTTCGCATAATCGCTCATAGCCTCTCGATCCATATGCAAGTAATTATCATAAACATAACGCATGGCGTGGATTAAAAATCCGCCGGAACCGCAGGCAGGGTCAATAACATATTCATTCGGCTGAGGGCTTAGCATTTTTACCGCCATATTAATTACATGGCGAGGCGTAAAATACTGCCCCTTTTTACCTTTAGCAACATCGGGCAATAAATACTCGAAAGCCGAATCAATGACTTCAAGATTAGCATCATATAATTTAATTTTTTCCAATTGCCCCACGCAGACGTCCAGATGATTGGGTGACAGTTCTATTTTCTCATAATCATTAAAAATCCCCGGCCATTCTTTCCTGGCTGAATCAAATAATTTGCTGACTTGCGCCATGGTCAATTCAGGATCCTTATACTGTCTGAAATATAAAATCTTTTTTTCACGCTTTTTAGCTTCTTTTTCATCAAAAAGTTTGGCGTATATCAATTTAAAAATTTCATTAAAACTATCCACGCCGGAATTTGCCAGAACTAATTCTTCTAAGATTTTAATAATATCCACCAAATCGAATTCGCTTTCAAGGTCGGACAAAGTCACATCCTCAGTCAAAACATCCTCAATTGACTGATCGGCTCTGGGAATATCCCTTAAGGTATTTTCAAATTCATGCGGGTGAGATCGGTATAAAATGACTCTTTCATTGCCATTTGACCAGACTCCGATTGGCGCTCCCTCAGAATTTACATAGCTTTTTAATTGTTCCAAGCCTTTCTTCTCATCCGGGCTTTTTAACTCAATAATCACCCAAGGAGTCTCCTTATCTTTTTGATAAATTACAATATCAGCGGCTTTACCATGTATTTCTCGGCCAAAATGGATATCCTTTTCAATTCCAATGCGGTCTATCGGGTAACCATAATCCTTAATAATCTTATGAAGCCACAGCTGGCGGATAATTTCCTCCGGTTTACTTAAATTTTTTTCCTCATTATAAACTAAAATATCCTTAGCGCGCACAGGATCCTTGATATAATACTTCCCCTCTTCAACTTCAAAAATATCCAAAACATCGCCAAGCTTAATGCCCTTAAATTCTTTTAACCCATACTGAACATCGGGATCTTTAAAAATTTTACTTATGATTTGATTGGATAACTCTTTCTTAAGCATAATTTCTTGATAAATTTTTAATTAATTTACCTAAAATATAAGTTTCCTCAGTCACCGGTATTCTTTCATATTTAGGATTTTCAGGCTGAAAATATGTTTTTTTATCACGATTTATTAATCTTTTAACGGTGGTTCCATCCATGGTTCTGGCAAGAACGATTTCATTATCTTTAAATTCCTTGGCTTTAGTAAAAAGCAGCAAATCGCCGTCCAAAATATTGGCGCCTATCATGGAATCCCCATAAGCCTTTATAATTATTAAGTCACAAGAAAACTGATGAACTTCCGGTGATAGTTCCATCCAAACATCTCTTTGCTCAAATAATTCTACCAAAGGCCCGCACGAGCCCAGACCAGCCACATTAACTAAGGGCATAACATCTAGTGATTCAAACCCCCGTTGTAAAATATTAATAGATCTGGCCAGGCCTTCATTGCGCTTAATCATTTTTTTGTCTTCTAATTTCTCCAACAAATCCAAAACCGCCTGGTTTGAGCTGACACCAAGTTCTTTTTTCATTTCTTCAAATGACGGGATATTGCCTTCAGCTTTAAGCCAATCGTAGATAATTTGAAGTAATTGCTTTTGTCTGTGGGAGATAATTGAGGTTTTCATATACTTATATTCTACTGACCATTTAGTCAGCCGTCAACTAATGTTATCCACAAAAAAATACCGGCTAACCAGTATTTAATTATAATCTCAAATTATTTGATTTTCGCCTTAACTTTCGCCTCCACCTTAGCCTTTTTCACTTTCTCCGCATGACAGTGATACTTCCCATTTTTTAGTCCCCAACTTTTACAATTCGTCTTACAAACATGACAACCTGAAGCATTGGTCCTGCCCGGATGCGCGTAGGCGCCGAAAGGCAGAATCAAAGCCAATACTAATATTATTAATAAAAATTGTATTTTTCTGGTCATATTTTTAATAATTTTCTTCAACATATGCCTGGCATCCTTCAATAAAAGACTGAGACTTTCCGCTACAATCATCAACGTCATCAATCCCCTTTTCTTCAGCCCAATCATAACCAGCTTCATGTCCGCTACAGTCGTCTGTACATTCATAACCGTAAAAAGTATTTTCATCTGAAGAATAATCCACTGAATCGTAACTATCACCAGTAGAAGAACAGCCACTTAAAATCAAAAGTAAAGATACTACAAATAGCAAATTTTGGATGCTGGATTTATACATATTATGGCATGATTGTTACTATAATTACAGCCGCAGAAGCAATTATCACAACGGACAAAAGTACCACCACTCCCCAATTCTTGTTTTTAATCTCTTCCCACTCGTTAATCGGAGTCAGCCAGGCAAAAATTTTCAGCATAATGCCCAAAGAAATGGCCATGGAAATCGCGCCGGTCAAAGCCCAGCCAAATGTAATTAAATACTGTTTTAAGATGAATAGCATAAAATTTATCTCAATATTATTTATAGGTTGGTTAACATTGATATTGAGGTTTTATGAGGTTCTATGAGGTTATATTAAGTTGGATGAGGTTGCTGGAGAAGGATGAAGGGTGGAGTTGAAAGTTCAAAATTAAAAATTTCCGCTATGGTCTTTAGTTTAAACTTAATAATTTTATTTTACGCTATATTTACACTAAATTCAATATCTTGAAAATGGGCGAAAATGGCTGTGTAATTAGGGATCCAATTCCCTCGGGGATTGGATTCCGTTGCTCGCGGTCCCTGACATCATCAATACAGCCATTTTCTCTCAAAAAAAAAGCGCCCCGAGTCCCGCAATGCGGGACGAGGGGCGCAGGAATGGTGCGCTGGATTTCAGCACTTAACTTGTAAGTCAGCTGGCTGGCGACGATTGCCCATCCAAAAGCCGATGGCCATGAAAAAGACCTGGGGCGCAGCCATGACGATCATCAGATCATACCATTGGTACGGCATCTGCTGGCAGAACCTGGCCGTCAATACTGCTGTCGACGCGGCGATGATAACCATCACACACCCGAATCCCAAATCCCAAGCCGCGGGCAGGCTAAGGCCGAGCAGGAAAGCGGCGACCGTGAACATGCCCAAAGCCGTTCCCACATCCAGCCAGGGATGCTGAGCCAATAGTCCTCCTTTGGTGAAGGCAATGACCTGAAACGAAAAGAGCCACAAACAAATACCAAGTAACCGCGAATTTTTCAACATTCTCCCTCCTCCTTGCCCAGAACCTATGCGCAAACGCATGGCTCTGGACTGGTTAAGTTGTTGTTTCCTGGTCTGTGTAGCCCAGACAATTTAAAACCGCGCTTGCAATACGATGCATATTAAACACATTGCCACTGAGACTCTTTACATCTCATTCTAGACTTTTGGCAAGAAAAAATCAAGGGGGCGAAAAGGGCATTGTTCCCGGACGGTAGAGACATGGCATGCCATGTCTCTACCAATGGGTGTAACCCATACAGCCCTTTTCGCCCTACAAAAAAATCTTTCCGCGGGGAAAGATTTCTTGAATTAAAAGTTCAAAGTGCAAAATTTAAAGTTACAGTTAATAATTTAAATTTTTGGAACATTTAATTTTAAATAAAAAATACCTAAATTTTTAAATTTATCTCGCAGACAAAACCGGCTCCCCCATTTTATAATTGATGAAAAAAGCATCAGATACATCATCAATTTTATTTTTCCAATATGTTCCATAAAGCGCAGTCGCAGTATCAGCAGATTCAATCCAGCGCAAGACTCCTCCATGCTCAACAGCATAAACTTTGGTATCGGATTGAATCTTGACCATTTTAATGCCCGGACGATAAGTCACATTGCCGCCCAGAGGTATATTAGCCAGCTGCTCGGCAGTGACAACAGTTACTCCGCTGAAACTGCTAAACCAGGTGTAATAAACCTTGTCAGTGGGAAAAACATAACGCTTAGCGTCTGCCCCGCAAAAATAAACCGTGGTAGACCCGCTAAGCTTGATTCTGGAACCGGAAACACAAGTCGCGGGCGTGGCACCAACAACCAAGCTCTTGTCAGTATTGATATCAGGACTGGCATTTAATGAATCAGTAATGCTATAACTGCCGGGATAACGCGCGTTAACTAGACTTAAATAAGGATTAATGGCAGTGTTGTCAGGCAAGCGAATCTCAAAATGCAAATGCGGGCCGACATTTTCAGCATTGCCGCTATCACCCATCCAGCCGATTAGCTGTCCTTTGGTAACTGTTGCTCCATGGACAATGCCCGGCGCATAAGCATTGGCTATGCCGCCCAGACCGTCATCAGTGCCGGGCGTATCATTGTTAACATGCAAATAATGATAAGTATAATGATCGCTGTCTTCCAAAGAAATGGCATAGCCGTAGTCAGCTTCGGGATCAACAACATAGCGCACTCGCCCGTCAATGCAAGAATATAAGGGCATCATTTTCGTGCCCATCAGATCAATACCTTCATGCAGATGACCACTCCGGGCATCGCCGAAACTGTCAGTAAAAGTCACTGACTGTTCAGTCGGAAAAAAGATTGATCGCGTTTCCTGAGCCGAAGCATTGGTGCCGATAAAAATTAAAACTAAAACAATGACGGGAATTATGGTAAACAGCATTTTTTTAGTTAGCTTTTTTTTCATATAGTAAAAAATTACATATCTTTTTTAAGACGGGAGATGTAAAGACCAAGAAAAAGGATGATGCCGGCACTAACCGGTAAAAATACCTGCCAGACAAATAATTTGTAACAGACAAAAATCACCATTACACTGACCATAATAAGCCAGGCCTGGATTTTTACCTGAGGCTTTGCCCCGGATAAATCATAGACTTTGCCGTCATTCATGACTAAGGTCAAAGTAGTTTGCTGACATTTGGGGCAAGTATTGCTGCCAGAATATTTCTTCATATATTCAGTTGAAAGTTCCTCAAACCCGCAGCTTTTACAGCGGATTTTCACAATGGCTTTATCCCAATTGCCAAGATTGTTTAAAATATTCATATACTCTAATTTTATGCTTTTCAAAGCTTTTAAGCAAGGCAAAAAAGGCTGTAAATTACCGACAATAGAAACTCTGCAAAGCAGGGTGTCTGCGTATTGATGTCACCTCTGCCAGCTTTTTGTTCCAACAAAAAAAGCCCTGCGCAGGCAGGGCTGTAGACTTTTAAATTCACAATTAATACGGCTTCCCTATCCGCCGGCTGAAAATACCGCCGATGACAGCCGGATAAGCGAATATAAAACCGATTACGGCTCCGGATAAAATGCGAGCATCTTCCGGCTTGAATATTAAGTTTCCCGGAGAGTTCATAAAATCAGCTCCAATATACTTGCCCTGCAGCCCGCCAATTATTGCTCCGGCAATACCAGGCAGTAAAAGAACACCCAGCTGAGACTCAAAAATTGAGCCGACAAATTTTGCGCACTCAGCCGAGAATCCAAGTGCTAATCCAGTCAAAATTATGAGGACAACCTGCTGACCTGTAATAACAATCGTTGAAGGTCCCATTGCCACCCAATCCAGGCACAGCAGATAAGCATGCACCGGCCCGGCGCTGATACACCACAAGACCCCGCCAATAATTGCTGAATTGACAAAAGGTCTAAATCCTTCATCTTTCATGGCAAATCCTCCTTTTCTCAAAATTGAACTCTAAACTCTATTGCTCAAATAATAAACATTTTGTAAGTAAATGTCAACCCTCTGCGCTCTCATGTGCTTTGCGGCTCGCTAACGGCGCGAACACATTAGTGTTCGCGCACATTCATCCCCGCCTTCGGTCGCGACTTACTTCTCGCCGCTCCTTCAAGCAGGGGTTTCCTGTTAGGATAAAAAAAACCGTTTAAAGTATTACTTTAAACGGTCGTGCTGACTATTTTTTAATCTCGGCAATAAGGTCTATCACATAGTCGAAATCCGCGCCAATAAGCACATAACGCAGGTACGCACCGACATCAATCATAAGTGCCGGATCAACTCCGTCAACATCGTTGAAAATTCCAAATACACATCCCAGTTTTCTCAAAGTAGAATCCGGGGGGAAACCTTTACTTGGCAAATCAGCCTCAATCGCCTGCTTCATCTGCAAAGGTGTTTTGTCTCCGACCTTTAAAAAAACAGCCACCCCTAATTCCGATGACATAAACTGCATTAGCTGATTAAGAGATTCTTCCGTGTAGTCCATCAGCATAAAATTAAGTTTGCCTATGACACGGAACAAAATACAGGAGATCATAGTTTCCTTATCAACCAGGTGATACGCGTCCCATTGACCGATACTGACATAGTTATTAGTGTGAAATCCCGCCGAATGAAGCTTTTCACACATTTCATCAATAACCTGCTGGTATGTTTTACCTTTGGTCATAATGATAACGGGCGGTACTTGTTGACTCATCTTTTCCTCCTATAAAGGACTGATGGTTAAACTAACTTAACAACTATTATTTAATTTGTCAATAAGCCCGACAAAGCCTCGCACAATAAAAAAACGCTCCGCAGACGGAACGCTTTTTTATAATTCACGATGGCTATGAACCAGAGCAAAGCTCGATTTATGGCTCCGGGACAGGGATTCGCCCAGCACCACGCAGGGTGCTGGGCGGCCCGAACCCTATGTGGTTCGGGCCGAACTAAAGATTGCTGAACAGTCAGGTCTAGAACCTTCGTTATAGGGATATTGTAAGGGATTTTGAGCTTCTTTACAAGAGCTGGTTTAAGGCACTCGGGTCGTGCTTGTCAGCACAAAATGAGACAAATGAGACAGTCCTTAAGGCCATTTAAAGTGTCTCATTTGGGGCGTTTTGGGACACGGTGTTGCCTAGCATACTCCTCTAGGAGTTCGGGGTGATTCTGGAACAAATTAGAGAAGAATTCGGCGAGCTTATCGGCTACTATAGATTGGTTGAAAGATTGGTCGGATGACATAGTTGCATTTAGATTAATACTTTTAAAATAACTCACATTTATGCAAAAGTAAAGCAATAGACAAAACCTGACAATAATTGACAACCTCTCGGTTAAAGGGTTAAACTATAATAAATATTAAAAGTTAAAAACTCATATATTATGAAGGATTTTATCGTTTTTGACCTTGAAACAATTGGTCTTAAACCAGAGAATGGAAAAATCATTGAAATAGCGGCACTGAAAATTAAAGATTGGCAGATTGTCGATGAATACGATCAATTGATTAATCCCGAGATGAAGGTACCCGCAGTGACCACAAATTTAACTGGAATTAAGAACACTGATTTAACTAATAAGCCAAAGATACAGGAGATACTCCCTGAATTTTTAGAATTTATCGGAGACATGGATTTAGTTGGGCATAATGCAACCTCCTTCGATAAAGTTTTTATAGATTATAATTTAAAAAAGTACAATATTATTTCAGAAGGAATTAAAAATAAATGTCTTGACTCATTGGAACTGGCCATCTTTTTGAAGCCTGAATTTCCCAAACATAAACTGGAATATTTACATCAACAATTGGTTGGGAAAAAAATAAAACAAACGCATCGGGCAATAGATGATTGTAAGGTATTGCTTGAGGTACTGGAAAAACTAAAAGAAAAAAGGGATACAGATTGGGATAAAAGTTGGCTAGATCATGTTGGGGAAATTTCAAAAAGTCAAAATTGGCCATGGGCAAGTTTTATTCTTGAAAATAATGCTCAGAAATTATCAAAAGTCAATGAACTACTAGATGTTAAAAGCTATATACCAGCAATCGCAAGAAAACAAGAAAATAAGAATGATTATGCGGAGCAGGATGATAATATTAGCTCTGTAAATAAAGAAGATATTAAGAAATTTTTTCGAGAAAATGGTTTATTGAAAAAACATTTGAAAAAATATGAACATCGCCAACAACAAGAAGACTTATCATTAAAAATAACGGATGCAATTAATAATAGAAATTCATTGGTTGCCGAAGCTCCGACTGGTTGTGGTAAGTCATTGTCCTACCTAATACCAGCAGCCTTTTGGTCAATTAAAAATAATCAACCAGTTGTGTGTTCTACCTATACAAATCAATTGCAAGATCAGCTAGTAGATAAAGAAGTTAGGTTGCTAAAAAATATTGATATTTTTAAAGACTTAAAGGTTACGGTGGTAAAAGGTAGAGAACATTATATTTGCCTTAGAAAGTTACGTGACTTTTTTGATGAAGTTGTTAGCGTTAATGCTGGCCCTGGTTTTTTTGAAGATAAATTCAGAATCCCTGATAAAATGTTTGCGGTTTTTTTAGCCAACTGGGTTATAAAAAATCAAAAAAAACATGCTGATTATGATAAATTTAATTATTGGTTAAAAAAGAAAACAAGGGTATTAAGCAATCAAATTTGTAGTGATCGTGAATCTTGCATGAATCAATACTGCGAATATTACAATAAATGTTTTTTGAATAAATTAAAGAGCGATGCCAAAGAATCAAATATCACAATAGCCAACCATTCTCTGGTATTTTTAGATAAGCTTAAAAGAAACAATACGCTTTTACCCGATTATAAGCTCCTCATTATTGATGAGGCTATAAATATCGAATCCGCAGTAACTGATGCCAGTACTAAATCTTTTAATTTTAAAGAGGTACTATGGAATATGAATTCTTTATTTAACCCAGCGAAGATATCAGCTGGGTTACTATACCAGATCCAAAATTTTTTAAAGAAAAATGATCAATCCTTAATGAGTGAAATCGAAAAAGCATCTAATAGTATAGTAAAAATCGTGACTGAAGCGGAAATCATCGCAAATAATATTAGGAAAAGGCATTCAGGAGAAAAAGATCTGAAGTATTCTGTAAGAAAAGATATTGATAAAATTTTTGTTGATTCCATCCGTCCTCAAATCGAAAATATTAATATCAATTTAAACAATATATCCTCCTTCTTTAATAAATTTATCGAAAAACATAAGGAAGAAAATACTAAAAATTTAAACAAAAAGATTGAACTAAGTATATTCATGTTAAATGATTATCAACAAATTCTGGACCAATTAATTTTACTGGACAAAAATAGCAACATTATTTTTTATGAAGCCCCTATTTCGCTTGATGATTTTTCGTTAAATATTTGTCAGAAAAATGTGGGAAAATACTTAGCTGATAAATTATATAATGATACCAATTTGACTGTAATATTCACATCGGCGACTTTAACCTATAATGATAATTTTGATTTTGTAAGAAAAATTTGGGGATTAGACGCAATTAAAAATATCGAATATCTAAAACTCGATTATTATTTCGATTACAAAAGCCAGTCAGCATTACTCGTTTTTAATGATATCCCACAAAAAAAAATCGGCGAAAGTAATTTTGATTATTATTCAGAAGTATCCAAATTGGCAGAGGGCTTAATAATAAATAATTACGGATCTTCCATGATAATACTAACGAATAACCATGATGTTATTAAGATTGGCAATCTATTATCTGATGAATTAGATAAAAAGAATATCCCGCTATTCTCATTAGTGAATCTGGATAACCTTAAAGCCTTTACGGGAAACAAATCAAATATAATTGAAGACTTTAAGGAAAATATTGAATCTTGTATTATTGGCTCGGCTGGTCTAAGGGATGGCGTAGATGTGCCTGGAAAATCCCTAGATATGGTAATAATAATTAGATTTCCATTTAGATTTCCTGACGACCCAATAGTAAAAGAACGTAGTAAAATATACGGTGGGTTTTCTGGGTACAGCTTGCCTTTATGTGTATTTGAGATTAAACAGGCATTCGGTCGATTAATTAGAACTAAAAATGACAACGGATTTGTTTGTCTGTTAGATTCAAGGGCGGGCTTAGATAAGTCAACATACTTTAAAGATATAATTAATAATCTTCCCCCTGATTTAAATATTATTGCGGTAAATAATACAGGCCATGAAAAGGTATTTAATTTATTGGTTACTACAAAATACAGCAAAAATAGAATGGAAGATTTTTTGGCGAATATTATAGATAGTGAAAGTGATGAGAAAGCTGAAGACACCAATGCAACAGATATAGCCAATAATGATATAATTAATCATGAAGATGATATTGAGGCGGAGGATATAGATGACGATGAAGATAACGGTTATGATGACTATTATGAAGAATTTTTGGCGAATGATGCCAATTCAGATTTGGAAGATTATGACGAAGATGGGGTTAATGTTGGAGAAATTGAAAGAATGGAAGAAGCTGAAAGAGAAGATTTAAGAGAACAGATCGAAGACTATTATAATACTGATAGTAATGATGAAGATTATTAAAAAATAATAGATAATAATACTTACATGTCTAATGAAAAATTTTTAACAATCAAGGAAGTAGCTGACATTTTGCGGGTCAGCGAACGTTCGATTATGCGCTATATTGATTCCGGACGGCTTATTGCCTCAAAAATTGGGCAGTGGCGTATTAACCAAACCGACTTGGATAATTTTATTAAAAAAAGCCAGAATTTTTAATTTTTCATATGAACGGTGAAAAAACAATATTACGACAATTTTTTCAAAATTTTCTCGCTCAAGAAAAAAAGAAGGAGGATATCAGCGAGGAATATTTGAGTTTTTTAAAAATTTTATGGAGTGGTTTCGATGATATTATCTCAAGAAATAAGAATCAAAGGAAGGTTTATATAATCGAGCAGATTGAAAGATTCTTAAACGATGATAAATTTAAACAAAAAGTGAATACTATAGAATTGCCAGAGCACAATGAAGTCGCCCTTTTAGAAGGAATAGGTACACCAAGAATTAAATTAAATAATATACAGCTTGTAAATTTTAGAGGTTTTCAGGCCAATAAAGACGGCAAGGGACGTCTAATTGAATTTAATGAAAAGGCAACTCTTATTTTTGCTCCAAATGGAGGCGGAAAAACAAGTCTTTGCGAGGCTTTAGAATGGACACTAACTGGTGATTCATCAGAACGTGAAGAGAGAAAAGCAGATCCTGTTGGTATGTATTTTCAGAATAATTACCAGGAAAGTCCAAAGTATAATACGACTAAATTGTCTATAAATGGGGATTCTACTTTGATTCCTAGTCAAATATTTGATAGATGCTTTTTAGAAAAAAATCGAATTGAAAAATTCGCAAAATTAGCAATTCAACCCAGTGCTGAAATTCAGGAAGTACTAGGAGAACTCTTTGGGTTTTCTGATATTGTAAATTTTTTCAAAGAATTTGGCCAAGACATATCTCCTACTGATAAAGAAAAGAATCAGCCTGAACGAGAAAATTGGAGAATTTGGTTAAACTGGAATACGAAAAAAATTGATCTTGAAAAATCTATAGAGGAAGCTAAGAAAGAAGAAGTAGATGCTATTAATGAACTTAACAAATTAATTGGGGATAAAAGTTATGAAGATAAAAAAAACGAGATAGAAGAAAGTGGGAAAAAGCTCAAGGAAGAGCTTAATGCACTGGGAAAAGATTTTAGTATTACTTTTTCAGCTAAAGACTTTGTCGAAAAAGTAAAATCTTTTCTAAATAAAATAGCAGAATGGAAAAAATTAAATAAAAATATAAACGAAAATGCTCAAAAACTAGATTTTGAAAACCTTTTTCAGTCTGCAAATATTATCTTTAAATCCTATAAAGACAATAAATGCCCACTCTGTGATACTCCATTTGATCAAAGTGGAGGAATATTCAAGCGATCCGGCGTTGTGATCGATCCTCGTAAGAAGACCAGCAGTGAATTAAAAAAACTCAAACAATTATCCGACTGGAAAAATGAAATAGCAAAATTAGAAGGAGATTTAAAAGGGTTTAGTTTTAGATCAATTAGAGACGATTGGCAGAAAATTCAGCTTAATCTATTAGATGACAACTGGCAGGGTATTGCTGGGAATAAAGAAGAGAAAATAATATTACCCGTTATAGACTTTAATACTCTCGAATTAAAAATTGACAATAAGATAAGTAGCTACCTTGATGAGTGTGAAAAAATTTTTTCCAATGATTTTTCCGCCCTATCTAATTTAGAAAAGATTATTTTAGATTATCAAAAAAATAAACAGGAAGTTCTTAAATTAAAGCCAGAAAAGGAATTAAAAATCAATAAACTTCGAGAGGAATTAAGAAAACTATTAGATCAAAATAATAATCTCACGATTAAGCAAAAAATCAGAAAAGATAATGAAATAAAATTGCAAAAAATTTTAGAACAAACTAATAATGCAAAGAGTTTTGTAAATTTAATAAATATTTATTCTTCTGACTTTTATTTATCAATTCAACTATTTCAATCGAGTTCGCTTTTAAAAGAAGGAGTCGATATAGACGAATATTTAACTGGATTTTATAAAGCGCTAAATCTCTATGATCAAGACAAAGAAAAGGTAAAGGAAATTCATTTCCCAAAGAGTACTCAAGATCAATTTTGTGTTGTTTATCTCGATGACGAAAATAAAAATTGTAATGCCTTACACAGATTAAGCGAAGGGCATTTAAAAACCTTGGGATTGGCTGCCCTTTTAGCGCGAGCGATTAAATACTCATCCCCTATATTGATATTTGACGATGCTATTAATGCAATAGATTCAGATCACCGAGATAATATAGCATTCCTACTATCAAATAATTTTTCTAATGAAAATGGGATAGAGGCATTTGGGGATAAATGGGATAAGGTTAAAAATTACTTAAATGAGTGTCAATTTATTATTACATCTCATGATAGATTTTTTGATGAAAAAATTGCCAATTTGTTTAATAAAGAAAATCAGAAACGGTATGTTTTGTACTCCGGTAAAAATGGAGTGGATTTTTGTGAAAAAGGAAATCCCGCAAATTTTGAAGGAAAAATTGAGTATTTTCTAAGGCCAGAAATTCAAGACATACGGTCAGCTATTTTTTATTGCCGTATTTGGTTAGAAGAACTATTATTAAATATTGCTATAAACTTTAGAAAACCAACCAATAATAAACAAATTGAATTTGAGAATATTATAGATAAGAAAACAAGGCAATTAAAAAATCCGGAATTAATTACAATAATTGACCGATTGATATCAAACCTTAATAAGCCCGATACTCAGCCTGATCAAAAGAAGATAGCAAATTTATTGGAAGAAATTGGCAAGGAAAAGGAAGGTAAATATATATGGCTCTTTGAAATATTAAATCAAGAAAGCCATTATCGAAGATTCGATCATGTAAATATTTCGAATGCACCTACAAGCAAAGAGGTTGAGAATATATTTAATATAATCCAAAAAATAGAAAGTCTAAGTAATATTATAAAATAAAATTTTAAAAATTATTATTAATAAATAGATTAAATTATGCTTACCTCGAAAATCAAAGTTTTAAACGAAGAAAAAATCGCCAATATTATTTTAGATTTAGAACGCGGGAAATTAAAAATCCCCAGATTTCAGCGTCAATTCGTTTGGGAGCGGTCAAAAATTATTAAACTTTTAGATAGCATCTATCAGGAGTTTCCGATCGGCAGTTTTTTTATTTGGGAAGCTGATCGGCAATATAGCAAATTTTTTAAGGATATTGCGGAGCTGGAATTACCCAAACCACAAAAATATTCAATGCTAGACTTTATCCTTGATGGACAGCAAAGAGTTACATCTCTATATGTGGTCATGAAAGGCAAGAAAGTTGGTAATATAGATTATAAACAAATTTGTTTTGATATTCAGTTAGAGAAGTTTGTAATACGCAGAAGAAAGTTTAAATTGGGCGATTCTATAATTCCAGTATATGAAATGTTCGGCGACGATCATTTATCGATTTTTGCCAGCTTAGATTCGGAGAAACAAAAAGTATTTAATAAATGCGTCAATACTTTTACTAATTATCCCTTATCTATTATTAAAGTTACTGAAAAAGAGCTAAGCGATGCGATTGAAATATTTGAAAGAATTAATCAGGGCGGTAAAAGGCTTGGGATTTTTGACTTGGTAGTTGCTAGTACCTGGGGAGATGATTTTGATTTAAGACAAAAATATGAAGAGTTGGAAGGATTTTTAATTGAAAAGGGGTTTGGCAGAATTACTCCTGAGGTAGTATTGCACGCCGCCTCATTAATTATTAAGAATTATTGCCGTAAACAATATTTACTACAATTAACAAGGGATGACTTGAAAGATACTTGGCCAGACATAGAAGATGCCTTTAAACTAGCGGTAGATTATTTATCAGCCAATTTAGGTGTAAAAATTTATGATTTCGCACCCTATCCCGCGATGATCTCATTATTAACTTATCTATTCTATAAAATCAAAGGCCATTCTATCAATAGTAAAAACGCAGAATTAGTTCACCAATGGTTTTGGCAGTCAGCATTAGGCGAAAGATATACTAGATCTAGAGAAACAACAATGGAAGAAGACAGAAAGAAGTTTTTTGATAAATTATTGGCCGGTGAAGAAGTTAGAATCAAATATCCCATTGATTTATCAATTGAGAGATTAAAAAAGAGTTAAGCGTAGGAACTAAATCAGCTATTCGTAATGCGTTTTTTTGCATGCTAGCCATTAGACAACCAAAACATTTCAAAAATAATAATAATATTGTTTTGGATTACAAGCTTTGCTCTGATTTTAACAATAAGGAACTGCATCATATTTTCCCCAAAGCATTTCTAAGACAAAATAAAGTGGCAAAAGCGAGTCGTAATGCCTTGATGAATTTTTGTTTTATTCCAGCTGAATTAAATAAAGAAATTTCCAAATCCAGCCCAGCTGATTACTTTAAGGAATTTAGCCAAATAAATCCAGAATTCAAAGATACATTAAAGTCACATTTAATACCTACTGGAAGTTTTATTGATAATAATGATTATGATCAGTTTATTGAGACTAGAGCCAATTCAGTGCTGTCAGAATTTGAAAATCTATGCAATACAAAAATAGCAAGACTGATGAGTAATGATAATAATAAAGCTGTTGATAAAATTGAGGACAAAATAAGGGAGATAATAGACCATGTATTATCAAAAAAAGAAGGGTCAGATTATTGGAATAAATTTATACCGAGAGATATTATTGATGTTGTTAATAAAAAAGTTGACGGTTATTTAAGGAAGAACCCCGATGTTTCCCCAACCGCTTTGAATGGTCGGAAGTTGTTAGACTTCTGCGATGTCATGGATTATTGCAAAATGATTTTGGTGAACTGGGATTTGTTTGAAAAACATTTCGGAGCCAAATCAGAGATTGAAAAGAAATTTGTTAATTTGAAAGAGTATAGGAACGCAATTAAGCATAACCGAGAGATGGACTCTGTTTTGCGCAAAGAAGGCGAAGCCGCTGTTGAATGGTTTGATAAAACTATAAAATAATAAATACAGTATCAAAAAATCCTACTTTTGTAGGATTTTTTGTTTGAGTATGATTTATATCTTTTGTAAAAATTTAAGTATTTCCACCATGGCCATTGTATCCAAACCGCAATAATCAGTCATGTCCTTGTAAAGTTTATCTTTCTCTTTTTTATCAATATCGGGATCAATTAAAGTTTTCCAGCTGTCAGAAGCAGTTCCGCCTTCCTGAATATTTAAATTCTTGTACGATAATTTAGGAATAAGTACTGGCAAAACTTTTTTAATTGAAGCGCTCCCGTGGAAATTCTTATGGACATAATAGCCTTTGCGGAAAATGAGCATCAGATCGTACATTGAATCGTTGACTGATTTTAAGAAGCTGGCATATTGAGGAGCCCGTTTGGCCATTTCACTGTTACAGCCTTTTTCAAACATGGCATTCCATGAAATGGCAGTGCCTTTCTTGGATATAAATTTTCTAAGAGCTTTTAATAAATCTTCCGTAGGATCTTTAAAGTCTTTGGCCAGAAATTCATAATGATTCAGCTTTCCGCCCGGCTGTTCCTGCACATGCAAGGAAAACTGGAAGACAATGCGCTGGTAAGGCTTGTAGCCGTCAAAAAGCGGGATAGCAGGGCTGAATGTCTCGTAATCAAGAAAATAGAGCGGATATTTGAGATTGTTTAGGTCTTCTTTGATTTTATCAGGCTCAATATGGACTTTGTTATGCTTTACCACATGTCGGTGCATTAAAGCTCGGTCTCTGGTCAAAAAGTCCTCTGGAATATCCTTAATTTCTAAAATATCTTGATCTAGGAGCTCATTTAGCTTTTTTTCGCTTAAACCGCAGGCAATGCTGTAAATTGAGTGGTCTGGCACGTCTTTCCAGCAATAATCAATGAATGGGCATTCGTAGGGGCTGCTACACTGCTTTAGGATCCTTATTTGGGGTTCTTTGGGTGACTTAATCAGTTTGAGAGCGGATTCAATGTTTAGCTTGATTTCGCTGATCAAATTTCTGACATCAGATGAAATATCTTCAATCTTTAATAACTCTTTAGGATCAATTTTGCCTTTTCTGACATAGCTAGTATTGATTACAACCAAATGAGTCTTGCCGATTTTATAGCCGGCTGATTCAAAACAGATTTTCTGAAAGGACAAGTCAATGACATGGATATCTTTAACTTGGGTAGAACTTTTAACTTCGTAAATATCCCACTTATCGCCGTTCTTAACAAAAATATCAGCCATAGCGTAAAGGCTGTTAGCCATGGCTGTAGCTTGAAAAATAACCTTATTGCCGTCTTTAATCAGCTTATCAGTATTTTTCTTGGCGGTTTCATAAAGCCCCTCTGCTTTAACGCCTTTGGGAAACAGTTTTCTGGCATAATCTTCAACTTCATAACCTTCGTCAAAGATTCTTTGCAAGGATTCGTCTGTTTCTTCAGGCAACAAATCACGGCGGAATTTATACAGCCAAAGGTATTTGTAGCACTGAATATATTTTAGGAATTGAGATTTGGATAACATAAGCTTGTTTATATATTAACGCAGTTTCTTCAAAACATCCATAACCCCCGACTTCTCTAATTCAAGCAGAGAGTTATAGATATATGTAATCGCCTGTTTATCACCCAACTTTATAAATATTGAGAATTTAAACCTTTTTAATAATGACCAGCCTGGCTCCTTGTCTTTCTCGAAATATTTATTATTTATTTTTATATTCTTGATTGGCTTTCTGATTTTTTCATAATTAGCCTTGGGATATGTGAATATTCCCTGATAATAAGCCAATCCTTCTCCAAAGCTTTCAAATTCTCCCTTCCGCCAAAGTTCAAATCCAAAATATAATTGTTTACTCCATCGCCATTCAGGCCTGCCAAGAATTAAGTAAAATACCTTATTACGATGATCATACTTGGGAGTATTAAACATTGGACTCAATTTATGTTTTTTACAAAATGAGATGATCCGCTTATCACGATTAACTTCTTTTAAAAAATCCAGTAGTTTATCAAAAAAATCTAAAAAGTTAGTTTTAGAAAGAGCAATGTCTTTATTATTAAAGCCCTGAAACGGTTGCATATCTAAATTTTTCATAAATTTTAAAAAGTTAGAGATTAAATAGGTTTTAGTTTTGTCAATTTTAGTATTATCTAAATAATTATTAATTATCCTATAAATTTCAAACCATTCAAACTGCCCTAAAAAATTATTCTTGTGGCTTTTAACTTGTATATTGCATTGATCTTTAGTAATAAAACAAACATAGCCATTATTCATTCGTAAATATTTTTCAACTTGTCCGAAGTCATCCTCGGTATCATCATCAAGATAGCGATTCTCGTGAGCATTGACCTTAACCTCAATAAAAATTTTCTTATAATTTTTATCGGTAATTTGTAGGTCAATAATTGAATTGCCGTACCTCACTTGGCTTTCTAAAATAAAAGGAGCTCTAAATATTAGATCTCCACTGATATATTTTACGAATTTATTTAATAGTTCAGAATCAGAAGACAAAACAATTTTTAAACTTTCTGTAAAAAAATTCTCCGCAGGAGTTATTTCCGGTTGAGGCTTGTATTTATATAAAGTAGTGAAAATATTCTCCATATAATATGAAAATTTTTGGAAAACAAAAAGGGTCCCACGTCGGTGGCACCCTTTCGGGCGCCCAACATCCTTTCGGATATTGACCATTCGCATAGTGCCGATCATGAGACCGTCTTTATGCGAATGGATTTGAGCGACCATGCCCCAAGGACGAATCCTCGAGGTTTAGGTCTAAATTGTATGAAATTACTGATATTATAGCTTAGAAACCTTAATAAGTAAAGCGATTTGCCAACAAGTTATCTACTCCAAGGCCAAGAAAAGTTATCCACAGCTAACGAAGCAAAATGACAAAATTACAACATAATAACATGAAAAAATAGATATTTTGACTAAAATTAGGCAAAAATTATGGGCTTCTTAACGCTTTTTGGCGCTTTGCCCGCAATTCTTGACAAATACGAAAATAGCTAGCATAATTAATTAAGAGAATGTTCTTTCAACAATTGAATATTTAGCCACCAAAACAAAAAGAAAAGAAGTCTGCATCAAAGAGATCGCGGGCGAAGAGTTAAAATGAGATTAAAATTTATGACTAATTAACTAAAAGTAACAGTAAAAGTATTAGTATTAGCCGTTCGATATTTTGGCAAAATATCGAATCAATAAAATTATAATTTTTTTATTATAATTTTAGAATTTTAATCATCCGAATTAGGTTTTAACTATTCGCTTGCGATTTTTTTATTATATCAAAAGCGTCATCCTAATTTAGATGACGCTTTTAATTTAATAACCTCTAAATCTATGTTAGAAAAAGACCTCCAAAAACAAAAAATCAAAATCGATTATGTACCGATTGAAAAGATCAATCCTTCGGCATATAACCCAAGAAAGATTTCTTCTAAACAAGAAGAAGATCTTACAATAAGTATCCAAAAGTTTAATTTAGTCGACCCCTTTATAGTAAACGGCCACAAAGGCAGAGAGTTCAATCTTGTAGGCGGACACCAGCGTTATAAAATTTGCCAGAAGCTGGGATATAAGGAAGTGCCTGTTGTGTGGGTTGATTTGAACGAGGCAAAGGAAAGAGAGCTCAACTTGAGGCTAAATGCCAATACAGGCGAATGGGATTTTGAAATGCTTAAGGATTTTAAAGTTGAACTGCTTTTGGATGTCGGTTTTACTGATACCGAACTTTCAGATATCTGGGATGATGTCTTGGGCGTGGACAATGATGATTTTGATATTGAAAAAAATCTCAAAGAAGCCGAAAAAACCCAGATTAAAACTGGAGATCTGTTTAAGCTTGGTGACCATTACCTGCTCTGCCAAGATTCCACTTATTCAGACAACGTCCAAAAGCTGGTTGGCAATAATAAGATGGACATGATTGATGTGGATTGTCCATATAATATAGGACTTGATTACAATAAAGGAATCGGTGGAAAGAATAATTACGGCGGTGAAGTTAATGACAAAAAATCAAAGGAAGAATACAAGGAATTTGTCTGGCAACTCATCAATCGCGGCTTATCCGCAGGGAAAAAAGACCTGCATGTTTTCTTCTGGTGTGATGAGAAATATGTTGGCATGCTTCAGGAACTGTATGAACTGGCGGGTATCAAAGAAAAAAGAACCTGCCTGTGGATTAAGGATAATCAAAATCCGACACCCCAAATTGCCTTTTCCAAGGTGACGGAATTTTGTCTTTATGGTTCAGTCGGTAATCCGTACTTATCCGATAAGATTAAAAATCTAAATGAAGTACTCAATAAGGAAGTTGCAACGGGCAATCGGTTACAAGACGACATCTTGGATTTATTAAATATATGGCTTGTAAAGAGACTTCCTGCCACCGAATATTTTCATCCAACCAGCAAACCGCCAGCACTTTATGAAAAAGCATTAAGGCGTTGCACCAAGCCAGGCGATGCAGTACTGGATTTATGCGCGGGTTCGGGAAGTATATTAATAGCGTGCGAACAACTTAAGCGTCGAGCTTTCCTTTGCGAAATCTCACCAGTTTTTACTCAACTAATAATAAATCGATATGAGAAATTTTCAAACAACAAAGCACAAAAAATCAATTAAGTACGGCGACATTATAACCTTAGGTCGGCATAAATTGCTTTGTGGTGATGCCTGCGACAAGGATTTAATTGCTAAGTTCTTAAAAGGTGTCAAAATTAATCAGGTGCTGTGCGATGTGCCATATGCTGTGGAGGCGGTTGAATCCAAAAAAAGTTTTAAGTCCAAACTGGGCAATAATAAGATAATCGCCAATGATCAGTATCAGTCTGACGAGGAGTATGCCAATTTCACCCAAAAGTGGCTTGATGCAGTGAAACCGTACTTAGCGACTAAAAACACGGCTTACATTTTCAACTCAGATAAAATGATATTCGCTTTAAGACAAGGGGTGCTAAATGCTGGCTTTCATTTTTCTCAGCTTTTAGTTTGGGTTAAATCACAACCTGTGATTGGAAGATTGGACTATCAGCCTCAGCATGAATTGATTGCATATTGCTGGTTTGGCAGACACCAATTTTTAAAGTCTAAGGATAAAAGCGTTATTTTTTACCCTAAGCCGTCAAAAAGCCTTTTACACCCGACCATGAAACCAGTTGGTCTATTAAGGAGACTTATTCTTAATAACACCAAAATCGGAGATATTGTTTATGATTGTTTTTCTGGCAGCGGTAGTACTTTAATCGCGACCGAACAGACAAAAAGGATCTGTTATGCTGTGGAATTGGACACCGAATATTGTCAGACAATAGTTGATAGATATAATTCACTAACCAAAAAATAACATATGTCTAAGAAAATTGATTTGCGTCAAAGCAAACTAAAAGAACTGCTCATTGAACAACTTAAAAGAACTCCAATTATACAGTTAGCCTGTGAGAAAATCACTATATCTCGGGCTACTTTTTACCGCTGGTGCGAAAAGGATAAAAAGTTCGCTGATGCCGTTGCGGAAGCTATCAAAGAGGGCGGTAATTTGGTATCGGATCTAGCGGAAAGCCAATTGATGTCCGCGATTCGCGACGGCAATTTAAGTGCAGTCGTTTTCTGGCTGAAGACACATAAAACTGAATACAACAGTAAGTTGGAAATCAGCGGTAAAATTAAAGCCGAGCTGGAAACTTTCACTCCTGAACAAGAGGAGCTGATTAAAAAGGCTCTTGATTACAGTCTTCTTGATGAAGACGAAGTATCTAATAAATTAATTTAACAATTCTATGCAAAAAATTACACAAACTGAACTAAGTAAAATTTTGAAAGACAAAGTGTTGCGAGGGGCTATCGCCCAAAAATCTTTCTGGTGGTTTCTTAACATGTACTTCATGCATTATCTGGGCTATGGCATGGCTCCATTCCATAAAAAGATAATCAGCTGGGTGGAAGAAAATAACAATGATGCCATAGCAATGATGGGTTTTAGAAATTGCGGAAAGTCCACTCTGTTAACGACTCTTTATCCCATTTGGGCTATCCTCGGGAAGAAACAGCTTAAGTTCGTGGTGATTATGAGTCAAACGCAATCTTTAGTCAGACAGCACATCAATAATATTTTAAAAGAAATTGAAAGCAATGAAAGATTAAAACAGGATCTCGGTCCATTTGAATTTGAAGAAGACGGCAAAGGTATTTATTACCTAACACTGAAAAAATTTAATGCCCGCATAGTCGGCTGCTCAATGGAGCAGTCAATCCGTGGACTGCGTCATGGAGCATATAGGCCGCAGCTACTTATACTTGATGACATAGAAGATCTGGCATCGGTAAAATCACGTGAGATGCGTGACAAAGCTTGGGAAAAAGTTACTGGTGAAATTATCCCAGCGGGATCATCAGATACCAAACTTGTCGCCCTGGGCAGTAAACTGCATCAGGATTCAGTGATGATGAAGTTAAAAGGATTGATTGATATGGGAGCATTGCCCGGCCATGCTCTTGAGGTTCCCATTATTGACGAGGAAGGAAAAATCGCCTGGCCTCAACGATTCCCGACAATGAAGGATATTGAAGCCCTTAAGAAAAAAGTCGCCAATGACATTGCATGGATGCGTGAATACTGCTTAAAAATAATTTCCAGCGATTTTCAGATTATCGATCCTAAGTGGATACAATATTACGATCACATCCCCGCAAGAAACTCTAAAAATAATTACAGGCTAAGCGCTACGGGAATTGATCCAGCCATTTCTTTAAGTACTTCCGCTGATTATACTGCTATGGTCTCCGCCGACTTATTTGGTTATGAGAAAGATATTAAAATATATATTCATCCCTTTCCCGTCAATCAAAGATGTGATTTTGACGGTTTGCTGAAAACGGCAATGAGAATAGCGGACGATTTGATTATAGGTACGACATCCAAGTCCTATGTTGAAGATAACGCCTATCAAAAAGGAGTAGTCCAAGAGCTGGAACGGTATGGCTATCCAGTTGAAGGCGTCACCTCATTAGAAAAAAAAGAAGACCGTTTAGCGGCCATAAGTCATCTAATTAAAACTGGGGTAATTTTATTTCCTAAAGAAGGTGCTGAACAATTGATAGAACAAATAATTTTTTTGGGCAGTGAAAAACACGATGATCTCGCCGATGCGTTTTCATTGCTTGCCAGAAGTATAGTCAATTGGAGTAAAAATCACAAAGGTTCTCTTATGGTCACCAATTTACCAACTTCACCGGAAGGCGTTATTGAATATTATAGAAATTCTAAGAATAAAGTGGAAACATATAGGTTCCTTGAAAGTTTGAATAAGCGAGGGTTTTTCTTAAGATAAAAGTTATCAACAGTAGCCAGCCTGGACTCACTGGAAGGATTGCGTCATTACTTGTCTTAGGTAATAACTATTAACCAAAAGTCCTATGGAACAAGGATTAACGCAAATTCAGGGCAATTTAGGGGCTTCCAGCAATCATCAAGGGGTTTTGAAGCCTAAGCTAACCTATTGCCTTTATGCTCGAAAATCAACGGAACAAGAGGAGCGCCAGGCTCTTTCCATTGATTCACAGATCAAGGAGATGCTTAAAATAGCTGAAAGGGACAATTTGGAGATAATTGATATCAGGCGTGAAAGCCATTCAGCCAAAGCTTCGGGAGCTCGACCGATTTTTAAAGGAATGATTGATGACATTAACTTAGGCAAATTCAATGGTATCTTAACCTGGGCGCCTGACAGGTTAAGTCGTAATGCAGGCGATCTGGGCGAATTGGTGGATTTAATGGATCATCAGCAATTGATTGAAATTAAGACCTTTAGCCAAAGATTCACTAATTCGCCCAATGAGAAATTCCTTTTAATGATTTTAGGCAGTCAGGCTAAGTTGGAAAACGACAATCGTGGCATTAATGTTAAAAGAGGTTTAAGAACCAGAGTTGAAATGGGCTTATGGCCACACACAGCACCGACAGGTTATCTTAATGAAAAACGAACTGACCGCAAATGCCAGATATTAGTAGATCCCGAGCGTGGTTCAATAATTAAAAAAATATTTGAAATGGTAGGAAATGAAAAATGGAGCGGACGCAGAATTTACAAATGGCTTACTGAGATAAACTTTAAAACTATAAACAATAAGCCTTTAGCCCTTAGCAATGTTTATAGAATATTAGTAACGCCATTTTATTACGGAGTCTTTGAATATCCGAGTAACAGCGGTAATTGGTACACTGGCAAACATTCACCCTTAATATCCAAGGAGTTATTTGATAAGGTACAAGAGCAACTAACCAGAGACAATATTGTTAAGCAATACGGCAAGGAATTCTCCTTCACGAAAGTCATGCAGTGCGGTTTGTGCGGATCGGGCATCACAGCACAGGAAAAATTTAAAAAACAAAAAAACGGCAATGTCCATCATTATATCTATTATGGATGCACTAGAAGCAAGGACAAAAACTGTAAATGCGGATATATCAGAGAGGATGAGTTAATACGGCAACTAGCCAAACTAATGGATGAAATAGATTTTGACAAGATAACATTAAAGCATAAGTTTGAGATGGAAATGGAAAGGTTTAGCAAGTTTCAAAGGTCAATACTTGGGCTAAAAGAGGATAATAAGAAGACTAAGAAGCTTGATCTTAAGGATTATGCCAAGTACATACTGACTGACGGCACAAAGATTGAGCAAAGAGAACTACTAATGTGCCTGAGAAGCAAAATTACGCTAAAAAATAAGATAATATCTCTAAACTCAGAGGCTTTAATTACCATGTAAATTGTGATAAACTATGAGTGATATGAAAGCGAAAAAATTCATCAAAGATGCCTTAATTAGCCATGAGATCAATGATATTGAAAATGCATTGATAGCTTTTTATGTAGATTCAAACAATATAAAAGTTGAAAATAACAAGTTTATTAAAGAGGTAATAAAGGGTCAAAATAGTCATTCTAATTTAATAAAGCAAGGGTTTGCAAAAACAAAAGAGAAAATAGATATATATGATTTAGTGAACTATTTTGAAATCCTAGTGCCCAAAAGTGACAAAAAAATTAATGGAGCGTTTTTCACGCCAGAACTGATTACCAAATTTATTATTAGAGAGGTTTTGAGGGATAAAAATAATGTAGATAATTTAAGGGTGTGTGATCCAAGTTGCGGTTGCGGTGCATTTCTAATCGAATATGCTAAGATTTTGAAAAAGAATTTTAACCAAAGCGTTATTAGCACCATAGAAAATAACTTATTTGGTGTTGATATTGCCGAATATAGTATACGCCGCGCAAAGATATTATTAACGCTATTAGCTTTGGATTTTGGCGAGGATAAAAATGATATCAAATTCAATTTGGCTACTGGTGATAGCCTAAATAGCGATTGGAGTAATTTGTTCAATAACAATAAAGGATTTGATTTTGTAATCAGTAACCCCCCTTATGTAAAATTTCAAGATCTTGATAAAAAAACTCGGGAGGAATTATTTAATAACTGGGAGACACTAAAAACTGGAAATTATAATCTATATTTCGCATTTTTCGAACTAGGGATGCGATTAATTAATGAGAACGGATTATTGGGATATATTACGCCAAACAATTATTTCACATCACTGGCTGGCATTAAATTAAGAGAATATTTGCATAGCAATAAATTTATACAAAAAATTATTGACTTTGACCATTTAAAAATATTTGAAGCACAGACTTATACATGCATAACTTTTTTAGCGAAGCAAAAGCAAGAGTCTTTTAAGTATGAAAGGATCGATAGTTACGAAAATTTAAAAAAATTAGACAATATTAACTTTTCCGAAGTTAAATATAGCGATCTCAATAATAGAAAATGGAGATTACTAAAAGAGATAGATTCTAATAACATTAGAAATATAGAAAAATTAAGAAAGCTTAAAGATCTTGTTGATATTAGAGTGGGTATAGCAACATGTAAGGATGAATTATATTTTATAGATGGTAACACCAATGAGAACGGTTATTATAGGAAAAATTATAATAATTCTACTTATTTGATTGAAGAAAATATAGTTAAGCCGATAATTAAAATCTCTGACTTTAAAAATCAGGAACAAATGGATGGAAATCAAAGAAAAATCATCTTTCCATATATAAAAACAGCTGATAAAGTCGGGATAATATCGCAAGAAAAACTAAAGAAGGACTTTCCTAACTGTTATAACTATTTCGTTGCAATTAAAGATGAACTACAAACAAGGGATAAGGGCACGGTGGAATATCCCGAATGGTATGCATATGCGAGGACTCAGGGGCTTAATTTCTATGGAGAAAAGCTCACGACCCCGACATTCAGCTCGACGCCACGATTTTTATATGTAAAAGCCCCAGATACATTATTCTGTAATGGTTATGCTGTATATCTCAAGAAAAAACAAGATTTATTCACACCGAATGCAATATCACTAAAAGTATTGGCAAAAATATTGAATTCCAAGGTAATGGACTATTATATAAAAAAAACCAGCGTCTCGATTGAGGGTGGTTATCCTTGTTACCAAAAGAATTTTATTGAATTGTTTGGAGTGCCTAATTTATCAGAATCTGACATTAAATTTTTGGAGCAGGAAACTAATAGTGAAAAGATAAATTCTTTCTTAGAAGATAAATATAATATCAAACTTTAAATTCCATTTCCGAATCTTTTCTTGTAAATTTCTAATAAATCCTTGGCAAAATTATTAATACTTAATTCTGCTAAGTCAAAATCAAAGTCATCTCTAACGAGGTGATCTTTTTTTAAATCCTCAGTTGTGGAATATAGCTTTGGTTTTTGTTTCCTAAAATCAGCAATTAAAAGACAAACGCGTTCGTACTTGTATTCGTCACCATGATCAGTGTTACGATTATTTATTGCCTGAAACATTTTTATAAAATCTTCAATTTTCGATTGTGGCTTAAAGGCTACTTTGTTCCTCAGCATTTCCTTGTCAGAATATTCATGTGTTGGAATTAAATAAACTTCACCGAGACACTGTCTTGGGTGCAGTAAATGTAAATTTAAAGCTTCGGCAAAGGTTCTTTCATATAGGGTATCGATATTCTTCTGTAAGCTGCTTAATTGGCTTCTAATATTTACCGTAATAATACGTTCGGCTTTGGGATCCCCAGACAAAGAGTGTTCTAAATAATCGGGTGACGGCAGTATTGAAACATCTTGATTCTTTGATTTTAAAAATCCTTTTATCTTCAATTCGGGATTACTCTTGTTTAAGGGAGGATAAATTTTATTCTTTTTTACTCCATTATTAACAAAATCGGACTTTACGTATTCATGTATATAGTTAATTATTTTCTGAGACCGAATTAATGCCTCTTTCGCTTTATTGCCATTAGAATATCTACTGCCATTAAATGTGGCAGTTTTTATAGAGTGGTCAAACTCTTTTTTAATTTTCTTTAATATAATCTCAATATCCATAAATTAGATACTCATTATTCTTGCGTGATTCCAATCTCGACTCCCTCTGGTAGGGTTTTAAACTCAGCGTCGGTGATAGTTTTTACATCGGCATAAGAAAAGCCTAAACTATTTAATGTTTCAGGATCTTTTATCCAATGTTTGAGCCCACTTTTTGTGTCATATAAAAATATCCAGCCGTGATTTCCAGAGCTTTGAATTATTTCAAAGTCTTTTCCTAATTTGTTCCTGGGATATTTTTTACGCTGTCCGCTTATGTATCTTATATGTTTCATTTTTTTATCGCGCCAATCTAAAAATGCTGTCAGGCCACCAAGCCCGCCAAAAAAAGCTCCAAATCCAATACCTAGTGACTGGGCTATACTAGCTGATTTATCAATTCCAATTATCCACGAAAGGATGATAAATCCTATTAAAAAGATGATGGCGATATATATCATAGTTTAGAGGCACTCGGGTCTCTCGATAAAAAAGTCTTGTGGCTGGGGAGGAAGGATTCGAACCCTCGAATGCTGGGACCAGAACCCAGTGCCTTACCACTTGGCGACTCCCCAAAATTTTATTTTACTTTGACCACTTGCGTAGCGAGTACAAAGTACGAGCGAAGCCCCGTACCTAAGCGTAGCGCATGGTACGGGGGCGACTCCCCAAAATTTTAATTTACTTTGACCACTTGCGTAGCGAGTACAAAGTACGAGCGAAGCCCCGTACCTACCTAAGCGTAGCGGGAAGCCGCTTCGCGGCTCAGACTTCTATTCAACGATCTTGCCGTTAAATGTTTTAACCAGCGTATCAATCAAAGCCTGCTGATCTAAAGCATTTTCCTGAGAAATTTCAGACACCAATTCCACTTCATCCTTTTTTGTTTCTTTTTCAATCACCTCGCTCACATAATCACTGGCCAACCGGCAGGTTTCAATATAAAGCTCCTGCTGAAAACATTCCTGCAAAATCAGTTCCACTGCTTCCTGAACTTTAGCCTGCCTGACTCTTTGTTCATGAAAAGGATATTTAAATCCAATTTTCAAAACATTAGCGTTTAATTCCAGGGGCTCGGCAACTTTTAAAATAAAAACCAAAGACGCATTGCTGTCCTGCAGCTTTATTAAAAAATTATGCCAGTTTGCTTTGATTTCGTCAAGAGTTAAGTTTATTTGCCTGATATTTCTGGCCTTGGGGCTGAAATTTTCATTTTTTAAAGTGGCGCTGGTTGCGTCACTTTCCTTGGCTCGGGTCAGCTTGTCGGCTATAGAGTTAAGCGGTGGCAAAGAACTTTTTGTTTCGCTATTAGTCGCTATTTTTCGATAGCCAGCTCCCCCGCTGCCAATAGCCGGTCCCTGTCCTGAACCAAAATTATTAAAATTGGTTGGATTTTTTTGACTGCAATATTCAATAATCGCAATTTCTAAAGGCAGCTGGGCCAGCACTGCTGATTTTATTTCCTGCCTGCTTTTGGCAAATAAATTAATCAGCCGGACCAATTCTTCATTTGAAAATAAAGCAGCCTTGGCCAGAATATTTTTTTCAGTGGCCTCATCAAAATCAAAAGCAAAATCTTTCAATCCCCCGCTGATTTTGCCTAAAAGCATTTTACGTAAAAGCTCAATCATATCTTCGCTGAATTTGACCAAATCAATGCCTTCATTAGCCAGCTTATTGACCAAAAGAATAGAAGCTTCCATATTTTTCAGGGATAGATTTTCAATCAGCTCCAAAACCAGATTAAAATTGGAATGAGGCAAAACCAGGCTGGCTTCCTGAGCGCTGATTTCCTTTTCACCCAAAGCCAAAATCTGGCCTAACAAGCTTTCCGCATCGCGTAAACAGCCTTCGCTATAGCGGGAAACTTCCGCCAAAACATCCTGACTTACTTTGATATTTTCCTGCTGGCAAATCCAATTCAAGCGCTTAAGCAGATCATCGGCATTAACCTTACGATAATCAAAACGCTGGCAGCGGGAAATAATTGTGGCGGGTACTTTATGGATTTCTGTAGTCGCTAAAATAAAAATGGCATGAGCAGGCGGCTCTTCCAGTATTTTCAAAAGGGCATTGAACGCCTGAATTGAAAGCATGTGCACTTCATCAATGATAAAAACCTTATATTTTCTTTTGACCGGCGTAAAGCGCGCATTGGCAATAATATTTTCCCGTACATTATCAACTCCGGTATGGGATGCGGCATCTACTTCCAAAATATCCAGATCATTTCCCAGCGTTAATTCTTTGCAGGAATCACAAACACCGCACGGTTCACTCGTGCCTTCCTTACGCTGTTCACAATTAATTGACTTGGCCAAAAGTCGGGCAGTTGTGGTTTTGCCGACACCGCGGGGGCCGGTAAAAAGATAAGCATGGCTAACCTTGCCTGATTCAATCTCATGCTGCAAAGTAACTTTGATATGATTCTGGCCAGTCAGATCCTCCCACTTCTGCGGCCGATATTTTCGGTATAAAGCTAAACTCATATAGGTACATTTTAAGCTAATTTCATTTAGAAATCAAGTCGGGGGTATCACCGAATTTATTCGGTGATCCGTCCGTGCGCATACAACCCCGAATGAATTCTGGGTTACCCTGAAGAAGTTGTTCCAAGCAAACGCGCAGTCTCGGGGTATCACCGAATTTATTCGGTGATTTGTCCTTGCCCATACAACCCCGAATGAATTCGGGGTTACCCCGGGGAAGTTGTTCCAAGCAAACGCGCAGTCTCGGGGTATCACCGAATTTATTCGGTGATCCGTCCGGTGTCCATACAACCCCGAATGAATTCGGGGTTACCCTGCGGAAGTTGTTCCAATCAAATGCGCAGTCTCGGGGTATCACCTAATTTATTCGGTGATCAGTCCGTGCGCATACAACCCCGAATGAATTCTGGGTTACCCTGAAGAAGTTGTTCCAAGCAAACGCGCAGTCTCGGGGTATCACCGAATTTATTCGGTGATACTTAAATATATATTTTTCCTAACTTCAAACTTCATCCTTCGGCCTTCGTACTTCAATACCCAATACCTAATACCTAATCCCTACTTCTTAACCACATTCTCCACCGCCGCCCATTTACTGACTGAATCTTGCGGTACTAAAATCACCACCTCATCCCCTGGCTGACCTTTAAAATAAGTGACGCTGGCAGAAATGACTTTCCATTTCTTTTTGTCAGCAGAGACAAAATAATCGCCGCTTTTATCAATACCTAATTTCCCAACGATTTTCTGGCGTTCGACCGGACCGATCTGCTTGTATAAAAAATCGCCGCGGGAATTTATAGTCAGCTTCAAGATATCGCCTTCGACTAATTTTGATTTGGAAGCATAATTTGACGGAATGCTGTATTCCTGGCCGTCATTAGCAATCATTTTCTCGCCGTCAAAAACCCCTTCAATTACCCGCTCATCCCCCACCAATTCTAATTCCCTGCTTGCCGCTCCCAATGACTGCGACACGCCGATCATCATATCATCAAAATCACTTATTTCCTCGGGACCGGAATCCAAAAGCTGAATTACCTTACCCAGATTTTCATGGACATTTTGTAAAATTTTGCGTAACAATAAAAATTTGCTTTTAGAGATGTAAATAGACTCGGTATCTTGGTTTTTGTTCTTCATAATATAAACTATAGTATTTTAGTGTTTTAGATTTTAGGTTATTGTTTAATGTTTAGTGCATTGATTAAGGTTAATTTGCTACTAATATATTAATTAATTGCTAATCTACTAATTTTCCAACACTAATTATTTTTTAGTATATCTGCCTGCCGAAACATCAGCGAAAGTTGCCTTACAGATTAGTAGATTCGTAGCCAATTTGTAGATTAGTAACCTATGCGAAGAAATCCTCTTCATCTGCTTCAGCAGCATCTTCAGCAGGAGCAATAGTTGCAGTTCTGGTCCTTTCAATGATTTCCGCTTCTACAATATTGCGGTCACGGCCGTATTTAAGGCGCGATAATTCTCTGATGGCGGCTGCCAGCTCAGGATTCGGGATCGGTCGTTTTTCAAAAGGCGTTATATGAAAGCTGAAAGGATCAACGGTTTTACCGCCGATCAACGGCTTAATAAAGCCGTTTAAATTAGGGACATTCATCACGTCAAACTGATTAAAAACCGGCGCAAATTCTTTGGCAAAAATTTCCGCATCTTCTACACCGACGCGAAAAGCAACTTTGCTGCCCACATTGCCAAAAATTGCGTCTTTAAATTTGGTATCATTATTTTTTACCAATTGGCCGATAAACTGATGGGCAATAGTCAGGCAGAGGCGATATTTTCGGGCTTCAGATAAAATTACCTGAATGCCTTCAGTTAAAAAGTTCTGAAATTCGTCAATATATAAATAAAAATCTTTTCTTTGATTTTCCGGCTGATCAACGCGCGATAAAGCAGCCAGCAAGATCTTGCCGACAATAACCATGCCAAGCAGGTTGGCATTTATTTCGCCGATCAAACCTTTTGATAATTTAACTAAAATAATTTTATTGCCATCCATGGCCTCGCGAAAACTAAAAGCGCTTTTTTGCTGGGAGACAATCGGCCTCATAATATCATTGGCAATAAAGGAGGTCAGCTTGGAAGTGATATACGGCACCATATTGGCCAAAGACGCTTCCCCTCCGGCTTTTTCCGCTTCTTTTATCCAAAAGTCTTTAACCACCTGAGTTCTTGATTTTGATAATTTATATTTTCTAAAATCAGGGTCGGATAGGACTTTGGAAATCTCCAAAAGAGTGGAACCGGATTCCGGATCATCCATCATCAAAAGCATGGTATTTCTCATGTACTGTTCAAAAATAGGACCGCCGGTTGCTTTCAAATCATACAATTTATCAAAGACATTCATCATTTCATTAATCACCAAAGTTTTTTGTTCCGGACGCTCAAACTCCATCATATTCAAAGCCACCGGACGATCAGTATCGGAGGGATCAAAAATTATCACATCTTCTGCCCGTTCTTTGGGAATAAACTGCATAATCGTATCAATTGTATCGCCATGAGGATCAATAAAACATAAGCCTTTACCTTTCATAATATCCTGAATAACCATATTAATCTGCAGCTGAGATTTACCGGTACCGGTTTGACCGATAATATAGACGTGACGGCGCCGGTCATCATCAGTCAGATAAATATCCTTATAGATATTACGGAAATCATTATAACCGATTAAACAGCCTTCCTGCGGCAAGGCAGTCGGCGGAGCTGCTTTTTTCGACTGCAGCCAGACAATATTAGGAGTTTCCGTATGCGCCATTGGGAAATGAAAAAGAGAAGTCATTTCCTCGGTATTCATAATCATCTTTCCTTTTTCATCAAATTCCCGGAAAATAAAGTCCTGCAGCAATTTATTTTTATTGGGAGAATAGAGCTTAAAAGCATTGCCATATTCATAAATATTAAATTGCGCGAAACTGTTTATTATATTATCCAAATCTGATTGAGCCTGGACATCATTTGTACCGGAGACCACAACTCTGATATTGACATCAAGCCCGCCTTTGGCAGCCTTTTCTTCAATCCCCTTAATAATTTCCTGCTCAAATTGAGAAAGCTGATAATGTTTTTCAGCCTCAGGCTGATTGCCCGTAACCTGCTTGGCGCCGAGGAAGCCCCATTCTTTAAGATATTTATTTATTTTATATATACTAAAACCTTTTTTTTCTTCCCAGATAGCTTCCTTGAGCTTCTTGCCCTGATGAGCGGCCGAGGCAGTTTTTTGTCCCCACTTATGCCACTCGCCCCGAGCCGAACGGATTACATACTGGATTGAAACTCCCGAATTCTTGTCCAGCTTGCTTAAGGCATTGGTTAAGGTATTCAAAGAATCATTTTCCAGCTTGCGGTATGTTTTAATGGGATAAATATATTCTTTTTTAAAAATAAGCATTGCGCCTTTAATCGCGCAATTAGGCGTAAAAATATTATAATCTTCGACTTCTTCAACCTGGGCATCGGGAAACTGTGCCGTAATTTGCTGTTCAATATATTCCCGCAAGGTTGTGGGCGTCACCACATAAAAATAAATCAAGCCGTTTTTCAAAACAATTTCAAAAGAAAAATGATCTGTGCGGCCCGTAAATTCATATTTAATGCCCCGCTGCGCGCGTAAGCCCGCAATATTGGCAAAGAAGGTTTCCATCTTGGCAATTTTTTCCGCCAGCTCCTGCTGAGTTTTTATCTCCTGCATTTTATTGCCCTGCTCAACAATGTCATATTTTGGCACTGTCACTAAAAGCACCACCTGTTTAAAAGTTGTGAGCCGGCGGTAGAGCTTGCGGGTAAATGATTTCAACAGAACATAAATCAGACCAAATATAAAAAGGCCTAAAACTAAAATCAGGCCTAAGATGATGTAAATCTGTTCACCTTCTATTCCAAATAAAGTAAATTGTATTGATAGATCTTCCATTTTGTTTTTATTTCGATTTTTTAAACACGAAGCAAAAGCAGGTTTATTTTATCCTATTTTTATCATTGACGGGCTTGTCTTGCTGATCCTGACGAAGCTTGAGCAGTTCATCTGTTTTTATTTTTGCTTCCTGCTCTAGAAAGAATTTATTAATTCCCGGTATTATTTTCAGCCAGCGGATGATTAATTCCAGAATCTTTTTGACATTGATCTTTACGCCCATCATCAGTGTTTCAATCCTGCTTGCTGTTTCCTGGCCGACCTCGCGGAATTCCGACTGTTTTTGCGCCGGCATCTGAAAATAAATCTGCTCCAAATCTTCTTCTAAAATGTCTTCGATTTTTTCCAAAGTCGGACTTTTCTGAGGAGCTGCCGGTGCAGGCGCAGCGCCATATTCTGGCATTGCCTCTGCCGGTCCTTTAACTTCTTCAACCGGGCCCGGCATAGCCGGCAGTTGTTCCAGTCCGGCTTTTGGCGCAGTCTCAACCTGAATAGGAGCCTCTTCAATTTGGGGCTCTGGTTTTATTTCCGGTCCTTGCGGCTTTTCATTCCTTTTAGTAATATCTTGCATTTTTTGCGGCATATACCAAAAAATATAGCTTGAAACAAGCTTTAACTTAAGCTTTAATGTACTTTAAATATAACATAAAAGCGAAAAAGTTGCCAAATACTTAAAGAGGATAAATTAGGAAGAATAGGAGGCATACGATAAAAGGAGATTAATTACACCCATTCCTATAATCCTATACTTCCTATTCTTCCACTACACCCGCAAAGTAACCTTATAAAACCTAATATAACCTCATATAACTTCATAAAACTTACATATACTCAATTCTCATTTTATCCATAATATGCTATACTATATTCAAACAAAAACTAACCAAATTACCATGTCTCAAACAAAAATTATAAAGACCTCCGAGCTTTCCTGGCTGGATATTAGCTTTGCTTCGGAAAAAGAGCTGGATTATTTAAGAAAAAAATTTAAATTTGACGATGCTGACCTGGCTGATTCACTGGCGCATAGACATGCCCAGCGGCCGAAAATCCTCATCCGACCTAATTATATTTTCATGGTTATAATTTTTCCGATTTATAACCGTAAAACCAGAGAAATTACTCCGACTGAAATTGACCTTTTTATCACTAGCGATCATTTAATTAGCATCCATTATAACCAAATCAAGCCTCTGATTGATTTTTTTGAAATCTGTGCTGAAAGCAAAACGGAAAGAGAATCGTATCTCAGCGACACCTCAATCATGCTTTTGTATGAAATTCTGAATCGCGTTTATTTGACTTTATTTCCCATGCTTGATCATTTGAGCCTGGACATTAATAATATTGAAAGAAATATTTTCGCCCACAAGGAAAGAGAAATGGTTCAGGAAATATTGGTTATCAAACGGAATATTGTCTATTTCCGTAAAATCATGCAAAGCCATCGGATGATTTTGTCCAAATTGATCAGACAAAGATTAAACTTTATCAGGGAAGACGCCGAAACTGACATTTTACTTCATAATCTGCCGGAAACTGTTCAGGATATCTGGGAAACTCTGGATATCTACCAAAAAACAATAGATGCCCTGGAAGATACCAATAACGCGCTTGTTTCTTTTAAATTAAACGATATTATGCGCACCCTGACTATTTTCTCAGTAATTTGTTTCCCCTTGACCTTAATGGCAGCTGTTTTTGGCATGAATGTTGTGCAAATGCCTTTTATTAATAATACCCTGGGATTTTGGGAAATACTGGGACTAATGGCTATGGCTTCGGTAAGCATGTATCTTTATTTCCGCTATAAAAAATGGATTTAAGCTGGAAAATTACAAATAATAAACATGCTACAAAAAAATACTGTCAATAAAATAATTAGAACACTGATCATCTCAGATTTTTTTTTATTTTTTGCCGTAGGACTTCTGGCGCCTATTTTTGCGGTTTTCATTATTGAAAACATTACCGATAAAATAGAAGTGATTGGTTATGCCGTATTTTGCTACTGGGCTACCAGAGTAATTATGGTAATTCCGCTTAGCCGGCTGATGGATAAATTAAAAGGCGAATACGATGAATACTATTTTATGATCGGAGGCACTTTCTTGATTTCAGTTATTCCCCTGTTCTACATTATTTCTTCAGAACCTTGGCATATCTATTTACTGCAGATTTTAGACGGGATTGCCTATACAATGGCTGCTCCGGCTTGGCGTATAATCTTTACGAATCATATTGACAGACATATTGTCGGATTTGAATGGTCTTTGGAAGATGTCGGCATTGGCATTGCCACGGCATTCAGTGCCGCCATAGGCGCACAAATTGCAGACAAGTTTGGATTTAATATGCTTTTTGGGCTGATCTTCTTTTTTGGGATAATCGGTACCCTTATTCTTTTAACACTAAATAGCGGCAAAAAATCTATATTAAAGGGACTGCTTTATACTCGAGCCAATATAGCACCTGTAAAAATAGATACTCTCAAATAAAAAAAGCCTGACTTTCGTCCGGTTGCTGTCATCAATGATAAAAGTCAGGCTTTTTATTTTTCCAAAATTTCCTTTATATCTTTCATCGTCTCCACCTGCACCAATTTTTTCCTCAATTCTGAAGCTCCCTCAAATCCCTTGAAATACCAAGCCAAGTGCTTGCGCATTTCCAGGATGCCGGTCTTGCCTTTTAATTTGTAATTCAAAGCCGCATGTTCTAAAGCGACTTTTTTTATTTGAGATAAATTGTATTCCTTATATTTTCCTGATTTCAAATAATCTTTAACCTGCTTAAACAGCCATGGCTTGCCCAAAACTCCCTGCGCTAATCCGATTCCGTCAGCTTTAGTTTGCACCAGCATATCATTAGCCTGCTCAGGGGTATATATTCCCCCATTACCCAAAACTATCCCTCCAAAGGCCTTTTTTATGCTTTTAATAGCCTCCAAATCAGCCTCGCCTCTGAAAGCCTGCTCAAAACTCCTAGCGTGCACCATAATAGCGCTAAGCGGCAAATCTTTGACCCTATTTACCAAATCCAAGCCTGTCACTTTGCCAATCCCTGTTCTGATTTTTATGGAAACCGGAATTTTCACAGCCTCACAAGTCGCCTTTACAATTTCATAACACAAATCCAAATCACGCATTAATCTGACACCGCCCATAATTTTGTAAATCTTGGGCGCCGGGCAGCCAAAATTAATATCAACACCATCTGCTCCTATTTTTTCTACTTCCTGCGCTGCCTTGGCAAAAAGCTCGGGCTTACAGCCAAAAAGCTGAACAACATAAGGCTTTTCTTCCTTCTTAAATTTCATCAATTCAAAAGTCTTAACCGAATTATAAAACAGTCCATCCACGCTGACCATTTCTGAGTATACTACATCCGCGCCATACTTTTTGCATAGCTGCCGAAAAGCCATATCATTAATCCCCGCCATCGGCGCCAACGCAATAATCGGCTTCTTCAATTTTGTCCAGAAATCCTTCTTATCCATAGCTTCTTTATTATTTTAACCAGCCCAGAACCCAAACAAAGTTTGTGGCGTTGGGCCAAAAGTTTTTCATTTATTTATATTAATGGGATTATTCTCATCCTTCTGCCAATTAATCGGATTATATGCAATATATTCTTTTATCCTGGAGTAATCATTGTCACCGGTAATAATGTGCTCATAATAGCGCGCTTGCCAGGCAAAAGACAAATTATTTTTATTGCATTCACGTTTAACAGCTGACTTAAAAGCATGAATAACGGATGATAATGATTTTGGCTTCAAGGGGCCGAACTTATTTACGGTAGAGACGCGAGATCTCGCGTCTCTACAATTACAAGAACCAAAATCATTTTCCTTAAATATAAGAATCCCATGCAAATGATTCGGCATAATTATCCAATCATCCAACTCAATAAATTCAAAATGCTTAGGAATATCAAACCAACATTCAAATGTAATTTCTCCTACCTTCGATAAATACACTTGTCCATCTCTAATCTCACTCAAACAACATTCGCGTTTTTTGGTACAAACGGTTAAATAATAAAAACCTGACAATGAATAATCCCAATGCTGCAATCTCGTCGTAGGTACGCGATACTTATTTCTAAAATATTCCATAGACTCAATGTCACCCCCGCATAATAACTTTACTAACTATACTAACTATTTTTTACGATTGAGTTCTCAAGCGCATTCCTAAAAGAATACTTCGGGTTCAATTCCCATAAGTTATCGTTTATCTGTTAACAAAAAATTCTACTAAAATAAATATTAACCATATTACAAACAGAATCCTGCTTTCTTTTTTTGATAAAAATCTACCGGTACTCATAAAATATAAAAGTATGCCTGCGGCTAATACCATAAAAACTCCGGTTACATAGATTATTTTAATTGGGAAAGCAAAGGGATTAATCAAGGCAATCAATCCGACTAAAATTGTGGCATCAGCCAAAACAGTGCCCAGAATATCGCCGACTGCCAATGAATCATCGCGTCTTTTAATGGCTTTTAAAGAAAAAAATAACTCAGGCATGGTCGTACCCAAGCCGACGATTAACATGCCTATTAAAATCGAGCTGATACCCAGATTATTGGCTAAATCAGCGGCTGAAGTAACCGTATAATGAGAACCTGCTAAAAGAATAACCATGCTAAAAATTAATAAGCCTAGATTTTTCCAGCCGTCCTTATTTTCAATTTCAGGCGCAACCTTCCTAACGCTGTTTCTGAAAGCTAAATAATAAAAAATTAAACCTATTATAATCAGGGCCAGACCTTCAGCCCGAGAATAATACCCGTCAATTCCCAGAATAAGCGGTAAAAGTAACAAAAAAGGATAAACGCTGTTATTTTTTAATATTTTACTTTCAATCTTTACTCCCCGACCAGCCAAGGCAACAATGACCGCGAATACGAAAGTCAAATCCGAAACATTAGAACCGAATAATGTACCCAAACCAAATGCGGGTATACCAGTAATAGCGGAATTAATACCGATGAAAGCTTCAGGCAGGATTGAAATTATGGAAATAATAATAAAGCCCACCACATATTTGGACAAATTAAAACTTTCCGCCAAACGAGCAGCGTATTTTGTCGCTAACGTGGCGCCCTTAACAACTAAAAAAAGCGAGACCGCCAAGAAAAATATGTTTTGAAGCATAATAATCTTTTATTTTGCCGGTTATTAAGACTTTTTAATAACCGTTTTATCAGGAGTATCTTCAATAAGATAACCCAATTTCCAAATCTTATCCCTTAATTCATCCGACTTTCCCCAGTCCTTATTTTTCCTCGCCTCTTCCCGCTCCTTGACCAATTCCTGTACTTCTTTAGGTATCTCAATCTGTTCCTTTTTAACTTTATCTAAACCTAACCCCAGCACCTTGTCAAAATCCAAAATCGTGGCCAGTTTATCAGCATCGCTTAAATCTGATTTTAACATTTTCTGAACCACGGCAATTGCCTGTGGCATGTTTAAATCATCATTTAGAACTTCAAGAAACTTATTTTTATAATCAATATTTATTTCCCCCACTTTTTTACCCAGACCAATCACCTGCTTAATCAAATTACCCATAGCATTCAAAGCCGCCTGAACGCCCTCTTCATTATATTCCATGGGCTTGCGGTAATGGGTTAAAAATGAAGCATAGCGATACGCCAGGGGATTTATTCCCTGCTTTATAAAAACATTCTCCAAGGTCAAAAAATTATCAGCGCTTTTAGCCATTTTCTTGCCGCCGGCAATATTTAAAAACTCTCCATGAATCCAATAATTAAAAAACTTTTTACCTGTTGCGGCTTCTGACTGCGCAATTTCATTGGTATGGTGAACAGCAATGTGATCAACTCCGCCGCAATGAATATCCAGCTCTCTGCCTAAGAATTTCATGCTCATAGCTGAACATTCAATATGCCAGCCGGGAAAACCGATTCCCCAGGGCGAATCCCACTCCATCTGCCTTTTAGCGTCCTTGGGCGAAAATTTCCACAACGCAAAATCAGTGGGATTTCTTTTTTCCTCATTCACTTCAACGCGGGCGCCTTCCTGCAAATCAGCCAATTTTTGGTGAGATAATTTGGTATAATCCTGAAATTTGGAGGTATCAAAATATATACCGTCGCTGATTTTATAAGTATATCCCTTGGCTTCAAGCTTTTCGATTAAATCAATCTGCTCCGGGATATTATCAGTCGCCTTGCACCAGATATCAGGTTCAATAATATTTAAATCAGCCAAATCTTTTTTAAAAGCTTGCGTATAAAAATCAGCAATTTCCCAGGCAGTCTTACCCTCTTTTTGGGCGGCTTTTTCCTGTTTATCCTCACCCATATCGCGGTCGCCGGTTAAATGGCCGACGTCCGTAATATTCATCACATGCTTAACTTTATAGCCATTATACTGCAGGACTCTTTTTAAAATATCCTCGAAGATATAGGTACGCAAATTACCAATATGGGCAAAATTATAAACTGTCGGTCCGCAGGTATAGAGACCGACTTTCTTGTCCTTGATTGGCTTAAATTCTTCAATTGTCCTCGTCAAAGTATTATATAATTTCATATACTAATTTTAGCGTATATCTCATAAAAAATCAAAAACCCGCAGTTAGCGGGTTTGTAACTTATAAAAAATAAAAATTTATGCGATCGGCGCCGGCTTTTTAGGCTTCCTAATCAAGACCATGGTCGCAATCGGCGCTACCAGCCAGAAAAACTTAGCCGGATCAGAAATAAATAAGTTGCGCATGCCTTCAGATACATTACCTACAAATTCCTTAGGTAAATAAGCCATGACAATGCTGATCATCAAACCAACATGAAAAAAACTAAAAACGATCGATTGCCACCAGCGTCCCGGGCTGTCAGAAGCCGCTATGGTGTTTAATAAGGCGCTGCGCGACAGCAAAAAGAACAGCACAATGAATAAACCCAAAAAAATAGTAACTTTAAAAATAGATGAATTGTTAAAACTGATTTCCGCGCTAAAATTATTCAGATATGGCGCGGTGTTTACAATTGCTAAACCCATGTATAAGCTGACCAAAATCACAATGATGCGGTCGCGTCCCAAAGATAAGCCGTATAAAAAAGCAGCCACCACAAAAAATAAAACAATAAACAAATCCCAGCTGGGCACGCCCCAATTTATGTTTGGTAAAAAATTCATATTATTATGGATTACTTAATATATTATATAGAACTTATTATACCACAAATCAGCAGAAATAACAAAAACCGCCTGGTGGCGGCTTTTGTATATTTGAATAGATAAATTTTTAACGTTTTGCCCACTGTGGAGCACGGCGAGCACGTCGTAAACCTGGTTTTTTTCTTTCTTTGACACGGGCATCTCTTTTTAAAAATCCAGCGACTTTCAGAGTTTTGCGCAATTCTGTATCCATAATCTGTAAAGCTCGGGAAATGCCATGTCTTACTGCTTCAGCCTGTCCTGTTTTTCCGCCCCCTATAACCTTGACTGTAATATCCAATTTACCGTCCAAACCAACCAACTTTAAAGGTTCATTTATTTTTTCCTGCAATAAAGCTTCATTGAAATAATCAACAAATTTCTTTTTATTAACCTCGATATTGCCCGTGCCTTTGGGAAAAATTCGCACCTGGGCAATTGCTGATTTGCGTCTGCCGACAGCGGAAAAATATTTATTTTCTTTAGTTTTTGCTACAATTTTATCAGTCATATTTATTTCTTAAAAAGAATTCTTTTTAGCCTTTTGTCTCTGAACTTATTTTTAGGCAGCATTTTAGTTACTGTTTTTCTGATAACATCTGCCGGGTTATCCTGATATAATTTAGATAATTTTTTAATTTTTAAACCGCCCGGATAGCCAGAGTGGGAATAAAGCTTTTTCTGCATTAACTTTTTCCCCTTAAAAAGCATTTTGTCCACATTAGCAACTAAAACAAAATCACCATTATCAATCTGGGGGGAATAATTGATCTTACCCTTGCCGGTTAAAAGACCGGCGATTTTTGTAGCCAGTCTGCCGACCACTTGATCAGTGGCATCAATCTGATGGTGCTTCCTCTCAACTTTAATGTTTACGTTTGTTTTAGTCATAAATTTAGACAAATTCAATCTGCACTATTTTGGCAGCATCACCGCTGCGGGCAGAAATTTTAATAATTCTGGTATAACCTCCCTTGCGATCTTTATAGCGGGGCGCTAATTCTTCCAATACTTTTTTAACCGCATTTTCTCCATATAAGTGTGCCAATAAATAACGCCTTGAGGCTAAGTTATTAACCTTGCCTTTGGTAATTAGACGTTCCACGATTGGCTTGATTGTTGCTGCTTTACCGTCAGTAGTTTTTATTTTTTCATACAAAACTAAACTGGTTGCTAAGCTGCGCAACAAGGCTTCTCTAGGACCCTTTTTACGATCTAATATTTTATTTACATTACGGTGTCTCATAGCTTATTTTTTTGATTTTTTACTTGCTTTCTTTGCTTTAGTTTCTTTCTTTGCCTCTTCTGGCTCTTCATTTTCTGTTTTTACAGGGGCAGAAGATAATTCCCCTTTATAAAGCAAATTGAAATGATCAAGCAATATCTTTACTGCATAATTAATAGCGTATTCCGGAGTAATCGTACCGTCAGTTTTTACAATCAGTACTAATTTGTCAAAATTGGTAATCTGGCCGACACGAGTGTTTTCTACTTTAAAACCAACGTCAACAATGGGAGTATAAATCGCGTCAATGGCAATCATTCCGACTGGCAAATCACTTTTATTGCGATTTTCTGTCGGCTCATAACCCATGCCTTTTTCCACGACAATCTCCATATTTAATTCAGCATTTTTTTCTGTAATGGTAGCAATTTTTAAATCCTTATTGATAATTTCCACATTTGCATCTTTAGCAATATCTTTGGCATAAACCTCACCTTCACCTTTTTTTACCAGCTTTAATACAACCGGTTCATCTGAAAAAACTTTTAAGCGCAGACCTTTTAAATTAAGAACGATTTCTAAAATATCCTCATAAATTCCTTTTATGGTTGAAAATTCATGCTGCGTGCCTTTAATTTTGAAAGAGGTAACTGCAGCACCGGGCAATGACGATAAAATAACGCGTCTTAAAGCATTTCCGATAGTCGTGCCATAACCATGAAAAAGAGGTTCAATCACCAAAATTCCTTCGTTTTTTGCCTCGCCTTCTTTTAATTCAATTTTTGATGGTAAAAATAAATTTTCCATATTAATTTGTTAATTGAAGGTTCCCCCTCACTAATTAATATTATTTAGAATAAAATTCAATAACCAATTTCAGGTCAAATTCTGCTTTATTTTCAGCCAAAGTCGGCTTGCCGGTAACTTTTATTTCCAGTTTATCAGGATCTAAATGCAGCCAGGATAAAGACTCTTTATTTTTTATTTGTTCTTTCAGATTGGAAAACAACTTCTTTTTGCCTGCATCTGCTCCCAGACTAATAATATCTCCGACTCTCAACTGATATGAGGGGATATTAACTTTCTTATTATTTACAAAAATATGATTATGGGAAATTATTTGTCTGCTTAAATCTCTTGATTTGGCAAAGCCCATGCGATAAAAAACATTATCCAAGCGCATTTCCAAAAGCTGCAATAATGCCTCCTCGGTATTGGCCTTAGATTTGCTGGCTTTGAGAAAATAGTTTGCCAAGGGTGTTTCTAAAATACGGTAAACTCTTTTAACTTTCTGTTTCTCGCGCAACTGCTGGCCATAACCGCTTAATCTGGGGTAACCTTTGGCGCCATGCGCTCCCGGCGGAAAATTTCTTTTTACCATTGCGCATTTCGGAGAATTACAACGTTCAGCTTTTAAAAAAAGCTTCTGGCCTTCACGGCGACATTGTTTGCATTTTGCACTTAACATTCTTCCCATATTGAAAATATTATAAATTAAACACGACGTGGTCTTTTGCGTCGGCACCCATTATGTGGAATAGGAGTAATATCTTTAATTGAAACTATATTTAGACCATAAGTATTCAAAGCTCTAATTGCTGATTCACGGCCAGAACCGACACCTCTGACAAAAACATTAACGTTTTTTAAGCCATAAGCTTTGGCTTTTTCAGTTGCATCCTTTACAATCACGCTGGCAGCATAAGGAGTCGCCTTTTTTGCACCTTTAAAATTATTTTGCCCGGCGCTAGACCAGCTCAAAACATTACCATTCAAATCAGTTAGCGTCACAATGGTATTATTATATGTTGCTTGGACATAAGCGCGACCGTGCGAAATCTGACGCAGCTGTTTTTTCTTTTTGCCAGCCACCTTTTTGTCATCTGCCGCAGAATCTGAACCTGTTTCAGCTGCGACTTCTTCAATTTTATCTTGAATTTCTTCAATCATAGTAATTATTTGGTAATTGAAACTTGAAATTTAGTAGCTTATTAAAACTTTAAGTCTTTTGATTTGACGATTTTCTGCCGCTCATCAAAGTCTTTCTCACATTTCCTCGTACCGTGCGGGAATTGGTCTTTGTTCTTTGGCCGCGTCCGGGCAAATTTTTGGCATGACGGCTGCCACGATAGCATTTTATTTCTTTTAAGCGTTTGATGTTTCCCAGAACTTCTCTTTTTAAATCACCTTCAATCTTATAATTGGCCTTTATAAATTCTCTGATCTTGGCTTCATCTGCCTCGCTCAAACTTTTCGCTCTGATATCAGGACTTATTTTTACTGATTTTAAAATCTTCTCACTAGTAGTCCTGCCTATACCATAAATATAAGTTAAAGCAATTACTATTCTTTTGTCTTGGGGGATGGTTACACCACCGATTCTAATTGGCATATTTTATTATCTCTAAATTATTTTTGTAAAATTAAAAATACTAGAAGCTTAACCTTGCCTCTGTTTGTGCTTTGCGTTTTTTTTGCAAATAACCCAGACTCTTTTTTTGCGTCTGATGACTTTGCAGTCGCGACACATTGGCCTAACTGATGACCTTACTTTCATAAATATGAATCTAACTAATTTAAAATCTATAAGTTATCCGGCCCTTTGTTAAATCATAGGGAGTTAATTCCATCCTGACTTCATCACCGGGCAGTAAGCGAATTTTATTCATTCTCATTTTCCCGGACAAAAAACCCAGGATCTCCTGGCCATTTTCCAGCCTAATTTTAAAACTGCCGGCTGGTAGCAATTCAACTACAACGCCCCTGACTTCAATGAAATCTTTTGATTTAACTGAACTATTTTCCTTATCTGCCATAATTTAATGGTATTTGTGAAGCTCCGCCAACAAGAATCAGAAGCCTCTTTTAATTACGGTGCGAAACCCTGCATCGAAAGCCGATTAAATCGGCTTTGCACCTTTATCTTCAGATTAAAGTCTGAAGCTTTCTGGTGCAGGGTAATGTTAACTAAAAAATTGATTCCTTGCAAGAACCTAAATGCAAAAAACCAATTGTGGTTTAGTAATCTGATAAATTATAGGTTAATTTATAGATAATCTCATTATATCTAATCACCAGAAATTGTCAAGCAAATTACTCTAATATTGCCTTTATGCGCCTTACCCCTGCGCTTGAACTCTCTTCTTTTTGGATCTTAAAATGACCTAAAACTTCGATATTGTCAACATGAGGTCCACCGCAAATTTCCTTAGAAAAATCACCGATTGTATAGACTTTAACCTTATCACCGTATTTATGTTCAAAAACTCCCATTGCACCTTGTTTTTTCGCTTCCTCAAAATCAATTTCTTGGCTAATTACAGGTATTTTTTTACTAATTTGTTCATTAACAATATCTTCTACCTTTTTCAGCTGTTCAGGGGTCATTTTCTGGCCATAACTAAAGTCGAAACGCAGTCTGTCAGCCGTGATATTACTACCCTTTTGATAAACATCCGGACCTAAAACCTGCCTCAAAGCAGCCAGCATTAAATGGGCGGCTGTATGTAATTTTGTAGTCTGTTCTGAATTATCTGCTAACCCGCCTTTAAACATCCCGGCTGATGCGGTGCGGGAAAGATCTTGATGCTTAGTAAACTCAATCTTAAATTCTTCCTCGTCAATTTCATAACCTTTTTCTTTGGCAATTTCCTTGGTCATTTCCAGCGGAAAACCATAAGTGGAAAAAAGGACAAAAGCATCCTGGCCGGAAATTTTCTTTTTGGCTGACATCTTTTCCAGTTCTTTCAAGCCCTGCTCAATAGTTTTATTAAATTTTTCTTCTTCCAATATCAGCTGATTAATCACAAATTCTTTATTCTTTTTTATTTCCGGATAAATATCCTGATACATAACAATTACTAATTCTGCGATTTTGAAAGTAAAAATTTGATTGATGCCAATTAATTTAGCGTATCGGACAGCGCGGCGAATTAAACGTCGCAAAACATAGCCGGCTCCGACATTTGCTGGCATTATCCCCTTTTCATCGCCTAAAATCATAGTCGCAGCTTTTAGATGATCGGCAATAATTCTAAAAGATTTTTGATTTTTTGAATATTCTTGACCGCTTAGTTCCTCAATTAGATTTATAAGGGGCTTAAACAATTCAGTTTCATAATTGTCGTCAAATCCATTAACAGCCGATAAAATTCTTTCTATTCCCATCCCAGTATCAACATTCCTTTGCTTTAACGGTTCGTATTCTCCAGCAGCGATTTTATTATATTGCATAAAAACATTATTCCAAATTTCTACCCACAACTCATTGTCGTCATTAAAGCTTTCAGGAACCTGACTGGGATTACCTGCCCAATAAAATATTTCAGTATCCGGGCCACAGGGGCCGGTTTCCATCCCCCACCAGTTATTTTCTTTCGGAAGTTTGGCAATTTTCTCTTTGGGGATGCCTAAATTTACCCAAACATTATAAGCTTCTTCATCAAATGGCGAATTATCATTACCTTTAAAAACTGAAACTGCTATCCTGTTAGCATCAAGTCTCAGTCCTTTGGCTGAAGTCAAGAATTCCCAGCTCATTTTAATTGAATCCTCTTTGAAGTAATCCCCTAAAGACCAATTACCCAGCATTTCAAAAAAAGTATGATGCGTGGCATCTCCGACTTCGTCAATATCCGAGGTGCGGATGCATTTTTGGACATCTACAATTCGATTGCCGGCAGGATGCTTCTCTCCCATTAAAAAAGGCACCAGAGGCTGCATGCCGGCCGTGGTAAATAAGGAGCTGGGGTCATTTTCCGGAATTAAAGAAGCGCTGGGTATAATGCTATGCCCCTTGGATTTGAAAAATTCTAAGTATTTTTGGCGTAGTTCGTTTGCTGTTAACATAAAACAATTATATAAAAAAACAATGCAATTGACAAGATGTACTTATTCTAAAATGAAAACTCCACGGCATGCCGTGGAGCTTGTAAAGAAAAAAGGGGGGGTTAAAGAGCGGTAACCGCTAATTTATTTGGAAAGTCATTTCCAAAATAATTACTAGTTGATCCGCTGTTTTGTTCTATTCCCGCCGGACACGTTTGAAGCGTCCGCTCCAAACCGCCTTTGTTCGATAGAACTTTGCTAAATATTAAGCGATTCCATTATAGCATCTAAAAAGCTAATTGTCAAGACTTCTGCCAAAGTGCAGAGGGGGCGTGAAATTTGACAAATATGGCTTAGTAAGTTCAACCATTTTTTCAAATGCAGATATTTCCCCTGATTTTGGCGTTTCCATTTTTATATTAAGAGGAATTTATAGGAAGTAGAAGAAGAATATGATGAGAGGAATAGATGAATAAAGGATTAAAGGAATGGAATTCATCTTATCATATAATCCTATTTTCCTCCTTCTCCTATACTTCCTATTCTTCATCTAATTTCCTCTTAAGGCTCAAAGCCCAATCCCCTATTTCGTATCTTTGAGCGTTAGTATCGGCCACAACCCCAAGAACATAATAACTCCCAAAGCTACAAAAATATAATTGAATTGGTAATAATATAAGATTATAACTGCCATAATTGGAGCGAGTAAATAAGCCAAGGGAATAGTTGAGCGGAAAGTATTAATAATATCAATATCAGCGACGTCAACTTTTTTGAAAAAATAAGTTTCTCTCATAATTTCCACGAGGCTGGCGCCGATTCTGCTGATGAACAAAATAATCGCCCAGATCAATAAACTTTGACCGGTTATTAATCCCATAATAACAGAAGTAACTGACATTAATAACATACCGACAAAAAGCATTTCTTTTTCACCAAAATATTTATCTGCCAAAACGCCGGCCGGATATTGAATTAAAACAAAAGGAATTAACATAAAGGTAAAGACAATACCAATTTGCTGCCAATCCAAACCAACAGATTGGTTCAAGTATATTGGGGCATAAACAACCTCAATCGCATAAAAGAATTGGAGCAAGGCTGACACTATAAATATCTTGCGCAAGTCAGGAGCTTTTAAAATTTTAATTAAAGTGCCGATAAATTTAAATTTTTTGCCCACATAATGGTTCTCTGTCTTACGGAATTTAAAATACAAAATCAGCGCCACCGGTAAATTTAGCAGCAAGGAAACAGTGAAAAGCAAGCCATAGCTATAATAATTTAAAATCAAGCCGGCCAATAGCGGAGAGACCAGCCAGCCCAGATTATAAATCGTAAAATAAAGCCCTCTGGTTTTGCCTGTTGTTTCATTACGGCTGAAAGCTTCCAGAAAAATATCCATATTAGTAAATGTCAAAACCAGGGACAGGACGAAAAATAAAAAAGTAACGACAATCAGCCAGGTATTGGCGAAAAAAATAAAAATCAACAGACAGGCCAAACGCAAAAAAATGCTGGCCAGGGCCATTTTAAGATTGTTAAAACGCGCAATCAGCCTGGGATAAAAATTTATGACAAAAAAAGTAAGCAGATAGGCACAAAAGAAAACTACACCGACCAGCTGCAAACTGACATACTGATTCAGATAGGTTGACTGCGCATAGGCAAAAAGAGCATCACAAACCGCATACAAAAAAATAGCCAAATAAAGATAATGGAATTTTTCCTGCCTAATATTTTCTTTGATTATCATCTTGTTTAATTAAGTACGAAGGCCAAAGGCCGACCTTCGGTCGGCGTAGGCCGAAGTACGAAGAATTATTTAAATAATTATTACATTTCAGACAACTTTTTTATAATCAAACCGCCTCCCAAAACTTCACCATCTTTATAAAATACTGCCGACTGGCCGGGCGTGATGGCGCGTTGTTTAGATTCAAATTTAACCTCGTAAAGTCCGGTTTTAAGCTCTTTAATCTCCCCTAAATTGCCTTTGTGCAGATACCTGATCCTGACTTCCAATTTAGCGGGCAATTTTACTTTCTGCAGCCAATTAACATCCTTTACATACATTATATCATTAAAAAGCGCTGGATGCTCATTGCTGTCTGCCACAATCACCAAATTATTCTTAAAATTCAAATCTACCACGTACCAAGGACCGCCTGACATTTCCAAACCCTTGCGCTGGCCAATTGTGTATAAGGCAATTCCCTCATGCTGACCGATTATTTTACCTTCAGTCGTAACAATCGCCCCCGGTTTGAGCTTTAAATACCTTTTTAAAAATTCTTCGGGTGTTTTTTCCGGCACAAAACAAATTTCTTGGGAATCGCGTTTAGCAAAAACCGGCAGATCTAATTTTTCAGCCATTTTTCTGACTTGATCTTTTTTATACTCGCCGATGGGAAATAAACAATGCTTTAAAATTTCCGGAGTCAGACGATGCAAAAAATAAGTCTGGTCCTTATCCTTATCTTCTGCTTCAAACAAATGGCCATCTTTAACTCTGACATAATGGCCAGTGGCTATAAAATCACAGCCCAAAGACTGTGCCTTTTCCCAAAATTTGCCGAATTTAATGAACTGGTTACAGCGCACGCAGGGATTGGGAGTCAGCCCCTGCTTATATTGATCCAAAAAGTTATTCACAATATATTCCTTGAAATCCTGATCAAGATTTAAAGTATAAAGCGGAATCCCCAGTTTTTCAGCCACGCGCCGCGCATCTACCTTGGCATCAACGGAACAGCATTTATTGGCAATGGTCTGTTTTTCAGCATAATGCGGGTCAGTCCAAAAATGCATAAAAATACCAATGACATCATAGCCTTGGTCTTTTAATAATGCGGCGGCAACTGAGGAATCCACGCCGCCTGACATGCCGACAGCGACCTTGAACTTCTTGCTAGACATAAAAAATAATCAATAATCAAACTTCAATAATCAAACAAATCCAAAATCCAAATATCTAATTACCAATATAATTTAGAATTTATATATTTATTATTGTTTGATGATTGATTATTGATGATTGGTGATTAAGCTATATTAATTCTATCTTTTTTTCTCAATTTAGGCAAAAATTTCCAATAAAATGACGTCCTCCCCGCACTCAAAAAACCGCCCCTAACGGGTCGGTTTTTTTCATACGGGGTTTCCTTTGCTCCGCTACTCATGAGAATTCAGCGACGATATTTCAGCCGTAACATCAACACCTCTGTCATAATTC
>JAPLYG010000005.1 GCA_026395685.1 Candidatus Parcubacteria bacterium
AGCCCATGCCCGCATCAACAGTTCTGGCTACATAACCATCAGCCGGTGCGACTATTTGCGTTCCTTGTTTGGCTCGAATATCAATTGCCGGATGTTCATAGACATAACGAAATGGATAATCAGGATCATGAAAATAAGCTGTCACATACTGTGAAGGAACCGGCCAGTTTAGCAAAGTAGTTTGCGCAGTTGTGCCTTCTTTTTTTAGCTTTTCAATTTTATCCTTAATTTTATTTTGAATGTCGTAAATTTCATTGTCAATCTCATTTTGTTCTTGTCTGGCTGCGGCTAATAATTTTTGGTAGCCTATTTCAGAAGTTTTAGTCTGTAAAAGAATTATTTCCTTGGCTTTGAGCTCGTCTTTAAGCTTATCTTCCTTGGATGCAAGCTTGTCTTGCATATCTAGCAAATCATTTTTTTGCTTTTCCTTCTCGGCTTTTTGGAGAGATACTGATTCTTTGAGCAGATTCAGCCGATTGACAGTAGTTTGAATGTCAGACTGAATTTCTTCCAAATAAGTAAGCTGAGTGAAAAATTCCGAGAAAGAAGCATTGGTAATAAGAATTTCCAGATAGGTTTTTTGATCATCTTTTGCTATTTGGCGGATATATTCAATTAAATTCTGTTTATACTTTTCTATCTCGGTTTCCTTATTGGCAATTTGATATTCTAAAGATTCAATTTCCAGCCTGATTTTATCAATTTGCAATTTTAATGTTTTAGCATCCAGTTCGATTTTGATAACTTGATTATCCATGAGGCCAAGCTGGTTTTTTAAATTTGAGGCCTCGTCTTTATATTCTTCAATCTTATCGGCATATTCTGCGCTTGCCTTTTTTAAGTTTTCAATTTTAGTTTTATTCTCTTCAATCTTTAGATTTAATTCTTCAATTTGAGGATCGGATTCAATAATACTATCCTGATTATCAGTTGTTTCATTATTTTCCTGGGCTAAAACAAAAGCTGAACTTATTAAGAATAAGCCTAAAGTTATGGAAAATATTAATTTCCTGTTAAAATATTTCATCATCTTAATTATAACATAAAAACCAGCAAAGACGTATGCTTTTGCCGGTTTTTATGTGGATAAAAATCAAAGGGTTAAAATCTAGTAAAAAGGGGCCTTATATCCGCTAATATACCTTCAATTTTGTCTGGGCTTTGTTTATTCTCTTTAGTGTTTCCTTCTTACCTAAAACCCAGGCAAGTTCAAAGGGGCTGGGTGAGTTCTGCTGACCGGATAACGCGACTCTCATGGGCCAGAGTATGTCCCCTACTCCATAATTATTTTTTTTAATCCAGTTTATAACTGATTTTTCCAGTCTTTTTAAATTTTTAAAACATAATCCCGGTAAATTTATTAGAAAGTCTTCTGTTTTTATTAAATTTTCAAGGGTTTGTGCCTGGTTAGATTTTTTCCAAATAATTAATTCTTTAGGATAATCCAGCTTTTCACCCCAAAAATATTCAATATTTTGGGTAATATCAGATAACTTTTTTAATCTTTCCTGACTTATTGTTACGATTTTTTCCGCTAACTTAATTGAAATATCAGGCTTAATTGTCTTTAAATATGGCAAACAAAGATTGTTTAATTCTTTGATTTTCATTTGGCGGATATAATAGCCGTTTATCCAGTCCAGTTTCTCCAGATTAAAAATTGCGCCAGCTTTAGTAAGCCTGGATATATTGAATTTCTTTATTAAATCCGTAATTGAATAAATTTCTTGTTCATTGCCAGAACCTTCTGTCCAGCCTATTGTGGCAATGAAGTTAATTAATGCTTCTTTGAGGTACCCTTTTTGTAAAAAATCTTCTACCGCAACATCACCTTTGCGTTTGCTCAATTTTGTATGATCAGGATTTAACAATAATGACTGGTGCGCAAATTGCGGAGCCTGCCAATTGAAATATTCGTACAAAAGCAAATGTTTGGGTGTGCTTGATACCCACTCTTCCCCGCGAATTACATGGGATATCTGCATCAGATGATCGTCGACAACGACAGCTAAGTGATAAGTCGGGAAACCATCTGATTTGATAATCACCTGATCGTCTATGTCATTAGTATTAAATTCTATTTCCCCGCGAATTAAATCAACAAATTTAATAACTCGATTTTCCGGAATTCTCATTCTCAGTACATAAGGAGTTTTGGCGTCAAGTTTAGCTTTGATCTCAGCTGCAGTTAAATTTCGGCAATGTCCGTCATATTTAGGCGGCATATTATTTTTCATTTGTTCCTGGCGCATAGCATCTAAACGTTCTGAAGAGCAAAAACAATAATATGCCTGGTTGTGCTCAAGTAATTGCTGGGCATATTTTTGATAAATCTCAAGTCTCTGTGATTGGATATATGGTCCAAACTTGCCTTTGCTGATAAGTGTATTATTTTTTAAAATAGGTCCTTCGTCATATTTGAAACCAAGTTCAGGTAAGATATTTATTAATTTTTCCGTAGCTCCGGGAATAAAACGTTCACGGTCAGTATCTTCAATGCGCAGCAAAAAATCGCCTTTATTTTGTTTGGCAAAAATATAAGCATAAATGATCGTTCTTAACCCGCCGACATGCAGATAACCCGTCGGACTAGGTGCAAATCTCGTTCTGACTTTAGTTTTATTCATACATTTATAAATAATCTTTAAATTTTTTTAAGCCGGCTTGTATTAAGGGATGGCGCACTGTTGCTGAAATTTTTAATATTTCATTTTTATCTACCCATTGCCAGTCACTGTGTTCGTGCAGGTCAAGCTTGATATCCTGATCTTCTCCAATAAATTTTAGAAGGAATAATGATTGCTTCTGACCGACATATTTATCAATATTCCAAGTGGAAATATTTTTAGGAAATTTGTATTTGTGGCAATTTTTTATATAGTCTATTATTTTAAATTTGTCGGTGCCTAATTCCTGCTGCATCTCGCGCAAGACAGATGCTTTTAATTCTTCATCGGTTTTAGCATTTTTCGCGCCTCCCTGAGGAAATTTCCATTCGCCTGTTTTGGCATGTTTACCCAGGAAAATTTTGCCTTGGTTATTTATGATAAAGCCGGCAACATTATTACGGTAGCAAAATTCGCTGCAAATTCTCCAATAAATGCATACTAATGGAAATATTATAACAGCTTTAATGATTCTTTTCCAGCGCTGAGGTTCTTGAATTAAGCGCCAGAACCATTCCAAGTGAAATTTTCTTAATATTTGAGGCGCGCGTTTTATTTCCTCGGCTAAAAAGTCAATAGTACCTCCTACCCCTAACATTAGCTTGGTGTCTAAAATATTTATATTTTTAGCCATGAAATGTTCCTGCTTAGGAGCTCCCAGACAAACAAAAATTATATCAGGTTTAAGGCTATTAATTTCAGAAATAATAGTATGGCTATCAGAATTCCCAGTAGTATCAAAATTTCCGCCGTTAAGATAAGTTATTCTTAATTTTGGAAATTTAGTACTGAGTACATTAAGTGCGCGTCTGCCTATTTCTTCTTTACCTCCCAAAAGTAAGAGTGAATAATTTTTTTGTTCAACTAATTTAATCACTTTCAGACAGAGATCCGCGCCCGTGGTAATATTATTTAATTTAGTTCCTAAAATCTTGGCGCCAATTTTCAGGCCAAACCCATCAGGTACAGACATCCAGGAATACTGTAAAAAGCGACGAAATATTTTTGACTTATAACTCAGCAGGCATATTTCCGGATTTGGAGTAACAAGATAGCCTTTTTCATCTGAAAATAAAAAAGCAGCAATTTCATCAATTGCTTCTTTCAGGGAAACATCATTAATTTTTGCGCCTAAGATATAGAGATCGTTCATTTTATAGAAGAGTAAATATTTACAGGAGTTCCGATAATTGCCCAGTTATACATCATTTTAGCATCAGGAAGCTTCAAATTAACGCAGCCGTGAGAGACTCTGGTGCCAAATCTCCAGTGCCAATATGCGCCATGAATGGCATAATCGCGATAAAAATACATTACACTGGGTACATTCGGTAAATTATAATTGTTGGGGTTATCAGGACCATAATTGCGCGCCATGGTTGTTTTAGGAACTTTAGTCATTACTTTAAACTTTCCGACTGGTGTGGGAAAGCCATTCTTACCCGTTGAAATTATGAAGTCCATTATCTTTTTTCCTTTAAAATATGCATATATGCGCTGTTTACTGATATCAATTTCAATATTTTTATAAGCCTCGTATTTATTTATAGGTGAAATTGTTTGCATGCCGCTAATCAATTCTATTTGGCCGTCATTATCAAAATCACTACTGCTGACAGATACGCCTCCATTAAATCCCGGAAAAGCAATTACATTCGGGTTAAGTTTAATTTTACCATCGGGAGCAAAAAATTTTATCTGAGAATCTAAGCCAAATCCCGGACCGATAATAATTTCAGAATTTTTATCATTATCAATATCGCCTGAAGTCAAATTAACCCCTCCCATATAATCTGTCGGATAAGCATTGAATTTATTTAATAATATTCCTTCCGCAGTATATGTTTTAATTTCAGCTGCAGCGTCCATATAAGGTGATGTAATTATTTCCGATTGTCCGTCATTATTTACATCAGAAGCTAAAACAGTTACTCCTGATTTAACTTTTTTATCATAAACTAAAAATTCTCTTATTAAATGGCCATAATTATCAAAAATTTGGATTTTAGGTTCGGATTGATAGCCTGAGCCAGCTATTATTTCCAATTGACCGTCTCTATTTAAGTCACCTGCTGAAACATTTACTCCTGAATAAACAGCACTGTCAAAAGCAAAGAATTCCGTAATCATGATGCCTTGCCCGTTAAAAATGCGGATATGCGGTCCTCCGCCCTCATTAGGGGCGGTAATTATTACAGCCGGCAGATTCGGGTAAAGTTTAGCTACAAAAATAGTCAGACCTTTTTTAAAATTATCAGCATATGCCTGAAATTCATTTATTAATTCTGCTTTATTATTAAAAATTCTGATTAGGGGTTTTTCATTTAAACCTGTTGCTACTACTATTTCATTCAAACCATCGCCATTAACATCACCACTGCCGACGTTTACGCCCTGAACTTGGGAAGTCTCGGGAAATGGATAAAATTCCTTTTCCAAAAGTCCGGAAAAGGGGTTAAAGATACGAACTGCGGGTCTGACTAAAGCAGGTTGTATGATTGTTGGAATTAGTTCAGGAGTCGCCGCTGATGCTGGAAAAGGTAATAAAAGGCTAATAATAAACAAAATAAGGAGGGCTTTTTTCATGTGACTACGATGGTTTGTAAATTAGTTTTTTGTATGTAGGTCGGGTATTTCATGTGTTATTTTAGTTAAATCAAGGTAAGCAAATATTAATACTGAAGTTTATAATTTTTGGCTTATCTTTAAATTTTCATTATTTATATATTATAGCAAGAAAGTCGTATTATTCAAATTAAAATGGCTAAAACTGGGATTATGTCAATATGTGAACGTCTCTAAAGTGAAACTTCTTAATTTTTTCTATTATCCCCAATAATTATTTAGGCTGATAATATTTTGGGGTTCTTTATAAAAATGGTACACTAATGATATATGAAACAAGCCCTCTTTTGGCGAAAAAAGCTAAATAATATTCAGTGCCAGTTATGCAGTCATTATTGCTTAATCAGCGAGGAAAGGACCGGCATTTGTGCTGTACGTAAAAATATAAAAGGTACGCTATATTCTTTGGTTTACGGCAAAGTAATTGCTGCCAATATTGATCCGATTGAGAAAAAGCCTCTATTCCATTTTTTGCCTGGCAGTTTAAGCTATTCAATTGCCACAGTAGGCTGTAATTTCCGCTGTGCTCACTGCCAGAATGCAGATATTTCGCAATTGGCGGAAAAAACTTTCAGCACTGATTTTATACCCGGACAAGACATTGAGCCCCAAGAAATCATTAATCAGGCCAAGCTGTCCGGCTGCCAGTCTATCGCCTATACCTATACTGAACCGACTATTTTTGCGGAGTTTGCTTTAGATTGCATGAAATTGGCAAAGAAGGCCGGACTGAAAAATGTCTGGGTATCCAATGGCTATACAGCTAAAGAGGTCTGGGCAGAGATTCTCCCTTATCTTGATGCGATTAATATTGATTTGAAATTTTTTACTGATGAGAATTATTTAAAAATTTGCGGAGCCAAATTGGATCCGGTTTTGGACAACTTGAAATTTATATATCACAACAAAATTCATCTGGAAATTACGACTTTAATTATTCCGGGATTAAATGATAATGACCAGGAATTAATTAATATTGCCAAATTCATAAAAAATGAATTAAGCGCTGATGTCCCCTGGCATGTTTCCCGCTTTTTCCCCCAATACAAACTGGCTGATCAAAATCCCACCGAAGAGGAATTAATTTATAAAGCTATTTCTATAGGCAAGGAAGTCGGCTTAAATTATGTTTATGGCGGAAATGTCAGCAGTGAAGAACTGGAAAATACTTATTGTCCTCAATGCGGAGAATTAATCATAAAACGAGATGTCTATAATATTGAACGCTTTGATGATAATTCCTTATGCCCAAAATGTAAGAGAATAATTGATATACGAATCTAGTCCTTGACTTTTTCAGTTAAATGTGCTATTATGTAAAAATGGATTAAGGAGGAAAAAATAGTGAAAAAAATCGTTTTTGCGGTATGTTTATGTGTTGCATTGGTTTACGGGTGTCCTGATGAAAAGGAAAATTCAGGGCCAGCCCAGGATCTAAGAGTATCCCAAAGCAATTCAGTTGATCAGCAGGTCAACAACGAGAACACTGAGGTACCAGAAAGATTAGGAAGTAATATGATTTTTGTGCATGGTGAACCCATGTCACTCGAGGAAGCTGAAAAGGTTTTGCCGGAAAGCGAAAGACCAAATGTCGATCAATACGGCAATCCGCTTTTCGTACATAAAACCAAAAAAAAGTAAAACTTGAAGTTCTCGAAACCGGGTCTCTGTAATGGAGGCCCTTTTCTTTTAATAAGAAAAAGCGCTCCAACCGAGGGAGCGCTTTTGATTTTGCTGACGTGAACGATTTTAGTTAGCGTCAGTCTAATTTAATTACAGGATAGTTTCCTGTTTTGCATTGTTCAGCATAACTAAAATCGTGCAGTTTAGTAACGGATTCATCCAAAATAGTCTGCTGGATTGCCAACGCCATAAGCTTGGCAACGGATATTACCTGGAACTTGTTGGAAAATTTTAACTTTTCTTCTGCCGGAATAGTATCCGTGATGATAATCTGATCAATCGGAGAATCTTTAATCCTGATCATGATTTGTTCAGAAGTCAGTCCAATCTTTGCCAGAGGCGCATGAGGTGCAATCATGATGATTTTTTCGGCGCCGTTAGTTTTTAGGCTTTCCGCATCCTGGATGGCAGTGTTACCTGAACAAACTTCATCATCAACCATAATGATGATTTTGCCCTTGCAAAGAATTTCCTTTTGCAGTTCCAAAGTGCCTTTATGGTCTTTGCGGTATTTGTCAATGTAGTCATGCTTGAGGTCGGGCAGCAATTCCGTAAGTTTACTGAAACGCTTGGCTGCGCTGGCATCTGAAAACGCCAGCATTATTCTTTCCGTATCGCCTGCAAGCTGGGTGGCAATCAAGCTCTTGATAAAGTCAGCGTACAAATAGATAGATGAAATTTCATCAGCCGAAGGCTTGAAATAATGCTTGACGTGCGAATCATGAGGATCAAGCAGCATGACCCGGCGTACACCCAAAACATTATTCAAAAATTCAGCCATCACTTTGCTCATAACTGAAATGCGTGGCTTATCTTTTCGGTCGCTTCGTGCATAGGGCATATAAGGAAAAGCCAGAAGAAGGTCAGCCGCATTGGAGTTTTGAATCGCATCCAGCAAAGCAAATAAGGAAAAGAGACGATCGTGCAAGGGCGGACATTGGGTGTGAATTACCACCACAAAATATCCGCGCACATTGTCAATTTGGGCCATGACATTCTCGTTGTCAAACGAAAAAATATCAGGGCGTGTCAGCGTCAGTCCGCCTTCTGGCTTAAATGCTATCGGCAGTGTTTGATCTAGGTGGAAGCATACTTTTTCCGCCAGAATGTCTGATCCCGGTAACGCAAAAACTTTGACTCCGCGAAATTTCATGGCAATTCCCTCCCTTTGTGAAATGTAAGGTACGGTTTAAATTTAACACTTAGCCATAATATGTCAAATTTAACTAGAAGATCAGCCTTGACATAGATAAAAAAGCCTATTATACTTAATTTAGCACTCTCTCTTGACGAGTGCTAAAACTATTTAAAAATTAATGATACATATCTACAAATTAGTAGATTAGTAACCATATATGTTTAATCCCAACCGTTTAACAACAAAATCTCAGGAATGTTTGAGGCTTGCCCAGCAAATTGCCATTGAAAATCAAAATCAGCAGGTTGACGCCTTGCATGTGCTTGCTGCCCTGCTTACCCAGGATGATAGCCTGGTTGTGACAATTATGAAAAAGCTGGAAATTGATGTGAATGCTATAAAAAATGAAATTTTCGGTGCTATAAAGACAATGCCAAAATCACGCGGAGAAATAAATCTTACGCAGATGTTTTTATCTGAAGATTTAGCCCGTATTTTGGCAGGCTCTGAAAAAGAAGCCTCAGATTTAAAAGATGAATATATTTCTACAGAACATATTCTTTTATCAATGTTGAATACCAAAAGCAAGACAAAGTCTTTGCTTGATTCTTATGGCATTGAATACGATAATGTCCTGAAATTATTAGCTCAGCTGCGCGGTTCAACCAGAATTACAGATCCTGAGCCGGAATCAAAATTTCAAGTTTTAGAAAAATATGCCCAGAATTTAACGGAAATGGCGCGTCAGGAAAAGCTTGATCCTGTGATTGGCCGTGATTCTGAAATACGCCGCGTAATGCAGGTGCTTTCGCGCAGAACCAAAAATAATCCGGTCTTAATTGGTGAAGCCGGTGTCGGTAAGACAGCAATTGCTGAAGGCTTGGCCCAAAGAATTGTAGCAGGTGATGTGCCGGAAACACTGAAAAATAAGGAAGTTATTTCTTTGGATTTAGGCGCTTTGATTGCCGGTACAAAGTTTCGCGGTGAATTTGAGGATCGTTTAAAAGCGGTTTTAAAAGAAGTAGAAAATTCCAATGGGCAAATTATTTTATTTATTGATGAATTGCATACTGTCGTAGGCGCCGGCGCTATTGAAGGCACAATGGATGCATCTAATATGCTGAAACCCGCTTTAGCGCGCGGTAAATTGCATGCCATTGGCGCTACTACCTTAAAGGAATATCAGAAATATATTGAAAAAGATCCGGCTTTAGAGCGTCGCTTTCAGCCAGTATTGGTACTTGAACCTTCAATTGAGGATACCATTGCCATTTTACGCGGTATTAAGGAAAAATATGAAGTTCATCATGGCGTACGCATTACTGATTCGGCTATTGTGGCAGCAGCGGAGCTTTCTCAGCGATATATCACCGATCGTTTTTTGCCAGATAAAGGTGTTGATCTAATTGATGAAGCCACCTCTGCTTTACGTATGGAAATTGATTCGATGCCGGATGAATTGGATGCCATGAAGCGAAAAATTAAACAATTAGAAATTGAAAAAGCTGCTTTAAAAAAAGAAATCGATAAGGAAAGCAAATCCAAATTGAAAGATTTGGACAAGATCCTTAATGATCTTAAGGAAAAATCCAATCAGTTGGAATTGCATTGGAAAAGTGAAAAGGACATTATTACCAAAATTCGCGAAGCGAAAAAGCAGATTGATGGTTTGAAGGTTGAAGCTGATATTTTGGAAAGAAAATCAGAATTGCAGAAAGTAGCGGAAATTCGTTATGGTAAAATCCCCGCGGTGGAAAAGGAAATTAGATCTCTTGAAAAAAAACTAGCAAACATCCAGAAAGAACATAAGATTCTCAAAGAAGAAGTTAACGAGGAAGATATTGCCGAAGTTGTTTCCCGCTGGACCGGCATTCCTGTCTCCAAAATGCTGCAATCAGAAATGGAAAAATTAGTTCATACTGAAAATGAATTAAAAAAACGCGTGGTCGGCCAGGAAGAAGCAATTTCTGCCGTGGCTAATGCAATAAGACGTTCACGCGCAGGTATTTCCGAAGAAAATAAGCCCATCGGCACTTTTATCTTTTTAGGACCGACAGGTGTCGGAAAAACCGAGCTTGCCAAGGCTTTGGCTGAATTTATGTTTAATAATGAAAATGCCATGATTCGTGTTGATATGTCTGAATACATGGAAAAACATGCAGTTTCCAAAATGATCGGCTCCCCTCCCGGTTATGTCGGTTATGAAGAAGGCGGTCAATTGACGGAACAGGTGCGCAGACGCCCCTACTCTGTTATTTTATTTGATGAAATTGAAAAAGCCCATCCTGAAGTTTTTAATATTTTGCTGCAATTATTGGATGATGGCCGCTTGACTGATGCCAAAGGCAGAGTCGTTAATTTTAAAAATACAATTATTATCATGACTTCAAATTTGGGCAATCAGCTTCTAAAGGAAGTTTCATTGGGTTTTGAATTAAAAGAAGATAAAGTTGATGCTAAAGTTAATGAGGAAAAAATGAAAGAAAACGTTTATGAAGCCTTGAAATCTCATTTTAAGCCGGAATTTTTAAATCGGCTTGATGAAATTATTATTTTTCATCCTCTTGCCAAAAAGGAAATAGAAAAAATTATTGAACTGCAGTTGGAAATTGTTAAAAAGCGTTTGGCGGATAAAAAAATAAAATTGGATTTTACTGAAAGCCTAAAAAAGCATCTGGCTGATAAAGGTTTCGATCCTCAATTCGGCGCTCGTCCCCTCAAGCGTGTAATCCAAAATGAAATTCTTGATGACTTGGCTTTGAAAATTATTGAAAACAAAGTTAAAGAAGGTGATAAAATTAAGGTTGATGTTGTTGAAAATAAGGTTGTTTTCAAATAAGTTAAAATATTATAAAACCCAAAATATTGACAGTTTTGTATTTTTGTGATATAATCTAGTTGGTTAAAGAAATGACAAAGTAACAATAATCTCAGAAATTTTCAGGAGGAAATGATGAAAAAAGAAACTGCTTATATTGTCGTTCTGGTTATTATCGGGATGTGTTTTGTCACTTTTGAGACTAAAGAGTCTGAACATCTTAAAAAAGACTACTTTATTTCTCAAAATAACCAGGAGACAATGTCTGCTGAAATGATGGCTTACAATGCCATTTCTAAAACGCTTGATAATCCTAAAGTGGAAAATGAAAATGAGGTTGAGTTACCTGATGATGAAGAACAGGCAATTTATGCCGTACTTCAAGAAAGCATTCGTCTGGAAAAAAGGCTGCAAAGCTTACACAAAAAAAACAAGAAAGACTTAACCGAAGAAGAAAAACAGGATATTTTGTATTATCAGGGATGTAAATTGTATGTGCATGGGAAACTGGTTACCTGGCAGGAATTTAATAACCTTTTGCCGCCAGAATCAAGAGGAGAGATTCATCCAGACTATAAAAGTACTTGCTTTTTAGACTAGACTTTTAACAATCCGCTGAAGATAAGTAAGCGGATTTTATTTTTGCCAAAGTAAAAAGCCCCGCAATTATGTTGATAATTAGGCAGCGGGGCTATAGCGCAACTGGGTTACCTCGAATGGACGATAGACGGCTAAGATTTGGTGAAAAGGATAGAAAAGCATTAATCATTCCGTAAGGTTAGGCAGCTGCCAACAAAATCGCCATCTGGCAAAGGTGCCATAGAGGTAAAACCCAGATTACAAATATCATCTTACATTATAACAGCAATTTTGTGATGTGGATAACTTTAGTAACATATTTCTAATAGAAAACTATTGATTTTGAGATTAGTTTTTTAATTTGTAGAAAATAAAAAAATATGATATCATAAAAACATGAAAATAATTAAATTCATCACAATTTTATCGATAGTTAGCTTAATTTATTGCCAAACTCAGCCTATAAATAGCGCTCAAGCTTTTGAATTTGAGCCCAATGACATCATTAATGATAATGAACTGACTGATTATAACTCTATGAGTTTAGCAGATATCCAGGAATTTTTAGATAATCAGCCTGGTGTTTTAAAGAGTTTACAGACAATGGATACTCTGGGCAATGAGAAAACAGCAGCAGAAATAATTCATATTGCGGCGCTAACTTATATAATTAACCCGAAATGGATTATTGCTACTCTGCAAAAGGAGCAAAGTTTAATAACAAATCCCACTCCAGGGCAAAAAGATTTAGATTGGGCCATGGGCTATGCAATCTGCGATTCTTGTTCCAAAGATGATCCTGCCCTGCAAAAATTTAAGGGTTTTGGCATGCAAATTGATCGCGCTACTGCTCGCATACGCTATTACTTTGACCATCCCAATGACTTTGGCATTAAAGTTGGTTATATGTACAATATTGACGGCCGCGATGTATTGCCTTTCAATCAGGCTACGGCAAATTTATTTATTTATACCCCGCATCTGCACGGCAATTATAATTTTTGGATTATCTGGAATCGCTGGTTTTCAAAAATTTTTCCGGATGGAACTTTGGTGCGTATGTCAGGAGATGCAGGCGTTTGGCTGATTCAAAACGGGAAACGACGACCTTTTTTAACAAAGACCGCCTTAATGAGCCGCTATGATAGCACTAAGATAATTGAGATATCACGCAATGATTTATTGAGATATGAAATCGGATATCCTCTTAAATATCCCAATTATTCCCTCTTGAAGTCTCCGGCAGGCATTATTTATCTACTGGTTAATGATGAGAAAAAGGAAATTGAATCTGCAGACGTATTTAAAACAATCGGTTATAATCCCGAAGAAGTTATGGAGGTTACTGACGAAGAATTAAGTTATTATCAGGATGGTCGTAAAATTACTTTAGATAGTATTTACCCGCAGGGAGCGCTTGTGCAGGATATTAAAAGCGGCGGTGTTTTTTATGTAGAAGACGGCATCAAATACCCGATTATTGCCAAAGAAATTTTAAACAACAATTTTAAAAATTATAAATTAACAAAGCTCAGCAGTGAAGAACTGGATAAATATGTTAAAGCCGCAAATGGCATGAAACTGATAGACGGCACTTTAATTCAAATAAAAGGCGATAATAAAGTTTATGTAATTTCTAACGGTCAAAAGCGCTGGATTGCCAATGAATCAACTTTTAATCAATTGGGATATAAATGGGTAAATATAATTACTGTCAGTGATAAAGTCGCTGCTTTGCATGGTGAGGGAGAAGCTATTGACTCGTTGACATCAAACGATACTCAAATTGCAACAATAAATTAATTTAACTTTAATCTTTTTTATGTTGGTTTTTTCCGCCATTTGTCCTCATCCTCCAATATTAATCCCAACAATTGGAAAGGATAATCTCAAACAAATTAAAGATACTGCCGAAGCAATGAAAAAGTTGGAGCAGGAGCTTTATGCCTCTAAGCCGGATGTAATTTTGATTATTTCGCCTCACGGTGAAATGATACCCGATGCTTTTTGTATTAATTTAAATTCAAGTTATAAAGTTAATTTTGAAGAATTTGGCGACTTTACCACAAAATTAGAATATAGAAGCAGTTCCCTTTTGGCTTTGAAAATTAAGGAAAGGGTGGAGAATGAATTGCCGATAATTTTATTAAGTAATGATACTTTAGATCATGGCTGCGGTGTGCCTTTATTTTATGTAACCAAGCATTTAAAAAATATTGAAGTTATCCCTGTCAGTTACAGCTTTTTAGATACAGACAAGCATTTTAAGTTTGGTCAGCTGATAAAAAAAGAAATTGCCAAAAGTGAAAAGAGAGTTGCTGTCATTGCTTCCGGCGATATGTCTCACAGCCTGACCAAAAGCTCACCCGCTGGCTTTTCTCCTAAAGGCGCAGAATTTGATAAAGAGTTTATTTCTCTGCTTAAGCGCAAAGACATTCCCGGGATTATGAAGATGAATAAAAATTTAATTGAAGAAGCTTCTGAATGCGGTTATCGCTCTTTTTCCATTTTATTCGGCATCTTGGAGGAATATAAATTGGATGTGGAGATTTTATCGTATGAAGGAACATTTGGGGTCGGCTATTTAGTGGCAAATTTTAAGTTGGTTTAATAACAAATAAAATTGCATATTTAATAATTGAAGGAGCCCCAACGATGCAGGGCTTCTTTATTTGTATAGAGAATTGAATGTATTACAAAATTTATTAATTTTTGTTATATTTAAAGCATATGAATGCTTATACCAAACTCGCTAAAGAGACAATAAATTATTATCTTAATACCGGCAAAATTATGGGGTTGCCAAATGATCTGCCCCCAGAAATGCTTGTAAACAAGGCTGGCGTTTTTGTATCTTTACATTGCTTAGGGAGTTTAAGAGGTTGTATAGGAACCATTGAAGCAACAACAGACAATATTGCTCTGGAAATTCAACAAAATGCTTTGTCAGCTGCCTTGGAAGACCCGCGCTTTGAGCCGTTAACCAAAGATAACTTGGAAAATTTAGTAATTTCAGTTGATGTCTTGAACCCAGCGCAATTAATTAAAAGCCGCAAAGAATTAAATACAAAACAGTACGGCATCATTGTTGAGACTGATAATAATAGAGGCTTATTATTGCCGGATATTGAAGGAGTTGATTCAGTTGAACAGCAAATTGAGATTGCCTGTCAGAAAGCCGGTATTGACCCGTTAGTTGATAAATTTAAAATATATAAATTTACCGTAACTCGGCATGAATAAAACAGCTCAAATAGTACCGGCCTTGCGCCTTAAGCGCAACTTGCACTATTTTGACTATAGCGTACCAACGGAACTTCAGCAACAAGTCAAAATAGGACAAATTGTGGAGATACCCTTTAGAAATAAAAATATTAAAGGGCTTATTTTAAATTTGGCGGATAAAAATTTAACCAGCGACTATGAATTAAAGCCGATAAACAAAATAATTGAAGCAATCAGTCCTTTTGCAACTTGGCAAATCAAATTACTGCAATATTTAGCGGAATATAATTTTGTTTCCTTAGGAGCAGCTTTATATATTTTCTTGCCAGATATTCCCTTGAAAAAGTCCAGCAGGATAAAAGATTCGAAAATTAATTTTCTTGAATATCCTAAGCTAAAAATTGATCTTAATTCCCTATTAGCTGGCGCGAAAGCAGCATTAATCAAGTATTATAATCAGGAAACGAAAATAAGTACCTATGTTCAATTAATTGACGCATACATTAAACAAGATAAACAAGTTTTGATTATCTGTCCCAAATTAATTCAGGTTAAACAAATTTTTCAGTATTTAGGAAAATATCAAGATTCTACATCCTTATTTTTAAATGATTTGGCGAAAAACAGTTTTTGGCAAGAATGGCAAGCGATAAAGAACAATGAAAAAAAAATAATAATCGGTACTCGCAGCGCTATTTTTGCGCCGGTTGATAATTTGGGACTGATAATTATTGATGAAGAAGACGATGAAAACCATAAACAGGAAGAGCCCAATCCCCGCTATAATGCCAAAAATATTGCCTTAAAATTGCAGGAACTAACAGGCGCTAAGCTGTTTTTTTGTTCTCAAACGCCGTCTTTGAATTCTTTATATAAAGTCACGCAAAAAGAGTGGGATTATTTTGAGATTGACAAGACAGCTAAGTCCCAAACGATAAAAATTATTGACTTACAGGATGAATTCAAAAAAGGCAATTATAATATTTTATCGGAATTTTTACAGGGGAAAATAAGCCTGGCTTTGCAAGAAAAGAAACAAATATTTCTATTTTTAAACCGTAAAGGATTAGCAAATGTTATTAAATGCAAAGATTGCGGGGCAGTTGCTCAATGCCCTGTCTGCAAGCTTCCTTTGGCTGTGCATGAAGATAAAAAACTTCATTGTCATCATTGCAAAAAGCTTTTTGATAATATCTTAACCTGCACTAAATGCCGAGGCAGTGAATTAAAATATTCCGGCTATGGTTTGGATAAAATCGCGGCTGAGATAAAAAGTCAATTTCCTCTGGCAAAACAGATTAAAATAGATAAAGATTCAGAAATAAAGGCAGGTTTGGATAATTATGATATAATCATCGGTACTCAGTATTGTTTAGATCTTTTAAACTGGCAAAAAATAGGCTTAATCGGGGCGATAAATTCCGATGTTCAATTATTATCGCCGGATTATAAGGCCAATGAAAAGTCATTCAATTTATTATCCAAGTTAATTATTAATAATCCCGGCAAAGATATTGTCATCCAGACTTTTTCACCGGCAAGGCTTGATATCGTAAAAAATCTTGATACTAAAAAGTTTTTTCAGGAGGAAATTCGTGATCGTAAATTACTGCAATATCCCCCATTTTCCCAACTCATTAAGCTGATATATCAGAGCGTGGAATTCAATTTTGGACAAAATGAAGTTGAGAATTTGCATCGTAAGTTAAAAAAAGCTTTAAATAATCAGGATTGCATAATTAATTCTCCTGCTCTAATCTATACTCAGCAATTACGCGGCAGATATCGCTGGCAGATTATTATTAAAGTAATTAATTCAAAAGCTGATTTGGAATTCTTAAAGTCTTTACCTGATGAGGTCATTATTGATATTGATCCGGAAAGCTTACTGTAAAAAAAAGCCCATCGATTTTATTCGACGGGCAGACAAATTTTTAGAATTTGAGAAAAGAAAATTTTTCAGCATCAAAAAGATATATATCAGCTTCCATTGCTCGCAATTCATAGGCGATGTTATTGCTAGTTGCCCAGATTTCAACGGTTTTTCCCGCTTCCAGGCAGACTTTTAATACAAATTCGTAGTCTGAATCACCGGAAACCAATATCAGATGATCAAAATTGTTTTCCTTTAGCTGACACATAATCTCGATTGTAATTGCCTGATCAGTACGGCTTTTATAAGCCTTTTGGTTCTGCGGTCCATAACGTTTTAATGGGACATCTACTATTTCAAAACCAAAATCTTCTAAAACATGGTAAAAGCCATTCCTCGTTCCTCTTACCGGTAGAATATCGTGAAAAACCAGTTTTGACACAATTTTTCGGTTTTGTTTTACGTGAAGAACGTGTTTTAAGAACTTATTAAAGTTAATATTTTTCCCCAAAAGAGTGGTCATCCCCAAAAGGTTTGGGCCGTCAATAATAATAGCGACTTTAATCACTTTAGTTACCCCCTTGATCTTTTGAGCTTTTTGTGATATTATAAAGAACAATATTTAATTATAACTACTTCCACAAAATATGTCAATTTTACCAATAATTAAAGAGCCAGCATCCTCTTTAAGACAAGAATCTCAGCCTATTTTAGCCGTTACCCCGGATATCAAACGGTTAATTTTAGATATGGGGCAAACAATGAAATCTGCCAAAGGCGTAGGCTTGGCAGCGCCTCAAATCGGTCAAAATATAAGGTTATGTATTATTAGCACTGAAAAAGGCCCTTTAGTTCTGATTAACCCAAAAATAACCTGGAAATCATTGCGCAAAGATGTAGAAGAAGAAGGCTGCCTTTCCTGCCCCAATGCTTATATAAAAGTAAAAAGATCTAAGCTAATTCATGTTAAAGCTTTAAATGAAAAGGGACAAATTTTTAGCTTCAAAGCGACTGGCTATTTTGCCAGGGTAATACAGCATGAAGTCGACCATTTGAACGGAATATTGATTATTGATAAATAAAATAGTTATTGGGTAATGGTTTGCAGCGGCCAGTTTAGTCTGTGGTCATAAGTCACTGGTTTAAATAAAGACTTTAGACCAAAGACTTAAAACCAAAACGGCAGCCAAAGACTATTTCCCAAAGACTAAATTAATAGTATGAAGAATATTATACGAAATATCAAAGTAATCTTTATGGGTACGCCGGACTTTAGTGTACCTGCTTTAGATGCAATAATTAATAATTTTAAATTACTTGCCGTCGTTACCCAGCCTGATAAAAAAGTCGGCCGCAAGCAGGTTATTACCCCTTCCCCTGTTAAAAAGTTTGTTTTAGATAAAGGCTATGAAATTTTACAGCCTGCCAGTCTCAAAGGTAATATTGAATTAATCAGCCGGATAAAGGAATTACAACCAGATTTAATAGTCGTGGTCGCTTACGGCTTTATTCTGCCTCCAGAACTTATCGCCATCCCCAAATATGGCGTAATCAATATTCATGCCTCTTTATTACCTAAATATCGCGGTGCTTCACCTATCCAATCAGCAATTTTAAATGGAGATAAGCAAACCGGAATCAGCGTGATGCTGATTGATGATAAAATGGACCATGGAGCATTGCTGGCGCAAAAAACAATAACTATAACCGATTATGATAACTTTGAATCTTTACATAATAAGTTATCCCAATTAGGCGCAGATTTACTTTTAGACACTGTGCCAAAATTTTACAGCGAACAAATTAAGCCGGTTCCCCAAGATGAATCAAAGGCAACTTATTGCAAATTGATCACTAAAGAAGACGGCAAGATTGACTGGAATAAATTTGCTGAAGAGATTGATCGACAAATTCGAGCATTTACTCCCTGGCCGGGAACCTGGACTGAATGGAAGGGAAAGAGTCTTAAAGTTATAAAGTCAAAAGTCATAAAGTCTGAAGTTGGAAGTCATAAAGTCGGTGAGGTTTTTAAAGTAAATGACGGAATTGCTATTGCTTGCGGTAAGGATGCTTTGGAAATATTGGAATTACAGCTGGAAGGCAAAAAGCCAATGACAGCCAAGGAGTTTTCGAATGGATATGGTGATCTCATAGGCGCAATTTTAAAATAATTAAGAATATAGCTCTTTGTCTGCGAAGTCGCAGATTCTTCGTTTCTCTCAGTATGACAAAGAGGTTTTCAATCAAAAAAAGTCGCTCCAGGTGGAGCGATTTTTTGTTTGATCAATATCTGTAAAGAATATTGCAATTATGGCACAAGTATACTTGTTTGATGCCTTCAGGAAATTCTATCCAAACAAGATCTTTAACATATGGTACCGTTTGACAGATCGGGCACCAGGCACTCGTTGGTGCTTTAATAATAAGGGGCAATGAAGCAAAGCTTCTCTTGGTTTTTACTCTGGTTATTTTTGGAGATAAAGATCCTCGAGTTGCTCCCTGAAGGTTAATTGACTCCATTTTTCTTTTTTTAGCTTTTTCCCTGCGTCTATGTATGCGCATCCCTTTACTGAATTTTTTCATTTCCTCCTCCTTTTGAATTAATTGATAACTAACCGATAGATTGTCCAACAGATTTTGCATTCTAACATTTTTATTGGACCTTGTTTGGTTTCAATTGTAACCTGTTTGCCCTCGACATAGTTAGCCCTGCATTTAGGGCATTTTTTAGATTCAGATTCAGGATACTCTGTTTTGTCGGGCATAATTGATCGCTCAATCTTTAAGGTGTGTAATATTTTAAATTTACTCTTTTTCCGTTTCTTATTTTTACCCATTTATCCCTCCTTCTAAAAAAAATTTGGGAGGAGACCGGGGTCTCCCTTTCGGTGTTACTCGGCCCCCTCGATGGTACTGGTTTAAAAATAATAGATATTGTGATTATTGTCAATATGTAATGGAAAATATTCAATCATCAATAATCAATAACCAAACAAATCCCAATAACAAATTACTAATATCTAAATTTGTTTATTATTGGAAATTAGAAATTAGGTATTGTTTGATGATTGTGTTATTGATTATTGGTTATTAAAAAAAATCCGAATCATCATAAGTGATATTAGACGCCTTTTCATTCACATTAACGGATTTTCTAAAACCTACCCTATCAGGCGCATTGTCCTTGGTGTCCCACATAGTGCCAGAACAAATTGTGTATTCACCGAATTTATCATTAATTTTATCCATGGCTAAAGTAAGATTCTTTTGTTTAGGTGAATAAAATAAGTTGAGCTGGCCGGAAAAGCGTTGCAATCTAGTAACTGAAACTGCCAGCATGTAGACTTTGCCGGCAGGCCAATTGGGTTGAATTAGACCGTAAGCTGCTTTAAAAATATCTTGGGTGGTAAACAGCGGGTCTGCTGTCTTATGACTTTGCCAAAAACCGCCACCGTATTTCAAGGAATAACCAGCGACAATACCCCGCGCTTCCAGCTGGCTTTCCCGCAATCTGCGGCCGGTTTTTTCGCACAATTTCATTAAAATAGCAGATAGATATTTGGGGTCATTTGTTTGTTTGGGAATACAGTAGGAATGGCCAATGGACTTGGGCAAGATCTCTTCCTGAGTTCTGACGCCTTCTATTTCAATGCCATTGGCATTGGCCCAGAGGTAGTAGCCTGGCTTGCCAAAGGATTGCATCAGATTGGCCACAGGATGACGCTTTAGGTCATTTAGGGTAAATATGCCTAAACGGTTTAAATGGCGCTCTGTGGCCTGTTTAATGCCCCAGGCTTCAATTATTTTGACCTGTTTAAAGGTTTCTTCCATCTTGGGGATGGAGTCAATAATCAAGTAGCTGTCTTTGGGGCAAATGTCAGAGGCGAACTTGGCCAGAAAGCGGGTCCAAGACAAACCGCAGGAAGATGTCAGCCATTCCCCCACTTCGGCTTTAACCCGCTGTTTAATTTCCCGAATTATTTTTTCGCCTTCTTGCCAGGTTTTGATATAGCCGGTTAAATCCAAAAAAGCTTCGTCAATGCTATAAGGTTCAATGCGGTCAGTATAGTCGCTGAAAATGCTAAAAATTCGTTCAGTAGTTGATCGGTATTTGGCCGGTTCATTTTCAATTAAAACCACATCCGGGCATAATTTTTTGGCGTCTTTAACCAGACACCCAGTTTTTATGCCCAGTTTTTTCGCCTCCTTGGATGAGGCAATAATACAGCCGTTAGGCGACATGTACGCAACCACGCCTACTGCTTTATTGCGTAAAAAAGGATTGGCCTGCTGTTCTACAGAGGCAAAGTAGGAGTTCATATCGATGTGTAAAATATAGGTATTAGGCATTGGGTAGTGGGTAATAGGATTTAGAAGTAGAAAAGGAAGAAGAAGATTAGAGGACTGGGGTTTCGGGCGAAAACGGCTGTCGCGGACTGACACACTTCAGTGTGTTAAAAATAACAGGCTAAAGCCTGTCAGTCCGAATTGGCCGTTTTCGCCCTTGATTTTTTACATCTAAAAATATAAGATGGATTTAGATATATTCAAGGTCATTTTCAAGTTTTCTCATAACCAAGGAGGAAGGCATGACTGGAATCAGAGTGGTTTCCAAGGATCCCAAAAGTGGTTGGCATTTCGGGATGGTCAAAAGCAGGAGTGGCGATTCTTTGATGATCATTGACTTGGATCATTCCACCGAAAATGGGCAAGTCCTTAAAAGAGCGAAAATTCAGGAGGTCAGAGAGGTCAAAAAGATTCCTCTTTTCAGTTTAGTTGTACCCCATGGAAGAACCATAAAAGAGTGGACCATTGGCCGGGTGATTGGCATGTCTAATTTGGATTTATCCATCGGCCCTGTACTTCACATCAGGGACATTATTACCGGTGAAGATGTCAGGGAATTGCCTCACTTAGTTGATAGGTTGGTTCGAGATCCCAGGAATCAACTTGTCTGAAAAGGCATTCAAGCTCCGTTGCTTTAAGCGCGGGGCTTTTTTATTCATGATAAATTTCTTCAATTCTCCACCTCAAATTATTAGTTTCAAATACCAGCTTGAAATAATTAGACTGGCTAGTGACGGAAAAGTAAACCAGCTTACCGTCCCCTGTTCTTTTTTCATAAACCAGGTTAACTTTTTCCACCACCCATTTTTTCCCGGCGTACTTAAAAACAACAGGTTCAGCGCCCTGCTTGGTGAATTTGGTGATGACTTCGATTTGTTGGTTTAATTTGGTTAGCATAGGAAAAGCTTAACCACAGATTTTATTCACCTGCCTACGCCCTATGGGGCTTCGGCAGGCAGGCATTTAACACTGATTTCCCCAATCCGTGTAATTAGTGAGTATAGATCAGTGGTTCCGTTATCAAGTATACCCCGAACAGAAACCGAATACAAGAAAATAGTGAAACACCCCTGAAATTCGTATATTCGTAAGAGATTCGTACTTTCGTAGGAAAAACAAAAACACCCCCCTTGCGAGGAGTGTCTTTGGTATCTTAATCAGTTGAGATTAAAATCTATTTCTGGTGAAAGATTTTTTTCTGTTTCTATTGCAATCACGGCAATAAACAGGTCGATCGCCAGCTGGTTGAAATGGCAATTGAGTGATCGGAGCGCCACATTCAGCGCATTTCAAGTTCAATGCAGTAACATCGAACATTGGTCTTTGTCCGCCACCATTGTCATTTTGATAATTCGAATAAGCCATAGTTGTCTTTGTGACAAGGTTTTACCCTTCTAATTTTAATTAATTTGGTTTTTGCCTTGTCGACTTAGGCTGGTTTAATTGCCTAACAAGGACTTAACTTTGACTTATTGAATATTTCGCTAAGTTTTGAGTTAAAGTAACCATTTATTGCATTATACAGCATTTGCCTATCTTTGTCAATACAGCTTGCTTAAAGAGTTAAATTTTGCCAAAATATAAAATATGCTGTGTAATATTTGCCCTCACAATTGTAATGTTGATCGTATAACTCAATTTGGTGTCTGCCAGGCGCCTGCTGATTTTCAAATTGCCCATATGCAACTGCATCAATGGGAAGAACCTTGCATTTCCGGCAAAAATGGCTCCGGCACTATTTTTTTCAGTCACTGTAACTTAAAATGCGAATATTGCCAGAACTACGAAATTTCTCAAAATGGATTGGGTAAGAAAGTTAATACGAATGAATTCTACGAATTGTGCCTTAAATTAAGAAATCAAGGTGCTCACAATATTAATTTAGTAACGCCTACTCCCTATTCAGAGTTGCTGATTAAATTACTTCCGGAAATTAAAAAAAGGTTAAATTTGCCGATTATATGGAATTCTAATGGCTATGAAAAAATAGAAATTTTAAAACAATTTAACGGCTTAGTCGATGTTTATTTGCCAGATTTTAAATATGCAAATAATGAGTTGGCTTTAAAATATTCCCGAACTGCTAACTACGCCCCTACTGCTTTAACGGCTATTGAAGAAATGGTGGCCCAACAGCCTGATATTGAAATTGATGAACAGGGTTTAATAAAAAAGGGCGTGATTATTCGCCATTTAGTTTTACCGGGACAAATTGAAGATTCTAAAAAAGTACTTAGAATAATAAAAGATAATTTTCAAGATAAAGTCTGGGTAAGTATAATGGCACAGTATTGCCCTGCTTATCAAGCTCTACAATATCCCGAAATAAACCGCATTCTAAATCTTGACGAATACCGGGAAATCAAAGATTATTTTCTCAATTTAAATTTTAAAGGCGGATTTGTCCAGGATATTGATTCAACCAGCAATAAATATACGCCGATTTGGCAACTAGACAGCTTGAATTAAAATTTTAAACCAAAAACCCTGAACGCATGCCCAAGGTTTTATATTTTAAGCAGCTTGTTGCTTTATTTCTGTTTTATTTTTTTCTTCATCTTCATTGGCTTTTTCCTGATCCTCAGGTTTTTTATTTACTTTTTTCTTTTTTGTTTCAGGCTTTGCAGGTTGTTTTTCCTGCAGGGTTTGAGCAGCATACATAAAATATAATCTATTTGAACCATCAGCACTATTAGCATAAAAGCCCTTATCGCCATCTGATATAATTGTGTAATTTACTCCTTCCATGGCTGTTTTAATTTGTGGCTGACTGGCGCGTTTAATTACGGCACAAAAGTTTGCATCAACGCCTAACGGCCGATAAACTTCGGGTTTGACCAGCATGATTGCCCTTCTCATTTCAGTAAACATTCTTCTAAGTTCATTATATGCCGGTAAGGCCGTTGCCTTTTCTTTTGTAGCTTTCATTACACTGCTGGCTTTATTTCTCATTTCCATCAACTGATTTTCATCTAAAATCGGTTTGCCTTCTAATTCTTCGTTAACCTTTCCTTCATTAGCTTGGATTTCATTAATCTGGGATGGAATAAATTTATCAGGATCAAAGGGAATAACTTCTACATTTTGAAATTTTTCCGTAGAAGCTTCCAGAATTTCCCTGCCCAAAAGATTCACCCTCACTGCGTCAATTTCCTTTTCACTGGTAGCTTTTGGCAGTTGCTCTAAATTTTGAGTCGGTACTTCAATTTTTTTTAATTTTTCATTTGATTGTTCAGTCATATTTTTAGTTATTATTATTTATTTTCCCAATATGCGTCCCCCTCGACTTCCATTTTAGCCAGGCGCGTATAATAATCAGGAATCTCATTAAGATGAGCCAAGGCAATTTTTCCCGTCATTAAGGGGTCATCGTTAGTAACATTGGTATTGGGATCGACTGTTCCGTGTTCCAATTCCACATCCATACCCATACGAAATTGTTCCACGTCCCATCTTGACCAATCAACGCCTAATTGTTCGCCGATTTTTTGCGCTTGTTCGCTAGTAAAAACGTTTTTTGCTGACATAGATTTAAAAATATTATAATTATATTATTAATATATTAATCATTTATTATCTCGCCAGTCAAAGCATTTATTTTGACCGTCCAAACACCTTCGCACTTCTGATTTGCTGATTTAAGATTGCATTGTTTGATAATTGTCCAATATGGCAGATTACTGAATTGTTCAGCTTTTAAGCCATAGCTAAAGTCTTCGCCGCCAATAAGCTGATATTTTTCAGATTCAATTGCAATTTTTTCAGCTTCAGCCAATGAAATTTTTATGCTGTCCGCGCTAATAAATACACCCGCATATGATTCTTCTCCGTCAATAGTAATACCAGGCTTGGCTGCTAAAATATTTGCGCTGGAAAACAGTATATCTCTTGATTTGCCCAGACAGATAGTTTCTTTAATATTGGTAATTTTATTAGTTTCTTCCTTGAATTGATCGCACAAAAGCATTTTGGCATTCCACATCGGCGCATACCCGCCGGATCTGATATATGTTCCTTCTGTAAGCCCTTGGATTGTGCTTAAATAAAATTTTTCTCCGGCCCATTTCTGTCCTTCATCTTTCACCTTATTAAAAAATTCTTCAAATTTAATACCCTTTACATTGCCTTGTTTAATGTTAACTTTTGTTTTCCCCCCCTGTCCGCAGGCAGAAATACAGAATATTAATATTGCTGCAAACAGTAAAATTTTAAAATTTTTCATAATATTTGTTAAATACTTATTATTTACGCTAGTATCTTGACTTTAAAAATAATTACCTTAATTATACTATTTTTAAGTAATTAATTAAAGAACCCCACGCTTCTGGTAAGCGCGGGGTTTCATAGTCATCTTATAATTGACCTGACCTTTAGAATCTCCGGCAACGTGGAAATTTGCTGAAGCAGGCTTTCAGGTAAGGCCAGATCAAGATCAATAATATTATAAGCAATTGTCTCTTTGCTAGAATTAGCCATACCGATAATGTTAAGTCCTGCTTGCGTGATCAGTTCGCTGATCGCGGCAATCTGGCCGGGAATATTTTTGTTAGTAATCAAGAGCCTGTTCCGGGAATCCCAATCTTTACTAAAATTGGGAAAGTTTTTGGAATTGGTAATATTACCGTTTTCCAGGAAGTCGCGCAGCTGGGCAATGGCCATACTGGCGCAGTTTTCTTCTGATTCAACAGTAGAAGCCCCCAAATGAGGCAAATAAAAGGCGTTAAGCAGAGAAAAATTGTTGTTGGGATGGATAAAATCCGAGATGTAGCAGGCTATACTTTTTTCTTCAAACCGGTACATCAACGCTGTCTGATCAATGATTTCAGCCCGTGCAAAATTGATGATTATGCACGTCCTTTTTGCCCTTTGTAAAAGTTCATAAGTCAGCAACCCGGTAGTTTCCTTGGTCAGTTCAGTGTGAATGGTAATAAAATCAGCATGCACAATACCTTTTTCAAGGTCCTCAATCAAGCACATACTCTTAGTAAGATGCTCTTTCTGACTGTCTTTAAGATAAGGATCATATCCCCACACATTCATGCCCAATTTGGCTAAAGATTCAGCAACTAATGTTCCAATGGCGCCCAGGCCAATAACCAAAACTGTTTTCCCGGCAATTTCATTGCCTTGAAACTGTTTTTTTTCTGCTTCAATTAGTTTCTTTTTAGAATCAAATTCAAGAGTAGAATCAAGAATTTTTTTCATCCAGTTCAATGCGGGAATTGCATTGCGGCTGGCGCTGATAATAGCCCAGATAACGAGTTCTTTAACAGCATTGGCATTAGCGCCCGGGGTATTAAATACTGCAATTCCCTTATTGCTGCATGCACCAATGGGAATGTTGTCAGTGCCGGCACCGGCTCGGGCAATAGCCAATAACTTGTCAGATAGTGGCATATCCTTGAGTTTCTCACTGCGAACCAAAATCGCGTCTGGCTCGCTGATTTCCAAGTCGCTGCCGACCCGGTAAATAGAATTATCCCAATTGCCCTGTACCTTGTTATAAACCCTGATTTGAAACTGACTCATGCTGCCTCCTTTTGGCGAAAATTTTACCTAATAAAAAAGAACTAGGTCTACCAAATTTAACACCTAGTCCCCTAATTTGTCAATTAAAAATATTGCCTATTATTTTCGTTGGTATATCCCTATAATTTCCGCTGAATCTAAAATATGTCCCTGTATAGCTTTTTCCAGATTATCCTTGCCTGCATTAGGCGTTAAATCTAACTTAATATCCAAGGCATAGATTTTAAATAAATATCGATGAGTGCCTGTGGGAGGACAAGGAGCCACATAACCGGTTTTGCCGGCGCTTGTTTTGCCTAAATTAGCTCCTTCAGGCACGCTATTTTCCTTAATCTCAGTTGTCTGCGGATCAATATTCCAGACTAACCAATGAGTATATGTGCCCATAGGAGCATCAGGATCATCAGAAATCAGCACTAAAGACTGCGTATTGGCCGGAACTTCGGCAATTTCAAGAGGCGGATTTATTCCCTGCCCGTCGCAGGTATATTTGGAAGGCAAATTAGCGTTATGAGTAAAAGCGGGCGAAGTTAGTTTCATAGAAATATTATTAACATTTAAGTTAACAGATTGTTTAGTACAACCAGTAAATAATATTATAAAACAAATTATTAATAATTTTTTCATAAATTTTGAAATACTAACTGTAACTTTGAATTTTGCATTTTACATTTTGAACTTTAAATTTTACCAGCTCCCTCCCCCGCCTCCGCCAAAACCTCCGCCTGAACCACCGCCACTAAAGCCGGAAGAACCACTGGATGCAGATGCTGGTGCAGTGTATAAAGAAGTACTGGCTTGGCTGGAGAAAGTATGCAAGCCGTTAATTAATGACAAGCTGTTAAAATGAGAAATATCTCCATTTGCATCATACCATTTGGGCGGTTCATTATAAATATCTTTAAATTGTTTGGCCCATTGCGTTTCTACGCCCAAAACCATGGCATAGGGCAGAAGCTTTTCAAATAGTTCGGGATTTTTTTCCGGCGCATTATGAAATTTTATTCTGTCTTTTTCCGCTACAGTTAAATATTCTTTCAAGCCGAGAATCTGTTCTTTTGCTAAAACTCCTTTTTCTGTTTTCTTGGGCATAAAACGGCTGACAATAATGACGATTATGCCGGAAATGGTGCAGCTTACTTGTCCGATAGTAGTTTGCAGGGCATCAAGTGCCCCGTAAATAATAACAGTGGCAATAATTCCTAAAATAAGAAAAGTAAAACGAACTTTCTTTGGATTTTTAGGAAAATAGCCGTTAGTTACGCTAAGATTATAAATATCATTAGTTATTTCTGCAAAATCTTTATAAAAATCATCCTTTAAATCACTTAGCTTAACCTCGGTTTTATCTCCAAATAGTGCGGTTAATAATTTTTTTTCATGGCCAGGAGCTTCTGCCGGTAATTCTTTTAATTTAAACAAGGTAAAACTCTTACCGGTTCTCTGCCGTTGTATTTTTAAACAGCCTTTGACAGCCAAATTTATTATTTCAGCTGAAATATCTTTTTTTTCTGTTTTTTCATCAATTATTGTACCGACCTCAGCCGGACTTAAGCCTTCAGGTGCATCGTATTCTGCGATAATAGTTCCCCGGCCAGCCGGATCTTTGCCTTTAAAAAGCCAAAAAATGAAACAGGCCAGCCCGATAAAAATAAAGACAAAACCTGCTTTATTATCCTCAAGAAAATCTTTGATTGCTTGTTCTTGAGTGGGTTTTTGCACAATGCCTGTTGGCCAGCCGAAAACAATTGTTAAACCTTCATAAGCATTTAATAACCCGTGTTTATATTCAACACCGGAAGCTGCAGTGTCACTGGAACTATTTAAAATATAACCATTTTGAGCGCAGTTAGCTGTACTGCCATAAGGTCCTACATAGCATGTTGATTTTAGCTGCTTGATTATAACATTTTGCGGTAATAATACAGTAACGCTTGATTTTTCAATCGGCACGTTCCAGCCATCGCCAGTGACATTCCAGTACAATTCATCATAGTCGTCAAAATAATTAATAACCCGGCGTAACTTATAATTGATAACATAAGTTTTAACACCGCTAATTAATATATCAGCATCCCCTATTTTAACCTCCATATTATCGCCCGGGTAGGTCACCTGATAAGTATAGGGGTGATTCTTTTCATCAGTAACGCTCACCCCCAATACTCTGACATTATATTTATTATTTTCCCTTGCATATTTAATCGGAATATAGCGATAAATGCCATGTCTTTCTTCTGAGCCGAAATTATATTTGATAGTTTCAGTTACGTTGATCGTGGCATCATTATTAATCTGAATTTTTGAATCAAAACTATCAATTTTTTCCTGAGCCATTACGGGTAAGGCAACTAATAGTCCCAAACTTATGGCTAGAATAAATACAATTTTTTTCATAAAAATATAGTAAGTAAAATTATTGAACTATAATTTGGCCTGTCATGGAAGAATGAATCGCGCAATGGTAGTCATAGGTACCGGCCTGGGTAAAAGTAAAGCTATAACTATCGCCGGTATTTAAAGGCTGGCTGCCAAAAATTGAACCCGCAATTTGATGAGGTGCCGGGTCGTCATTGGTCCAAGTTACTGTTGTTCCAATTTTCACAGTACGTTGCTTGGGATTAAAGGCAAAGTTATTAATGTTAATACTGACCGGCTGATAATCAGGCTGATTGCTGTTTGTATTAATAACAGGAGCATTAGGAATTACGGGAATGTTAACGGCTGGTACATTTAAATTTATATTAGCATTTTTGTTTGCGTTTGAATTAATATTAAGTACTGGCAAATTCAAGGGGTTTATGGTTGCCGGCTTCGAAGAGTTTTTTGAAATGGTCTGATAATAAAAAAATATTCCCAAGGCAGCGATTAAAAACAAAACCAGAACCAGGATTAGGATAATGATTTTTTTGTTCATAATTTTTTGATTTAAGATTATTATAAAATTGTATGTAAAATCTCAATTACTTCTATATTCGTGGTAAATTATAGGAAGAATAAGAAGTATAGGATAAGAGGGTCGAGTGTAAAAATCTCGTTTAATCCTATGCTTCTCTATATCCTATCAATCATCTTCGTTAAATTTGTATTTTATTAAATAAATAAGTGCCAATTCCCAAAATAATCATAGCTGAAATAGCCATGACTGTAAAATCAAGGCTTAAGCCAAAATATGATTGATTGATTAAGGAGTCGCGCAAAGCGTCTACTCCGTAAGCCAGGGGATTGAATTTAATTATGGTATTTAAAACCAAGGGTAGGCTTTTGAGCGGGAATAAAGCGCCGGATAAGAAGAAAATCGGCATTATTAAAAAATTCATAATCAGCTGAAAACCTTGCATATCCTGCAATAAAGAAGCAATTGCTGTGCCTAAACCCGTAAAGAATAAAGCGATTAAAAGCATGGCAAGAATTGCCAAAGGCAGCATTGACCAGCTTACAGGATGAAAACCAAAAAGTGAAGCTAAAATTAAAACAATTAAGCCTTGCATAATGGCAACTGTGGCGCCGCCCAAGGTACGGCCTATCATAATATTTAAACGGGAAACCGGCGCTACCATAGTTTCCTTTAAAAAGCCAAATTGGCGGTCCCAGATTATTTCAATGCCGGAAAACATAGCGGTAAATAAAATAGTCATGGAAATAATGCCCGGAACCAAAAACTGGACATAACTACCCTCGCCCGCTTGCTGATAAACAGGACCAAAACCAAAACCAAGCGCAACTAAAAATAATAGCGGTTGCGCTAAAGATCCAACCAATCGTGATTTTGATCTTAAGTATCTTTTAATTTGTCTTAACCAGAGAATATAAATAGTGGACATAATTTGAATAGTTATTCGTTGATCGGTATCGATGTTCGTTACGTTAAACGATTATCGTAAAACGTAACGAAAAACTAAACCGCAAAACTTAATAGACTTTAATTTTTTATCTGTGCCAAACCCCCCTGCGTTGACGCATAATTTGCTCGCTGGAAACTTCTTCATCACGAAGTTTTTTTCCGGTCAGGGCTAAAAATGCTTCTTCTAAAGAATTAGTCTTGGTTTTAGTTTTCAATTCTTCAACAGTGCCGATAATTACTATTTTGCCGTGGTCAATAATGGCAATTTTGTCAGCTACTTTTTCAGCTTCAGCCATGTAATGGGTGGTGAAAAATACAGTAATCCCCTCTTTTTTGTTCAAGTCTTTAATATAAGTCCAGATATGATTGGTTGTCTGCGGATCAAGTCCTAAAGTTGGTTCATCCAAAAACATAACTTTAGGATGGTGTAAAAGTCCGCGCGCGATTTCTAAACGTCTTTTCATACCTCCTGAAAACCTTTTGACAAGTTCTTTTTTTCTGTCCCACAATTCCACGAATTTAAGCATATGCTCAATTCTTGATTTACGTTCAGATTTTGGTATTTTATATAAAACGCTGTGAAAATACATATTTTCATAAGCTGTCAGCTCATCATCAAGGCTGGGGTCCTGAAAAACTATACCAAAAGAATGCCTGGCTCCGTCCTGATCATTGATTGAGCTGTGCCCGTCAATTTTAAGGTCGCCGGAGCTGGGGTTTAATAATGTTGTTAGCATTTTAATAGTAGTTGTTTTACCGGCTCCATTTGGCCCTAAAAACGCAAAAATTTCTCCTTTGGCAACTTCAAAGGTAATATCATCAACTGCGGTGAAATGTTTAAATTTTTTTGTTAAATTTTTTACTTCGATTATGTTTGCCATATACAGATTATACTAAAAAATTCTTAAAATGACAATAAAAAAGAGCCATCCTTCGGGATGGTCTCTTGGTAAAACAATGGGAAATTATTCCGTATACGGATCATCTGTCACATAGGGCTCCAAATCATCGAGAGCCTTCGTGATCAGCTCCATATTTGCTTTATTAATGGCATTACCGCTCATTTCCGCGGCATTGTAGAAATTATAAAGGAAAACCAGCAAGCCGTTAATATCCAGCACTCGGTCATAATTGAGCATGTTGCCCTGATTGTCAAAGGCTTCTTTGAACAGGGTATCCAGCCTTACGCTGATGGCTTCAAGGAGCGGGATAAGTGAAACAAACTCAATCTCGGTCATGATCGAATGTTCGAAAATTCGATCCAGGAAAACTTCCCTATAAAGACGCTTGCCCTGGGGCTGAAAAGTGAACCTGGAATTGAATTCAGCCAAATTTTTGAGCATGCTTTTCTCCTTTGTGGGCTAAGGAATTAATAGAAAGAACACAACTGACCATATTATCATATTTTTATCATATTGTCAAGATTGAAAGATTAAAAAAAGCGTTCCCTTAGTCGGAACGCTTTACCATCCCCTTTTTTCCCGCAAATAATGACGACTACATTCTGCCTGTGACGGAATCTCGCCAAAATCATCAAAGACATGGGCTTCAGACTCTTCCCTTATAATTTGGCGGAATTTTTCGCCATATTTTTTTGTAAATACCTTAATGGCTTCAGTAATTCCCTCAACATGATGCCTTTTTTCTCGATGATAAAATAAGGTATAACCTGTCTCATAACCTTTATCTCCAAAAAAATAGTCAAACCAGAAATGCAACTCCCAAATCAGCGGGTAAAGCTGATCCCAATTTTCTTTTAAAAAATCAGGGTCATTACGATAAATACGGTTAAAAGACCTCTCAGTATGTACTTTATAATCCATCTTCATCACCTCCTTATATATATCCTAGACGAGCCTAGTTAAGAATGCAAGTTTTTATATAATTATTCCCTAATTCTTTTGATCTAATCAAGATTATTAATTTATTAAGTCAGCCCAATTATCTTTGTAATAATTATACTTAGCGGTAAATTCTTCCTTGGGGGTAAGATCAATTTCCAAAGATTGTAATTTTTTCTTTAACTTTCCAGCTTCATTTTCCTGTTCTGCTTCCGAACACATTTTTTCCAGTTCAATTATATAGCCATAGCCCTTGGTATAATCCAGACAAACAATAATTCCCTGCCAGTTAAATTCAAATCTTTTTCGCAACCATTTAATTTGGACTTTAAAACCAAGGCTGAGGAATAGATTTTCCAATTGCGGAAAATCTTCTTTGGGAAACTTAATCTCCAGTTCTTCGCGAAAATCGTCATGAAGCTGCCCTTTCTTTAACCAAATTTTGGAATAGAAGTCATTTTTTTGGATTCTTAAATCCTGAGAACAATCAAAATAAAAAGTTTCCTGGTAATCTTCCTTGACCAGCTTGGCATTTGTTGTAAAAAATCCTAACAATTTGTCGTATTGTTCTTTGGTTATAAAACTTCTGACTTCAACTTCAATATTATTCACAAGATAAATTAAACATATAATTATTGACTGGAAAAATTACAGATATCATAATAACTTGAATATAAGCGATGCGTAATAATTATAGTATCATACTTAAAATAGAGTGGTTTCGTAAACTAGCAAAAATATAAAAGTCAAAACACCTGCCGCTATAATTATCCTTTTCAGCATAGTAGCTATTTCTTATTTTTGTATAAATATTTAATAAAAATTTTTTCAAATTGTTCTTGAATAACCCGAGCCACTGTTTCTGGCGGAACATTTTGATCATAAAAAATATTATGATAGTTTTCAGGCAAAATGTCCAGGGTTCTTAATATTTCCCACACTTTATCCTGTTGTTCCTTAAATTCATTTGGCAAAACAACGAGATGAGTAATCTCTCTGTTTTGTTTATCTAAATATGAAGAAGCGTCTAATGCCTCGCAAAGCCAGCGGCCATTGGCAGTACATAACTGTATTTCTCTATAAGCGGGATTTTCTGCTTCGGGATTAACAAAATAAACAGCTCTGCCTTTTCTCAATATTTTTCCTTTTTTCTCTAACTCACCTACTAAAGATTCTTCTGCCGCTTTAACCTTAGAACTTTCTGATACAAATAGATAATCCTTACCTTCTTTGTCATCTTTTCTGATTGCGCCGCCGCTTCTTAATAGACTTTTTAAACTTTTTTTAAAATTATATTTTACTTTATCAGAAAAAGTTAATTGAGGCGCATCTTTTTTCTGCCCTTCAATTATTGTCTCTCTTGTGGGAGCGCCAAGCAAATGCGCGGAATCAGGCATACTGCTGTTATACTCATCATAAAGAGAAATTAATCTGGCTCGGGGAAATAATTTTCTCAGGGTTTTAGAAACTAACAAGCCGATTTTATCTGATTTGATTAATTTATCAGACCAGATTTCTCCGGTAGCCATATTATAATCACATAAATATGGACTTAAAGCTTCAAATTCCACGAGCTTACCGCCGAGATAAGCTTCAACGATTTTTTCAATCTGACATTTGGAGAAATTGACTCCTTCTATGGTTGCCATTCTTTCTATTGCCGATAGTTCATCTGTCATTTTACTTATAAGCTCTTCCTGAGTTTTTCCTGAACCTTCTGAGATGCTTCGTCTGAAAGTATCACGAATCTTTCCCAGCCAATTCATTATTTTATTAGGTTCATTAGGGCTTGGACTTTCTGCTGAAATAAAAGAAGTAGGTTTACCTTTATGTAATTCCTTATATTCCCCCTGATTTTCTTGCGGTATTTCTCTCATATTATTTAATAAATAATAATTTGTCTTTATTATAGCAAATTTGCTGAATTTTACAATAAAAGACAAGACACATACGTTGCCATTCCTGCCTCCTTTGTTTGTTTAGTAATTTGGGAAATTAAGGAGAATCATCAGCCTGCATTCTTACACAAAATTAATTTAATATATTGCATCAATAATATCAAGACCAGATAAAAAATTGAAAGACAATTACTTTAATTCGCGCTAGCTTGACATTTAAACTTATACCTGTTAATTTAAATTATCAGTAAAGCTAAAGTCAAAAAAATAAGCAAGGAGGAGCAGAAATGGGCACGCAAGGGCTGGTTACTGTCAAAGATGGCAGAAAGGTAGTGATGAAATTAGTATGCGGCCATGACGGTATGACTGCACCACAGTTGGCCAAAGCCATTAAAGAAAAATGGCCGCTAACAGCCTTACAAGCCTATGAACTGGCAATCGAATGCGGTTTTGGCTGTAGAGATTGCCTGACTGTCATTACTGAAACCATAATTTGTTATGAAAGCGATGATGTAATAAGTGAACAGTATCGTAAGACTTTTAAAAAGCCGAGATTCAATCCTCGCTGTAAATCAGGCATTATTGACCAGTATGTTAGCGTAAACATTGCCAGGAAGAAAAACATTCTCAGGAAAAAATGCCTAATAAATGGCGTGGTACATAAAATTTTTTTTGAAGGCGGTGTGCAATCCCTTTCCTTTGACGACAATGTCGGCAATAAATCAATTGGCGTTGTTCAGCCCGGTACCTGGGATTTTGGTACACTTGATGCCCCTGAAACAATAGTAGTTTTGACTAACACAATAAATATTAATGGGGTTGACTACCCAACTCCGGGAAATTGTCCTCTAAAAGCCGGGGATAAAATCATATTCAAGGCGACTCAGGTCGCCAGCTATCTGTGTATCAAAGGTTAAAGTTTGTGCCCTCTGCCAGTCAGAGGGCATTTTTTAATCTTGACAAAATATGTACAAACTGTTAAATCTAAATTGTTGCAGGCGAGCTTGCAACTATTTCTTCAGGAGGTGAAATGCATGCATTTCCCAAAGGAACTCTTGGCGTCGGCTCTGGAGGTTATCAAAAAAGGCGGAGAAATTTCTGAAAATGACTGGGGAGGAATTCTCAGCAATTTGAAGAAAGCCCTCCACCCCTATCTCTCCCAAATAGCCAATAAGCCTTTGGGGGACATCAACATCCTGGAATGTTCAGCGGGCAATAGCATAAAAGATAAGATCAAGCCCGATGACATCTGTTGCGGTTCTATCATGAATCCATTAAAAATTCCAGGGTTGTGGCTTCCAGCCATCCTTATGCCAAGAAAGGAAAAAAATGATACGGATTGCGTCTTTGTTTGGGGCATTACCCGCAATGACGATTGGGCCCAAGTTAAAATTATTTGCGATCTGAGGTACGAGACCCCACCGACCATCTACGATTTTGACATAGAATCAATGAAGATTGCCTTTTCATGGCCCCTTGAAATCTCTGAAAATTGCGGCCTTACACTGGAACAAATGTTTGAGCAAATTCTCAAAGCAGTGGCTGACTGGGCAGAAAGACGCCGGAAACTCGCGTATGAAGCGGAAATTTTCAACCTCAGTCTCCAGGGAGTCAAGAACATTCTTTTCGACTAAGGAATCCAAGGGCTCAAACGAGTTTACCATACCGCCAATATACTTACAAAAGTTGAGGCGGTTTTTTTTATTCTCATTATTGACAACTTTATACAATCATGCTAAAGTTACAAGTCAAGAAAAATGGAGGTAATGATGAAAACGCAAAGACAAATGGCAAAGGAAATTGCGGCAGCTCTTGGCAAAAAAGAGTCTAACGCTGTTGTTTTTTTAAACCAAATCATCAAAGGCAAAAAGAAAATACCCAATGAGTGGGTACCGGAAATGCTAAAGGCAACCGGATGTAATACTCGCGAAGAATTGCTACAAATGTATCCTCGTATAACATTCAATAGGGATTTGCATTTGGGAGATGATTCCTTAATTACTGTTAAACTGACGGTTCATAATGCTGTTGCTGATATGTATTTTGAGCAACTGCCTAATGTGATTAAAGCTTTTGATTCATTGCGGCTTTTGGGTATCGATGTTGAAGTATCCATGCGTTCAAAAACAGCTGCAGATTCGGCTGATACGCCCGAAACAGTGAAATAGCCTATTTTCTAACCTCGGTTGCGCAAAGCGACTCGAGGTTTTTTATTTAATAAAAAAGAGCCATTGATAGCTCATTTTGCTGTGACAACTGATGTAACTGCGGTGGGCGGAGGCGAGAGGATTTGTTCCGTGAAGCAAAATCCCGCTGCGCGGGAAACCCTATAGATATTTGTACGGAGAGGGAGAGATTCGAACTCTCGATTCCTTTTGGGAATAACGGTGTTCGAGACCGTCCCATTCAACCGCTCTGGCACCTCTCCAAAAAAATAGATTATGTAATTATACCCTTAAAATTTTCCATAACAAACGGATTTAATTCAGTAATATCGTGATAATAAACTTCAGCTGAGGCTTTACAACCTCCCTTACATTCACTGATTAATTTGCAGCCACTGCAGACCTTGGGAAAAGTATTGATATAATTCTTGGCAGTTTCTGAATTTAATATATCATTTACTTTTTTTTCTAAAACATTACCTAAAATCAAGGCGCTATGATTGCATAATCTCAAATTCCCTGCCGGGTCAATTGCATAGTAAGGATTTTTTCCGCCGATCTGGCATTCGCCAAACTTTAAATTTTTAAATATTTTTTTATCTATCACGCATTCTGGTAATGGGATGCCGCAACCAGAAGACAGATCATAATCAACACAAAGCTGATCAATAACCAGCAGTGCATCCTTCAATTCCTGAGCTGAAAGCATTAGTTCATTTTTATACTCTATGCCCCTGCCTCCGACATTAAAAAAATTGACCAAAAGTCCGTCTGCCAGGGCAATAGCAATTTCCGTCATTTCCTTGACTTCGCTGACATTTTTTTTATTTAAAACAAATACAGCGGTCACTCGACCGCCTTGTTTTTTTATTTCCTGAATTGTTTCAATTACCCTCTGCCAACTGCCTGCATTCTTTGTCAACGCGTCATGTGTTTCAGGCTTGGCTCCAAGTATGGGCAATTCAAAATTTACCACCCCATATTTTATATATCTTTTGATCAAATCCTTATTCCAAAGAGTGCCGTTGGTTATCAATGTGACTGGGATATAATATTTGGCAATATGTTGAATTATTGTTTCAATGCCAATTTTTAGGAGCGGTTCGCCACCGGAAATAGCAAATCCTCTTGGATTTGTTTCAATAACAAGATTATCTATCAATTTTTTCCAGTCTTCAATTTCTAATTCCTGTTTAGGGTAATTTAGATTTGCTTTCCAGGCATTATAACAATATAAACAATTATTATTGCAGGCTTTAGTGACTTCCAGAATGTAAGAAATTTTTGATTTATTTAGCATCTTTCTTGGGCTTAATAGTCCCCTGTTTCGCAAGTTTTTTAACTAGTTTATCCTTTTTTGTTTCAAACAGATCCGTAAAGGCATATTTTTTCAAAGACGGAAACACTTTCAAGATAATGTAAAGTAAAAAAACAATCAACGCCGGGAGCACGAAAATTAAATATAATGCCATTTTGAAAATTTTGATATTTTTAATTGAGATTATCAGATATCCTAGACCGGCCGCGATAGTAGTAGAAACCATTATAGTTACAAATCTCTCAAATAACGAGCCTTCGAGACCATATAAAAAATAAAATGAATTTATTATCGAAGTTATAGCCCAAAAAAAGATAGCCAAAATCAGTGTTCTTAAAAATCCCTTATAAATTTCATTGTATAAATTAAAGTTTGGCCTTTTAAGCAATTTTACTGCATGAAAGATTGCTAAGACAAATGCGCCGATTGGGGCAAGGACGTTATATAAAATAACTGAGGCTGTTCTAGTAGTTTGCTCGACCGGGTCAATCGGGCCGGTGAGATAACACGTTATTTCCGTATCATCAAAAGTCAGCTGAGCATATGCAGGCTTAATTAGTTTTTCCGCAAGGAAATTTAAAATTTTCATAGTATTAATGTTAAATTGTTATCTAATCTAAGTATAACAAATTTTGACTGATAATAAAATAAAACAAGCCTGTTTAGGGCTTGCTTTTATTCCTGTCTGGACATTCTTTTATTTTGAAGCGCGCTTAAATAGATTTTGCGGATGCGGACATGAAGAGGAGTAATTTCAACCAATTCATCGTCACCGATATATTCCAGGGCGTCTTCCAAATCCATTGTTTTGGGAGTATTAAAATGTTCCACCCCCCCGTCGCCTTTGGAGCGCATATTTGAGAGTTTTTTAGTTTTACAAACATTAACCCAGATATCACCGGAACGAGAATTTTGGCCCACCACTTCCCCTTCATAAACCTGCACTGCCGGACCATAAAATAAAATACCGCGATCCTGGATATTAACCATGCCGTATAAATTGGTGATGCCTGTTTCATGAGCAACAAGAGAACCCTGATCTTTTTCTTTCCAATTGCCCGGATCCGGTAAATAATCATGAAAAATTGTATTAATAATGCCCAAGCCTCTGGTATCAGTTAAAAATTCCGCGCGATAGCCAAAGAGTCCGCGAGTCGGAATAATATATTCCATAAATACTGTATTATCAACCGTATTCATTTCTTTAAGTTCGCCCTTGCGTCCACCCAATTTCTGAATGATTATACCTTGGCTAAAATCAGGCGCTTCAATATATAAACGTTCATAAGGTGTCATTTTCTTGCCATTGATTTCCTTATTGATAACCTGGGGACGAGAGACTTGCATTTCATAACCTTCGCGTCTTAAGCGTTCAATTAGAATCGCCAAGTGTAATTCACCGCGACCCGAAACAATCCATTTGCCGTCAGCAGTGTCTTCCACGCGTAAAGCCATATCAGTTTCCAATTCTTTGAATAAACGCGCCCTTATCTGACGCGAAGTTGAAAATTTGCCTTCTTTACCGGCAAAAGGAGAATCATTGACCATAAAAGTCATTTTTACAGTCGGCTCGTCAATTTTAAGTAAAGGCAAAGCCTCAGGATTCACAGAATCAGCAATTGTTTCACCGATAGTAATATCGGGAATGCCGGCTAAAGCCACGATATCACCGGCTGAAGCTTCTTGAATATCTACCCGTCCTAAACCCACAAATGACATTAAAGACATTAAACGGTATTTTTTTTGCACACCTTCACGGTTAATATGTACGACATCCTGTCCTGCTTTTATTTTTCCGTTATGAATACTGCCAATGGCAATTCTGCCCTTAAAGTCATCGCCAATAATATTTGAAACTAACAGTTGTAATGGTTTTTCAGGATCAGCTACAGGTGCGGGAATATGTTTTACAATCGCTTCAAAGACTGGTTCAATATCTTTCATTGCTTTCAAATTTGCGTCAGTACCGGCTAAACCCTGCTTGGCAACCGCATAAATAACAGGAAAATTTAAAGCCTGATCATCGGCGCCCAATTCAATAAATAATTCAAAAGTTTTATTCAAAACATAATCAGGACGGGCATCAGGCTTATCAATCTTATTTATTACCACAATAATCTTATGACCCATGGCCAGAGCTTTTTTCAATACAAAACGGGTCTGAGGCATAGGGCCTTCTTTGGCATCAACCAAAAGCAAACAACCGTCAGCCATATTCAAGACACGTTCCACTTCCCCGCCAAAGTCAGCATGACCAGGAGTATCTATAATATTGATTTTTGTGCCATTCCAGACAACAGAAGCATTTTTGGAAAAAATAGTGATACCGCGTTCTTTTTCCAGTTCATTGCTGTCCATAATCAAATCTGAGCCGGAAACATCCTTATTTAATTGGGTTTTTGACTGGCGCAACAAAGCATCCACCAGCGTAGTTTTGCCGTGGTCAACGTGAGCGATTATAGCGATATTGCGTATATTCATATAATTATTGTAAGTTATTAAGCCAAAAAATAAAAAATCCGCTGTTAGCGGCAGAAATCATTACCTACTTTAATATACTCCAAACCAGTCTTTTTGTCAATATTTCTAGGCTAATACACCATAAATTTGAATTTATTGCTTGTCATCATTATTTTTTCCTTTGAAAAAATTACCTATATCGATATCGGTCTGATCTCCGTCTTTGATATTGTACTTTTTCTTTAAGGCCTCTTTTTTATTTAGAAGATACAAAATAAATGCAAAACCCCCTATAGTAACTGCTTGTAAAATACCGCTAAAATATTCAAGGAAAGATTGTTTGGCACCTTGATCTTTAATAAAAAATAATAAAAAAGTATCGCCTATTAAAGACGAATTTTCATCGCCTAAAGAAAATAAAGCAAATAATCCGAAAGCTGCAATAGCAATGGTTATGGCGCCTATTAAAATTTTATTCAATCTTTGAACTTCAGGTGGTAAGTTTGCATTATCTTGGTTCATATTTTTTATAATTTAATAATTAAGCACTGGCTGCCTGACAATTCCAGCACGATTTCCGGTTTATCCTTGAAAAACTCGTCAACTGCCTGTTTAACACCAGCAGCGTCAATATAATCATGAGAAATAATAATTCCGCCTTTAGTCATGCGGGGATAAAAAAATTCCAGGCAATTTTTGGTTGATTCGTAAAGATCAACATCCAGATTAACAAAAGAAAATGTTTTATTTTTTACAGGACCGGCTGTCTGGGGAAATAACCCCTTGTGAAAGAATACATTAGGGTATTTTTTTAAATATTTTTTCACATCTTCAAAAGTAACTACAAATTTACCCTCATAAAATTGTTCGGGATTATCAATTTTTGATATTTCCGGCAAGCCTTCAAACGTATCAAATAAATGTAAAGATCTTTTACCCTTAACTTGCGCAATAATTTTGGCTGAAGCGCCTTTGTAAACGCCGACTTCGGCAATATCTCCGGAAATTTTCGCGCTTGCTTTGGCAGCCATATAAATCTGATAGGCTTCATTATCAAAAAGCAGCATATCATTTTCTTTCTTGATCTGATGAATCAAATCCATGGCCTTGGCCCGTTCAGGCGTATTATAATAAACAATGACGCCATTTTTTGTTGCCAAGGCATAATTAACAGATTGTCTTAAGACTTTTCTGGGCCAGGATAAAATACTGGCATGAGTCAAGACGGAAATAATTTGTTTGAAGATATGTTTAATCATGTATATATTTTATCATATTATCCGCATTTGACAAAGTTCCTTAAATAATATAAAACACTAGTAATTTCATAGAAGTACTTTACAGGGAGGAAACGATTTATGAATCACAAGGAGTTGATGGGACGGGATTTAAGCGGCTGGAAATTAAAAACAGCTTATCATTTGGAACTTCACCACAACTTATGGGGATTTTTCCCGGCTATTATTACCGACAAAGTCGAACAAATGTTCATTTGTCTGGATAAGAAACTTTTGCTTGAAGTCGCTAAATTTTTGCCTCCCCGGCGTTTTCGCTGCTGTGCCTTCAAAGTTTTGGCCAATGAAAAACTGGGCATTGCCTTTGATCTGCGGCTAATTTGTGAACATAATTTACCGGAAGATCTACTTGAAGACACCAGCTTATTTATTCTTAACGAAAATAACTTCCAAGAGCTGCTAGCTAATTCCCCGGACAATATAAGTCCTTTTCAATGGGCTCCAGGATTGATCGGCGATGAAATGAACGCAGATGAATTCAGGCAAAGCCTGATTCTAAGCCTGAAACATAAAGCCTAAAAACACACAAGCCTGGCGTATATTGCGTCAGGCTTTTTCTGTTGATTGGAAATAATAACGATTTTAATACATTATAATATCAAGATTATTACAAGAATCTGACTTTTGGACAGTAAACTTTTCTATATTTTGTGTGTTGCTAAAATAATATAAAGATGATTCTGACCCAGGATAATAATAGCAGCCGAGAGAAATAAACTTTTCACCTTTAAGTTTAAATACTTTCATAACCCCTTCACCGCTACCTGCTCCATTTTGATCAACGATGCTTAAATATAATTGTCCGTCATCTAACCAGAGATGATAGGGATTATTTTTTGCACTGGCAATTTTATCTACAATTTCTAAATATTTGCTCCAACTTGTATTACCCGCTTCAACCTTTAAAAGGCCGACAAACTGGGGTTTAAAATCTGCTGGAACATTCAATAAAACATTCATTGAACTCCGCATTACAAGGGCATAATAATCTTCATTTAATCTGAAAAATTTTTGAATTTGACCCGCGTTAATATCCTCAGGCAAAGTAAAATTTGGATTATCTATTTCACGAAGTACAGGTTCGACTGGCGCGGGAATTACATTAGCAACATTATCATTAGTATTAGGAGCTATTATTATGCGGTCATTAGGCTTCAAACCGCAGGCTGAAAGGAAAATTAAAGCAAGGAGTGAAAATAACACAAAATACCTGGACATAAAATTTAATTAATTTTTAAATTTAATAATTTCCGACTACTGTTACCGTGATTGTATGAGAATAAACTCCCGCCTGAGTACTGCCGGCAATAGCAGCCAAATGGCAAATAGTAGTAATATCGTCAGATACCGGGCCGCTATCTTCAGCTACTACTGTATCAGTTTGCGATAATGCTTTTGCCGGACCATCAGTTGCATGCTGGCCATCATATGATTCACAATCGGCGGGATCAGGATCTGCAGGAATATAATATCCTGAAGTGCTAAAACTTTCGTCACTGGTGGCAAAGCCGTAAGATTCGCTTCCGGCTGAAACAGTGCCTATTCCTCCGCTTACAGCTGTAATAGTATTACTGCCACTACTCAAATCATTATCCTGCCTTATACTTGCCGCATAACCACCAGTCCCATTAGTATTAACGGTAATGTTATAACTGCAGGTATTTATATCAGTAGCAGACAAAATATCTAAATCACAACTATTCGATGATAAACTCATACTCAGTTCTGGATCAACGCTGCCGGTAAGAGTAATTTCCCCTGTAAGTCCCATATATACGCTAACATCATTTAAAACAGGAGTTTGAGTAACATCACTGGAAGTAAAATTTACCTTATACTGAATGTATCGTCCCTGATTATTGGTGATTTCACTGCCCGAAGCATTTGTCATTTCAGCAGACCAAGGACCCAGATTGTAATATCCCTCAGGAAGTTCAATGTTTATCCAGTCAATTTCCAGCTTATCTGTTGGACCGCCTTCATCATGATTAAGTAAATATAAATCAAAGCCTATTTTATTGAATGATTCAGCGGCATCAGTCGTATATGAAATAGTAACAAATTCGTTTCTTGTATCAGTATATCCGGAATCATAATCCCAATCACCGGTAAACATATATAATTCCGCAGTTGCCGGATCAGCCTCGGTTGTTACCTTGACTCTTGCTGTAATAGTCGAACCTCCGGGAAAATAATTTTCTGCTTGTCCGGTATCGATTTGAATGTAATAATCATCATATTCTGATTCTGGACCAGGATTTATAAAAGTTAAAATACCTCCCGGTTCAGTTGGCGGTAAGGGTTCAGTCGGATTTTCCGGATCAGGATCAAAAATACCGCTACCCCATGCAGGAAAAGCAATTGTTCCGTCAATCACATTAGATACATCGCCATCATTAAAGTCATCACGCCAGTATGTTAATGCTTCATTGGCTGTATGGACAAAAAAAGTTAAATCAGTATTGGCTGGCAAATTCTCAGTCCAGGCAATTGAACTGAATTTAGTTTCACTGCCAGCATCATACACAGGCGAATAATATGTTCCGGAAGTATAATATTCTATTTTTGCTCCAAATTTCTGGGCGTAAATACCAGTTACTGTGTCTGTATCTTGCCAGACAGCGATAGTTCCGCCACTGCCATCAAATGCAATTGCAGGCGTAGGATACCAACTTGTGGTGGTAGCGACAGTAATTACTGTGCCGGAAGATGTCCATAGTGATTGGAAATCACCTGCTATGGTGGAATTAATTTTTTGGGCAAAAACATAATGTTCGGTGATATAATTATATTCCCAGGCTAAAATAGCACCCTGATTATTGTCTGAAACAATATTAATTCCTGAATCAGAACCCTGTGCGGGTGCGACATTTTCGCCATTTACTCTCCAGGAAATACTGCCAGCTGAGTCGATTTTTTGCGCATAAAGACGGGAATTGGGAGGATTAGAATATATCCAGGCAATAATAGCTCCGCCAGAACCATCAGTTACCAATTTCTGTTTATACTTTTCTCCGCTGGCAATACTAATTGCCACTCCATTCGCAGTCCATTGAGGAGTACCTGAAGAATTGACTTTTTGAGCAAAAATATCACCGTTACTATTACGGAAATCTTCCCAAACAATAATTGCGCCATTTGAACCATCAGCAATAATTTGAGGTCCTTCCTGATTATTGGTTGTTGCAGAAATTGCCACGCCATTAGCAGTCCATTGCACTGTGCCGGAAGAATCTATTTTTTGCGCATAGACATCATAAGACGTACCGCTGCGATAATCATCCCAGGAAATTATTGCGCCATTTGAGCCATCACTAGCTATTTCAGGATTTAACTGATGATTATTTGCTGTGCAAATGACCTTACCGTCTGTAGTCCACAATGATCTGCCCGCTGAATTTATTCGCTGGGCGTAAATATCTTCATTATCCCAATCACCGCTCCAGGTACTATTTCTGGTATCTACCCAGGTAATGATCGCCCCGCCAGAACCATCAGCAATAGCACTTAAATCACGCTGATAAGAAGTAGCATCAGTTACCACGATTCCATTACTAGTCCATTGTACTGTTCCAGCTGAATTTATCCTCTGAGCATAGATATCCTGTTCTCCGCCCCTGGTATCCACCCAGGTAATAATGGCTCCGCCAAAACCGTCAGTTACAATTCTTAAATCTGACTGAGTGCCTGAAGCATTACTAATAACAACGCCATTACTTGCCCATAAAGCAGTGCCTGAAGAATTTACTTTTTGGGCGTAAATATCAGTGCTTATTGCGCTACGGTTATCCTGCCAGGCAATTATTGCCCCGCCCTCATTATCAGCTACAATTTTAGCCAATTGCCTACTTTCATCTTCTTCAGCAATAACAGTATCGGTAACCCATTTATTTTCTCCAACATTTGTAGGATAACCCATTGTTAATTGACCTGCTGAGCTGGTAGAATCTACATCAAGCAATAAACCAGACTGAAAGTCGGACTGACTTGTTTGCACCCAGGAAATATCTGCCCAGCTAGGTTTAGCCAAAAATAAAAAAAATAAAAAAATTACTAAGATAATTATCCTTAAATTGAAAAAGTTTAATTTCATAAATTGATATCAAATTTGTAAACAATATAATACAGTCTTTATTATATCAATTTATTGTTATCCAAGCCATATATTTTAGGCTAAAATTGGGGATAACTTTTTATTCATCAAAAAGACAAAAAATTCAATTCCAAGCATTTTTAATTAATTTTAGTTTTTCTTGCCGCGATAATTTCTTTATCTGGGCTTCTGCTTTTGAGGCTGTTGAACGTGTACGATATTTTTTATTATAAACCAGCTTAACCGGCCGACGACTGCGCGTATATTTGGCGCCCAGGTTGGAAGTATTGTGTTCCTTTAGTCGTCTATTTAAATCCACGCAAATACCAGTATATAAAGTTTTATCTCTACATTTGAGAATATATAGATAATACATAATTAAGCTTTCTTTAAATCAATTAAATGCTGATACTGCCAATCTCTTTCCTTGGCCACTTTATTTTCAACATCAGCAGATTTTGTAGCTCTATAAATTGCCTGCTGAGCATAGACAGCAGAACCATAAGCATGTCTAGGGACATGGGCTGTTGCCACTGCCTGGCCACAAGCGCGGGCTGTTGAGCGGGCAGGATTATCTTCACCCACTTCCCTGGCAGCTGCATGCGCATCAAGCGAAGCTTTACGAATAATCTCCATTTTAAAAATTCCGGTTTGTAACCATTTTTGAAGTGTTTTAAGCGCTTGGCGAGGACGCTGATCTTTGGGATTTTTTTTCTCAAAATAAGGCAAAACGCGCTTGGCGCAATCTATTGCCCAAACAGCCAATGTTTTTTTATCAGTATTTTTAATGAGACTCAACATTTCCTCGTCTTTGTGCGCTAGAGAGAATTTTAGATTTTTCATTTATGCAGATAGAGTTTTCTTTAATATATACTTCTTAAAAACGTAGCTGGAAAGCAAAATATTTATAATCACAAGGTAAACCGGAAACGCAACTGAGCTAAAATTCCAAACTGTAATTGCCGCAAAACTGGTTGATGAGTTTAAAAGTCCGGTGATATAAGGTGTTACTGTTTCGGTTTTTGGATATTTCCAGGATTTTATAATCGTTGGAACAGCGGCAAACCCATCGGAAGCAATAGCAAAGATTATGGCAATTGACGGCTCTTTAGTTATTCCCCAAAGGATTAAAGCTAAGATTGAACAAAGACCGCAAATATAATCAAACTTTTCCAGTTTCCAATAAGAATTTTTATTTATGAATGAGGCCAGAAAAACCAAAAATGGTCCGAAACCGGACATAAACACAGGCAAAACAGACCATCTTACGCCGGCACTAAGCGCAGCAAAAGTGGCAATCATTGGCGCTACAGACCACAAAAGCCAGGTTACACGATTAGGTTTGGTGCTACCCGTGAGAGTTTCTTTAATATAAGAAGCTATACCGGCCAATTGTATTATGGCTCCGACTATGACCAGATATTGAAGCATAATTTTTTTAAAGAAGTAAAAATGCGGAGAGTGAGGGATTCGAACCCTCGAGGGTCTTTCAACCCAACAGACTTTCCAGGCCTGCGCCATAAACCGCTAGGCGAACTCTCCACGTTATATCCTTTTAAATTCAAAAACAAATAATTTAAATCTGAGTTTTGGGTGTGTTTTAGTAAAAACTTTTACCAATCTGAATCCATTTTTAGCCGCTAATATAAATGGCAAATCAACATCAATATCTCCAAAATTTGCCCAACCAAAATATATTCGTCCATTTGGCTTTAGAAATTTTCCAACACCATTAAAAAATCTATTTTTCATTTTATCTTGAGGATCCCAAAACATCCTATCTATATCGTCTTTGGCTGTATGTTTAGTATAAGGCGGATTGCATATTATGACATCATATTTGCCCTTTACTTTGGAAAAAACATCTGATTTATAGAAAACAACATTTTTTGTATTAAATATTCTTGCATTATGCTTGCTGTTTACAACAGCTCTCACATTTATATCTACGCCGACACCGCTTTTAGCTTTTTTGCCAATAATAAGCGATACGATTCCTGTTCCGCAGCCAATTTCCAAAAAATTTTCTGACTTAGATATTTGTACGGATTTTGCCATTAATTCAGAATCATAGGAAGTGCCAAATACTCCCGGATAAACCATTATTTTAAAGCCGCAACAATATTTTTCTTGCATCCCTGCTTTATGCCTTTCTTCTAAACTAATACGCTGCCTGGGAATTGATTGAAAATCGCTTTTTGTAATTATATTTCTCATAATGTTTTCAAAAATAAACCGTGTAATTATATTACTACTTTGTCAGCACATAATCAAGTATCATGCGGTCTGTCAGATATTCTATCGGCGCCTTATCATCTGTTAAATAACCAAAATTATTGTCATATTTTATTTCCTGAAATTTTTTTGCAGCTAATTTACAGACAAGTTCAAGTTCATCATGACAATTATTCATTAAATTTAACTTTTCCGGCAATAAATCATTGTCCGAAGCCAAAACCATAAAATTCCAGCTGTCTGACGACTGACGCACCAAATAAACATGTTTAAAATCCAAAAGCATGGTATTGGTTATATTTTTCAGTAATTTAGAATCAAATGAAGTGGCATTTACGTTCATTGCTACGATTCCCCTATCCTGGAGATGACCTTTAATTTTTTGAAAAAACTCTCTGGTCGCCAGATGAAAGGAAATATATATCTGATTGGAATAAACATCAATAATTATGGAATTATACTTTTTATCAGTTGAATCCAAATAGCTGCGGCCATCGTAATTGTAAACAGTCAGGGAAGGATTTTCCAAGCCGAAATATTTTTTTGCAGTGGCAATGATTTTCGGATCAATTTCCACACCGTCAATTTTTAATACATGATCCTGACTAAAAAAATAATGCAGTTGCGTACTGATGGTTCCGCCTGCCAGACCTAAAATCAAGATATCCTGCTTCTTTTCATTACCGTTGAAATACGGCACTAAATTGTAAAGATCAAAATATGAATCAGTTAAAATACCCTCTCTATTTATGGTGGAAAAAATACCGAGTCCTTCATTAATCAATAAATTTCGTAAATTCTGGTCATCCACAACCTGAAAATACTGATAAACAGACTCATCTTCAAAGACAGCACCCTGGGCTTGCTTATATAACGGCATTTTCAGGCTTAAAATCGGCAAAAGAAGCAGAAAAAATAGCAAAAAAATCTTTTTATTCAATAATCCGATTAAAGCGATAAAAAACAGAATTAAACTGAAAATTACCATAGTCAGCCTTGTACCCCAAAGCGGTATAAAAACAAGCATGGGTAAAAATGTGCCTAAAATGCTTCCCATTGTAGAAACGCAAAAAACCAGACCGCTGGTAGTACCTATCCCCTTTTCAATTTCTGAAAGCAGTTTGATTATAAAGGGACTGACTGCGCCCAAGAGAAAAATCGGCAAAATGAACAAGATACTTACAGAAATTAAGGATCCAACAAAAATATAAAATGCTGAGGAATTTATGGAGATCAGCGCCTGATTTATTATATTAATCAAGAAGGAGGCAGCATATGGAATAAACAGCAACAAGATACAGGCTGTTAAAATTATTTTGGTTAAAAATTTTAAATCGGGATACTTATCGGCAAATTTACCTCCAAAATAATAACCCAAAGCTAAAGCTATCATTATTACGCCAATAATATTGGTCCAGATAAAAGAAGAGGTACCGTAATATGGCGCCAATAGACGCGAAGCAGATATTTCCACAGCCATAATGGTCAGTCCGCTGGTAAAGGCCAGAATCAAAAGATAAATTTTTTTATATTTCGCAGATAACATAGTTTAATCTTATAATGATTATCAATCTTCTGCAAATACAAAAGAGCTTTATCCAAGCCCTTTTGTTATCATATAATCTTGATATTAATTTCCACAACTTGCACTGGCTGAAGTGTCAGTTGCTGCGGCTGCTTCATAGCCAAATCCAGCGGATGGAGCAGTTGCAGACAATTGTGTTTTGCATTCTTCCGGTTGAGTATTAAAGGCGTTGCAAATAGTGCTTAACAAACTTGCAGAATCTCGGCCTGCCTCTGCTTGTGCGCCATTAATTACCAAAGTCGGAGAACCCTGAACACTATACTTGGTATTATCATCCTTATAAACATCAAATATCGGGTATTGGCCGCTTAACCAGGTAGTTTTATCTTTAAAGCTTGCCATTACTTTATATTCATTGTCTGTTTTGCTAATGCAATTTTTTAATGATGTTTCGTCTATGCTAACCTGTTTGCGGCATTCTTCACTCTTGCCTTCGCCCAAGAAGCATTTTAAATAACTAATAAACTTGTCATTCTGGGTGGTCTTAATGCAATGTTGCGCCAATTCTTCCTGAAGTTCTTTTTCGCCATGCATGGCATAATCACAGAATTTAACTTCAAAATCAATTTTATCTTTTAAAGTTTCAGCTACCGGAATTATGCCCTTTTCTATTTGAGTGCCGTATGGGCAATGTGACATTACAAACAATTCAACTTTTGGCTTATCAGATTTAGTCACTTCTGTTGCAGGTGCAGTAGTACCGCTTGCTTTTTCCTTTTCTATTTCCGCAATATTGTAGGCTTGCGGAAAAAACTGAGTACCATCCTTGGTCATATAAGAATCATACTTTTGACCGCTAAAGTTGACAACAACTTTATAAAGTCCGTTTTCTTCCACGACATCTTCAATTGTTATGGTCGTGCCCGGTTGAACCAAATTTTCATTAACAAATTTTTCAGCTTTTGCTTTGGCTTCCTCCGGAGTTAAAACCTTTGATACCTTCAATAGATCCAAAGCATTACATCCTGTTAAGGTAAACGCCGCTAAAAGAGCGATACCCAATAAATACTTTTTCATACTCCTATGAATTTAATTATTATTAAAGATGATATTATTTTAACGCAAAACAAATTTTATCGCAAGAGGATAAGCTAGATCTTTGCCTTTTTGAGCCTTAGGGAGTTTAAAACTACAAATAAGGAGCTAAAAGCCATGGCACCGGCTGCGATCATTGGTGAAAGGAGAATTCCCCTCAAAGGGTATAAAATGCCTGCGGCAATTGGGATTCCAATAATATTATAAATAAAAGCCCAGAACAAGTTTCCCTTAATAGTTTTTAGGGTTTTTTTGCTTAGATTAAAGCTTTTCGCTACTTTACTGATATCCCCGGCTAAAATAATAATATCGGCTGCTTCAATCGCCACATCAGATCCCGTACCCATGGCAATTCCTATATTAGCCTGAGTCAAAGCTGGCGCATCATTAATGCCGTCACCCACCATGGCGACTTTATAGCCCTGAGACTGCAAATCTTTAACTTTGGCGAGCTTATCTTCGGGTTTAACCCTGCCTTGCCAATCATGTATATTCAGTAACGTAGCAATTACCTCAGCAGTCCTGATATTATCCCCGGTCATTAAAATTGGCTTGATATTTAATCTAGCCAATTGCCTCAATGCTTTTGGCGCTTCATCTTTAATTGGATCTGCTAAAGCAATATAACCCAGGTATTTTTCTGAATCGCCTAATAGTAATACGGTTTGGGCGTTATTTTCTTGCACTGCCACTTCAATTAATTGGCCGTCGCTCAGTACTATTCCATTTTTCTTTAATAAATCATGATTACCCAAGAAGTAAACTTTATTCTTTATTTTTCCAGTAACCCCCTGCCCTATTTGGGCCTGAAAATTTGTAACTTTGGCTAGATCAAATTTATACTGATTGGCTTTCTCAATAACCGCTTTAGCCAAGGGATGTTCTGATTTATTTTCTAATGCTGCCGCTATTTTTAAAACATCTTCGGAAGTAAAATTAAGGACCTGAGGCTCACCCTTGGTCAAAGTGCCTGTTTTATCAAAAATGACATAATCAATTTTTTGCATTTTTTCCAAAGCTTCAGCGTTTTTTATTAAAATTCCTTCTTCTGCACCTTTGCCGGTGCCCACTAAAATAGCAGTCGGAGTGGCTAAACCCAAGGCGCAAGGGCAGGCAATAATAAGAACTGTAACCGCTATAATTAAGGCAAAAATAAAATTATGAAGCGCCAAAAACCACACGAGGAAACTGATTATACTGATTAAAATTACTATTGGTACAAAATAACTGGCCACAAAATCGGCTAAGCGCTGAATCGGCGCTTTGCTTGCCTGAGCATCTTCAACCAATTTTATAATCTGGGCCAAGGCTGTTTCAGTTCCGACTTTTTCGGCAATAAAAGTCAAAGTGCCAAATTTATTTATTGTCCCGCCGATTATTTTATCACCGGGCTTTTTATCTATCGGCAAACTTTCACCGGTAATCATGCTTTCATCAATGGCTGATTCACCATCGGTAATTACACCGTCAACAGGAATTTTCTCGCCCGGCCTGACAATAATCGCATTCCCGACTTTAACTTTTTCTATTGATATTTCCTCCTCTTTATCGTTTATTAAAATATGAGCGGTTTTAGCCTGTAATTTAATGAGACGCTTAATGCTTTCTGAGGCTTTGCCTTTAGCACGCGCCTCTAAATATTTGCCCAAGATAATAAGAGTTAAAATTGTAATTGCGGAATCAAAATATACTTCAGGGTTTTGACCGGCGTTTATAATAAGCTGGGGAAATAATGTGGCAATGACAGAATAGCCATAGGCGGCAGAGGTACCAACTGCAATTAAGGTATCCATATTAGCCGAAAAATGTTTTAAACCTGACCAGGTACTTCTATAAAATTGAGATCCCAGCCAAATCTGTATCAATGTTGCCATTAATAATAAAATCCCGTAAACAAGCTGCCTATCCCAATTTTTTAGGCCGGGTATTAACAAATAATTGCTTAAAATCATTGCTAATACGGAAAAAATTATACCTACAATAAATTTTATCTTTAACTTTTGAATTTCCTGTTCTTTAAGCATTTTGGCATGATCATGTCCGGACATTGCCATTTCATCCTTGCCCCGAATCTCATTTTCATCAATCAGCTCAAAATTGCCGACACTGCTTGCCGCCTTTTGTAATTTTGCAGTATCCAAATCACTTTCATATTCCACTGTCGCCTTTTCCGTAGCGTAATTGACTACAGCTTTTTTCACGCCAACAACCTTGTTTAATTTCTTTTCAATATTAATGGCACAGGAAGCACAATCCATGCCCTGGACAAAATATGTTTTCTTGATTAGTTTTAATTTGGTCATATTGTTTCTATTATAACATTTATCCGACATTTTGGTTAATAGTTAAATAGTACTAAATATTTATTGGTTAAGGTTAAGAGGCAAGTAAGTCTAAAGTGTTTAGTTTAAGTAAAAAACATTACCTTAACACTATTTACCTACCAGCATCTTCACCATTACACTTAACCTATTCTACAAGAAATTTTCCCCAAATCATCTTCATTCCGCAGGAAAATTTTATTTCTCCGGTTTGGATCGGCGTGAATTCTATGATATTCTGCCCGACTTGCAGATTCTTTTTTATATTGTAATCCGGCATAAGGATTTGGCTATTACAGCCGGACATCTGCTTAACATCAATTATCCAGCGCACCAAAATTCCCTTTTTGACATTCAGCACATTAGGTTCATAACCATAATATGTAACAGCCATGCGCACTTCCTGAACTTCAGCGCTGGTATTTATATTTGTATTTTGAGTCGTTATTGCCTGTTGATTTATATTGGGCAAAGCTATATTTACACCAAAATTTGCCAAGCCGCGCACCAACATAAATATGGACAGAATAATAACTAATAATCCGGATAATTTAAGAATGTTTTTAATATGTTTTTGAGAAATAAATGATAAAAAGGCTCCAAAACCAAACATTAAAATGCTGGTGCCTAAAGCAAATAAGAATAAACTTAACGCGCCTTTAAGAGCATTCCCCGAAGTTAAAGCGAATAATTGCATAGCTTGCAAAGGTCCGCAAGGCATAAATCCATTTAGCAAGCCGATAATAAAGGGAGCAAATTTCTTATTTTTTTGGGAAAATATATATTTGGCAATAAACTGCGGAGTTTGAATTTTTAATTTTTCTAATATTGACCACCTGGTAACCAAAGATAATCCCAGAAAAAACATCATAATTGCGGCAACTATAGTTACCAGACCGTTAAAAGTCGGATTAATGCCAAAAAAGGAACCAAACCCGCCCAATATAGCGCCGATGATTGTATATGAGATAATACGGCCGATATTATATTGCCAATGAGGCCAAAGTGACTTTTTTTTATCGTCCAGACACAGAGTGGAATAAGTAACCACAATACTGCCGCACATGCCAATGCAGTGAAAACCGGCTAATAAACCGATGAGTAAGATCAAGCCGTAGCCTACTTCAAATCCCCCGGTCAGCTTGCTTAAAATTTCAAAACCGCCTAAATATTGAATCAGAAAATAACCGGCTAAAATTACAATGCTAAAAACAATAACTAAAAAATATCCGGATTTGGACTCAATCTTAGTATTTCCTGACTTTGAATCAAATAAATCACTCACACCATAGTTAAGTTTTTTTATCCTGTTATAAATTTCACTTTCAGCCACCTTTTCCGTAGCAAAATATACTTCAGTCGCACCAGACTGATAATCAACATTTACTTTGTTAATTCCCGGCAAATCTTTCAATTCCTCTTCAATCAATGTTTTACAGCTCTGACAATGCATGCCTTGGATTTTAAATTGTATTTTTTTATTCATAGAAGTTGTTATAAGTGATCCAATTACCGGTTTAAAAGCTTAGTAACATTAAGTATCTCATCAATCATTGCCTGTTTCTTTTTTTCATTTTTGGAAGCCATGGCATTCTTAAAGCAAGAATTTAAATGTCCCTGCATTAATTTCTGGTGGGCTGATTTCAAAAGCCCGATTACCGCCAGATTCTGCTGCATTATATCAATACAATACTTATCATCTTCTATCATAGTTATAATTCTGCCCAAATGACTCTGCGCCTTTTTAAAGCTGATAAGAGTTTCTTTTTTTAAGTCTGTCATAAACGTTGGATTTAAAAAATATGATTTAAAATTTATTAATTTCCAAAACTTTTAATTATTAACTGCAACTTTGCACTTTAAATTTTGAATTTTAAACTTAACCCCATACCTCCACCCCAGGTATAGGTATTATAGCACATACTAATTCCCTGTCAAATAATCTCATTATCCCATTATCTGCAGCTACTTTAGATTAATACAAAAAGAATCCCCAGCAAGGGATCCCCTTTTAAACTATATTTAAGATTCTATCCTTGTTCTCTTTTCCTGCGACTTAAAAATATAATGATAAAGATTATAAATGCCAGAATTAAGCCGATTAATATAAGGATCAAGGAAAAATTTCCCAAATTAAAAAAGGAAATATGGATATTGTCACTGGCTTCTGCCACGACACGATCATTGGAAGAAACCATCAATTTAACTTCATAATTACCAGGCTGAGCAAAAATATGCTCAACTATTTTTTGTTCGCTGTTTCCACCATCCCCAAAATTCCAATTGTATGTTAAATTATCAGGCATAATGTTCCGGAGGTCAGGGGAAAAATTATAGGTCTGCCAGTCTTTAGCAGTAAAATTTATGCCCGCAAAAGGCTCCTGGGAACTTAATTGAATTTCATCCAAATCAATGGTTTCATCTATTGCTGCTGCCGTATTCTCAAGTTGGTTAAGATTTGTATTTATAGCGGAGTTAACATTGCTATTTTGGTTGCTTTCCGGATCAGAGTTAATATTCGTATTGGTAGTTACCTTAGCAACTGTCTTATCCGGAGCCACCGTACAGGTGGCATACATCGGGCAATAATCTTTGCTGTCAATTACGCCGTCGCCGTCGCTGTCAGGATTTTTCGGATCAGTACCCATTTTCTTTTCTTTTTCATCTGACCAGCCGTCATTATCATCATCAGGATCATTTTTATCATCAATTCCGTCATTGTCAGTATCAACGCAAATAGCAGGGTCGAGCGGAAATTTATCAACATTATCAAGACAGCCGTCATTGTCACTGTCATTATCCAAAGGATTGGTGCCATTATCAATTTCGTCAGAATCAGGGACAGTATCATTGTCATCATCAGGATCAGTGATATCCGGAATAGCATCGCCGTCAGTATCAGCCAAAGGGACAAATAAAGTGGTAACAATTTGATCATTCCCGGCATTTTCATCTTTGGGAAGCTGACCATTTATATCAGCTTTGATATTGAAACTTCCTGAGGGCACAGTCCAGTCAACATATACTTCATCAGCCAAACCGCCGGCCCTGACTGAAATCGGCTGGGAATTGCCGATCAAAACATTGCCCTGATAAAAGGTTACATAGCCGGAAACATCTTCAGTCCCGACATTATGAATGGTTGCATAAATTCTGTTGGGCTGGCCGGCTATTAATTCTTTGGAAAAGCTGATATCCCCGGGATTGATGGCCAAATCATGAGTCAAAGCGCTGGCGCAAGAAACCCCGGCCAGAAAAAAGAAACAAAATGTAAAAATGATTATAAGTTTAATTTTCATATATTTGGATATTTACATTATAGCAAATTTTACAAAAACTAAAAAGAACGGATTTCCACCGTTCTCTTTAGTATAGAATAATCAATAATTTATTGATATCGCCATTTCCAGGCCGGAATAGTCGGATGCACTTTGCCCGGGCCATAAACAATATCATGTTGAATCTCGCTGACAGAATATCCGCCGTAAACAAAGGCTTTAATCAAAGTATTCCAATTGCTCTCACTGAGCGATAATTTGCCGATGCGTTTTGTTAATTGAGCCTTTAAATATGCAGCTTCCTGCTGTTCAATTTGCAGGTCGTAAACGCGGGGTTTTTCATATGCCCAGTTAACATAATATTTATGTCCTGTGCCATTGGGATTATAGCCGCTTCTTATTTCCAAGCCATCTTTATAACCATCGCCATCTGTATCGCCTTTTTTGGGGTCTGTACGCCAAATATATGTTTCCTCAAAGTCGCTCAAGGTATCGCCGTCAGTATCTTTATTGTATAAATTATCTGCGGTATAAACAGCCATATAAACTGTATTTGTTTTGGGAGTAGTAATAATTTTTGTAGTATTACCTGTTGTAGTCGGAGCTTTTTTTACCAAGGCCGTATCAGTTTTGACTGTAAGATAATAAGTGTTAAATTTTTCCGCCTCAACAGCAAGGGCAAAAATCTTATTGCCATCAATTGATTTGACAATATAACGTCCGTTAATCAAGTTCACATCAGCATAACCTGAACTATTAGTTGTATAAGTACCGATTTCCTTGCCAGTAAGCAAATTGCCGTCGGGGTCTGTTCCGTAATTATACAGATAAAACTTTTGGTTGGGCAGATTATTCTGCAGATTATCCTGAAAATATATTCTAGCCAAGCTGATTACATACTGATAAGTTGAATCATAGCTTTCCTGAACATAAAAAACCTTGCTTTGGTATTTTTGCCCGTTGATGGCAGTATCAATCTTGGCAACATAATTGCCGATTTGCAAAGGCGCGATAACCTCGCCATTGGCATTGGTTGTACCGCTATAGACTTTGCTTTTTATCTGATTAGTCTGATATTTATAAATGGATACTTTCAAGCCTGGCTGGACATTATTTAAAGCATCAATAACTTTAAAATGAAATGTTCCCTGACTGAAACTTAAGGACTTTTCACTGCCGCTAGCCACGATAAATTCAAAATTTTCAGCATACTTTGTGGCGCTTAATTTATATTCTCCGGCCGGCAAAATCACACGTTTAAAACCGTCTTCATTGGTTTTGAAGCTGCCCAAGCTGACATATTCATCATTGTTTAATTTGGAAATATTCAGGGAAATACCTGCCAGGCTATCCCGTTCGCTGTCAGAAATAGTGACTGTTACCGATCCCAATCTGTAGGTATAAGCTGTAAGACTGTTTAAATTTATGCTAAATCGTGAATTTATTGTTTCCGCGTCAGAAGGATCAACGTATTTTACAGTCACAAAATATTGACCAGGTATTAAATAATAAGTTTTATAGCCGAAATCGCCGGTACTTTGGTTGCTCAGGATTTTTTTGGAGCCGACTTCAACATTGCTGGAATTTTTCAATACTGCATAGACATTGAAGCTGTATTTTTTTAGTATATTTGAAGCCGGATCGGAAATTGATATTTTTACGCCGGAAAAAGGCAAGGCGATTTCCTTGGTTTCTCCGCCTGTAATTGTTTGATTATATAAATAAAATTTGCCGGCCTCATTATTCAGCTGATAATAAACAATAGCCAAAGACAAGGTTGTTCCGGCTGTATTTTTTAATTTTATTGTCTTGTAACCCAGATCACCGATTTTACCGCTGGTCAATCTTTTACCTAAAATAGGTTTGTTATTGGTATCTAATTGCTGCTGATAAACTATATAAGAGACGCTGGGTACAATAACGCCGTTCGGATCTTTACTGACCAAGGTTAAATTCGCATAAACCGGACCGCTATGAACATGTTCAACCGGCTGGTCAATTATTAAATTAACATCAGTCTGGGTGTCAGCAAAAATTTTAAAAGCATAATCTTTGGCATTAGTTTTGATAAAATAATCACCCGGTATCAGATAAAGCATTTTATAACCCAAAACACTGGTTTTTTGACCGCTATAAACTTTAGCAGCAGGAACCAGATTATTGTTTGCATCTTTTACAGCTGTATAGACATCAAAGCTTTGCTCTTTCAGCAAATTATTACTTTTATCTCTGAGCACAACTTTCGCAGAGCTAAAGGTAAGATTAGAAGTTGCAGACTCATTAGAGCCATATAAACACTGATCCCAGAGAATAAAAATCTCAGCGGGATTTGAGCGTTTGTAATATTTTACAGCATATTTTTTACAGTCATTGCTATATTCCTTAAAAGGATTTCTGATTTTTATAATATCCACACCGGTCTGGTCAACATAACCGCTGCCCCATTTGACGCCTAAGGCTTGATTGGAATTGGCATCAGTAATTTGCTCATAAACCTGAAAAGTGACCTTTTCCACCGGTTGATCATTAGGATCAAAGGTTTTCATTATCAAGTTAATGTAAACAGGCAAGCCAGACTCTTCAGCCTTAGTTGCCTGAGGTAATATTAATATACTACCAAAAATAACTAACATTGAAATTAGTAACAATTTGGCTAAAATTATAGAAAATTTACGCATCATAGATTTGTATAATTTGATTATAGCACATGATTATATTTAATACAGTATAATATCATTTTTTGCAATATTTGTCAAGAGTTAGCGAAAATATGTAGCGGAATTAAAAAAACCCGCGCTTGAAACGCAAGTTTCTTCTTTTCTCTGGCTTTTACACTTTAGTGTGAAAGCATCGACTCCTGAACACTAAAGTGTTCAGGCCATGTTATTTTAAAGACGGCTTTATCTTATTCCACCCATTTGCCTGCTCATATGCATAAGCAGCTCTAAGAATCGTTTCCTCGTCAAACTGTTTGCCGATCAACTGCATGCCAATCGGTAAATTATTTACATAACCGCAAGGCACGGAAATCGCAGGTATGCCTGCTAAATTAATAGTTACAGTATAAATATCTTCCAAATACATGGTTAAAGGATCATTGATATTCTCCCCTATTTTGAAAGACGGTCGAGGCGAAGTCGGCATTAAAAGCAAGTCAACTTTATTAAAAGCAGAGTCAAATTCCTGCTTAATCAAAGTTCTGACACGCATGGCCTTTTTATAATAAGCGTCATAATATCCGGCGCTTAATACATAAGTGCCGATCATTATTCTGCGTTTAGCTTCTGCGCCAAAACCCTTGGCTCTTGATTTGGTATAAATTTCAAATAAATCTTGAGCATCCTTATCCTGATAACCGTAACGAATGCCGTCATAGCGCCCGAGATTAGAGCTGACTTCCGACGGCATAATAATGTAATAGCAGGCCAAACCATAAGGCAATGTTTTTAATTCAACCTCTTCAATTTTAGCGCCCTGCTTTTCCAGATCATTAATCGCCACCTGAATTAAATTTTTAACCTGCGGATCAAGCCCTTTAACAAAGGCTTGTTTAGGTACGCCAATTTTTAAACCTTTGATTCCCTGCTGTAAATTTTTTGTATAATCAGGAACCGTTTTTGGTACAGTCGTGGAATCCAATTTGTCCTGTCCGCTAATCGCATTCATGACAATGGCTGAATCTTCAACTGTTTTACAGATTGGGCCGATTTGATCCAAAGAAGAGCCCATGGCAATAGCGCCATAACGGGAAACTCGTCCGTAAGTTGGTTTTAAGCCCACTACTCCGCATAAACTTGCAGGATGGCGAATTGAACCGCCTGTATCTGTACCTAATGAGTAAATAACCTGATCAGCTGCCACACTGGCTGCGCTACCGCCTGAAGAACCGCCCGGAACCCGTTCTAGATCCCAGGGATTATGACTTGGACCATAGTCTGAATTTTCTGTTGAAGATCCATGTCCCCAGGCATCACAATTATGTTTACCTAATATAATCGCCCCATTTTCTTTAAGCTTTTTAATCACCGTGGCATCAAATAATGGCTTATAGTTTTGTAACATCTTTGATGAAGCTGTCGTAATGATACCTTCAGTTAAAATCATATCCTTAATACCGCAGGGAATTCCCTCCAGAGTCTTTAAGTGTTCACCCTTTTTTATTTTCTTATCAACCTCTTTGGCCTGCTTCTGCGCTTGATCAAAATTTGTATTCAAAAAAGCATGGACCTTTTTATCAGTCTTTTTAATGCGTTCAATGCAGTCTTGGACCAGATCTAAGCTGGAAAGCTCCTTGCTGGCTAACTTCTGTTGGGCTTCTTTGATTGTTAGTTGGTTTAAATCCATGAGGTTTTATGAGGTTATATGATGTTTTATGAAGTTATATTAAGTTGCTATTTATATTTTTGAGGATGAATAACTTTCCAAGTTCCTTCTTTTTCTATTTTGAATAATGACTGGATATAATTATTTAATAAATAATGGGTTTTCTTTGCCAAGTCCATTAATTGATTGAAAGTATTTGTATCAAATAATCCGTCATCGTGACAATCTTCAATATCCCCTATTAATTCTTCCATCGAGCCATAGCTTACCTTGCATGAATTAATAAATATCCTAATTGATCCTCTCTGATAGCCTTCTTTAAAGTTTTGTTTTGCCGATCTAATTGCATCCCTCATTTGGGAAGCGCGTCTTGGTTCACTTTTAGCAAAAGGAGCAGTATGCTTATATATTAATATACGAAGCAAGCATATTTGTTTATATACAATTAAATTTTCATAAGGAGCTTTATACATATTTTTTTTATTTTTGACTATTTAAAAGCAACCTCATACAACCCCATACAACCTAATACAACTTAATATAACCTATTTAGAAAACCGATTTTGTCTTAATCAAGTTATTCTCACTTTCCGCTGATTGTTTAATCAATTCCTTCTGAAAATCAAGCTGATCAACCTCATCTTTGCGATAAACATTTTCCAATCCTGTCACCTGAGCAGTCATTTCTACATTTTCCGTATCAACTTCATTTAATTTACCGACATAATCTAAAACAGCCGATATTTGATCAGCAAATTTATCTTTTTCCGCGTCAGTCAATTCCAGTCTGGAAAGCTTGGCGATTTTTTCTACTTCCTGTTTGGTTAGCTTCATATGTATATTACGAAAGGTCATATTTCGTACATTTCGTATTTTTTCGTACTTTCGTAAGTATTAACATTATCTATATTCTACCAAATATCCTTAATGATAACAACTTTGTCGAAACAGCCATTTTGTTTTATAATATAGTCAACCATGGGATTGGAGCGAAATGGCTCCGGGTCTTCCCTGGCCAGGGCTGTTTGTGGTGGGGTCTTTACCTCCTCCTTCTCTCCATCACAACAGCCCGCTTTTTAATTAATGATACAAATATTATAACAAATTATTACAAATAGGTTTTATGTCAAATTTGTTATCATTTGTATTGATTTGTTACATTTGTAGCTTAAAATCCGATATATTCAATCTCCTCCATCAATTCAATGCCGTAAGTGTCGCGGACTTTCATCTTTACCAGGCTAATCAGCTGGATCACATCATTGGCGCTTGCGTCTTTGATATTAACTATAAAATTCGCGTGCTTATTGGAAATTTGTGCTCCACCGATTGTTTTGCCTTTTAAATCCAATTGCTCAATCAGCCAGGCAGCCGGTATTTTTTCATACTCCAAATACTCCTTAGGTAAATTTGGTACCTTTTTTAGTAAATCCTGATTATGGCTACCTATCAGTACATTGGTAAAAACACTGCCGGCTGATGGGTATTCCAATGGCTGTTTTGCTTGTCGTTGAGCTAGAATTTCTTTAATTCTTGCCTGAATCTGTGCCTTATCCCCTTTTTGCAGTTGAAACTCGGCTGAAATAATTAAATCATTATTATGCTTAAAAACAGAATCGCGGTAACCAAATCCGCAATTTTTTTTGTCCAAAATAAACTGTTTAGAACCGCGCATCACTTCAACGCCTATCAAATTATCCGACATTTGTCCGCCGTATGCGCCTGCATTGCCCCGAACTGCGCCTCCGACTGTTCCCGGAATCCCTGCTGCCCATTCCAAGCCGATTAAGCCATCTTCAGCTGTTTTATTAACCAAAGTCATCAAATTAACTCCGGCATCAGCGACTACCCGATTATCCTTTTTTAAAACGATATCTTTTGCCTGATTAATTATAATCAAACCAGCAAATCCTTGATCGGATATTAAAACATTACTAGCACCACCCAAAACACAACCAGGGATTTTGAGTTTTTTGGCAAAAGTCATTGCCCGCACCAAATCCTCATTATCCTGAGCAATAAAAAAATACTTGGCAGGTCCGCCAATTTTGAAGGTTGTATATTTGGCTAATGACACATCTATTTGAACTGGCTTGCCGATTAGCATTTCCAATTGTTCTAATTGTTTTATCATAATGTGAAGCTACAGTTAAATTCCTCCAAACAATTATTTAACTTAATTCTTTAATTTCTTGTATTTTACTTGTATGACCGAATTTATCATTGCTTACATCCCAAATTGCGAACCATCCGATTTTTGGAGTTTTGGATAACTCATATCCACCTCTGTGTCCTGGTTCCATATATGCATATTGTTTTGGATGCTCTTGCCTATTAGCGAAAAAAACCGGATATTTCTGCCCTCGCATATTTATTAATAACATCCCAGAAGGATTAGTTTCAAGCACATAAGTGTTATTGAGAGTAGTAATTTTATAAGACTTTTTCTCTACTTCAACCTTTTGTTTTTTGGGCCTTATTGCTTCAATAAATTTAAACATAAAATTTTTTAATTTCTTACAACTAACCCATACGCCGGACTTCATTCAGCCAATTATTGAATGCTTCGTAGAATCTTCCGTTTACTTTCCGATCTTTCTTCATTTCTTCAATATTCTCGCTATTCATAATATCCGCGCTTTTTTGCGGAGAAAATATCTCAATTGGCTTTACTGCTATTTCCGTATTTGACTTGCCGTCCCACTTATTAATATGAAATATATTCTTAAGACCGATATCCCAGGTAGCGTCAATTATAACCCACTTCTTATTGATTAAGGCTTCAAGATATAGATGAGTGCTATAATCATCATGAGGGATTTTTGAGACTTTTTTAGGCAAATCAATTGTACTCCATAAGAAGCCGCAGACGCGATAACGAACTTCTAAACCCTGTTTATTCAACAAATCTTTAAGTGCTTTATTTTTTCCGCTGCAACAATCATCTTTTTCACCTAAAACAACAGGGATTCTATAAGGTATATTACGAACTGTTTTAAAAACTGATTTTATGTCCATAAAAGTATATTATCTATCTTCTTATTTGATTAAATTAACCCCGGCCGGCAATTTAGCTTTAATAATCTCTAAATCAGCAGTAGAATAGTTATTCCCCGAAATATTCAGTGTCTGCAAATTTTTTAGGTTACCGAGCTCATTGGGCAACCCGGTCAACTGGTTATTAGATAAATCCAGTACCTGTAAATTTGAAAGCTGGCCAATTTCGGCCGGAACGCCTGTCATCTGATTATTGCTGGCATTCAGGATTTTAAGTTTTTTAAGCTGGCCGATTTGCGACTGAATGGCGCCGGTAAGCAGGTTATTGCTGATGTTCAGTTCTTCAAGATTAGTCATCTTAAAAACATAATCCGGAACTTTGGTTAAATTCTGATTGCTTAAATCCAGCTTGTTAGCGTTTTTTACAATCGGCGCGCCATCAGTAGTTGCCGGAATTGCCTTGGATCCGCCCCACCCGGCGCAGCCGCTTAAAAGCATGGTTGCAAATGCGATTAGAAATAATTTTTTCATGGTTTTAAATTTAATCATTAATTATGTAGCAAATGCGACAATTTGTTGCTGTAGCCCCACGGGCTCTTCAGCATCTTCTTCAACTTCGCCATTCAACATTTTAATAACTGCATCTCCAATGTAATAACCTAAATTCACAGGGACTGCGTTGCCAATTTGTTTATATTGTTGAGCTACAGAACCGCAAAATTTCCAATTATCAGGAAATGTCTGAATTCTTGCGTATTCACGAACCGAAAGCGGACGAGTTTCTTCTGGATGGCAGCGTTCGGTTTGTTTTTGAGCGGGACTGCAGGTCAAAGTCAATGATGGCTCATCCAATGATAACCGCCTCGCCATCCCGGTCTTTCCGCCACCCATATAGAAACTTGCGCCCATATATTCTTTTTGCAGTTCTTCCGGGAGATCTCTCCAATAGCCACCGGGCGGAATCAATTTCATTATTTTTTTCTTTTTTTCAGGATACTCTTGCCCTTCTGATCTCGGACATTTATGAAAAGCTTCGCGCAGCGGAATTATATAGTCCTTTTCTTTTGGAAATGATATTGAAATATCTAAATCCTTTCTTACCCCAATAATTATCAGCCGTTCCCTTTTTTGAGGAACATCCAAATATTGTGAGCGTAAAATTTTATACTTAACATTATATCCAAGTTCCTCTAATACGCCAACCATTGTTTGGAGAGTCCTGCCATTATCATGCGCTAATAATCCCTTAACATTTTCGCCAATGGCGATTTTAGGCTTAACCTCCTTTACGCATCTGGCAAATTCAAAAAACAAAGTCCCTCTAATATCCTCGAATCCCATTTTTTTACCCGCGAAAGAAAAAGTCTGGCATGGAAAACCTCCTTGCACTATATCAGCCTGACCTTCAAAGAATTTCAGTTCCCGAATATCTCCTTCAACTACATTCCAATTTGGTTTATTTAATCTTAAAGTATCGCAGGCATGCTTATCATTTTCATTTAAAAGTATGTGTTGAATTCCGGCATTTTCCATTCCCAGCGCAGTTCCTCCGGCGCCGGCAAATAACTCAATTGCCGTATATGGAGACATTCTATTATTTTTCAAAATCTTAAATTTGCTATTTTTATCTCCATGCGTTTTGTTTTGAATTCTTTTAATCTCTTCCAAGCTAAACAAACGGTCATTCCGTTCATTTCTAAAAGATTTTATTAATCCTTTCTTATCCCATCGCCTAATCGTATCAATTGAGATGCCTAATTTTACGGCAGCTTCTCCAACTGTAATAAATATTTCTTTCTTCATATAAAAAATGATAGATAATTAACCTATCATAATTATACCAAATAACCATTGCATAGGCAAAGGTTATTCAGTAAAAAAAGCTTTTTTGAATAATTCAAAATACTGTAAAGCCTCGTTTTTACCTAATTTATGCTGGTACTTTTCTGTTAATATGACTGGAATCGCTTCAAATAGCTCCTGCAAGGCATGTTCCCTCCCGGTTGCTAATGCATAAAAACTAACTCCATCAATTACTCTGATTTTTTCATTAACAGGACGGCTTTTTTTAGTCTTATTATCCGGTGGCGTAAAAGGCTTGTTATATTTCTTTTTACCCTGAGAAATAATTTCAACATAATAACCAACGAAGTTTGAATATTCATCATTGCTTAGCTTCGCCTTTATTGCGTCATAAATTTCAACTTTATGATTGCCTTTTGTCGTATTATATTTATTTTTAACTTCTGCAATTATTTTCATTTCATAATTTACAACATCTAACCCGCCTCCGGTACCGAGATTTGCCCAGCCAGGGATAGCGCCTAAAATCTGCTGATGAAAATCGCCGATGGCGTTTTGCATAGTTTTTTGCAGTTGTCTGGCTTTTTCTTGTTCAAGCCACTGTTTATATGTAATTGAATGAGAAATACCATCAAATAAAGCAGAAAATGGGTCAATTACATTCTTATGCAAATTAATAACAGAATTATTTTCTGCATTTTCAATAACTCTAATTACCTTATCAATAGCATCAATAAAGTCTTTGTCGGATATAAATTTTAGGTAGGACATACTATTTATTTTATATTTTAATAATATTATAATTATACAGTAGACACTTTGCTTAAAACTATTTGTAAGGAATAACTATTTAGCCTTATATTGTTAATGTAGAAGATACATTAGCTAATTTACTTATATCAGCTAATAAAACGAAAATATCTCCTGGTTTCATATAGTCCATGTAAAGTTTTGAATGCTCTAAATTTTCTTCAATTATTTTTCCTCGCCAAGAGATTGGTAATTCCTTAATTGTCTGCTGTCTTTGTCTCCCATTACCCCAAAAGAATTCATTATTATGAGCACTTGCATTCCTTATGTGTCTTAAAAATTGCAACAATTGATTTTGTTTAAATGGTTGAAAATCGGGTTCATCCCAAACAATGTCTTTAACTGCGATTGTAAATACTCGATAAAAATTAATTAAAGTTTGAGAATATAAAGGTGTGGATTGATTTACTCCTTCCTGCTGAATTGAATTCAATATAGTTTTAGCCACTTTAATTGATTGAGGTGTAACTGAACAACTTAGGTCAATTATATACGGATATGGGATATAAAAAGTTTTAGCATAATTAACAGATACTTTTAGCCAAGTCATTGAAGCTATAACATTCATAAAAGTATCTAATAAATCATTAAATGAAGGATGAAAGTATAAAGGAATATCTTGATTTTAGTTCATAAAAAATAAGTTTGCTTAAATTGAATGATTAATTTTTTTCATATTATCAAATATGGTTAAATTAAACCAATTCCCTCGCGACCTTATCAATATCCCCTATGATTAATCACCAACCTTCGTTGGCCGTATCCAACTTCGGTTGGCGAAGGCCAATAATCAAACCTCAATCATCAAACAATCTCTAAATTCCAAATTCAAATACCAAAATTGGTTATTAGAATTTAATTATTTGGATTTGTTTGGATGTTGATTATTGATGATTGATTCTTATATTAAATCCCTGGCAACTTTGTCTATATCACCGGCCCCAAGTATAAGCACCACATCATTACTCTGCATCTCACTCAAAATCTTGGCCTTGGTTTCAGTCAAATCGCTGGCATAATAATATAGCGACGGCTTGACGCCCTGAACCAATTTTTTACTTTCAGTCATGACAATCTTGTCCAGCAGATCATTGGAGCTGATTCTTTTGGTCACATCCTTTTCTTCCCTGCCAGCCACATCATAAATCTCGCTCAAAATCACCACATCAGCCGGGCTTTGAGCAAATATTCTGGCAAATTCGCCGAAAAGTTCCCTGGTCCTTTGAATCTGATGGGGCTGAAAAACCACGAGCAATCGTTTATCGGGATAAAATTCTTTGGCAGCCTGAATGGTTTTGGCCACTTCCGTGGGATGATGGGCATAATCAGAAATAATCAAAGCGCCGTTTTTATCATCACTTAGGTTGCTGATTTTTCCCAATATTTCAAATCTTCTCCAGACTCCGGTATATTGCGCTAAAGTATCTTTAATCGCATCGGCACTCACACCCATTTCCAAACCCAGTAAACATGCGCCCAAGGCATTTGAGATATTGAATTTGCCCGGAACCTGCAAATTAAAGTCGCGCAATTCCTGGCCTTTATAAACAGGCCGAAAAATCTGACGGCCATGATCAACTTTTATATTTTTTGCTAATAAATCTGCAGACTGATTTTCAAGCCCGAAAGTCAAAATATTGCAGGCAGGCTTTTCCAGTCTTTCCCGTAAAATCGGGTCATCCAAATTGTAAATCAATAAACCGTCTTCGGGTATTTTATTAATAAAATTCTGAAAAGTATCAATATAATGATTTAAATCGCGATAATAATCAGGATGATCAAATTCAATATTGGTTAAAATCACTATCTGGGGATTTAATTCCAGCATATGAGCGCGGTATTCATCGCCTTCAACCACAAAATATTCAGAACCGCCCAGACGCAAATTGCCATCCCAATTTTTTACTTTTGAGCCGACAATTACTGTGGGATCAAAATTACCTTTATCTAAAATTAAACCGGCTAAAGCAGTAGTTGTGGTTTTGCCATGACAGCCGGAAATGGCAATAGTCTGCTTTTGCTTGCTATACTCGCCCAAAAATTGAAAATAACTGAGGCACGGAATTTTATGTTCTTTGGCTACCTGCCTTTCCGGATTGTTTTCAGGCACGGCATCGGAATAAATAACCAAATTAACGTCTTTGGAAACATTATTGGTATTATGCGTTCCAATATTAATTTTGGCGCCAAAGTTTCTTAAAGTGGCAATTGTATCCGACTCATTAACATCTGAGCCGGTAACAATTTTATCCTGGCGTAGAAGCAGTTTGGCCACGGCTGAAATACCAATGCCGCCGATGCCGATGATGTGGATTTTTTTGAGTTTGGTTATTTCCATATTTTTTTATACTTTTATATCTTTTAATATCTCAGATAATTGGTGGAATAAAAAAGATTTATGCGGAACCATTACCCATTGTCTCTCGTCACGCGAGCGCCTACGAAAGCGCGTTCGTAAATTTCTTCAGTAATTCAGCCCTTTTTTTGTCCGCCCTCAAATCGTATCCTAGATATCGTTTTAAGTAATCAACCATGGGCATTACAGCAATCTCATTTGGTGAGATAACCCGTCCTTCCGCAGCAATTGCAATTTTTTGGTACACAATTGCATTGTAACCGACTGTTACTCCTATTCCAGAAAAATGTGCTACCCCTTTTCTATTGAGAACTGAACCTGGATTTTTTAAAACAAATTCCTCCGCACCATATATGCCACCATCGATATCTTTCAACATCTTTTCTAAAAATAAACGTTTCATCTCCGGGGTTACAGCACTTTTCACTTCTGCTGGTGTTTTGTGTTCCGTGTACAGAGCTTTAAATGGCCCATCTTTCCCGAGATTGTAATCTTTGTAATCCTTATCGCGAAGAGCAGGCTTTCCAAGTTCAGGGTCTTCCTCGGGCTTTGGTTTCTTGGCTTGCTGTTCTTTCCCCGAAACCGTACCTTTTGTTCGTTGTGTTTCCTGGGATCTTTTCCACAGTGCGTCGAGCTCTTTGCGTTTTTTCTCAATCTCTTCCTTTGTCATGCCCGCCGCTTTTTCAGGTTCAGAGTGCTTTGGCTTCTCGGCTTGCTTTTCTTTGTCATTTGGCGCAGGCTCGTATTTCCATGTCCCCGCACTGTATCTTGACCCCTGTTTGCCTGAATTTTCAATTTTTTGTCTTACATTTTCAATTTTCTTCTGCTCTTTATCTAACTTTATTTGCTTTTCAATTTTATCACAAAATAACGAAATCTTATATAAATGTTCCATCATTTGCGGCATTATTTTCTTATATTCATTTTTAGATTCAGCACTCTCCTCCCAACCTTTTTCACCTTCTTCGCGCAAATTAACTCCCTCAAATTTAGTAAAAGCATGGTTACTTATACTTTGGGTTAAAGATCTCAATTTATCTAGCAATAACTCGTTATTGCCGTTCCTGCGTAAATTATCCATTTCGCTAAGCTCACTGCTATCCATCAAAACAAGAAATCCCCTACTTTTACCCATATCCATTTCGGAAAATTTAGTAAAATTTACAACAGCGTCAAAGTTAATATCATTGGGATTAATTTTAGGAAACATTTTACCGCCCATTTCCTTAAATAGTGTCTCGGCCGCATCTATAGACTTATTAAGTTCAGGTTCAGACCCTTCTAGTCGGATTAGATTGGCTGTATGCCCAACTACTGACAAAAGCTCAGCATCATTTAGCTTATTTTCACCGAAATTATCAGCTAATTTAGCTATTAACTTATCGCGGTCGTTTCTTTCATGTTTAATCAAATTGCCATTTTTATCAATGTACCTGCTAACATTAAATTGGGGATAAATCTCATTTAACCGGGATATTAGCTGGGCTTTATCTATTTGCGGCGCGTTTACCGTTTGAGATTTTGTTTCTTTTGACTTCTGATTTTCAGAATTTGGCATAATTTTTGAATTAATGGTTAGTAGTAGTTTTTAAAAAAATTTAGTTTTATCTAAATATTAAGCAAAAGCTTAGCAACCGCCGAAATCCCGATTCCGCCAATGCCGATAATGTGGATTTTTTTTAGTTTGGTTAAGTCCATTAATTTATAATTCATGAATTAATTCCAGGAGACAATTCTTGGGTTCCAATATAAAACTTCTCGCCGGTTTTTTGCCTGATGCTTTTAAGGCAACTTGGCGTTTCTTTTCGCTTTCCATTCTTTCTTTTATAGCTTCTAGTTCTTTTTCTGATAGCGATTTATATAGCTCATCAATAACCTCTGTTTCTGCCTGCTTTTTTAGTTTACCTTCAGATATTTTCTTTTTACTCAAAGAATTAAATGATTCCTTTAACTCAATTAATCTCTTGGCTAAATCCCAATCTTGACCATGCGCGCTCTTTAAAGCATCAATTATTGGTATATACATAAATTCATAAATCTCTGACTTTTGGACTTTATTTTGTTCTCTTGTCCTAAGTTCTAATAACTTATTAATTATAATCGGAGTCAGCTCAATTTCCTTTCTTACTTTTTCCAAATAGCGAGCATGCTCTTGTGCCGCGTCTTCTCTTTTTTTTGTTTTTGAAGCATTTATTCTTTCTGTTAATTTAAGCTCGTCTAATTTAAGGTTTTCCTTCCTCTTTTTAACCTGCAAATATCTTTCCGTTTTAGATTTTTCATCTAATTGTTTCTTAACATCTTCCGGAAAATTCATTTTTCCATAATAGTATATAGTATCTTTCACATCGTCTACCAAGGGAGCTAGTATCGTATTTTTAAGAGTGAACTTCTTATATTCATTAATAGTATTTTCATCTAAGTTCTTAATATCGGGGGGTATGTTGAAGTTTATCTTTGAAACATCAACACTATCCATATTAATAGAACTCAGAGCTTCACTAGCATTAAATAAATCTCCTAATCTTCTACGCCCAAATTGATCAAATATTTTTTCCTTGTCCTTTAAAACTTTCAAACTTCTAATTAAATCCAGAGTATAGCTTAAAGAACTTAATTTAATACTTTCCTTTTCATCTTTAGTTTCCTGCTCTTGTTCATTTACTAAATTTTTAAATAAACCTATAATTTCAGGATTAAAATTCCCCAATGCTTTATCTAATGATTTTTTAGCTTCTTGGTACTTTCTTTCATTATATTCCTTGATTTCCTTTTCAGTCGACATTATCTCAACTGCAGAAGAATAATCAATTTCTCCATTAGATTTCTCTTTTACACCCATGTATCGACCAGTTGGATAAAGCTTCTCCTCTCCCCTTGAAGAATTGTCGGTTTTGCCTTTTTTTTCATTTTTCGATTTTTCTTGATCTTTTTGTGACCATGATTGGTTTTCAGAATTTGGCATAATTTTTGAATTAATGGTTAGTAGTAGTTTTTAAAAAAATTTAGTTTTATCTAAATATTAAGCAAAAGCTTAGCAACCGCTGAAATCCCGATTCCGCCGATGCCAATGATGTGAATCTTTTTAAGCTTGGATAAATCCATATTCATAACTATTAATTTATTTAATTTTTTAATAATCAATTACATTCTGGCGCTTCTGTTCTATTGCGTTTATGCCCGGCCTAGGCTTATCTTCAATAACATTTAGATCATTTATATATATTCTATTTTTACCATTATTATATTCTTGCCACAATTCATAAGGCGGCCTTAACGGATGACCTTCTCTTCTATCTGTCCCTTTATTCCAATCTTCCTCGCTGACATTAAATTTTTGAATTGCTACTTTTTCCGCCAATTTTCTTAAAATTCTTGGATTTTTAATAACCGCTTTATCTAATTCTAACGCTACACTTTCAGGCAATTGCATTTTAATAGTTAAAATATTACCCCATCTTCCATCCATGGTTTGGTAATCACCGCGGCTAACCTCTCCCCCGACAGAATAAATCACCTCGTAACAATTTTCATTTTTACCGCCGCTGACCAATTCCTGATGCTGAACACCCTCCCATTTGTCCGTAGGGACATATTCCACCTGCTCTTCCTTTTTCAATCCAAGAAAACTTTTTTTAATATTGATCTGTTTTTTATATACTTGTTTAAGCAGTTTCTTGCTGGAATAATACTCGGGGATTCTCTCATTTTTATCCAAATCTTCAATATCCTTAAAATAAGGATCCTTGTGAGACACAACCGGAGTTATAGTATCCGGAGACACTCTCTCATCATATAAAGTAAAAAAATTAGAATTATCTTCAGGCAGTGTTGAAAACATCAAAAATCCGCCAGTATCTAACACTTTATAAAATAGAAGCCTTTCTTTTTCAATAAAATCATTATCATTTCTTTCTTCCTTCTTTACTTTATCAACTTCAGGTTTTACTGGCTTATCTGCTTTATTATCAGGAGCTTCAATTATAATGGGCTTTTTGGGGGCACTTTTTTGTTCTTTTGCCTTAGCTTCTGCTATTTCTAAATCCTTTTCTCTTTTTATCCTATCTTCCTCAATATTTAAAGTACGGTTTAATATATCATATTTTCTTTTCATGGCCGTTTCATGATCTTCAATCTCTTTCATTGCAGCCCCATATTCCACGGGGAATTTCTTAGCTGCTCTGGCAGATATTAAATCAAAAAGCACCGGCATTAAATCAGCAAAATCCGAATCAACAAAAACCGGTTTAGCTTTTGCGGCTAAATAAGCATTATAGACGAATTCTTTAGCCCATAAATCCAAATATTTTTCAGTATCCATCCCGGAAAAAATACTTTTAAGTCTATTTATCTCACGAATATAACAATCATAGCACAAAACAATTTCAGCTGAGGTAACATCATCAGGGGCATCCATTATGGCATCAATTTTTGACATCATCGCCTCATTTGATATTTCATCAATTTTTTCAAGAGAAAGTTTCTCAAGAATTATTTCAAATTTCGTTAAAGCTTCTTCCTCTTTTGCTGTAATCGGTTTTTCTTCCGACTTAGCTTTAACAAAATCAATTACTTCGGGCTTTGGCGTTGTCTCTTTCTTTTTGTTTTCTTTTTTATTTTCAGGCGCAGCTTTCGTATTCTGAAGTAACTCTTTTAATTCAGCCTCGTGCTGTGTTATCCTTCTCATGGCAATCGCATATTCTGCCGGAGAATATTTAGCTCCAATAGCGCATAATATTTCATAATATGCAGACATTAAATCAATAAATTCCGGATCAACATACTTGGGCTTTGCTTCTTTGGCAAAATACGCTTCTATTATGCCGTTATGGTTTGCCAGGGTTTTAAGATTAGACTCAATGTCACTGCCATGCGGTAAAAGAGTAATATAATCTAAAACGCGAATATACGAATGGTGGTTATGTTCATTTTGAATTCTCGTAGTTTCATCAGGCGAATTCATGATTACATCAATTCTTGAAGCGTTAACATCATTAGTTATCTCTTCAAACTTTTTCTGATCAATTTTTCTTAGCATTCCCCAAAATTTTATAAAAGCCTCTGACCTTAAGAGGTCAAATCCTTTTTCTTCAGCACTAACTTTTGAAGTTTTTGGGTCGTCTGGCTTGTTCATTGGATTATAAATTATTATATTTTTTCCTGACTACAGCCAACTTCTGATTTTCCTGAATCTTATTTCTTAAAATATTTAAAGTCGCTTTTTTTAATATTCTCGGGATTTTCAATATAAGACATAAAATTATTTCAATTTAGCAATGGTTATAATATTCCTTGTATTAGATACATTTTTAATAATCTCAAACCCGGTTTTTTTCAAAAGGCTTGCGATATTTAATTCAGTAAAAGCATGCACATAACGATAGCTCTTTTTTCTCCAGGGAATAAAAACATCTTGCAGATCTAATTCCCCTGCATCAATGCCATTTATTTCTTTATATGGATCGGTCAGTTTTAAAAGCGTATGTTTAATGATATATTTAAGATACTTGCTCTGCCAAAGATTCCAGTTGGTCATGAGCAATTTCCCGTCAGGTTTCAAACTATTTTTTATATTTACCAATATTTGCTGCCTTAATTTATCTGAGGGTATGTGATGTAAGGTGGCTACACAAAAAATGAGATCGAACTTTTCCTTGCTATTACCCAATTCAGCCAAATCTGCAACTTTAAATTTCTTATCAGGCCATTTTGCTTGAGCTTCACGGATTAAATTTTCGGAAAAATCAACACCCAGATAATCAACTTTGTAATCTTTAAGCAATTCCAAAAGCCGGCCGTTGCCGCAGCCCAAATCCATCACCTCTTGACCATCATGCAAATATCCTTTAAAATACTCGAATTCAGGCCAAATATCATACCTGGTCTGGGAAAAATCCTTAGCAATTTCATTGTACAAAATTTTATTGGATTTTATTATTTTTATGGCTGTTTCACGCTTCATAGTTAAAAGTTCAAAGTTTAAAATTAAAAGTTATGCCGCGAAGCGGCATCCCGCTTTGCGGGACAGTTTATAATTTAAAATTTTGGAAAATTTATCTAATATTATTCCTAAACTTTAAACTTTGCTTTGCAATTTTGCACTTTGCATTTTAAACTAAATAATTGATCAAATATGAATATAATTAAAATACATCAAAATATAATAACCAAGCTCACCAAGGCCAGAATAGCCAACCAACAGGAGCTTAATTTCCTAATTAAAAAGTTATCCTGCGGTTTTAGTATTGCTACACCGTCTAGGATTAACATACTTAAATCTTATCATAATTTGCTTAAAAAAGGAAAGATTAAGGCTAATCTTAAATTAGAATCTTTGCTAAAAAAGCGGGAAATAAGAACTTTATCGGGAGTTGCGCCTATTGCAGTCTTAACCAAACCTTTTCCCTGCCCCGGTAAATGTGTCTGGTGCCCGTCAGAAAAAAATATGCCCAAATCCTATCTATCCAATGAACCGGCAGTAATGAGGGCAATCCTAAATAAATTTGACCCCTTTAAACAAGTGCAAATGCGCTTGCGAGCTTTAAAAATGACCGGGCATGATACTGACAAATGCGAACTGATTGTTATGGGCGGTACCTGGTCATATTTGCCTGCTAAATATCAGACTTGGTTTATCAAACGCTGTTTTGATGGTTTTAACGCTAAGCAAGCTAAGAACTTAGCTCAAGCGCAAAAATGGAATGAAACTGCAAAGTATCGCGTCATTGGTTTAACTTTGGAAACCAGGCCTGATTATATTGATGTTGCCGAAATCAAGCGTATGCGCGAACTGGGCGCTACGCGCGTTGAGCTTGGCGTCCAGTCAATCGATGATAAAATTTTAAAACTTGGCCATCGCGGACATTTGGTCAAGCAAACTATTGAAGCAACAAAATTGCTCAAAGACGCTGGTTTTAAAATTTCTTATCACATGATGCCGAATCTGCCGGATGCAACGCCTGCCAAAGATCTGGCCATGTTTAAAAAATTATTTTCAAATCAGGACTTTCAGCCTGACATGCTTAAAATTTATCCCTGCGTGGTGACGAAAAATTCCCAGCTTTACAGTTGGTTCAAAAAAGGCAAGTTCAAGGCATATACTGATAAACAATTGATAGACTTATTGATTAAAATTAAAAAGAATATCCCTCCATACGTACGCATCAGCCGTTTAATACGCGACATTCCTGATGTTAGTATCGTTTCCGGCAATAAAATTTCCAATCTGCGCCAGATTATTTTTAACCGCGCCGGAAACATCTGCCGTTGCATCCGCTGCCGCGAAGCAAGAAATCAGGTAGTAAGTCAAAAGTTAGTCAAATTGAAAGTCATAAAGTACCGAGCTTCGGACGGTTGGGAATATTTTTTAAGTTATGAATCCAAGGATGCTAAGACTTTGTTTGCCTTATTGCGATTAAGAATTCCGCAAAAAATTGATTTGACATTAATCAATGAAATACCTGAATTAAAAGACTCCGCAATAATTCGAGAAGTTCACACATATGGCAAATTGATTCCTTTAACAGGCAAACAAAGATCTGTTCAGCATCTGGGATTTGGCAAGAGACTTATGACTGAGGCGGAAAAAATTGTAAAAAAACACCACCTTTCTCGGATTGCGGTTATTTCCGGTATCGGTGTTCGGGAATATTATAAAAAACTGGGATATAAATTACTTGGCAGTTATATGATTAAAGACTTTTAGTTGTCCACAATGTATATTGCTTTTATTTTTTAATATGCTAAATTATATATAGCGCCAGCTTAAGAAACTGGCGGTGACTGCGAAAGGTGGCTACCAAGACCACCATTCACCATTTCCTGCCTCTAGCCAGGCCACACGACCTCCTCACCCACATGGGAGGAAGTCCTGGGAAAATATCCCTACGGCTATGCAGAAGGTCCCCCCGCGCGATTGGGACAAAGTCTTACCGGTTTCAATCCGATGAGGCGTGGTATTGAAAAAGTCCACAATCGTAAAATTGCGCTGGAAGATCCTGGACGGCGGCCTGATTGCCAGGATCTACCAAAAATTACCGGCAGCTTACTACCGGAAAAAATATAGTTTCTCGTTCTTTAATTTGTAATCTTAATATTAGTTTCCGGCTAAAAGCACTGGATCTCCTTTCGTTAATGCCGCATTCCCCCCTGGTCTGCTTTTGCAGTGCTTTTAGCCCTTTTCCCCGGCCTGCACACGTTCGCGTGTGCAGGCCTTCTCTTTTTGACAATATCCCTAAAAATTAGTATTATTAATTCAAAATATTAAATAAAAAGTTGATTTTAAATAATCTTATTATTATGAAATATTTAGCCAAAAGCGACAGCCAAATCAATACCTTAGTATCTGAAGAACTCAAACGCCAGAAAGATGAACTGGAAATGATTGCCTCTGAAAATTATGCTTCTGAGGCTGTTTTAGAAACTATGGGCACAGTTTTATCAAATAAATATTCCGAAGGATATCCCGACAAAAGATATTATGGCGGCAACCAGATTATTGATAAAATTGAACAGCTGGCGATTAATCGCGCCCAAACATTATTTGAAGCAGATCATGCCAATGTCCAGCCTCATTCAGGCAGCCAGGCAAACCAGGCTGTTTATCTGGCGCTTTTAAATCCTGGCGATAAAATTCTGGCTATGGATCTGGCCTGTGGCGGTCATTTATCCCACGGCGCCAAAGTCAATCTAACCGGCAAAATTTATGATGTTTATTTTTACGGCGTAGATAAAGAAACCGGACTCATCAATTATGATGACGTTGCTAAACTGGCCAAAATTCACAAACCTAAATTAATAATTGCGGGAGCTACTGCGTATCCGCGACAGATAAATTTTGACCGCTTCAGGCAAATCGCTGATTCTGTCGGCGCCTATCTGATGGTTGATATGGCTCATTTTGCCGGCCTGGTAGCCGCCAAAGTTTATCCTGATCCTGTGCCTTTTGCCGATGTTGTTACCTCAACAACGCATAAAACTTTGCGCGGACCTCGCGGAGGATTTATTTTATGCAAAAAACATTTAGGCGAACAGATTGATAAAGCTGTTTTCCCCGGCTTGCAGGGCGGTCCACTGGATAATATTATTGCGGCCAAAGCAGTATGTTTCAAAGAAGCAGCAGCGCTAAAATTTAAAAAGTACCAGGAGCAGATAATCCGTAATGCAAAAATCTTATCTTTGGTCTTTGCCAACAACGGTATTAAAATAATTACCAACGGCACAGACACTCATTTAATATTACTTGATGTGACTTCAATCGGCTTAAGTGGCGGACAAGCGGAAAAAATTCTGGAAAAAATCGGAATTATTGCCAATAAGAATCTGATTCCTTATGATACCAGATCTGCCAAAGACCCTTCCGGCCTGCGTTTGGGCACACCGGCTTTGACTACCAGAGGCATGAAAGAAAATGAAATGAAAACAATCGGGCAGATGATTTGCGACCTATTAAAGAATCCGAATGATAAAAAAATAGTTGAAAAATCTAAAAAAAAGGTTAAAGAATTGACTAAAAAATTCCCGATTTATAAAGATTTAGAATACTAATAACGCTCTTTGTCCGCAACTGTCATCCTGAACGGAGTGAAGGATC
>JAPLYG010000009.1 GCA_026395685.1 Candidatus Parcubacteria bacterium
TATGATTTAGATGCCGAATTCTCATGCTAACAGCTTAGCACACTTAACGTGTGCTAAGCACATTCATCCCCGCCTTCGGTCGCGGCTCGCTTCTCGCCGCTCCTTCAGGCGGGGTTTCCTGTTAGGATATAAAAAACCGCTACCCGAAGGCAGCGGTTGCATTGCTCAGCCCGAAACCTGAGCCTGAGACCGGGGTTTTTCCTTGCGGACCATGTTGCCCTTGACCCCGGAAACCCGCTGCAGGGGGACGCCAAACGCTTTGGCGATCTCCGCGCAGGAGTTGCCGTCCAGCAGGAGCTGCCGGATTTCCTCGTTCGTGAGATTGAAGTCCTTGGCCATGTACCCTCCCTTGGTTTGAGTGATTTCAGACTACTCAACACAATTGCCTATTTCTCGCTTGGGAAAAAATCCTCGTCGTTTTCAGCAATAACCGGAAAACCATGTTTGTCCTGAAGATCTCCCCGAACATTGATGCGTTTCTCTTCGGCCATGAAAGCAATCTGATCCGAAACATCCAGTTCTTCAGCTTGCTTGGAATCGATTACTCCCGCTTTTGCCAAAGCCGCTGCCAATAATTTGGCCATTATTTCCTCCCGTTAATTGCATAATAACAATCATTTTATAATAGCACTTTATAATAGTAATGTCAAGATCAAAAAAGACATTCCGTTTTGGGAACGTCTTGATAATTGAAGCTATTTTTTCCCGTATAGACTCCTAATATAGTCCTGCCGCTCGGATTCTTCTTTGGCTATTTTTCTTTCCACAATCATATCATCAATAAGTCTGCCCATCATTTTGATGCAAAATCCTAAAAAAAGCAGGAATAAAGCAGTAGAATTATTAAACAAATCTTCCTGCCAGCCGCTTTTATAAAGAACTAAAGCAATCATTAAACAAAAAATAAGCTCTCCGACTTTACTGAAAATTCCAAACATTTTTACTGCCCCCTTTGCTAACGGACTTTAAAAAAATTTAACAGAGAAAAATATTTTTGTCAACCAAAAAGGGAAACGTTAAGCACGCTTCCCTTTACTCTTATAAATATTAAAGTATCTACTTTATACAAGCGCCATTATAGCAGCCTTTAGGACACAGGTAAAGTGTTTTATCTAACGAAGATCCTGAACAAAAATATTCAGTAATATATTTTCCACTTAACACAAAGTATACACGTCCCAAAAAGTCCTTCCGTGAACATTTATCAGTTGCCAAAATAGAGCCGGCCAAATTCCTTACAGTTCCTCGGGTATAATAATTTTTCCCGCCGTCAGAATCAATACAATTTGCTTGCTGACAAATCCCATTTTTAATAACTAGTCCGGTGCAACATTTAAGCGTCCCGTAAACAGGCTGCCCCTTGGTAACGCACGGGGCAGATACTCTGCAGATACCATTTACAGGGACCAAGCCGGCGCAACATTTAAGCGTCCCGTATAAACTTTCATTAGGCCCGATACAAGGCGTATTAGAACATTGGATAATGACTAAAAAAGATTTAAGACCGCAAACATTCATATAATTGCAATGCCCGGCGCAGGATGACAAAGCAATATTATACCAATTGGTATAGCTATTACAGGTATTATCACTTCCTTGCGTGGCTGCTGAACCATCTTGGCATACCCAGCTTGCATAACGGTAATAATTTGGAACTGTAGATGAGGTATTGGTCAGTGCCGGCAAAATAATAAAAGAAAGTGCCGAGACCCCCAATAAGACCGCTGTCGCAATCGCCAATTGAGTATTAGTGACTGTTTTTGTTGTTACCATTGTTTTCATAATTTTATATTAAGAGTTTAATTATTTTTATAATTTCACAACAGGCTATTGTTGCAATTATTATAACATGTTTACCAATCTATCAAAAAAGCAGCTGTTTATAACTTTTTCAGCAATTATTCCTCATAAACTAATAAGCTGGTAATCTGCCTCTGCTTTAGCGCCTATTCCCAGTTCCACAGCCCTTTGAATCTGCCCTAAAGCCCAGGGATTATTCCCTAATGAATTATTTGCCTTGTAACTCTGTAAAATTTTTAAACCTTCAATATCAAGGCTAACCATATCATTACCGGCTATTAAGATGTTTGGTTTTTCTAATTTTCCCGTACCGGGGCCTCCTTCAGTAAAACATTTTCGGCCATCCATAATAATCAAATCAGGCTTAAAAACCGAAGCTACTTCAGCCACCCTTTCCTGCAAGTGGTTTAAATGCAGCCGGCCGCGCTGTGATGGTTTCAACATACCAATATTTATTTTCAAAGCGCCGGTATAAGCGGCTAAAAAATGAGTTTTTAAACAAGGCAGAGTAATCAGCTTATCAACCTCCTGAACAATTTTAGGGATTTTAATGCTCTTAAAATATTTACCATTGGGGATATCAACTTTTACCCAATCGCCGGTTTCAAAATTATGCCAAGTAACCTTGTGTTTTTCCATTATATCAGGCGCACCCTTGAGGCGACAAACTTTTTCAGTATTTAAAAAATAGGTGCATGATTCACCTACTATAATTTCCCTGGGATTAGCCTCACTGATCACTTCAATAACTGCAGCCAAAAAATCCATATCCGTTGAGCCGGGAAAAACATCAGCCGTATTGAAATTCGGTTTTAGCAAAACCCTATCAGTGGGCTTGATAAAACTGGAAATATCGCCAATGACTGGCTGGATGAGTTTTTTGATGTCTGATTTTAGATCTGATGTTGCTTTTATTTTAGTAATCTTGTACATTCGCAGTTTAATGAATAATTACTAATTATTAATTTTTAAATAATTGAATAATGTTTCAATGTTATAATTTGATCATTAAAACATTAAAAATTGAATAAAAATTTAAAATTATAAATTAAAAATTAGAAGATTGTTCTTTCCCTGGACTTCCTAATAATCTTCATGGCGTCCTCGGCCTTATCAACAATATTGAATAATTTCAAATCATTAGGATTAACAGTTCTATATTTATCAACCATGGTCTTTTCAAACCAATCAATAAGTGGCGTCCAAAATTCCTTACCTACTAAAATTATAGAAATCTTTTGCATTTTTTTGGTCTGAATCAAAACCAGAATTTCCATAAATTCATCAACCGTACCAAAACCTCCCGGAAAAAATATATATGACTGAGCCGATGCCGCCAGCATGACTTTACGGGTAAAAAAATAATAAAAGCCCTTACTTTTAGAAACGTAAGGATTGGTACGTTGTTCTGTCGGCAATTGGATATTTATCCCGATTGATTTATTAGGATTAATTTCAAAAGCGCCTTTATTACCGGCCTCCATAATTCCAGGCCCACCGCCTGTAATCACAGAGTAACCATTTTTTGCCAGCAATTTGCCGAGCTTTTCAGCTTCTTTGCACCATTTGGAATTCAGCTCTAAGCGCGCTGATCCAAAGATGGTAACTTCTTTGTGAAATTGGGATAAAAACTGAAAGCCTTCCACGAACTCAGCCATAATTCGAAAAATGCGCCAGGTGATGTCTGACATCTTATTTAATGGTATTGCCCGTTCCATAGGGTGCATGGGGACTTTGTTGGATTTTTTTGGCATAGGAAATTCTTAACCACTGATTTAATTCTCTGATACCACAGATACCCCCTAAATCAGTGCAATCTGTGAATAAAATCTGTGGTTCAGTTATTCATATCATATCACAAAATCATTTCCTTTTAAAGTTCTTAGCCAACTGATCCATGGTCAATTCCATAATAAAAGGCCGGCCATGAGGACAGGTATTGATTACATCCATGGTGGCGCGCACATCCTTAAGCAATCTGATTTGCTCCTCTAATTCCAATTTGTCCTGAAATTTCACGGCAGCTCGGCAAGAGGCGTATTTGATGACCAAATCCTTCTTATCTGCAACTGACTTGGCTGACATAAAATCTTCTTCTTCCAGATCATTAATCAATCCTAAGATAGTCTGCTTAACATCCAATTTGTCAAGTTCCTGGGGCACTGCATTAATCATGAAAGTATTACCGCCAAAAATTTCAATATCAAATCCCAGATTTTTCAAAAATTCAATGCTTTGATTTAATATTTCCACTTCGCGGTGGGATAATTCCAGGTTCAATGGTAAAAGTAATTTTTGGCTTTTGATGCCGGCCTTGGCATATTCAGCTTTAAATCTTTCATACAATAATCGCTCCGCAGCAGCATGCTGGTCAATAATTAAAATCGCAGAAGGCGCTTCCACTAAAAGATAAGCCTGATGAATCTGGCCTAAAAGCTTCCAGTCTCCAATATTTTGTTTATCCGGCTGTTCCACAAAATCATCCTTTAAAATTTGTTTGGAAAATTCCAAGGCCTGCGAGCTTGTCCCTGCCCGAGGCTGTATATTCTGAAAATGCGACTGGTAAGAGACTGCCGGCCTGTACTCCGGCGTTTCACCTTGCGATTTTAAGGTATAGCGTTTGCCATTAGCCGGCGAATCAACCTGATATTGCGCCACGGTCATATTCTTGGCTAAAAATTTTTGCACAGCTTGCATCACCGCTATATAAACCTCATTAGCGTTGCTAAATTTTACTTCGGCTTTGCGCGGATGCACATTCACGTCAACCAGTTTTGGCGGGACTTTCAAACTTAAAACAAAAACCGGATTTAATTCCCTGGGAATTAAACTGCCATAGGCTTCTTTGACTGCTTTGGCAACCAAATAATCACTGACGTAACGATTATTCACAAAAACAAATTGTGACTTCCTATTTTGGCGCGCAGTTTGCGGTTTGCCCACAAAACCGGAAATTTCAATCGTCCCGGGCTGTTTAATTTCAATTAAATCTTTGGCCACATCCTGACCCAGAACCTGTTTGAGCCGGTCTAACCAGACAGCTGTTTTGGGCAAATTTAAAATTAAAGTTTTATTATGAACCAATTTAAAACTAATTTGCGGATGAATCAGGCTAAAAGCTGTAATAATCTCCAAAATATGATTGTATTCAGTTAACGGACTTTTTAAAAACTTTTTGCGCGCCGGAACATTATAAAATAGATTTCTAATTGTTATTTTTGTACCTTGAGGACAACCGCAAGGCTTTATTTCCAATTGCCCATTTTCAATTTTCAAACTTGTGCCCTCAATTCCCTCTTGAATTTTAGTTTCCAAACTAAATTGTGAAACCGATGAAATACTGGCCAAGGCTTCTCCGCGAAAACCCATGGTCTGAATATTAAAAAGATCTTCAAGCTTACCGATTTTTGAGGTCGCATGTCGTTCAATTGCCAATTCCGCATCTTCCTTACTCATGCCACTGCCATTATCAGCAATTACAATCAAATCAATGCCGCCTTTCTCCAAATCAATGCTAATCTGATCTGCATTGGCATCAATGGAATTTTCCACCAGTTCTTTAACAACCGAAGCAGGCCGCTCTACGACCTCGCCCGCGGCTATCTTGTTGATTAAATCTTGATCTAAACGTTGTATTTTGGTCATAAGGCTACTAATGCTACGAATAAGCTACTAATCTACTAATTTATGAACTAATATCACTGATTAGTAAATTAGTAGCGGATTAGTATATTCGTAGCTTATCAATTATTGACCTTTTTATCAACTCGCGTTAAAGTATAATTAAGTCAACAAAGGAGGCTAAATATGAAAGACGACAGTATCCAGGTCCTTGGAGTTTTTACTACTCATCGGCTAATCCAGATGGACATTGAATGCCCGCACTGTAATGGCACCTTATTCCGCCATTATCCTGACGGCACATTAGTCTGCGTCAAATGCCTAAACACGGTATTAAATTCAGAACCCAAAGGGGAACAAAGCTAAACACCCAAAGACCAAGTCCGCGGGTGTTTTTTTATTTTTTATATCGTCCCCGAAACCTTTTTAAGACTGCCGGTCGGCAGACAGGTTATAAAAAAACCCCAGGCTTGAAGCTTGGGGATAAAATAAACTAAATCGATGAATCCATAAACATCATGGATATTACCATGAGCGTGATCATAAAAGAAACGAATATGATAAAGGCCAAAGTACCATAGCGATTTCTCAAAGCTATTTCAACCTGGTCAAGGTTAATGGCATTAAAATCTTCCGTATTATCTTTTTTCACCTCATGCAGCTGCAGCAATTCCTTGACCTTAAAATAGACGATGCGTATAATGGCGACCCAATAAACAACTAATCCAAGCAACAGCAATATCTTCATCTGGCTCCCTCCTAATTCCCAAGATCAACGGGCAGAAGTGAATCACGTATAAACTCGCTGCAAGTTTGCTGCCTGATTTTACCCTGCTGATTTTCTTTTTTGGGCAAAAGCGCAGTCGGCGTAATGTTCCGCCGGCACCAAATATTCGCGCAGCGGCTGCAGCAGACGTCGCCTTTAGGCGGATGTTTATGAAAGAACCGAAAATGATCCCGAAAATTCCTGAGTAACCGCAAAACTTTCCTTTTCATCTTACCTCCCGTATTTTGATAATTAATATTAACAAGATATTTACATTATGTCAAATATAAAAACCGCAAGGTTTGAAGTCCCTTGCGGTTATTTCGTAACTTAAATGAATCAGACTGGAAGTGCATGAGATTCAATTATCTTAGAAATCGCATGTTCCACCAATCGTAGGTCTCGCGGTTTGAGACGCGGAGTCTGCAGTATCTCAGCCTGCTGACGGAGAATTTCCCTGGTCTCGGCCGTGAAACGAGAACGAATCACGGGGTCCAGAGTATTGATTTTCTGGAGCTTGCCCTGCAGGTTCGAAACCATTGACTGGCAAGCATCGATTTTTGACTGAGCAGCTCCCAAACAATGCTTGAAACAGTTAAACAGTTCCAGATTGACAGGATTGTCCATGATGGACTCATTGGCTGGAATTTTTTCCAGAGCCAGCCACGCCGATTTCAAGCGTTTTGCCATGCCATTGTCAACGCCCGGATGATTCAGAATCAAATCCGGATCCATCGACTTGTAGCGAGCCAAAAATTCTTGAGCTTCAGTTTCCAGCCTGGCTTCAAGTGCCTTGGCTTCTTCTGCTTCAGTTTTCTGACGCTCGAGGCTTTCCTGCAAGACCTGGCCCTGCAATTCCCTTCGGAACTTCGCCTCAGCCTCGGCTTTTTCAGCCAGCTTTATGGCCTTGGCTTTTTCAACCAAGCGCCGTTCACGAGACTCCTGGAAATTCAACCTCGCCTGCCTGTAACCGCGGGCAAGGAAAACTGCCAGATCTATAGGAATGAGCCAGGGAGTCAGAACCATCTTCTTTAATTCTGCCTTAATCCCCTCCCGGCCAATCAGCTGAAAGTGCATGATTACGCAACTGACAAGAGCCAGCCAAATTAACAGCAAGCTAAAAGCCTTTGTCAGATACTTCTGATGCATCTGACGATAGCCCATGAAGGTGTAGGATACGCCATTGATCATGCTTTCTTGCGCTTTCAGAACCTTGGCAACGGCCACATTGATGTCCTGATCTTCTTGCCAGTGCGAAACGCTGTTCATCATATCATATGACCAGTCCAGTACGCCCAAAGGCGTTCCCGGAAATGACTTTTTGAACTTGTCGGCAAATTCACGCTGTAAAGCAGTGAGCTGATTTTTTGCCTGAAGCTCAGCATATACTGACTTGGGCAATTCCATCATTACGGTTTTTTGGCAACTGTCGACAACAAGGTGGCTAAAACGCATTGCCTTAAGTTCTTTTGATTCAGGCCCAAGCAGCTGAAGAACGCCCTCCTGGAATTTCAATTCCCAATCAGGCCTGTCAGTGCACTCGGGTTCGAATTTCGGATAATCAGCATGTAATTTGAGACGCGAATGATCCTTAACCGTTGCGAATCCGTCATCCAAATCTACAGTTCCACCCAATGAAGCCTGAAAGCCGGCCACTTTTTTATTCCTGAACTCGGGAAAATTATAATCCATTTTCTGATACTTCGGACTGGCCTGAAGATCAGCCTGGTCAAACATGATTTTCTGAGATTTGAAAAGCGCAAGGTGAAGTGGCTGACCGTAATAAGTAGTGGGCTTGGGCAGGTAAAAGTCTATTTCGGCATCCATCATATGGTAGTCTCCGGTAATAGATCCGGTGATTGGCAAATACGGCTCTTTAAGAGCCATTTCAATTGCCTGATTCAATGTTCCCAAGCGGATGGCGCCATAATGGTAATCATAGCGCGGTTCAAACAATAACTTATTGGGGTTGTCATACTTGATGAACATGATCGTCACCACGACAGTGTAGGCCAGAAACGCATAGATAACCCAAGTACTACGCAGGAAACTCGTCGCCTTTTGTCCCCAATACTTTTTGTCCATCTTTCACCTCCAAGTGAATTTTTTTCAAACTTATGTTGCAAATTGTCAAAATACAAATCAATCAACAATTTTAGCAAGAAAAAATGAATTTGTCAAGGCAATTACAATTAAAAAAACCGCAAGGTAGAAGTCCCTTGCGGTGGTTGTAGTTATCGTTTTTGGAACTGCGCATCCAGGCTGAAAGCCAGGCTAATAAGCCAATCCTTCAGTCTGGTGTTTCCTTCCTCACCAATCCGGAATTTTCCGAGAGGCATGATCCGGAAGATGGCCAGGTTAAATTCCGGATGTTCCTCGTTGTCTTTCGGATAAAGCTCGAAGATTTTTTCGTGCGCCAGTTCAGAGGCGCTTTTCCTGGGATAAATAGAGTCCCTGCTGTTTGACCAGTATTCCTCACAGATAGCATCGCGATAAGCAATGAGAGCTGCTTTGAACGCCTCCAACTGAGTCTTATCTTCCGCCATGACTTTTCTCCTTTTTTGGAAACGAACTAACTTTGCATAACCCCTTTTGACTCTAACTTAAACTATTAAAAATATATTGTCAATATAAAAACCGCCAGTTTCCGGGCGGATAAAAAATTTATAAATCACTTAAATGCCCAACGCGGGCTCGAACACTTTAGTGTTCGAGGAGCTAACTTCAACACTAAAGTGTTGAAGCCGGGCAAGAGTTACTCCCAATTCAAATTATCAACACTGCCAATCATCTCAAATGCAGCTTCTAATCCGTATTTATCCGCGACCTCATTAAAACTACAATATTTATAATCTTTTAATTCCTCTATAGATTTAACTATCCCATGTTTAAAAGGGTTACCAATAATATAGCCAATTACTTTATTAGGATCCTTCTCACTATCAACGATCCGGTCATAATAAATATCCCATAAACGATATTCTAACCCCAAATTCAGTTCTTTGGATATTTTACCATTAATCAACTGCATTATTTTCGACAAATCAGCGCCGTTTTTAATAAAAGTTTTAAAGTGATAATGATTATTTAGAATCGCAAAAATAAAATCGTCTAAATTATATCTTCCCTTTACTATATAAAATTAAGGATTTTATTTTATCACTAGAAAAATAACTCCTTTTATCTTGAGTTCTGCAAGTTATAAAATAATCACTATTATCAAGATATAAATGCATAATCCCCCTTTCAGCTCGAACACTTTAGTGTTCGAGGACAACCTTCAACACTAAAGTGTTGAAGCTGGAGTATAATATCCCCTTCCGCTCAAACACTTTAGTGTTCGAACCGTAAAAATATAATTACTTTTTATCAATTTTAAATTCACTTTCCAGTTCCGCCAGAATCTCATATGCCCTATCAGTCAGCGCCTTGGGCAGACCCGCCAGTTTGGCGACTTCGATGCCATAGGAACGATCAATCCCGCCGGGAATAACTTTGCGCAGAAAAATAACTCCGGTGTCGGTTTCTTTGACTGTAACGCAATAATTTTTAGCCTTATCCAACTTTGCCACCAAATCAATCAATTCGTGATAATGCGTGGCAAATAAAGTCTTGGCTTTGATATTTTTATAAATATATTCCACAATGGCCCAGGCAATAGAGACGCCATCGTAAGTTGAAGTCCCCCTGCCCAATTCATCCAAGACAATAAAACTTTTACTGGTCGCATTATTTAAGATATTAGCTGCCTCCTGCATTTCCACCATAAAAGTTGACTGGCCGCGAATTAAATTGTCAGAGGCGCCTACGCGGGTAAAAATGCGGTCAACAATTCCTATCTTGGCAGATTCAGCAGGCACAAAACAACCGATTTGCGCCAAAAGAATAATCAACGCAGTTTGGCGCAGATAACTGGACTTACCGCTCATATTAGGACCAGTCAGCAAAATCAGCTGGTGGTCTTCGTGATTGAATAAACCGTCATTGGGAACATAAGATTCTTCCACCAGCATTTTTTCAATTACAGGATGACGGCCGTTTTTTAGGATTATCTCTCCCCCGTCATTTATTTCAGGAGCGACATAATTATTCAGCAAAGCAACTTGAGAAAAATTCAAAAGGACATCCAGCTGGGCTAAAACCTGGGCAGTCGCTTGAATCGCTTCAAATTTTCTTGCCACCTGTTCGCGAATTTCCCAGAACAATCTTTGCTCAATTTCAATTATCTTTTCCTGCGCGCCCAAAACCTTTTCTTCATATTCTTTCAGCTCAGGGGTAACAAATCTTTCCCCATTGACCAGGGTTTGCTTGCGGGTGTAATCAGTAGGAACTTGAGCTAAATTGGAATTGGAAACTTCAATATAGTAGCCGAAAATTCTATTGAATTTAACTTTTAAAGAAGAAATGCCGGAACGCTCGATTTCCCGCGTCTGCAAATCTTTAAGCCAATCTTTACCAATAGTTGAAATCTGCCGCAATTCATCGAGTTCCGTATTATAACCGTCGGCAATCATGCCACCATCTGTAATTATCAGGGGCGGATCTTCGCTAATTGATTTTTGGATTAATTCAACGACCTCCTTATGTTCATCCAAATTTTTAAAAGAATCCTTGAGCAGTTTTGAATCACAATTTTTTATTAAGTCCTTAATTTGTGGTATTTGCATCAAGGAATTCTTTAAATTAACCAGATCACGCGCATTAGCTCGTTTACAACCTAAACGTCCGATTAAACGTTCGATATCAGACATATTTTTCAATTCGCTTTTCAGATTTTCCCGCAAATCCAAATTATTATAAAATTGAGCTACTGCGTCTAAGCGCGCTTGTATTTTTTCTGCTTTAATCAAAGGATGCAGAAGCCAATTGCGCAAAAGACGACCGCCCATACCCGTCAGAGTCTGGTCCAAAATGCTAATTACAGAACCTTTGGCTTCAAAAAGCTGATAGGTATATAAAAGTTCCAAGTTGCGAATCGTCGCCTCATCCAAAATCATAAAATCAGAAATATTGTAAAAACTTATTTTATTAATATGTTCCAGACTTGTTTTCTGCGTATCTTTCAGATAATTAATCAAGTTGCCGGCTGCAGCAATTCCAACCATATATTTTTCAATGCCAAAACTTTGCAGGCTTTTTACCTTAAAATGATTAAGCAATGTTTCGTCTGCCGCAGTAAAGATCGCCGGATAAAATAAATTCAGACTACTTACAGCAGACAGTTTATTTTTAATCACCAAATTATCATTTAATTCCGGGGTAATGATAATTTCTGAGGGCATAATCCTGGCCAACTCATTCAGCAAATCATCAAACTTTCTGATTTCCGCCAGTTTAAATTCACCAGTGGTCAAATCCACGAAAGCAATTCCCCAGACATTGTCCTGAATGACCAAAGAAACGAGATAATTATTCCTTTTATTTTCTAAAATATTGCTGTCCAAAGTCGTACCCGGCGTAATAATCCTAATCACATCTCGTTCAACAATACCCGGCAAACTGGGGTCAGTCAGCTGTTCGCATATCGCGACTTTTTTTCCGGCTCTGGTTAATTTGGCAATATAGCCGTCAGCCGCGTGATAGGGCACGCCGCACATGGGTACTTCATTTGCAGTTCCCTTGCCGCGAGCAGTTAAAGTGATATTTAAAATTTTAACTGCTTCCAAGGCATCGGGCCCGAACATTTCATAAAAGTCTCCCAAACGAAAAAACAGGATGCAGTCTTTGTGCTGATCCTTGATGGCGCGGTACTGTTTTAACATAGGCGTAACTTCGGCCATAAAATCGTTATTGGTTAAACGGTTTCGTTTTCCGTTACGTTTTACGTTAAACGATTAACGTAACGGACTTCAATATCGAATGCCGATTAACGACATATTAAATTTACCAACTTTTATCTTTTTTTACAAATACAAAACCCGCTATTTTTTAATAACGGGCTTTGCATATTTCAACTATTGAATTCCTTTAAATAAAGGTAGATCATACGGCACATAAATAGTACCTGGCCTATTCTGTAATTCTTTGATATATAAATACTGCAAATACTGATTACTTAAGCTTTCATTGATAATTTTCTGCGAATCGCGCTGGCCGGCTGCTTCAATTCTTTTCCTTTCCGCTTCCTTGGTTTCTTTCTGTAAAATAAAATCATATTTCTGCGCTTCCTGATCAGCCATCAGCTTAGCTTCAATCGCCTGCGTTAATAATGCCGGTAAAGCCACATTTCTTAAAATAACCTGCTCAACTTGAATGCCGCGGGGATCCAAATTCTCTTTTAATTTTTCGGCAATTTTATTGGTAGCCTCTTCCCTTTTTTCCGAGTAAATATCCTTGGCATCATAAAGCGCAATCACATCGCGAATCGCGCCTCTTACCTCAGACCTAACTATTTTTTCATCATAATTCGAACCAAGAGTTTTAAAAACTTCCGGTGCTTTAGCCTCATTAAGATGATAAAATGCCGTAATGTCCAAATTAACTTTTAAGCCTTCCTTGGTCAGGGCATCAATAGAATCATCATTATATTTTTGATTTTCCCCCGGGATAACTGACATGGTATATTGTTCGGTTCGGATACTCATCATTTCCACCTTGGCCAACGGAATAACTAAATGGAGACCGGAACCAAGCGGCTGATTTTTGACCTGGCCGAATAAATGGTACACCCCTGTATAGCCGGCGGGTACGACTATGATGGATCTGGCTAAAATAATCAACACGAAAACGGCAATAATAACGCTAATAATCACTTTGGAACCCAATTTGAATTTATCGCCAACAATCTTAGCGTAATCAAAAGTTTGTCCCATGGGCATAAATTTATTAATTAATTGTAAAATTGGTTTATAGAAAATTAGTAAAATTAAAATCAAGGGAATAAAAATCCGCGGGCTGATCAAGACAAGCAGACCAACCACGATGATTACTGACACAATGAATTTTAGATTATTCATAATGATTTTTTAATAATCAATCACCGATAACACAATCATCAAACAATAATTAATAGATAATACTTAAACCCCAATATTTTTAGTTATTAATTACTAGGATTTTGAATTTGTTTGATAATTGAAGTTTGATTATTGGTTATTGCACCGACGGTGCATAATTATAAACATTGCGCGCATTCCACAGTAAATAGCCATAGCCTCCCTGTTCATTTGAAGCTTTGATTTGGGCGTCAATCATGGCCGGCGTATAAACCGCGCCCATATTAAAAGCCTGGAGCCAGGGCCTGATCTTTGCCCGATATGTCGTGGTAATTTCTTTTTTGATTTCAATTGCCTGGCCGTTTTCATCCATAGACTTTTCAATTATTTCTTTAGTCACAGGCTGAATGCTTTCTGTGCCCTTTTTCATAGCCTGCGTAATAACTTCATAAGGATTGGCAGCGGGATTTTTTAAATTTAAATACCCTGAAGGATAATGGGACGGATAAACCATGGGACAGACATAATCAAAATACAAAGCCGCATCTTCAATCTGCTGGCCAATATTCATATCATCGGAACGTTCCGTGGTAAACCCAAATAAATCGCCGGAAATATAAGCGGGCTCGTCTTTAAGATTTTCATACAAATATTTGAAAAACTCCGCCATAACCTCGGCCTTACTTCGTCCATTCATCTCGGCAAACTGCATTAAAGACATTTTACCGTCAGACGGAAAACGAATATAATCAAAATTTATTTCATCAAATCCCAAACTGATTGCTTCTTTGGCAATAGCGACATTATACTCCCATACTTCCTGACGGCTCGCATCCATCCAGCCTAAACCTTTATTGTCGCGCCAGACACCGCCGGTAGCGGAATTTTTTACTGCCCATTCCGGCTTTTTTTCTGACAATTCCGGATCCTGAAAAACAGTCTGTCTGGCAATGGCATAAATATCATTATCATGTAATTTCTTTACTACTGCGGGCAGATCTTTAATGGTTGTTCTGTCCGTGCCTAATTCTTCAACTAGTTTAACATTGCTGTCATAAGAAAGCTGACCGGAATAATCTTTGATATCAATTACTACGGCATTCAAGTCTGTGCCTTTCATAAACTCAATTATCTCGTCAATTTTTCTGGAACTGGCGGCAGAGTACGAAGTCAAATAAAGTCCCCGTATTTCTTTTTCAGCGGGTTTTTCCCTTTTTATTTCCAGAACGCTGCCCTCAGTGCCGGCCACCGAGCTGTCCAGCAAATTTACTGAGGGATAAATGCCAAAATTGCTCTGCGCAAAAATTCTTTGGCGCTCAGTAACAAAATAATAGCCGAAAACGAAAATTATCGCCAAGAGCAGAAAATTAAGAATAATTAATATTTTCCGGTTCATAATTAATTTAATCCTTTATCTTTATCAATGGTAATATCTGCGGATATTTCAGGAAAATCACCCGCTGTTTTTATAGGCTTTCCAATCTGATATAAGCTGAAATAGTAATCGGGAAGTTCAACTATATATTGCTCCCAATCGTTACCGTAATATTTTATTAAAATTTTCAGATCGGTAACCGGTCTGATATTGCCATTTTTTTCTACTACAAAGGTATCTAATAGAGTCGCACTTTTAAGTAAAGTGCCGGGACGCAAAGTCACACTTCCACCTAAGGCTGTTTTATAAAGGGTATTTATATCCTCTTGTTTAATTTTTTCAATCTGTGCTGAGCCAAACCAAGACTTATATACATCCGCATTGGGAAAAACATAACGCTTGCCGTCAGCAGCATAATAATAAATATCATTATTTTCACTTATTGCCAATTTTGCATATTCTTGTTCGCTGGCCTGATAACTTAAATAGGCAGAAACCTCCTTTTTCGCATGTCTTGCAGGCAAACTGGTCACCAAAAAAATAACCGCTAATACGACCAAGATGATTAACGCTGACAGCGCAAAAACCCAATATTTTTTTACTCTTTTGGAAAAAGCCATAAATTTATCTAGTTATTTTTAGCTGTTTTTAGTTTAACAAATATATCTAAGGATTAAAAGGCCTCAAATCATTGTATTCGTTAATCTTTTATATGTTTTACCTTAGTATTTTTTAATCTTTTGTATTTCTTGACTGCGAATTTAATAATCTCACCTGCGATATCGCGATTAGTTGCTTTGGAAATGCCTTCCAGTCCGGGATTGGCATTTACTTCCAAAACTTTTGGGCCGGAATTAGTGCGGATAATATCGACTCCGGCGACATCCAAGCCGCAAGCTTCCACTGCCTTAAAAGCAATATGTTTTTCTTCCTCACTTAGTTCAGCTACTCGGACTCGCGCACCTAAATGGAAATTTGATCTAAATTCACCGCGGCGCGTAGCAATTCTTTCCATTGCGGCAATGATGCGACGTCCGACAATAAAAACCCTAATATCTTTTCCTGTTGATTCTTTCACATATTCCTGGACAATTACCGGGTCAGAAGTAGCGTCCTTAACAATCATTTCAATAAGCGATTTAAATCCGCGCTTGGATTCAATAATTGATACTCCGTTGCCATGCGAACCCGATAAGGTTTTCAAAATCAGAGGAAAGGTTCCTAGGTCAGAAATAACATCATCAATGTAATTTGAATTCGAAACGATAAATGTTTTAGGAATCGGCACCTTCTTTTGACTAAGCACCTGCAGAGTCTTTAATTTATTTTTTGCTCTGCTGACTGCCAGACTGCCGTTAATAACCGGGGTTCCTGAAATTTCAAATTGTTTTATTAAAGAAGTTTTAAAATCAAAATTGTTAACCAGAAAATTCGGACGTACAATTAATATCTTAATATCGTCTAAATTAATGTTCTTTATTATTAATTCCGGCTTTTTACCCAGCTTAATCTGGCACTCACGGGCAAAAATAAACTCAATTTGAAAACCTAAATTATCACCGGCTGCCTTTAAGAGCTCCAAATCCATCTTGGTCGCACCGCGTATATTTAAAGGATTTGAAAATGTAAGTATATGAATAGTCATAAATATTATTAGATAAAAACTCTCTTGAGAGAGCGATTTATTAAATTTGTTAAAAATCTCCTATTTTCCTTTTCCCTTAATAAATTATTAATCTCTATCTGCAAGGCGTAGTCATTACGATTACCGTGATTATGGAATTGGTGGGCGGAACTTTTACTCCAGCCGATATATTTATAACCTATATTCACCGGCAGGTTAAACTTACTTTTCAAACCTTCTTCTAGCAATTTTTTAAACTGTTTCAATTGCCCCATTTTTACAGTTATCAACCCAGAGTTATTATTATCTCGGTACTTACGATGCTGCAATAATTTATTCTTATTTCGCCAGGTATGAATACCGGCTCCGATATCAATACCTATTTTTTCTTCTTTCATCCCATGGATATATACGGCTACGGCTTTATTTTCCTTGCTATAAATTTGAGCCTGATCGCAAAAAGCCGCAATGTCTCTAAAAAATAGTTTCATGGCTCTCTTTTTCTTTTTCCATAAATATTTATTATGCTTATTACTCCAGGTTAATTTGTTAAAATCTTCCACAAAATCTGTGTTAATTTTCGCTTTTACATTTTGAGGCTTGTAATATTTATTATTTATTACTAAAAAAGCCGATAATTTTCGCGCCAATCTTTTTGCAATGGTTCCAGTTTTCAAATCATCGCCGGAAGCATGCGGGGCAATTATCACAAACCGTGATTCTCCTTCCTTTTTCAGGCCATAACGCGTCCCCTTGTATTCATTACCAACAACAATCATAGAGTAATTGGATTAAAAAAGAGAAGATAATAATCAACTTCTCCGTAATTTTAATCAATACTTATTAATTAATCATAATTTATTGTAAAACACTGCTATTATAACACCCAATTATTAACAAAACAACCGCCTGCTGTCAAGCCCTAATTTTTGATATATAAATAGATACTTATGTCCTTGGGATTTGGCTTATCAACAGCAACAGGAATCCAGCCTATTACCGGAAAAACATAAGAAATTATCCGGCAACCCGGTTTCAATTCTCTTTCGAGCTTTGCGCGAAGCTTATCTAATTTATTGGCGATACCGAAAAAATAAATCACATCTGCCTGCTTTAAATCCTCACGATATAGATTTTTATACTTAAATATCAAATTCTTATTTAGATTAAAAAGCTGGCGTACTTTGCAGACAAAATATAAAGGTAAAGATATTTCCAGGCCGATTGACTTGGCCTGAAATTGCTTATTCGCATACAAAACAACCTTGCCATTTCCGCAACCCAAATCATAAAAAATCTGGCCAGGCTTAAGTTCTGCTAATTTAAAAATCCTGGGCAAATCACTTTTCCAAGCTGGCACCCAGGGTGCAAAAGAAACGCCTGCGATTGTTACGCTCAATAAAACGATAATTATGGCAAACAATAAATAAAACATACGGAGTTCAATTTAATAAATATTTCTAAATATCAAATTTAATTAATCATATAATCATGTTTCCAAACTGTTTTATCTGTTTTGGCCAGAGCTTGAGCCATAATAAAAGCGTTATGAGCCACCTCTTGGGCGTCACGGCTGAAAAATTCACTATTTACAAACTTTTTATCGACAAATGTGGGTTGAGTCACGGTATTAATCGCATACATATTTGACCAGCCGGGAAAAATCATGCCAAAGTGGGTCAAAGTCATCATTAACTGTGAAATAGTCATGGCCGCGCCGGCTTCATGACCCGTAACGATAATCCCACCGACCTTACCCATAAAACGTCTTAAAAATCCGCTGCCGGGAATTTTTTGATCAGCTGTCATTTCAATGAATTTAGCATGTTTGATATTCAGCTCTTTATTTTTTGCAAATTTAGGATCTGCCGGTTCCAAACTACCGTCTAAACTGATGCAATGGTCAAGAAATAATGCCAGGTACGAAGAAATCTTAAAATTATTAACCGGTGTAGCAAAAATAATAATATCAGCAGCCAAAACCTTATCATACAAAATATTACTCATATCATCTGCTGTAGGCGTGCCCTTGGGATAACAAGAGCAGTAAAAATGACATTGAGTATTTACCGTTGAATAGCAGGCTTTGCAGGGTTTAATGTTATAATCGCGCAGTTTAATAATTTCAGTTTTTACGCCCAAACTTTTTAATTCAGTCATAGCCTGTCCCAGCAAAAACTCGGAATTACTGTCTTCCTGCGCCATATCATTACGGCTGCGGGCTGAACCGGAAATACCCAGGGCAATAAGCTTGTCTTTTTTCTGATTTAATTTTTTTGCCTGAATAATGGCGTTTTTTCTGATCTGCCAAAATCTGGACAGGGTTTTGGCATCAACCTCTAATATTTTTTTAAATTTTTTATTATCAGCTGATTTCATACTGCTAAAATTTATTGTTAGTATATTAAGCTCTAAATATCAAACTTTTTATAAATATATTTTTTTACAAATTCAACCATTAGAAAATAAATAATAGCGATACCAACGATTGCCAAGGCTTGCCAATAATTTAATAAACCAAAATTAAAATAGTTACGCAAGCCGGTAAATAATACTAATATCACTAAAACTGTAGTGATCAAAGTGGCATAGCTCAAGGCCTTACTGGGTTTGCTTTGCCAAAACCATTTTTTTGTTCTGATTACAAAAATTAAAAGAACTTCTGTCAAATAAGACTGCCAAAACCAGCCTGACTGAAAAACTGTCATAGGCGCATTGATAATAAAAATCAAGAAACCAAAAGTCACATAATCCATTACTGAAGATAATAAACCGAAATAGTTCATTGATTGCTTAATTTTTTTAATATCCCATTGCTTCGGCTTTTTAATATATTCTTCATCCACCTCATCACTCGCGATGGCAAGCATAGGCATATCACTGAAAAAATTCAACAGAATAATTTGCACCGGCAGCATAGGGATGAAGGGCAAAAACAAAGAAGCGCCGACCACCGTAAACATGTTCCCATAATTCGAACTGATCGTACATAAAATATATTTCAAAGTATTACCAAATGTTTTGCGGCCTTCTTTAATGCCGTAAATTAAAACATTCAAGCTCTTTTTCAATAAAATCACATCGGCTGCTTCTTTTGCCACATCAACTGCCCCTTCAACCGAGATTCCCACATCAGCGGCGCGCAAAGCCGGCGCATCATTGACTCCGTCGCCCAAAAAAGCGACATTGTGTCCAGAGGCTTTCAGTGCTTTAACAATTTTTAATTTATGCTCAGGCGTAACTTTGACGAAAACATCTATTCCATAAACAATCTTTTGCAGTCTTTCATCGCTCATTTTTTCAATTTCAGAACCCACAACTAATTTTGAATATTTATAATTTATTTCTTCTGCCAAACGCTTGGCCGCCATTTCATTATCTCCTGTTAAAATTTTAACACTCACTCCCAAATCATTGAAGATACGAATCGATTCGGCCGCAGTTTTTTTCGGCGGATCAATAAAAACTAAGGCTCCTAATAAAACCATCTTGTTTTCATCAGCTACCTTATACTTTGCCCGGGTATCAATTTCCTTTTGGGCGAGCAAAATTATGCGAAAACCGACTGATTCCAAATTTTCAATTTTATCCTTAACTTTAGCCAGGTGACCAGCTAAATTTTCAATTTTATTATCAACTAAAATTGAGCTGCAGATCTTAAGCATCTCTGCCGACGCGCCTTTGCAGATTAATTCCCTGCCGCCATTTTTGGATACAATGACGCTCATGCGACGTCGATAAAAATCAAAGGGTATATTCTCAACAATCTTATAGCCATTGTGTTTTTTAAGATTCTTTTGGGCATAATCAATAATTGCCTTATCCAAGGGATTAGCCGCAGAATTTTTATCAATGGCGTAGCTATTGCACAAACTACCTAAAAATAAGATGTTTTCATTTTTTTGACCGTCAAAGTCAAAAAAATCTTTGAGCTCAATTTTGCCTTCAGTCAGAGTTCCGGTTTTATCGGTACAAAGCACATCAGCATTCCCCAAATTTTCAATTGCCATTAATCGCTTGACCACCACTTGATTTTTGGCCATCAAGCGTGCGCCGCGTGAAAGATTAATTGTAATGATAATGGGCAATAATTCCGGGGAAATGCCAACTGCAATAGCCAGAGAAAAAAGCAAAGCTTCCAGCCAATTTCCCTTGAACAAAGCTAAAATCAAAAAAACAGCGAAAGAAAAGAAAATTATTATTTTAAACAAAAAATAACCGAACTGAGAAATACCCCTTTGGAATTCCGAAGGTGATTCCACCTCGGTCAATAATTTGGCTGTCTGTCCTAAAAAAGTATCTTTGCCAATAGCCGCAACAATAGCTTTACCGCTACCCTGAACCACATGACTGCCGGCAAAAACAAGATTAGGCGCGTCTAAAAGCTGCTTGCGAGCATTAACAGGCTCAGAATTTTTTTCTACGGGGAAAGCTTCACCGCTCAAAATAGCCTGATTGACCGCTAAATCATGGGACTCGACTAATCGCAAATCAGCGGGAATAATAGAGCTGGACTGCAAAAGAACAACGTCCCCGACCACCAGATCAGTCGTCACTATCTTTCTGGGTTTACCATCACGGATTACTGTTGACTGCAAAGCGACTTTATTTTTTAGAGTCTCAATAATCTTGGCTGAATTATATTCCTGGATAAAAGCTAAAATAGCCGATACAAAAACCATAACGAAAATTATGGTTGCGGAAACATATTCTCCCAAAAAGCCTGAAATTAGAGTGGCAATTAACAAAATAAGGATCAACGGATTTTTAAATTGGGAAATAAAAATTTCCAAAGCATTAAATCTTCTTTCACCGCTTAACACATTTAAGCCGTAAAGCTTTTGGCGTTTTTTTACTTCAAGCGAAGTTAAACCCTCAGCATTTGATTTCAAAACACGATAAATATCTTCGGGTTTAAAATCAATATATTTTAGGAGGTCATTGTTTGACATATATTATAGTATAACAAATTTTACGCAATAAAAAAAACAATCCCACAGCGCGGGACTGTCTTTTATCTTTTGTTATTTGGCTAAGCTAAATGAAGCCCTGACTACGGCCGTTACCTTTTTATCAATAGACCCTGTGTCATAATATCCGTAATCAGAAATATCAGTGGAATTAATAGCCGTTACCTGAAATACGCCGATACCCGCTGATTGTAATAAACCTATACTAGAATCAGTTGAAGCGGCAATTTGTTCTGCTCGGGCCTTGGCATTAGCTGTAGCTTCAGCGATTAAATCCATTTTCAGATCGCCAAGTTTACTGTAATAATATTCCACTCCCTGGCTGGTAAAAATGATTCCCTGATCAATGAAATAGCCGGCTGCCTCCTGTGACAACTTATAAATACTTTCCACATCTGTTGACTGAATGATTATCCATTGCTGGAGTGTATAGCCGGAAAGACGATTGTCAACGCAACTTTTACTCCCGGAATCATAACCATAATTAACCTGACCTTCGCAAATCGGATTAATAGTCAGTGTTTGTACCGCAATTTCACTATCTGTAATGCCTCTCTGTCTAAAAACCCTCAAAATAGTATCTAAATCCGTTTTCATCTGATTACTGCCTTCTTTTAAAGCCTCAGCTGAAACTGTCCGGGAAAAGCTGCTGCTCCATTTAACCGTATCTGATTTAACTATTTTTTCCGCCGAACCAGTAACCGCGATACTATTACTTAATGCTTTAACCTTATAAAATGTTTCACTGACCCAAAAAGCGCTGGCAGCAATGGCCAGACTTAAAAAAATCATACCAATCATGACAAAAGCCCCTTTGGCTTTAGAACAACAGCATGATTGATTGTTAGGTAATTGCTCCATAATTATATTAATTAAATATTAAAATTTCTTTTTAAAACTTCCCCAAAAATATCACCGCGGCTGATAATGCCGACGATTTTCCCTTTTTCATCAACTACGGGCATACGATGAATTCCCTTAGCTACTAGTAAGGCTCCCGCCTTCATAATCAAGGTATCCGGCGAAACAGTGACAATTTCCCGCGAAAAAAATTTTTCAATTTTATCATCCTTTATTTCACTGGCCTTGCTTTCCCTTGCCTCCGCATCACCATAAAGTTCCGGATTTTCATAATAACTCTTATAAAAAGGGTACAGAACCTTAAAAAGGTCTTTTTCCGTAATCATTCCGATTAATTTATTGTCATCGTCAACAATCGGCGCTCCGCTGATTTGCCTGTCATGCAAAATCTTGGCAACCTCATAATAAGTGGCGGTATGAGGAATAGTAATAACATCCTTTTTCATTATATTTTTAACGATCATAGACATTATAAATTAAGAATTATACCTGGATTAACTGTATCAAATTAAATGATTAAGACCAAGAGCTGTCAAGAGGTGCCATTTTATACCGGTACGATAATATCTTGTTTTTTCCTGGCTAAATTGCCATATATAAACAAAACTAAGTCATAGGCATAAAAAAACACACCGGTATAAATCAGGTCGCCGAACAAGGAATTCCGGAAAAACGGCAAAGCCAGGGTAAAGCAGGAAACCAAACCAGCCCAATTATGGCCGTACCAGTTAAAAAACGCCCAGACCGCGAAATTTGTAATGATAAAAAATCCAACTGAAGAAATCAGAGCCGCCAGCGCAATTTTAACCATTGATTTTTTCTGGATAAAATAACGGCCGATGACAAAGGCCAAAATAATGCCGACATAAACCGAGGCCATAACCTGCCAATCATAAAACCCGATAAAATAATCACTGACCAGCATCGCCAGCAAAGGGATAATAATACCCCAGGCCTTTTTTAGATAATAACCGCCGAAGATAGCCATGGCCACAATGGGCGTAAAGTTAAATGGATGCTTTACCAAACGAGAAGCCGCTGCCAAGGCAATAAAGGCAATGGCCAGTAAAATCGTAATATTTATCTTTTTGGTCATAAACTTGAATAATAATTAAATTACCATTCTTATCTTATAATAGAATTCGAATTGTGTCTAATTATTACGGCCTTAAAAAATTTACAAATATTTGTTATAATCAATCCATGATAACAAACCTGATCGCTTTATTGGCGCAAATAGTAATTTATATCATCAGCCACATTGGTTATGGCGGTATTTTTTTATTGATGCTGGTGGAATCCTGCGGTATTCCCATGCCGTCAGAAGTGATTATGCCCTTTTCCGGATTTTTAGTGGCCAACGGGCAACTAAACTTCTGGCTAGTGGCGCTAATCGGCGCCTTTGGCAATTTGGCAGGTTCCTGGCTGGCATACTGGATAGGCGCAAGAGGTGGCAGGCCTTTGATTGAAAAATACGGTAAGTATATTTTGATTTCCCATCATGACCTGGATCTGGCTGATAAATGGTTTAGTAAATACGGCGACTGGACAGTATTTTTTGGCCGGTTGCTACCCGTAATTAGAACCTATATTTCCTTCCCCGCCGGCATAGCCAAAATGGATTTTAAAAAGTTCACACTTTATACTTTATTAGGCGCCCTGCCCTGGACTATTTTATTCACCTGGCTGGGTGTAAAAATGGGCAATAACTGGGAACAAATCCAAAAAACTTTGCATAATTTTGATTTGCTGATGTTGATTCTGGTAATTGCAGCTATTGTCTGGTATGTTTGGCGGCATTTAAAACATAGAAGCAACCCCAAGCGAACCAGCTAAACCAAACCAAAAACGTCTAACTCAATAGACGTTTTTTTGTATACTTCGTGTAAAAGATAATAAATTATTTTAGTGGCAATGCTTCACAAGCAGTACCGTCATTATCGCCGTCCAAACGGTTTGTGTCTTGACTTGGTCCACCGGCATTTTTGAAAAACTTTTGGGCTTCTGGTTGAGTAGCAAAATCAGCGCAATTATATTCATCCGTGTATTTGCCGCCGCTTTCAACTACATTGCCGCTTTTATCGCGCATTACCTTGGCTTCATTTAAGTTTGAACCTGATAACAATTTGCCCAAATCCCAGTCAGTATTAGATACTTCCAAGCCAAAAGCCGCTAAAAGAATAGCAATTGCCCCAATCAGTAATGGTTTAAGCACCTTTTTAGTACCTTCACTAGCATTAGCAAAGGGTTTTAATTTTGGAATAGCCATAAATTTTTACCAAATTGAATATAAAAGATAGGCAGCTACCAGAATTAAAATCACGATAACCGCCAATCTAACTATTTTATTACCTCGAATTTTATTCATATGTTACTATTATAGCATGTTTTATAATGCAATAAAATCGATGTGGATAACTGAACTAGTAAGAAAAATTGTAGTAGAGGCGACTTTATTATTTTAACTATTTTGATTTTTCTCAATCAGCCATAAGGCAAATTTCTTACCGCACCAGTTATCATCAACTGTTTTTCTCCAATCCTCCATGTCCTGACCTGACATTTCTGAAAAAGTTCTGGTCTCACCTTCTGGAATAAAAATCTTATGCAACTGTCCCCAGTTGTATTCATGCAATTCCCCTCTGGGCTGTTCAACCATAATCCCCTTGGTAATAGTTTCAAAAAAGACAGGTTCGGTCAGAGTCTCGTCCAGATAAGCTAAAGTATCTCTAAACTCGCAGTGGCGATCCTTACCCTCAACCAATTTAAGTATTCCCTCAAGGCCAATTGTGCCCATGACAAAGTTCACAAACGCTTTAGGAAAGCCATTCAGGGACGGAATGTAAAAACCACCATCCTGGGCAATACAAGGCTTTTTTATATGCTCAAAAGCATAACGGACTTTTTCTCCGGCAATAATGCGCGTTTCATCAGACCGTGGCTCGGGTATATCTATTTCCACTGATTCAACTTCAATATCACTGCCTTCAAAATCTCTTTTTATGGACGCGATTTTCCCTTTATTCGTTGAAGCAAAATAAATTTTTTTCATGTGATTGTATTATAGCATATTTTTAAAGCCAATAAAATCACTGCAGACAACTATATCTGCGCTTAAGGCAGAATTTGATAAAACGCTGATTTAAATACAAATTAATTCAGCTCCAATAATTGACTTGACGCAAAATTTCTGATAAAATAGCTGTATTCTTTAATATAATATTTTACTATGAATCCAGGCAATGTCATTGTCAGATTTAACGAAGTCACATTTTCTTATGATAAAAATAAGCCTATCTTAACCGAGGCTAATTTTTCCGTGCGCGAAAATACAAAAATAACCATCATGGGTCAAAACGGCGCCGGCAAAAGCACTATTTTTAAATTAATCACAGGGGAATTAAAACCCAACGAAGGCTTGGCCTCTGTTACGCCGGGAACGACCATCGCTATTGCCGCTCAAGTCATGAGTCGCGATAACATGAAAAAAACCATTGAAGAATATTTCAGTCATGCTTTTAATAAAAAAATCTATAATCTCCCTCGAAAAATTAAAAAAGTTCTGGACATTGTTCATTTAGACGCGCCTCTTGATCGCAAAATAATTCAGTTTTCCGGCGGACAACAAGCGCGATTACTTTTGGCTTTTGCGTTGATTCAAGAACCGGACATTTTACTGCTTGATGAACCGACAAATAATTTGGATGCCGAAGGCATAAAACACTTAACTGAATTTCTCATGGAATATGTCAAAACCTGTCTGGTAATTTCACATGATGCGGATTTTTTAAACACCTTTACCGACGGCGTTCTCTATCTGGATTCTTATACTCAGAAAGTTGAACAATATGTCGGTAATTATTATGACGTGCTTAATGAAATTGAGGCCCAGCTTGAACGCGAACGAGCCAAAAATGCTCAATTAAGAAAAAGCATTCAGGATCGAAAAGATAAAGTTAATTTCTTTGCCAACAAAGGCGGTAAGATGCGCAAGCTGGCCAGCAAGCTGCGTGACCAGGTGGAAGAAGCCGAAGAGCACATGGTTGACGAACGCCAGGAAGATAAAACCATCAATCCTTTTACAATTCCGGTTCAGCCGGATATTTCCGGAATCATCGCCCAGATAAAATCAGTCGGAGTCATGGTCAATCATAATCCGGTTGAAAAAAAGCTCATCCACCCGATTGAAGTCAGGCTAAAATCAAAACTGCTTTTAAAGGGTCCAAATGGTATAGGCAAAAGTACATTACTGAAAGCTTTGGCGGATGGCAGTGAAAAAGGAGCTCAAATTTCTCCAAATATAAAAATCGGCTATTACCAGCAGGACTTTGCGGGTCTTGATTTTGAAAAAACTGCTTATCAGGTTTTGGAAGAAATGATGGAGATTCCTTTTAACCAGACAATCTACGCGACAGCCGCACAATTCTTATTATCCTCAGAAATATTAAGGAACAAAGTCGGTTCCCTATCCGAAGGCCAAAAAGGCTTGCTCTGCTATGCCAGATTTGTCCTACAAAAACCAGGGCTCTTGATTATGGATGAACCGACCAATCACATCAACTTCCGCCACTTGCCCATAATTGCCAAAGCCCTCAATGATTACCAGGGCGCCCTGATCCTGGTCAGCCATGCGTATGAATTTATTGACCAGATTGAGATTACAGAAACGCTTGATCTGGGGACACTTTAATAATTAGAACAAAAAAAGTCCTGAACTGTCTGGTTCAGGACTTTTTTTATTGTCAAATATTATTTTATATAAAAACTCAGCCCGAAGTAAAAGGCGCCAATGAGGAATATTACTCCGCCCCAGAGTACTTGCCCGCCTTTGAACATCTGAGCTTTTTTATTGACACGGTCAGGAAAGCCGATTTTTTCAATGCCTTTTAATAAAGTGACCCAACCTAAAATAGTAATGGCGATTCGCCAGTCAGCGACCCAGATATTATGGGCAACCACGGTAGCCAAACCCAATAGAAAGGTAATGTAACCGGTAGATATCGTAATAGTTTTATCTTCGGTATACTCTATTATTCTGCCTAATAATTTTGCAAAAACAGACATTAGCCCGAGAATCATAAAAAGACTGCCCCAAAATTGCGCTAAAAAAATTGAAATTTGCATAGTTATAATTATTAATATTTCTTTGTTAAAATCATATCATAGATTAGGAATCTAAACAAAAAGTACCTAACATTAAGTAGGCACTTTTAAATTCTTGGCTCCGGGGGTGGGATTCGAACCCACGACCAATTGATTAACAGTCAACTGCGCTACCGCTGCGCTACCCCGGAATGTTTTAAATTCTTAATTTACTTAATTCTAATCGGGTAGCGCAGCGCACAACGTAAGTACTAAGCTTAACTGCCTGCCCGCCGAAACTTTAGTGTAGGCGGGCGCTACCCCGGAAGGTAAATAAAAAAACAGAATTTTAAAATCCGTTTTGCTAAAACTAGCATATCATAAATGGCAATAATTGGCAAGACCCAAAACCCTAAAAATCCCTCAGTTTCTCAATGCCTGCATGCTGTTTAATCCTTTCCAAAGACTTGGCTTCAATCTGCCTGATACGTTCACGGGTAACATCAAACTCCTGTCCTACTTCTTCCAGAGTATGCGCCACACCATCAGTCAGGCCGAAACGCATTTCCAGGATCTTTTGCTCACGCGGTGATAATTCGCTGATAATGCCGCGGACATAATCCCGTAGAAGTTCCAAGGCAGCTGAACGGTCAGGCGTCATATTTTTCACGTCTTCGATAAAGTCTTCCAAGGTTGAATCTTCCTCGTCCTCGCCAACAGAAGTCTCCAAAGAAATTGTTTCCTGAGAAATATTGATAATGTGCCTGACTTTCTCAATATCTTCTCCCATTTCTGCGGCAATTTCTTCCGGCAATGGTTCACGTCCCAAATCCTGAATAAGCCGGCGCTGTACCTGCTGAAACTTATTTATTGTTTCCACCATGTGCACCGGAATACGAATCGTCCTTGACTGATCAGCCAAAGAACGGGTAATCGCCTGACGAATCCACCAAGTTGCATAGGTTGAAAATTTATAGCCTTTTTTAGGGTCAAATTTTTCTACTGCCTTAAACAAACCGATATTGCCTTCCTGAATCAAATCAAGCAAAGACATGCTTTTACCCACAAATTTCTTGGCAATAGAAACCACCAAGCGTAAATTCGCCTGTACAATCTTTTTAAAGGCATCTTTATCGCCCTTATCTTTTCTTCTAGCCAAAGACATTTCTTCCTCGCCGGATAATAATGGAACTTTACCTATTTCGCGCAAATACATCTGGATTGAATCTTCAGAAATCTCAGATAAATCAAACTTCTTTTTATCCTTACCAATGCCAATTTTCTCGAAAACTTCTTCCTTTTCCTTGGCAGTACTTAGCATGCCGCCTTTCGGAGCAATTACCTGGACGGTGTTATCCTCTAAAGTATCCAAAAATTTCTCAAATAAATCGAGATATTCCTCAACATCGGGAAAAGTATAAATTAATTCTTGTTCGGTAACAAAACCCCGGCTGCGTCCTTTTTCTAAAAGCAACTTCTGCTGTTCTTCTGTCGGTTTCAAGACACTAACTTTCTCTTTTTTAACTTTTTTCTGCGATATTCTCTTCTTGCCCAATTTCTTGATTTTTTTTATTTTGGCTTTTGTTTTTTTCATAATATTTAAAAAGACTTAGTATTTTAAACTTTTAATCCTTGTAATTGCTGGCTCAAGGCGGAAAAATCCTTCGAAAGCTCCTCAATCTGTCTTGAATCACGATTTTTTTCAGCTTCAGAAATCAGCTGCTGAACCTGCTTCAATTTTTTAACGAGATAACTCTTTTTTAATTCGCACAAGATATTGATAATTTCCGTGCCGACTTGTTCTTCTGTAAAATTAAAAAAATCCTTGTCAGCCAAAAGCAGTAAGGTGGATAAGATCTTTACGATTTCTTGATCTTGGTTTGCAAATATTTTTTCAAATTCAAAATAGTCAAAACCGCTGTTATTATTATAATACATTACCAGCTCCGTGTAAATCTTTTGCAGCTCATTAAGCGGCAGCATCTCTTTTTCCAGATGATCGACTAGATACGCAATATTTTGGGGATATTTAAAAATCAAAGCAAAAAGTTGCTCGGCTAAAACAACTTCCCTGTTTTTAACCGCTATATTTTCTATTCTTGGCTCAGTTTTTTGATACTCATTTTTAACTTTTAAATTATTGAATGTCTCCTGTAAAATATTTGCCGGTACATCTAATTTTTCTGCCAATTTTCCCAGCCAATGATTTTGTTCAACCTTATCAGCAATCTTAGCAATTTGCTTTAAAAGTCTGGCGGCAATTTCTTTTTTTTGTATAGGATTATTTTTATCAAATTGTTCAAAAACTTTGTCAAAATAAAACTCCATGATACTTTTCGCTTCACTAATCGCCTGCTGCCAGTGCTCCACCCCCTGTTTAATGCAATCGTCGGGATCTTTAACAGTCTTGCCGCCAATTTCTTTCGGCAAAGTAATCACACTGACATTAATACCCAGAGATAAAGCCGTATCTATTCCCCTTTCAGCCGCTACCTGGCCCGCCAAATCAGCGTCAAAGCAAAGGGCGATATTATTGGTATAGCGCTGTAAGATCTTTAATTGCTCCTGGGTCAAAGCCGTGCCTGATGAGGCAATCACATTTGTGACTCCGGCCTGATGAGAGGCAATCACATCCATATTGCCTTCAACAACCACTGCCAGATCTTTTTTCCTGATTTCCGATTTAGCCTTATCTAATCCGAAGACAACCAGACTTTTATTATAAATCATGGTCTGGGGCGTATTTACATATTTGCCGCCCTGATTTTCCCTGCTTTCGTCCAGGATTCTGCCGGTAAACCCCACGATATTGCCGTTATGATCTGAAATGGGAAACATCAGTCTTTGACGAAAACGGTCATAAAGCTGCCCCCTGTCATTTTTAACTTCCAACCCCGCCAAAAATATATCATTATCCTTAAATCCTTTTTTGCGTAATAAATTCAAAAGTATGTCCCAGGAATCAGGCGCATACCCGATTTTAAAATCGCTGACTGTTTCCGGGTTTAATTTCCTTTTTGCAATATAGTTGCGGGCAATAATTCCTTCTTTGGAGCTCAATAAAACTTTATGGAAAAACTCAGCGGTTAACTTCAAAATATCCATTAACTTTGTCTTCTGAGATACCATTGTCTGGTCAACTTTTTTTAATTTTACCCCGGCCTTATCGGCCAACAATCTTAAAGCTTCAGGAAATTCTATATTCTCAATTTTTTGCACAAAGGTAAAAGCATCACCGCCTTCGCCACAGCCAAAACAATGAAAAATCTGTTTGTCTCTGGAAACCATAAAAGACGGTGTCTTTTCATTATGAAAGGGACACGGCGCTTTCCAGTTTGTGCCGGCCTGCTTAAGCTGAATATATTCCGAGATAATATCAACTATATCAAGCTTGGATTTTATTTCGTCGACCTGGCTATTTAACATAAATAAGAGGATTTATAAGTAGTAAAGGAAGAATAGGATAATAGGATAAAAAAATTCGGAGGTGAAAGGAAAATAAGATTAATTACCTTCATTTCCGCTAATCATATTCTCCTTTATTCATCTTCTACCTATTCTTCGTCTAACTCCTTTTATAGCCTACTAAATTTACCACACCATCGCTCAAAGATCAATTTTAAATAAGCCCATGCACAGCATCAAATAGCTGATCCCCAACGGATGGTTTAAATACGGGCTGAAAGCATGGGTTACCATTAAAACAATCAGACCAATTAAAAGACCAGCAACAATGTAATTTTTTCTTTGTTTCCAGCCTGCATACAATATTTGTCCAATCAATAACAAATAAACAAATAAACCAATAAACCCAATCTCCGTCACTGTATCCAAATACCCCCATTCAAAACTGTAAGTTGTATAAGTCCCTTCCGGGTTCGCTTCATTTTTAATACGCGGATCTTCTGTCTTATATGTCACGGCACTGCCAAAACCAGTGCCGATAAAAGGCGCTTCCTTAACCTTCTCAACCAAAACCGGCAGTAAGTTCCAGCGGCTGGAAACCCCGGCTTCCCCGGAAATCATGGCAAAGCGGTCTTTGAACATATCAGCGGAAAACAGGCCCGAAGGCGTGGGAATTGGGAAATTGGCAATTGCCAGAACCAAAAGCACGCTTAATACTCCTGACGCCGCCAAAACACCGGCTGCCTGACATAATTTTTTCAGGCTTAATCTGGCTATAAAAATTAAATAAACCGCTAACGCCAAAACGCCGGCAAGGCCGCCGAGCCAGAAAGTGCGGGAAAAAGAAATTAATATAGAGGCTTCAATAAAAACCAAAAGCAAAAAAAGCCATTTGCCATCTTGTAGGGAACGTTCTAGAACGTTCCCTACGATAGATGGCTTTTTTTGTTGTTGAATAAAAAGCACTAATAGAGATAAAATTATAAAAATCCCGATCAAGCTCCAGCTTTGCGACTGGAAAAATATCCTGAAAAAATTGCCGCCGGCATAGGTAATTTCCCCCACGCGCGTATCGCGAATCCAGTGGTAAAAATAGTCGGTTATATAGGGTATGCCGTGAGAAAATAAATAAAGAGTAAAAAATATTTTGACTGAAACATAGCTTAAAGCCGCCAAAAATACTTTCATAAACGCGGCGACTTGGCGTTTAGTTTTAAAAACCTCCAGAAAAACAAAGAAGAGGCCGAAGTATAAATAGCCGTTAACGTCAAAGAACACATTTTTTATTCCATTGCCGGAAATTATTCCGTTAATAACTCCGAGCGCAATAAAACATAAAAAAATTATAAAATTTTGCACCAGTCTGTCTTTTTTCAACAAGTTGAAAAGATCGATAGGTCTAAAATATTTCAACAGCCAGACAAAAAAGACTATCAAAAATATCGCCAACCGCATTGATATTCTGAATCCCGGCAAGTCCAGGTAAAAAAGATACCCCTGCGACCCGATCATCAGTTCAGCTAAAGCAATCCAAAGGCCGTATTCCAGCTTATATAAAGTAAACATCAGCACCACAATCGCGATGGATACGAAAAATATCCCAGATAACAACGCTAATTTAAAGCTAATCAAGGAAAGTAACTCAATAACAAAGATGGCCATAATTAGCCTAAAAATATCTTTATTTATTATGTTTTTATCAAAAATGGTCATTCAGGTCTTGACAAGGTTTTAAATATATGCTAACATAGTAACATAGCGCTGAACAGAGTGCGGCCTCTACGGAGTGTTCTCGCACCCATATCAGCCCTTCCGGCAAATCCACCGGATTGAATAACCTCCCCTGTAAAGGATACGGGGAGGTAAATAAAAAAATCATATTGAAGTGAGAAGGTTACTCGCTAAAAGCCAGTATCCAATGGACATAGGAAAATCATAACCTATGTTCACGCAAAGGACTACCTCGTCTTCCAGTATAACTTGGAGTTTACTCCCAGTTGTGAAGATTCCTTTGCGGCTTCAATCTTAATTTCGATAAGGGATCCGGCGTAATAAAACGCCTACCCGATATTAAGAGGCAACCCCGGTGTGGCCTCTTTTTCTATTATATTTTTGACTGTGATTTAGGTCTGATTTTGAAAACCTGACTTACCCAAGCCAGCCCTAGACTGATATAACTTAACAACATTACGACTAAACAACTTAACAACCCGAAATGTTTCCTGAAGTAAATTGCCATTCCCCGATTAAACCGCTTCTGCTTTTCCAGGCTCATTTGCTGGGCAAAGCTTTTAGCTTCATGATGAATCAATTTAGTTTGCGGCATATACCAGATCTGATAGCCTTTATCTTGCGCCCGCTTGCATAAGTCCAAATCTTCCCACCATAGATAATAATCCTCATCCCAGCCGCCCAAGTCCTTAATCACTTCGTTTTTAACCAAAACAAAAGCGCCCATGATCTGCTTAACTTCCTGCTCTTTGGTATAATCAAAATCTTTAGCCAAATATTTTTTCAAACAACTTGGCTGCCAAAAATGATGCAGCTTTAATAAAATCAAAATCTGGTCGCAAAGGCCCGGATTATTTTTTATATTATTTTGCCTTAAACCGTCGGGATAAATTAGCTGGCAGGTTGCCATTTCGACTTTGGGGCTTGCTTCTAACCAATCAACTAAAACCTTAAAGCTGTTTTCCACCAGCTCCATGTCCGGATTCATAAACAATATATATTTTCCCTGAGCCTGCTCTAATGCTAGGTTATTTGCCTTAGCAAAGCCCAAATTTTGATTGGAGGCAATCAAATTTACTTTAGGAAATTCAGAAGCGACCATTTGAACTGAACCGTCTTTAGACGCGTTATCAACCACAAAAACTTCAAAGTCCAAGCCTTGAGTCAACTTAAAAATCGACTGCAGATTTTTTCGCAGAAGGTCTTTAACATTCCAGCTGACGATGATAATTGATAATTGCATATTTATTAATAATCAATAACCAAACATCAATCATCAAACAATACCAAATGTCCAATTCCTAATAACCAAATTAATTATTAGAATTTAGAAATTAGAATTTGTTTGAAAATTGATTATTGATGATTGGTGATTAATAACAGACTCAAGCACTTAATAACAGATCTAAGCACGGAAAGGATACGGCACTACTTTATCATTAATCAACTCCAGCATCCGCCCCACCCTCACCTGCCAGATATTATTTTCCAGCATTTTAATCCTTTCATCCTTTAAAGTATCGCGTTCGCCAGCCAATGCCTGCTCAACTGCGCCATTAAACTGTTCGGGCGTATTTGCTATAGCCACTAATCCGCCGAAACGTTCACTGCCAGGCGCTGAAGTCGAAACCACAGGCAAATTAGCCGCCAAATATTCATAATATTTCATGGGATCAGTGGATTTAATAAATTTATTAGTTTTATAAGGAATAATACCGACATCAAAACCATTATAAAGAGACGGGATTTCCCAGGATTTAATTAAACCGAGAAAATGCACATTTTTATATTGGCAAAAATTTTTCACCGGGAAACCTTTCCAGGCCGGGCCGGCAAGAACAATGGATTTTTCCGGATTATTTTTAGCCAGCGATTCAATCAAATCTAAATTTATCCGATCCTGCAAAATTCCCAAAAAACCAATAATCGGATGATTAATTTTTTCCAAAAGCGGATGTATTTTATTTTCAGCCTGAAAAAACTCCAGATCAACCGCATTGGGCAGCCAGTGAACATTGCTTTGCTTAGTAAATAAATTATCACGCAGATATTCAGAAACAGTAAAAATCAAATCTGAACGCGCTTTTATTTTTTCATAATTACCCCGTAAAATTTTTTCATACTGTTTATAGCTGGAATGGCTCAGCCAGTCATCAACCGCGTCAAAAACATAAGTCGCATTCTCAAATTTATTTAAATAATCAGCATACATAGGATTATAATTCCAAACAACTAAATTTTGTTCCATACCCTCTTTAGCAATAATCCTTTTTAATTCCGTGATAATTCTTGACTTATTTAGCATTGAATCAATTGTTGAATAAACCAAAATTTTACTGCTGACTTGCCAGCAGCGCGAAGTCAGATCACCGTAAACAATATCGCCCCGGGTATCATTTAATACCTGGTCGTAAAAATAATTTTTAATGGCTCGCTTCCAGGTAAACGGCAAAAAATCCACGGCAATCACTTTATTGATCTGGTCGTTCTTTACCAAATTATGCAAAACATGATAATTACGGTTGGCAATTCCCTTTTGCCAGTCGCTGTACTTGGACATGTTAAACATGATGATGTTTAGTTTTGGTGAATTCATAATGGTTATTTCTATGCTTATGCTATTTGTATCCTAATTCGTAAATTCGCTGGGTTATAAAATATCTCTCAATTTCGCCACCTGTTTATCCCACTGAAATTCACTCAAGACCCGTTCCTTCCCCTGCGCTCCCAATTTAATTGCATACTCCTGATCAGTCATTAAATTTATAATTACCTTGGCTATTTGACTGACATTTTCCGGATCAACTAAAATCCCGGTTTGGCCGTCAATTACAGCTTCGCTGGCTCCTCCGCTTTTGCCGGCAATCACGGGTTTGCCAAAAGAATTAGCCTCCAAATAAACAATGCCAAAACCTTCCACATCACTGCCTATTTGCCGAGCCGGCATAATAAAAACATCAGCCAGATCATAGAATGACGGTAAATTAGTATCCGGAATATCTTCACATATAGTCACATGGTCAAGAACTTGCTTCTGGATCGCCAAGATTTCCAGATCATCCAGGTACCTTTTACCGTTGCCGACCAAAAGATAAACTAAGTTGGGAATTTTTTCAATCACTTCAGGTAGAGCTTCAATTACCTTATCAAATCCTTTACGAGGAACCATGCGGCCGACTGACAGTAATACTTTTTTACTGTGCAATTCTAATTCGGTTTTTAAAGTCTGACGTTCCTGAGAATTCAAATCTTCAGGTTTAATATTGGGACAGGGATAAACAATGCTAATTTTGTCTGAAGAAATCGCCAGTTTTGAAACTTCATTTTCAGTAAATTTACTGTTAACAATAATTGCTTTAGCTTGATTTAAAATTTTCAGCAGCCAGTATTTTTTCCAAGCTGTTTTTTGCGCGGCGAGAACATCAAAGCCGTGCAAACTGACAATAAACGGCAATTTCAAAAGCAAAGCAATATATCCCATGGGCAAAACGTGAGAAATTAAAATCTGTTCTACTTTTTCCTGACGAATTACTTTCTTTGCCAAGCGTAAAGTCCGGAACCAAGCAGGCCAGAAAAATCTGTTAAAAAGTCTGGCACGGATTATTTTATAGCCTTGTTTATTATCAAAATGTTCCGAACCATTTTGCTTATTCGCTAAAACAACAATTTTATCATATTCAAGATTATGGCAGATATTGCTTAAGTATGTTGCTACGCCTCCTTTTTGCGGCGGAAAATCAATTGTGATTAATAAAGTTTTTCGCATAAAAATTTATATTCATGGATAAAAGCGCCCTTTGTCCGTGATTTGTCATTCAGAGTGAAGCGAAGAATCTCTCTGTCCAATGAGATCCCTCGTTACACTCGGGATGACAAAGGGCGCGCCCTAAGTCATTAACGTTTCTTCCTCACTTGGCACGGCTTTTTTAAAAACTGACTGCCATAAAAATAAAACGTCATTTTTAGTAAAACCTTTTAGCAAATACATAATCCCCAAATAAATAACGGCTCCGATAATAATTAATATTAAAAAATTCAGCTGAGCTTTTAATGATAAAATAACCGACGCCATCATCAAGGCGGCTAATACAGACTTTACAGACTTTATTAATAAATATTTATAGTCAAAACCGGTAATCTTTGGTACCTGAACTAAATTAAGAATAAATAACAAGGTCAAACTTACCAAAGCTGCAAAAGCCGCACCGATATGCTGATAAAGCGGAATTAAAATAATATTCAATATCACATTTAAAATCATAGTTATTCCCATATTTAAAGTGTTTCGTCCCTGTTTATCGCAGGCATTTAAAATTGCTCCGGCCGGATAATTTAGAAACATAGGAACAATGGCAAATATAAAAATCTGCATGGCTAAAATTGAAGGAATAAATTCGGCAGTATAAAGCGATAAAATTATCTTGTCTGCCAAGCAGGCAATACCTATGGCTGAAGGAACCGATAGAATAATCAGCAGGTACATGGATTTATCAAAAATCAATCTTAATTTTTCCTTGTTATTTAAAAAACAGTCGCTCATGGCCGGATAAATCGCGGCTGAAAATGCTGCCGGCACAAACTGAAAAGCATAAGTAATTTTATACGGCACAGAATACCAGCCCAAAGCCTGATCGCCAATTAAAACTGAAAGCAAAATCTGATCAATATAGCTGTAAACACGGACAAAGATGCCGGCTAAAGCAAAAGGCAACGCAATCTTAAATAATGTCCTTAAAATTGATTTATCCCATAACAGCTTAAAATTAAACTTTAATTTTACTTTAAGCAAAATCAAGGAGTACAGAAAATTAAAAGTACTGCCGGCCAAAAGCGCCAAGACTAAAATATATAAAGGAAATTTTAAATAAATACCGGCCAACCCAACCCCTAAAATTACAATCTGATTAATGGCAATGCCAATAGCTTCATATTTTAAATTTTGGTATGCGCGGAAAACTGCGAAAAAAGCCAGGGTGAAAGAATCCAAAATCATAACCAGTCCGGCCAGATAAACCATAACCTGAGAAAGCTGGGGTTTACCCAATAAATTAATTACGACAGCGACGCCCAAATATGACAATATTGCCAAAACAATTTTGACTGTAATTATATTATTCAAATATTCATTAGCCTTGTCCTTGAACTTGGCTGCCTCGCGGATCAAAACACTGGACAAACCCATATCAATAAAAACCGAAAAAATCGTGGTCAAAGAAATTGCAAAGGTATAAACTCCGATATCATTGGCGCCGATAAAACGCGCGACCAAGGTAAAATAAATAAAAGCAAATATTTTCTGAAAAATATATGCTCCGGTCAGCCAGGTTGTATTTTTGGCTATGCTTTGCGCTTGTGGACTCATAGACAGTAAAATTAACAGGATTCCCCTGCCTAAGCTTATTTTAGCATAAAACCTCCAAAATTCAAACAAAGATTTCCTCTCTAAAATACAAAGAAGCGATTTATTAATCGCTCCTCTGCTCACAATATTTTTCAATTTGATATTTAAATTCCTTCTTTTCCCAATTCTTCCAAAAGTTCCTTTTGCCTTCTATTTAATTTCTCCGGGGTTTTGACAAGCACTTCAACCAGCTGGTCTCCCCGGCCATAATGCTGAAAACGAGTCACGCCCTTACCCCGCAAAATAAAAACCTTGCCGGATTGGGTAGCGGCTGGAATTTTCAAATCAACTTCGCCGTCAACTGTCTGTACGCTTATTTTTCCTCCCAAAGCAGCCAAAGAATATGAAATTTCAGTTTGAGTTAAAATATCATCGCCTTCACGTTTGAAATATGGATCAGACTTAACATGGATATGAATATATAAATCACCTGCTTTGCCGCTTTTAATGCCGGCTTCACCTTGGCCAGCCATTTTCAAACTCATGCCGTTATTCAAACCGGCTGAAATTTTCACGTCCATCTGAACCTTTTGTTTTATCCTTCCCTGGCCATCGCACTGAGTGCAATTTTTCTCATTAATTTTACCTTCACCCCGGCATTCGTCACAGGCACCAATGGTCTGAATATTGCCCAAAATTGTCCGCTGCATTTTATGAACCTGGCCTTTACCGTCACAAGCTTTGCAGGTAACAATTTTACTGCCCGGTTCTGCGCCATTGCCATGGCAATGCTCGCAAGAAATCAATTTAATCAATTCAATTTTTTTGTCCGCGCCAAAAACCGCTTCTTTAAATTCCAATTCCAAACCAATTTCAATATCCCTGCCCCTGGTTTCCCGACGTCGGCGACTTCCACCGCCAAAACCTCCGCCGAACATACCGCCTAAAATATCTCCCAAATCACCCATATCGAAATCTACGTTACTGTAAGAACCACCGCCTTGTCGCGCCTGGCGCATAATATCTTCCCAGCCCATACCTCCGCCAAATCCACCCTGCTGAGTAAAATCAGAGCCAAACTGGTCATACTGCTGGCGTTTCTCATCATTTGCCAAAACCTGATAAGCCTCATTGATTTCCTTAAACTTTTTTTCATCACCGCCTGGTTTATCAGGATGAAAAAGATGGGCCTTCTCGCGGAAGGCCTTTTTGATATCTTCTTTGGAGGCGGTTTTTCCGACGCCAAGTATGTTATAGTAATCCTTTGACATTTATAAATCGTTAATCGTTATTCGGGACCGATGTTCGTTATGTTATATACAAATCACTATTTATTAATCACGTTCCTTCATTCCTTTCTCCTTAAAAATCTTTTTTACTTCCTCAAGAAATTCCGGATTCTTATCAAAATCTAATTTTGTACCATGGAAAATATCTCTTAAATACTTGCCGATTGTTCTCTCAATTGATAAAAAAACTTCCGGTCCGCCGGCAACCATACCCTGTCTTTGCCAAATTTTCAAAGTGGAAGCCACATCCTCAATTTCCTCGCCCGGATTGATTAAAATCAGATCATCAACCGGCGTTTTTTTCCCAAGTGCCTTGTCATGCTGGAAGTCTTCCTGCTGTTTTCTAACCTGATTCTGCTTTTTTATAAATTCAGATGTTCCGGAAGTAATAAGAGTTACCTGATAGCCCTTTTTCAATTCGCTTTCAGTCGGATTCTTCTCAATACCGATACCACGTCTTTTATTGACCAATTCCAGAATTACATCAATCTTATTCACGATATCATCATCGGCCGTGGCATTACTAATATCAAAATTCCATTTCACGCCTAAGTCAAATGCTACTTTGGTCAGCAAACAGTTAATCATTCTTTCAAAAACAAAACCTGAAGGCATCTCAGTGTAGCTTTTACCAGCCGCCCTTAAAACCTTAATCTTTTTTAGAGTTTCATATGTTTTTAGGTATGCGTTACCGATGCCTTTGCCCTGATTATTCTTCGGAATCTTGTTAATCTCAATTCTTTCAATCAGTAATTGCTCCTCTTCAATTTCATCCAAATGCGCATCAAATATTTTGGCATTATAAATATTTATAAATTCAGCCAATTCCGGCTGATTTTCCAATGCCTTAATGTCATAATACATGCCCCAACCAATATCACTAATCAAATCGCCAGCTGTGCGTTTTGCTTGATAACCGCCTTTGGCTTCAAAAATGAACATCTGAGATTCAGAATCGTATTCAATCGGGCGAGTATTTGCCACTTCCGGCTGTTCGCCCTTCCTTTTGGCGATTATTAAACGCTGTCGTTCCACTTCCAATTCAAAGATTTTTCTTTGAGCTGGCGTCTTATCAGGATCATTGACATCAATATTGCCATAAGCTTTAATCTGCCGTTTCAGCTGTGATTTTATCTTTTTATATTCATCCGTGCCAAGATCTTCCTCACTGCTATTTTCAAATTCAATTTTTTGGCGCGCCAAATCAGCCGCCGCTACATAATCAAAGCCAGTTTCAGATTGTTCCTGTTTCTCAAATGATAGCATAGAAATATAATAATTTGTTAAACACTTATTAATTTTCACAGATATCACAGATTTTCGAAACATTATCCGTGTAATCTGTGAACAAAATCAGTGGTTCCGTTACCTACACCGTCGGAAACGGTATCCCCCTTGGCGCTTTTTCCCTTTTCCCCACACGATCGAACACTTTAGTGTTCGAGGGCGACCTTTGACACTAAAGTGTCAAAGCCTCTGAGGGTTAAACATTCGGGAATGGGATGCCTTTGGGAGCATCTGCCTCTTTAATCTCGCCGAACGACTTCTCATACATCTCCAGATTATCCTGCAGGGCCTTAATAATCCTTTTCATATGTCCGGGACTTGTTATCACCCTGGCGGTCATTATCCCCTGTGGAGGCACCACATTGGCAAAATCCAAAATAAACTCCTCTTTGGTATGCATTACCTGCATCATGTTGGCATACCTCCCTTCCAGAATCTCATCCGTAATCTTGATATTGATTTGATTGGGTTGATTTTCCATAAAACTTATAGATTATTAATGAGGGAAAAATTATTATTATTTTTTCTCTTCAAATTCACCTTCTTCCGGCTTTTTATCTTCAGCCTTTTGATCTTGATTGCCCTGATCCGCCGAAGCTTTTGCGGAGGCTTCCTGTTGAGCCTTATACATCTCCGCTCCGATTTTTTGAGCGGATTGCATAACCGCGTCATTGGCTTTTTTAATAGCTTCGGCATCTAAACCGTCTTTAACCTTTTTCAATTCCTCAATCTTATTTTGAACTTCCTTTTTCATATCAGGATTAACCTTGTCGCCCAATTCAACTAAAGTCTTCTCAGTTGAATAAATCAAGGTATCGGCTGAATTTTTAACTTCAATCAGTTCCTTTTTCTTTTTATCTTCTTCAGCATGGAGTTCCGCGTCTTTTTGCATTTTATCAATTTCTTCTTTAGATAATCCTGAAGAAGCAGTAATGGTTATTTTTTGTTCTTTACTTGTCGCCTTATCAACTGCCTTAACATTTAAAATACCATTAGCATCCAGATCAAAAGTAACTTCAACCTGAGGCATGCCGCGCGGAGCCGGTGGAATCCCAGATAAAATAAAACGACCTAAAGACTTATTGTCAGCCGCCATTTCACGTTCACCCTGCAAGACATTTATTTCCACTGAAGTCTGGGAATCAGCTGCCGTTGAAAAAACTTGCGATTTGGAAGTCGGGATGGTCGTGTTGCGGGCAATTAATTTGGTGCAAACACCACCTAGGGTTTCAATGCCTAATGATAATGGAGTGACGTCTAATAGCAAAACGTCCTTAACTTCACCCTGCATTACGCCTGCCTGAACAGCAGCGCCAATGGCTACGACTTCATCAGGATTAACTCCCAAATGAGGCTTTTTGCCAAAAAATTCTTCCACTTTTTTCTGTACCAAAGGCATGCGGGTCATACCGCCGACCATGACGACTTCTTCTATTTCAGAGGTTTTAAATCCGGCATCAGCTAAAGCTTTTTTGCATGGTTCCAAAGTGGCTTCAACTAATTCACCGACCAGCTCTTCCAGTTTAGCGCGGGTCATTTTCATAACCAGATGTACAGGACTGCCGTCAGCACCCTGGGCAATAAACGGCTGATTAATTTCAGCTTCCACTGAAGAGGACAATTCAATTTTCGCTTTTTCACCGGCATCTTTGATTCTTTGCAAAGCCATGGGATCCTTAGACAGATCCAAACCGTTTTGTTTTTTAAATTCAGAAATTATCCAATCAATTATTTTCTTGTCAAAATCATCACCGCCTAAATGAGTATCGCCGTTTGTTGATTTGACTTCTACAGTATCGGCGGTAACGTCCAAAATAGAAATATCAAAAGTGCCGCCGCCCAAATCATAAACCGCGATTTGCTGATCTTTTTTCTTGTCAAAACCATAAGCCAATGCAGCAGCAGTCGGTTCATTAATAATTCTTTTAACATCCAGTCCGGCGATCTTACCGGCATCTTTAGTTGCCTGTCTTTGAGAATCGTCAAAATAAGCTGGCACAGTAATTATCGCCTCGGTAATTTTTTCACCGGTTTTCTCTTCAGCATCAGCTTTTAATTTCTGCAAAATCATGGCTGAAATTTCCTGAGGAGTATATTCCTTATCGTTCATTATAACCTTAACTCCGTCGCCTGACTGAATTAATTTATAAGGCAAGGTCTCTTTGTCTCTTTGCACTTCCTTGTCAGTCCATCTGCGACCGATCAAGCGTTTGATGGAAAAAATGGTGTTGGCTGGATTAGTTACAGCCTGCCTTTTAGCCAGCTGCCCAACCACTCTTTCTCCTGCTTTAGAAATAGCTACGACTGAAGGAGTTGTGCGCATGCCTTCTTTATTTTCCAGCACTTTTGGCTCACCGCCTTCAATAATCGCCATACATGAATTAGTTGTACCCAAATCAATACCTAAGATCTTTGACATATGTTTGTAAAATTTAATTATTAGTAAGCTTTTCAGCTTAGAGCTCTGGGCTTAGGGCTAGTGCTCTAAGCTCAAGGCTCATAGCTCCAAACAAATATTTTTTAATACCCTTGACAAAATCAAATATTATGGTTATATTAATTAAGTAATTACGCAAATCTTTTTTAAGGAGGAAAAAAAGATGACGTAACGAGATTATTTTCTGCTGCGGAAAAGTTCCAAGTACAAACTGTCGAAAAGTTGAGGAGGGGTTTCCATGTCTGATTCCGTTTGCGTTTGCGTAGAAATGCCAAAGAGTATGGGCCGAGTCAAAGCCAGAGAAGTGCGCTGGGAAATTCAGGCCCCGGTAATTAAAGCGGTCCAGTCCATCTGCGACAGCTGGGTAGATTCCCAAAAAATCGCCGCTTCCATAGCCAATGCTATCCCTAAAAAAACTCTCCGAAGAAAAATTGCGGCTGAGGAAGCAAAACCCAAAGCTTACAAAAAACCCGTCGTGGTGGAGGAAAAGATTTTTCTGAGCCTGCCGGAAAGAAAACGCGAACAGTATTATGTCAAACTCAGGGTTGCCAGAGAAGGTGTGGTTGAAGTACATCTTCATGAAAAACAAGAACTTATCGACCGAATAAAAGCCGGCCACGCCTGATCCGACCCTTAGCCTGTTCCCCTTGCGGAACAGGCTTTTTTTATTTAATTAAAAATTCAAAGTGCAAATTTCAAAGTTACAAAGCAAAGTTCAAAATGTTGGAACATAGTTATTAATAAACTTCCTAAATTTTTAATTAATAACTGCAATTTTGCACTTTAAACTTTGAACTTTAAACTTATTCACTCACCACCACTTTCGCCGGCGCTAAAACCTTTCCCTTTATTAAATAGCCGGAACTAATTTCAGCAATTATAATATCTGATTCAATATCTTCTTTTTTTTCCTTATTAACCGCTTCATGGAATTCCGGATTAAACTTTTCACCGACTGTTTTAATTTCTTCAATGCCGTATTGCTTCAAAAAGTCCCCGAACTGCTTTTTAATCGCTTTGACCCCATCTACCCAGGCATTGCTTTGTTCAGCCGGCACAATCGCAACCGCCTTTTTCAAATTATCGTAAACTGGCAAAATTTCCATAATCAAAGCAGAATTGGCCAAATCAAAAAATGACTTTTGTTTTTCATCCATTTCTTTCTTAAAATTGACATAATCTGCTTTAGCCCGCTTCCAGCCGTTTAAATACTCTTCACACTGGGCTTTGAGCTTTTCGATTTCTTCCTTGTTGTTATCTAATTTTGTTGTTTGTTCTGGCATATTTTTTCGTTTTTGGTTATTCGGTATCGATATTCGTTACGTTAAACGTTGATCGAAAAACGTTACGCTAAACGAAACCGCATAACGAATAACCTATATTTTAGTTAACGAATTACTAATAAACTCCACCAGCGCCAAATTTTTATTATAATCCATTCTCTTTGGCCCTAAAATTATAAATAAACCGGTTGACTTATCATTTAAAAAATACTTGCCAAAAACCGAGGAACAATCATCGCCAAAAGGATTTTTGGAGCCTATTAAAACTTGAACCTTATTAATCTTATCAAAAACCTGTTTAATCTTGTCATCCAGATGGTCAATTACTTCAGAAACATTTTTAATTAAATTCTGGTCGCTAAATTCCGGTTTTTTAAAAAGGTTGGCTAAGCCGGTGTAATAAATATGATCTTTATCAAAAGCAACGATAACTGTAGCGTCAGCCAGTTCCACTGCGGTCTTGGCCAGATTTTTCATCAGTTCATCATCGTCAATTTTTTGTTTCAATACCAGTTCAAATGACTTGCGCCAGGTAGCTTTGATTTCCCGCTTTTCTACAAAATTATCGACATAGAATTGATAACCTTTTTCAGTCGGTACTCTGCCGGCAGAAGTATGGGGCTGGTAAATCAATCCTTCTTTTTCCAAATCCGCCATTTCATTCCTGAGTGTGGCAGATGATAAATCCAAGCCACCCTTATCCACCAAAAAGCTTGAGCCGACTGGTTCGGCTGTCTTAATATGCTCGTTAATGATCAAATTGAGTAATTTTTTCTGCCTTTCATTCATAAAATAATTTAATCACCAATCATCAATTACCAATCATCAAACAATACCTAATTATTAAATCCTACTAACTAAAACGTTTTAAAATTTAGAATTTGGGCATTTGAATTTGTTTGGATCTTGGAGTTTGATTATTGATTATTATAGCTACATTTATTACCTTTAAATCCAATTCAAACCTTACTTATAGTATAATGCAGCTATTAGCAGTCGTCAAGCCCGAGTGCTAATAGGTTACTAATCTACTACCCCCCTAATTTGTAGATTAGTAGCTTATTAGTAAATTAGCAGCAATAAAAAAAGGCAAGCTTTCGCCTGACTTCAGACTTCGAACTTCGGACTTATTCTTTTCTCAGTGCCACCATTGGATCCAAAGCTGCCGCGCTTCTCGCAGGGTAAATGCCAGAAACCAGGCCCACAAAAATTGAAATGCCTGAAGCCAATAATAAGTAAGTCAAAGAAAAATAAAACTGCCAGTCAAAATTTAAAAAATTAGTAGCTACATAGCTGATGAGCCAGGTTATAAATACGCCAAGAATAATTCCCAAAATTCCGCCCATGAAAGTTATAATCACGGCTTCAACTAAAAACTGATTTAATATATCAGCTGACTTCGCGCCCAGGGCTTTGCGCAAGCCGATTTCAAAAGTACGCTCGGCCACAGAGACATACATCACATTCATAATCCCCACGCCACCCACGACTAAAGAAATACAAGCCAGGGCAAAGAGTAAAATTTTTATAGCGCCGGTAATCACAGCCAGCATTTCCAAGGCCTGATCAGAAGTCGTGGCTGCAAAATCATCCATGTTCGGATCAGTAATATCATGAAGATCCCGCATTAAATAATCAATATCATCAACCGTCTCAGGACCTAATGATTTATCCTTCATGGTTGCCATGATAAACGTGACATAATCAATGCCCAAAATTAATTTCTGCATAGATCGCAAAGGCATGATGATCATATCATCCATGGAAAAAACCCCGGCGCTTCCCCTTTCCGCCATGACTCCGACTACTTTAAAATTATATTTTTTTATTTTCACAAATTGTCCGATTGCTTGCTGATCGCCAAACAAAGAATCCTTGATCTTACTGCCTAAGACAATGACCCTGGCCAACCCCTTGTCTTCCGCATCAGTAAAAAACCTGCCTTCGCTGATTGTGCCTGTATCTACCCGCTGAAAACCCTCGGTGACGCCAAAAATCATAGAAATTTTATTTTTATCTTCAAAGGAAACTACTTCCTGCCCTGTTGAGGCAGAGTAGACATCTTTTATATTGGAAAGTTTTTGAATTTCCACAGCATCTTTTTCTTTCATGGTAGTAATGGTAATGCCCTGAGCCATGCCCCCGGCATTTTCCACTGAAGTATGCCCGGTTGCCGGAATTTTTACTTCCACCTGCACCCAATCAGTGCCAAACTGAGTAACCTGGCTGGTAATAAAAAACTCAATCGCTTTGCCGGCTGACAAAACCACAATCACCGCGGAAATACCGACGGTAATGCCCAGAATCGTCAAAACAGCCCTTAGCTTGTGGCTGATAATGGCTGCCCTGGCGATTTCGATTGATTTTCTGGTCTTCGTAAACATACTTTATATTAAGTTCGGTTTACATTCTTCATTCCTTAGAACTAATTTAAAGTTCAAAATGCAAAGTGCAAAGTTACAGTTTAAAAATAATAATTTTGGTATTTATATAATAAAAAATTTCCAAAATTTTAAACTAATAATTGTAACTTTTTAATTTTGAACTTTGAACTTTCAATTCCTATTCGTATTGCAGTGCCTCAATCGGATTTAATTCCGAAGCCTTAAATGCGGGATAAAGGCCGAAGAACAAGCCGACTAAAACAGAAATTGAACATGATAAGAATACTGCGGAAACTGAAATTACAAAATCCCAATTATAGCCCAACCATCTGGCAATCAGAGCAACTAGAAGTGACATCAAAATACCAAAAATAATTCCGATAATACCCCCGAATAAAGTCACGGCAATTGACTCGATTAAAAACTGGCTGAGAATATTTTTTCTTTTGGCTCCCAAAGCTTTGCGCAAGCCGATTTCCCTGGTTCTTTCCGTAACATTAATTAACATGATGTTCATAATGCCGATACCGCCGACCAAAAGTGAAATCGCGGCAATCGCGGCCAAAAAGTATGTCAGAGAATCGGTAATGGATGAAAAAATTTCAATCGCCTGGGCCTGAGCGCGCACAGTGAAATCATCCAGTTCTTTGGAATCCAGATGATGCTGATCTCGCAAAACCGCCTTGATATCTTCAACTGCCTGATTGACATTCTCTGAAGAATTCACCTTAATTCTGGCCAACGAAATATAATCAATGCCCAGCATGATTTTCTGGCCGGTGGAAATGGGAATAAAAACATAATTATCCTGGTTTTCAAAACCTGACGTACCTTTGGCCGTCATCACGCCAATGACGCGAAATTGGTGCTTTTTTATTTTTATCAGCTGGCCCAGAGCTTCCTGATCGCCAAAAAGTTCTTTTTTTACAGTCGCGCCTAAAACTACCACCTTGGACAGATTTTTTTCCTCTTCGGTATCAATAAATCTGCCTTCAGCCACTGAAATATCATGAACAATAGGATAGCTGGCAGTCGTAGCCACAAAAGTACCGTTAAATTCATTGCCCTGCCAGTTCATAGTCGCACTCCCGCGGACATAATAAGTGATTGCCTCAACATTGGGCACATTTTGCGCGTTTTCCAGCGCCACCATGTCGGAAACCTTCAAGCTGGTATTAGCTGAACCAAAAACGCTGGGTGGCGGACCGGCTTCCTCTGAGGCACCTGGAAAAATAGATATTTGATTAGAACCCAAAGCCTTGATCTGGTTCAAAATCAAACTTTGTGCCCCTGCCCCCACAGAAATAATCATTATAACCGAAGAAATACCAATAATAATCCCGAGCATTGTTAAAAATGTTCGGGTCTTTTTTGACTTCAAACCGGTAAAAGCGATTCTTAAACTAGAAGCCAATTCCATATTCTTATTTGGTTAAATCTTTTTCTAATCTGGCAATCAATCTTTCCTTTACCTGATAATCATCAATAATTTCACCGTCCACAATTTTTAAAATTCGACGGGCATGTTCAGCTGTGTATTTTTCATGAGTCACCAAAATAATAGTTTTACCATGGTCATTTAAATCCTGCAAAATTTCCATGATCTGCTTACCTGATTTAGAGTCCAAATTTCCGGTCGGCTCATCAGCAAAAATAATCGAAGGATCATTAACCAGAGAACGGGCAATCGCCACTCTTTGTTTTTCACCGCCGGACAATTGGTTTGATAAATTATTAAGTCGATGGTATAAACCAACCGCCTTGATAGATGTAATGACTTTATTTTTATCAAATTTTTTACTGCTGTAAGTCAAAGGCAAACGCACATTGTCATAAACGCTGGTGCGCTGCAGCAAATTAAAAGCCTGAAAAATAAAACCGACTTCTTCATTTCTGATTTCTGCCAATTCATCATCAGATAAATTACTGACATCTTTGCCTTTGAAAAAATATTTTCCTAAAGTCAGCTTATCCAAAAAGCCCATTATGTGCATCAGAGTTGACTTGCCGGAACCTGAAGGGCCCATGATAGCCACAAATTCACCCTGTGAAATCTCCAGATTAATACCCTTTAGAACTTCAGTTGCCACATCTTCATTTACATAATCCTTTTTCAAATCGCTTAATTTTATGAGCACTTTTTTATCCATATTATTTTTATTTTTTGGAAACAATTATTTCCTGCCCTTCACTTAAGCCACTTTTAATTTCCGTGCCAATATCAGCCCTGAGCCCTGCTTCGATATTTACTTTTTTAATTATATTGCCAAAGCCCAAAACCTCCACATATTTTTGGCCATTAGGATCCTGCTTAATGACCCTATTGGAAACATAAAGCACGTTTTCAAGTGTTGCTGTAATTAAATCAACATTCGCGGTCATGCCTGATTTGATTTCCTTATCCGTCGGATCCAATTGTATAGTAATTTTATAATAGACCACATCCTGGATAATGGTTTCAGCCACGTCAATTAATACAACTTTGCCGTTAAATATCTGATCACTGCCATAGGCATCCAAAGTTATCTTGGCCAAATCTCCTACTTTTATTTTAACGATATCTGATTCCGGCACATCAACTTTAATCTGAAAATCACTCTGGCCCATCATGGCAATTACCGGCTTAGAAGCTACGCTGCTGACCTGCTCACCGATTTTATAATTAACAAAAGTTATAACTCCGGCAGTAGGAGCATAGATTGTATAATCATCTAAATTGTTCAAAGCCAACGCGTAGGCTGCCTGCGCCTGGTCAACTTGAGCCTGATATGAAGCAATATCTACTCTGCGAGGTGGAGCTTTTTTAAAATCATACTGCGCCTTGGCCAGATTATATGCGCCAATTGCACTGTCCAGATTGGCCTTTGCCTGGATGTAATTGCTGCCCAGGTTTAATTTGGCATTGCTATAATTTTGATTGGCGCTATCCAAAGTGGAAATCCCGGCATTCAAGATATTTTGCTGATTGTTAATATTTGTTTTATCAGTTAAAAATTGGGCCTCAGAATATTGATTGCCTACCAAAGTATTAATCAAGCCCAAATAAGTATTATCTAAGGCGTTTTTAATCCAGGACTGGACATCGTTCAATTTCGCTACCGCATCAGCTAAATTTACCTCCGCATCACTTGCTTTCAGAGTAGTTATACTGGTTTCAGCCGCTAATATGCGCACCTTTGATTCGTCATAATAATTATGCGCATTAATGCCATATTGAGTATTTCTAACACTGAATTGGTAAGTCAAAAAAACGTCATCAAAAATAATTTTAATCGCATCCATGGCAGTGCGGCTAATGGCGATCTGCTTGTCAATTTCATTAATTAAATTTTGCCTGACATCGCTGATCGATTTGGTCGATTGGTTTTGAGTATCATCAAATTTGAGCTGGGCATTATCTGCGGCGATTTTGGCATTATTGACTGTTTCTTCAGTTACTTTTAAATCTTCAGCACTGGCACCGGCGAGTAATTTGTTTAAATTTGCCTGCGACATATCTAAATTAGCCTGCGCTTGGCGCGCTGCTATTGCCAGGCTCCCTGCATCCAAACTGGCCAAAACATCACCGGCTTTAACGCTTTCCCCTTCTTTGACATTTACCTGTGCCAAAATGCCTGTTCCTTTAAAATTCAAATCAATGGCTGAAGCAGATTCAATCATACCTGTTTCAGATACAGTCTGAACCAAATTGCCCTTTTGCACTTTTTCAGTCACATAAACAGGAGCTTTCGGTCGGGTAAAATAAAAAATCAGCGCAACCACGCCCACCACAACAATCAATAAAAACCAAAAACTTTTCTTTTTGGCTAAATTTTTAAGTTTATTTAAAATCCATTTCATATTAGTTTTTATTTACTTTTTAGAGTCTTTAAATGGCTAATATGCCTTTCTATAATTGTATCAAATTTCTCGGGTTTAATGAAGCCGATAATTGCATTATCACGGCAAAAGACCAAAAACTGATCCCCAGTCTTAATATTCATTTTCTTCCTGATTTCTTTAGGAATAACCACCTGTCCCCGTTCACCAATGGTGGTCATGCCATATTGTTTAAGTTCAAACGTCATTTTTGAGGCCATAATTTTAATACTGAATATGTCCTCCTTCGCCAAGGCTTCGAAGGACTTAAATAAGAAAAGTATGATTTATCATACTTTCAGTATATTCCTCATTTCCCAAAACGTCAAGAACAAAAAAACAAACCATTCTCAAGTCATTCAGAGCCCTTTGTCTCCATTTGCTCTTTTGACTCTTTAGCAAAATTAGCGTGGAATCCATAAACTGCGTTATATCACGCTATACTTTACAATGGTTTGGCCTTTTTATTTTTTCTTTCTAATTATTCCTTTTCTGATTTTTGAAGCAGGAATATCTTTCAGATGCTTAAAAAACTCAACCTGTTTAAGCCGATGCTGAGCCTCCTTCTTGGTTTGGTAACACCCAAAACTTCGGCTGGTTGTTTCCGAGACCACGCACCACTTGCCTGAGCGTTTGATGATCATACAATAAAATTTTTTAAATTTATAATTTGTAATTTTAAATTTTATATGGTACCGCCAAGGGGAATCGGACCCCTGTTACTAAGATGCCCGCCAGAGGCGGGTCCGCCTTCGGCGGAAGAACCTTTTATTATAGCCCCTACGGGAATCGAACCCGTGTTACATGGATGAGAACCATGCGTCCTAGCCACTAGACGAAGAGGCCTTAATTTTAATGACCAATAACCAAATCCCAAGCTCCAAACAAATTCAAATATCTAATGACAAAATTAAAAATATTTTTTTTTATTTGTTATTAATTATTGTTTGATTATTGCGTTATTGGTTATTGATTATTGTTATTATATCTTACAGGAAAATAAAAAAACTTCAAGCCTTACAATAATCTTCCTAAATTTAGACTTTAGACTTTATACTTTAGACTTATTTATTCAGCCATTCCCCCGTTTGCCTGACCAGCAATTTTCCTGCCTTTTCAGGTTCAGCCATAATTTCCAAGACAATCTTTTCCATTCTAATCCCCTGAGAACCTTTAACCAAAATTAAATCGCCGGGCTGAATTAAATCCTGAACAAAGAGTCCGGCTTTATCACGATCTGTAAAGAATTCAACTTTATCATTTGATAAACCGGCTTCAATTGCTGAATCCGCAATTAATTTAGCCTCCTGACCGACAGCCACCAGATAATCAAAACCGCACTCAACGACATTAAAGCCGATTTCACGGTGAGCAGCAGCTGACCGTTCTCCTAATTCCAGCATATCCCCTAAAACTGCAATTTTCTTTTTTCCTGCAGCCACGCTTATATCTTTTATTGCTTCGAGAGCCGCTTTAACAGCAATTGGCGAGGAATTATAAGTATCATCAATTATCAACGTATATTTTATTCCCGGGATTAAATTCATGCGTCCCTTGGGCGGATTAAAATTCTTCAGAGCCTCTGCAATATCTACCAGATTCATTTTACAGGCCAAACCGACGGCAATCCCCGCTAAAGCCGCATAGGCGTGTTGTCTGCCAAAACACTTGGGTAAAAAAACCGGCACAGACGAACCGCCAAAAGAAACTTTAAAATTCATTCCCCAGACTTTGCAGTCCCAGTCATAATTTGTTTCACAGAAATCTTTTTCCAAGCCGGCAAATATTAATTCGCTCGCTTTAATATTTGCTTGTTCCCCGAATCCATAGCTGAAAACCCTAGCTTTTATTTTACTGCCGATGCTCAATATATTTTCATCATCAACATTTATTACCGCACTTGCATCCTTGGGCAAACTAGTAACAATCCTCTCCTTTTCTTTCAGCACTCCTTTCATATCCCCAAAAGCATGCAAATGAGTTTCTGAAACTGCGGTAAAAACCCCGATGTTGGGCGGTGCCAATTTAACCAGATATTCAATATCCCCGATTCTATCAGCCCCCATTTCTAAAATCAAAATCTCCGGATAGAATTTATCTTTAAACAACAAGAGTCTGATTACTTTTATAAAGACTAAAATCCACTTAATTAATGACCGTCCGCCGGTTTCCGTCCCGATAATTGTCAAGGGAGTTCCGATCTCATTATTATAGCTTTTAATATTTTGGCGGACATTAAATCGGGACGACAAAACAGCATAAATCGCCTCTTTGGCAGAGCTCTTGCCCACGCTGCCCGTGATGCCGATGATTTCAGGCTTGTATTTTATTAGAATCTTTTGGGCGAAATAACGCAGGATGTTTTGAAGTAGTAATTTCATATTTTATAGTTATTGGTTATTAGGTATTGACAATCGTTACGTTAACCGTTTTTCGATATACGTCACGTAAAATGTTTAACCATAAACGTAACGAACTTCGAAACCGATTAACGATTCACAAATTAAAGATCATCGGGCACAACATGGTAATAATCAAAAAGAAATTTCGCCAGACGGCTGAATAAAGGCATAGCCGTACTTTCAGCATAGGTTCCCTTCTTGGGATTTTCAAATTTTATCAACATTAAAAATTTAGGATCTTTAACCGGTCCGAAACCGATAAAGGAATGATTCGTTTTATTGGAATAACCACTTTTCCCTGGTTCGGCAATTTGCGCGGTACCAGATTTGCCAGCCATATAATACCCGGGGACTCCTGCTTTTTTACCTTGGCCATTTTTAATTACAGAAACCATCATACCCGTCAATAAAGTCGCCGTACGTGAAGAGATAACGGAAATTGGTCTTGCTCTTTCTGTTTTTATGGCAATGCCTTCTGGCTTTCTAATTTCTTCCACAATATAAGGCTTAACCATTTTACCACCATTGGCAATGGCTGAAAAAGCCTGAACCATTTGAATCGGGGTAGCTGTAATTCCCTGACCAAAAGAAGCAGTGGCAAAATAAATTTCGCCGTTTGTTTTAAGGGAGGAAATATTGCCTGCTGACTCAACACTCAATTCGATACCTGTCTTTTTGCCAAAACCGAATTTTTCAACATAGCTGCGAAAATCTTTCTTTTCCATCTGTCTGACGGCAAAGATTGTCCCTGTATTTAAAGAATTTTCCAAAACCTGAGTCATGGTTTTTATACCATGGGCTTTTTTATCTGCATTATGGATTGTGAATTCATCAATTTTGACAAAACCCTCATCATTATAAGTTGTCTCCGGAGTAATTTTACCCAGATCTAATCCCGCAGCCATGGTAATCGGTTTAAAAATTGAACCCGGTTCATAAGCTTCAAAAATAGCTCGGTTGTTATAATCGCCCAACGAATTAACTTTATTATACTCGTTAGGATCAAAATCAGGATAAGAACACATCGCTATTATTTCGCCTGTTTTAGGATTCATCACAATAGCCACAGCGCTGTCAGCTTGGACCACTTTAACATGTTCATTTAGTTTTGTGCAAACTTCATATTGCACTGTCTTATCAATCGTCAAGACAATATCGTCGCCATCCTTTGCCCTGACAAATTTCTTCTCGCCAACAGAAATAAAATTGCCAGTAATATCCTTTTCCGACTGTATTTCACCTTGTTTGCCTGCTAATTCCTGATTAAAATACCCTTCGATGCCATAATAGCCTTTCTTCATATTTTCACTTTCAGCAAAACCGACATAGCCTAAAATATTCGCCCCCAAGTTTTTTTCCGGATAATATCTGAACGTTTCTTTACTTATTATAATGCCTTTAATCTTTAGTTCCTCTATTTTTTGCGCAATATTATCTTCAACTTTATGTTTCAAAGGTTCATAAGGATCATCTTCTTTAGAAAGTTTTGCCAGTAATTCTTTGCCGAATTCCTCACGTTTGCTCTCATCAGGCTCTAATAATGGCAACAAAGCAGCAGTTACTTCCTCAGGGCTTTTATCCAGATACTTGGGTTGGGCATAAATTAAATTGTAATCCTTATTAATAGCCAGCGGATACAAATTTTCTTCAACCGCCAAAATTGAACTGCCCTTATCTTTGACATAGATAGATCCCCTTTCCGGAAATAATTTCCGATAAACCTCGTGCTGGTCAGATGCCAAAGCGGCATAAAAATCAAATTTTATGATCTGAAAATCAATTAATTTGCAAATTATCAAAAAGGCGAAGACAACAAAACAAGCTACTATAAATTTTATGCGGGGCTCAAGCTTTTTTGTGCCGGGAATTTTCTTTTTATTTTTCCACCGAGTTAAGTCTAACATACATCTATTTTAGCAAATTTTGGGCAAAATTAAAACCGCCTTAGTTAAATTACTGAAGCGGTTTTAAATATCTTTATTTTTCTAGCTTTTTAGTTAAGCCTTCAAATGCCCTTAATACTTCCAGCGGCACTGCAAAAACTATGGTATTTGATTGATCTGAGGAAATATCATTAATTGAATTTAATGTTCTTAAGTGCAAAGCCCCCGGAGTAGCTGCCAGCATTCCTGCGGCCTTGGAAATATTCTCAGCTGCCAAAACTTCACCCTCAGAATTGATAATGACGGCTCTTTTTTCTCTTTCAGCTTCAGCCTGTTTAGCCATAGTCCTTTTCATGGATTCAGGCAACATGATGTCTTTCAAATCCACTGATTCAGCGTTAATGCCCCAATTTTCAGAAGCCTTATCCACGATTTCTTCTATTTTATCAGAGACTGCATCTCTTTGCGACAATAATTCATCCAAAGTCACGGATCCGACCACGTTTCTCATGGTAGTTTGGGCTAATTGGGAAACAGCATAATAAAAATTCTCCACTCCAATAATTGCTTTAGATGCATCAATAACTTTGTAATAAATTACCGCATTGATTTGGCACGATACATTATCCTTAGTAATTGCCTCCTGATTAGGCACATCCACTGCTTTTAAGCGCATATCGACTTTGCGCATGCCCTGAAAAATCGGCACAACCAGACGCCAGCCTGGATTTTTTGTGCCGGTGTAGCGTCCCATTGTAAACATTACGCCGCGCTCATACTGGTTAATCTGGCGCAAAAAACTCAAGATGGCAATACCAACGATTACTGCTAAGACAATTAACAATTCCATGTTTTTAAAATTAATTATTAAAAAATAAAATTATTATGCTAACTCCCAAGATAAAAGACAATAATATCGTAGCGAATGTGGCACATATTGTCCAGAGCGCCTCTTTATACTGTTTTTGCAGAGCCAGATAAGCGGGGAAACCGAAAACAAAAAGTCCTGAAATGCCGGCGCTGATTACAAATAAAATTAAGACGCTAAAAATGTTCAAAATTGCAGGGTTCGGCGAACTCATATACTTATCCATTAACGTCATGAACAAAACGACTAAAATAACATAAATAACTTCAGCTAAACCAGCGACAACACCCCATTTGATCACTTCTTTTTGGCTAAATTTTTCTTTATTGAAAAACATAATTTATTAATTAATAATCAATAACACAATAACCAATCAACGAGCAATTTCTAATATTAAAATTATAAATTCAAAGCTTGTTTAGTTATTAGGGATTTGAATTTAGTTATTGTTTGAATATTGATTATTGATGCTTGGTTATTTAAATTATTCACCAAACGAGGCGGCATTGATTTCAGTCCAGGTATCACTGGCAGTTTCCCATTTATAGGCAAAAAGAGTATTGGTCTTTTCCGTATCTGAAGTTACATAATCAACCTTGGCCGTATCCCCCATTCTTTTGGAATAATGGACATTTTTTGACAAAACCAAAGGCTTGCTGACAAATTCCAGCTTCATTTTTCCCAATGGCCCGTTAAAAATCAATTCTTCGGTAATAACGCCATCACTTTCATTCCTGTTTGTTTCCAAAACCTCAAAATTCTTCTTGGCCATGTCTTTTATTTCTTCCCACTTTTCCGGTGACATAATTTTGATATTAAGTACGAAGTTTCAAACTTCAGCCTTCAGACTTCGGCCTTCGGCCTGCCCGCCGTAGCTTTAGCGAAGGCGGGACTTAGAAAAAACACAACCGCAATAATCCTGTCGATAAAGCCCTAACCTTCCCGCCAGCCAATCAGCAATTTGCGTGCCATATTTTTTCTTAAAATCCTGATCCCAAAACTTCACCTTGTACTTACCTTCCACTTTACGCCCGGCGTTTAAAACTTGCAAGGAGTTTTTCTGGCGACCCATGGTCAAGGTGGTACTGAACCAACCATAGCCATTAGCCTGGGCAAATTCCGCAGTTTTATCTAAACGCAGCAAAAAGCACAGATTACAACGGAAACCCCGTTCCGGTTCCTGTTCATAACCTTTGACAAATTTTAACCAGTGCTTTGGCTGATAATGCGCCTCAATATATTTGATCTTTTTACGGCGGCAAAATTCCTTGACTTCAGCCAGACGCTGTAAATACTCGTCCTCGGGAAAAATATTGGGATTAAAAAAGTAAACAGTTACCTCAAATTTATCCAGCAACTGGTTAATCACGTAAATGCTGCAGGGAGCGCAGCAGGTGTGGAGTAATAACTTTTCTTTTCCCAAATTATCCATGGAATGTTTGATAATTTAAAATCTAAAATGCAAAGTGCAAAATTGCAAAGCAAAGTTAAAAGTTTTGGAATAAAATTTAAATAATATTTCTTAAATTTTAAGCTACCAACTGTAACTTTGCATTTTAAACTTTGAACTTTTAACTACTTTTTTAAAAGCCAGCTTGTCAGCCAGGACACAACGCACAAAATCAAAGCTCCCCAGAATGCCGGCCAAAACCCACCAACAAAAAAGCCTTTGACGATCGTAGAAGTTAACCAGAATAAAAAGGCATTGATGATCAGGGTGAACAAACCCAAGGTTAAAATGTTTACTGGCAAAGTCAAAAGAACCAGCAAGGGACGGATCAAGGCATTTAAAATTCCTAAGACCAAAGCCGCGATTAAAGCCGCATAAAAACTGGAGATGCCAATTCCCGGCAAATAAAGCGCGATCAGCATAATAGCAATCGCATTGATTAGCCAACGTAGAATGAGTTGCATAGGTTTTAAAGGTTATATGAGGTTAATTAGGTTTTATTAGGTTATATAAGGTTACACAAGACCGTCTATAATCCATAATCTATCAGCTATAATCTACTTCTAGTTTACCAAAAAACGCCCTATTTTTAAAGAGCGTTAATTGGACTCCAGATATTTCCTATTTTTCAATTTTTCCGGCAAATAATCCTGTTTTGCGTCTTCAGCATTTTTAAAATTAGGTGTATATTTATAATCCTTGCCATAATTCAAATCCTGCATTAATTTCGTGGGCGCATTGCGCAGATGCAAGGGCACAGGTTCATTGGGTAAATTCTTGATATCTTGTTTAACCTGACCAATGGCAAGATAAAGTTTATTGCTTTTCGGAGCTTTGGCTAAATAGGCTACTGCCTGAGCTAAAATCACATCACATTCAGGATAACCAAGATAATGACAGGCAGTATAAGCTGACACGGTCTGAACCAAGGCATTTGGATCGGCTAAACCAATATCTTCCGAGGCAAACCTGACCAGACGACGCGCAATATACAACGGATCTTCGCCCGATTCAACCATGCGCCCCAGCCAGTACAAGGCTGCATTGGCATCAGAACCGCGCATTGATTTATGCAAGGCGGAAATTATATTATAATGCTGTTCTCCGGCCTTGTCGTAAAGGTAACTTTTTTGCAAAGCCTGCTCAATGATCTTTTTATCCAAAACAATCTTGCTGTCTTTATTGGGCTTGGTGGAATTTACTGAAAACTCCAAGGCATTCAAAACCGTACGCGCATCGCCATTGGACATCTGAGTTAAATGATCCTGAACATCTTCACCAATTTCAACTTTCAAATTGCCAAAACCCCGCTCCTTATCGTTCACCGCATTCTTGATGATTTGCTTGAGCTGATCCTGTTCCAAAAGATTTAAAACAAAAACCCGGCATCTAGAAAGCAAAGCTGAATTGACCTCAAAAGAAGGATTTTCCGTGGTCGCGCCAATCAGAGTTACAATCCCCTTTTCCACATATGGCAAAAGCGCATCCTGTTGTGATTTATTCCAGCGGTGAATTTCATCAATAAATAAAATCGTTTTTTGGTTTTTAAATTTCTTTCGTTCAATCGCCGCTTTGATCACATCACGCAATTCTTTTACGCCTGAAGACACAGCTGAAAAAGGCTCAAAAAAAGCTGATGTCTTTTGAGCAATAATTTTAGCCAATGTAGTTTTACCCGTACCGGGCGGCCCCCAAAAAATAATTGATGGCAAATTGTCAGCCTCAATGGCCTGTCTCAGCAAAGTCTTTGGCCCCACAATCTGCTCCTGGCCCATAAAATCCGAAAAATCCACAGGCCGCATCCGGTCAGCCAAAGGAGCTGCTTCTCTTAAATTTTTATCAAATAAATCCATCTGTTACTAATCTACGAATTAGCTACGGATCTACTAATAGATCCTGGATGAAATATAGATGTGTTGATAGTTTAACAAAAAATACTAAAAAGAAAAAGGCCTAAATTTGGCCCTTCCCTTTTATTTTGTTTCTTTATGCAAGGTGTGCTTTTTACAGTGCCGGCAGTATTTTTTCAGTTGCATTCTTTCCTTAATAATTTTCTTATTCTTTTGAGAATAATAGTTGGTCTTTTTACAAACAGTACATTCAAATTTAATTAAATTGTCTTGGGACATACTATTTTAAAGTTATGAGTTATTAGTTATTAGTTTTAAGTTAACAAAGCCACCCATCCCGCTCCGCGTCTTTATCTGCGCGAAACTAAAATACAAGGTATTTATTAGCCGGGAGAGGGGCTTGAACCCACGACCTACTGTTTACAAAACAGTTGCTCTACCAACTGAGCTATCCCGGCATATTTAAATTTTACTGGTTCGGCTTAGGCAGGCGGGTATGTTCTACCAGCTGAGCCTGGGGGGCATTGACAAGACATTAAACTTATGTAAAATATTTTATCAGAAAACAAAATAAATGTCAAAGCTTGGCTAAAATCCCAAATTTGATATAATAGAATCACTATTTAAATTAACAAAGTATGGCTAAAATTAAACCCCGAATATTACAATTTGGCATCATTTTTGCCTTAGCAACTATCATAATTACCCTGCTTGTACTTATCCCCTCTTTTTATTTGGTAAAAATCACCAATTTAAAAGAGCTTAATATTTTGGTATCTGTAGTAAAACAACTCAGCATCTTAATAATATTTATCCTGCCCTTGCTTTTCCTAAGCAAATCAAAGCTGCTGATCATTGCCCTTTCGCTGTTATCAACGGCATATTATTCCCTAATTTTCTTTCTGGTTTATTACTGGTCGACTTTAAAAACGTTATTTAATCCGTATTTCTTTGTTGATTCTTATGATGCCATAATACCAACCGCTAATATTTTATTTGGGCCCACAGTTGTAATATTTTCCGCTATAGCCCTGACAATATTTGTGATTTTTCTATTCTATTTTTTCTATGTTTTATATACGAATATCTGCGAATTAAAAAAACATTTTTCTTCCATAAACAAACAGCTAAAATATTTATTAATTATACCCGTTGCTGTTTTATGTATCTGTCCTCAGCCCTTTGGCTTTATCACCTACCACTATCATTTAATTAAAGAGGTAAATGCCGCCCGTCATTTTTTCAGAGCCTACATCCCCGATTATAAAAATATAAAAACGAATTCTAATGAGAACATTTTTATTTTACAGCTGGAATCAATCAATGCCATGGCAACACAGGGTCAGGCTGCTAATTTAGATGCCTATGCCAACCAGGTATTTATACCTAATTTTCAAAAAATCGCCAAAGACGGAATATTTTTCCCTTACTTCTGGTCAAATAGCATTCAGACTATTCGCGCGCAAGAAAATATTTTATGCGGAATTACTAATAATATTGACGAGGGAATTGCCTATGATGATGGGGTTGACATGGAAAATTGTCTGCCTAACATTTTAAAAAAATCTGGCTATAAAACAATTGTTTTCCGTTCTGACAATCTGGAATTTCAGGGCATGGGTGATTTTTTTCAAAAGCTTGGTTACGAAGAGGTTCATTACACAGACATAATGAAACCCCAAGACCCCAAATATCAATGGGGGTTTGATGATTGTATTTTTTATCAGCGCGCCTTTGAATATTTAAAAAACAAAGGCTTAGATAAAGAAAAAATATTTGTTTATTTTGAAGTATCATCAACCCATCTCCCCTGGGAGCCGAAAGCAGAATATACTTTCACCCATAAATTTAATTCCCCGGCTAATTATCTGGAAAAATATTTAAACTCCCAGTCCGAACAAGACTATTGCCTGGGAAAATTTTACGAAGAATATAAAGAGTATAACGACTCCAAATCGCACCTTTTTATTTTATCCGATCACTCCTGGCCGATAGGCTTTAAGGAGGGCAATTATTACAATTTTCAAAACGCCTTCAATGAAAACTATTTGACAGTGCTTTCTTATTTTCCTCCGACTGATAAAACAGGACAATTTAATATCGGGAAAACCGTTAAGACTCCCCTTATTTATTCAGAAACTGATATCCCACCCACGATTTTCGAATTGCTCAATAATCAAAGCTATCAAAATTCCTTTGTCTTTGAGTTGAAAAAAGAAAGCACCCAGTCAACTTATGAAAATTGCCAAATTTTAACTCAGCCCTATAGCGGCGGATATTTAATAATCATCTCGGGGACAAACAAGTATATTTACTCGGTAATTGATAAAACCGTTACCCAATATGACTTAATAAATGATCTTTACGAACAAAGCCCCAAAATCATTGAAACAAATCTACCCTTTGAAGCTTTCAAGGAAAAATATTTTTGTCAAAGATATAAGTAGACGCAAAAATAAAATCGAGGACAAAATCCTCGATTTTATAATTTTGGGCCGGGGAGGGTTCGAACCTCCGAAGGCGTAAGCCAGCAGATTTACAGTCTGCCCCATTTGACCGCTTTGGTACCGACCCATTATAAAAACTTAAAATTCAAAATTCTAATTACTAATTACAATTCCTTAGCCGTTGCGCGGATTTTCCGCCAGAGGCGGATCAGCCTCTGGCTGAGAACCATGAGCCGTTGTGGAGACTTGAACTCCAGACCTACTCCTTACCATGGAGTTGCTCTACCAACTGAGCTACAACGGCGTGATATAAACTACTACAACAACTTCTGCGAGCGAAGTTGGTAGGCCGTCCATAATTCTAATTACAATTTTAACTGCCTGCCCAGGCGCTCGCGAGCGGCTGGGCCTGTCCGCCGTAGCCCTCCGTAGCATTAGCGTAGGATGGGCGTAGGCGGAAGCTACAACGGCGTGATATAAACTACTACAACAACTTCAGCAAGCGAAGTTGGTAGGCCGTCCATAATTCTAATTACTTGCTAAACAAAAAAATCGCCGTAAAATCGATCTTGATTTAATTTAATTTTATCCTAAATTTCTTTAAGCTGCTGTTCAAATTCAGCTATTTTTGCATTTTCGGGATTTACTGATTTTAGCTTTTCCAAAGTCTCAACTGCTAATTCCTTATTTTTTAATATTATACTATTTGTCAGTAAAAGGTCAAGATATTTAGGGCTATTAGGCACTAATTCCAAAGCTTTTACTAAATTTTCAACCACAGACTCGGGTTTTTCCATCTTCTCATAAACTTCAGCCAACTTAAAATACGCCTGGTCATCAGTCTTATTAATCTTTAAAATATGCTTAAAAGTAGCTTCTGCTTCGACAAATTGTTTTTGCAGATAATACAAATCGCCCAGCTCATGATAAGCCTTTAGATTTTTAGGATCCAACGCCAAAACCTCGATTATTTTTTTCTCTGCTTCTTCGAAATTCTCATTTTTCATCAAACTTTTCCCCTCATCTAAAAGATCCTCTATCTTCTTTTCCAAATCTAAAAACTCACTCTTAGTTACCAAGATTTCCTTTTTGGTCTGATTTTTGTACTTATCCTCAACTTCTTGAATTTTAGTTTTAACTGCGCTTACTTTGCGCTGAAAAAAATTCGAAAGAATTTGAAAAAATGGCTGGAGCTTCGAAGAAAAATGTTTTACTTTCCGCTCCAATCTTTCCTCAATAATTTTATTCTTAGTCTGGGCAGCTTTTTCCTCCGGAATTTCATTCACGTCAAAAATAGTCAATAACGGCAATTTCTTTAAAACAATCGCCGATATTCCGGCCAGACATAATAGGATAATAATTAAGGGGATTATATTATACATAATATTTAGATACTTTTAAATAAAAGCTTATTTCTCCTTTTCCTGACTTTGATATTTTGCCCGCAGTTTTTTTTGCGCAATTGCCCTCGAAGCTTCCTGAAAATTAATTATTTTTTTCTTTGCAGCTCTGGGCTTAAATAGATTTTTTAATTTTAAAGCGAATTCTGCCAAGGCGTTTTCATTGCCGTATGCCTTTGCAAATTCTTTTCTCAGGGTTTCCAGGCCATCCTGATTGAACATGGCATCAGAAAAGAATTTAAACGGAACTTTTTGCAATGTTTCCTTTACCAGTGCCGTATATTCTGAATATGCCATATTTGACAGATACAACGGATGATTTCTTTCTCCCATTAAACTGGTTTTGAAATTAGTCAGATGATCTCGCATAATAAAAAACGTAACCATTTCCGTAACTGCTTCATTTACTTCTTTAAAATCAGGATCATTATAATTCTGATGCAAACCTAATCTTTCATAATTCTTGTAGCTCGCGGAATGGACTAACTCATGAACAACCACCCAAAAAACCCGCCATTCATCCTTGTCTGTAAAATGAGATGGAATTGCGACTTGAATCTCATAGCCCTTATTTACGCCAGCCGAATCCGGCGGATTTCCGGCCAAATCATAATTCAGAATATCCACTAATCTCACGGGGATACTGCTGATATCAGGGAAAGAATCCAATTTTCGCAAATTCTTTTCTTTAATCAGGTACTGCGTTACTTCGGCCCTGGCAGTTTTCAGGACCTTGTCAAAAATTATTGGGTAAAATTCTTTTTCCAGCCAATATGCCTTTTTCAATTCTAAAGCAATAAAAGTAGCCAAATCATTGGCGACCTTCTGCATCTCATCATTATTTTCCTTTTTATATAAACTGCTGTCATTTAATAATTTATAAGCGGCTGGCCTTAACTTTTTTACCGTATTCAAATTACGCCTGTAACGAAACGTTTTTTCTTTTATTGGCAGCTCTTCAGAAACATTACGGGTCGAGGCATCATAAAGCAAGCGGTAAAAATGTCCAGGCTCAATTTCATCAATTTCAGTTAACCAGTTTATACTACTGACAATGCGATTCGTCTCTTCCCGGGGAACCTCCAGATCGCATATTTCTTCCAAGTCTTCCTCAGAGACAACAACCGCTTTAATTTGTTCAGGCTCCAATGATTCTAAAGGTCTTAATTTGCCGGCCTTTTTACGCTGTGCATTTTCTCCAAACTGGTTTGGCAATGATGGAAATGACATATTTTTAAGCATTATTGATTATACCATTTAAATTATTTATTTTCAAACTCGCTCCCCCGACTAAAACTCCGTCAACTTCCTTCAAGGACATTATATCAGCGCTGTTTAGTAAATTGACAGTCCCGCCATATATAATTTTCGTGCCGGCTTTACCCATACTACTCAATAATTTACGCAAATAGCCGTGCATTTCGGCAATATCAGCAGTCGAGGCTGCAATCTTGACCCTGCCCTTTTGAAACGTGGAAATTGCCCAGACCGGCTCATATGCTATAATCACTCGGTTTTTAATGCCTTTGAGGGCTATTTGCAGCTGTTTTTTTAGAATTTTTTTTGTAATTCCTCTTTTACGATCCCGGGCATTTTCACCGATGCAAATCACCGGAGTTATATGCAATTTTAACAAATTTTTAATTTTCTGATTAATCATATAATCACTTTCTAAAAAGTAAATGCGCCTTTCAGAATGGCCGACCAGACAATAGGTGCAGCCCTGCTCCTTTAACATGCTGGCGGAAATTTCCCCTGTAAACGCACCCTGCTCATATTGAGACACATTTTGCGCCCCTAATTTTATATCGGGCCTTTGATGTTTTGCCAACTCACCTAAAAAGGTATAAGGGGCGGCAAGCACTACTTCATTTTTACTGCTTTTGATCTTAGCAAGAAAACTTAAAGCTTCCTTGACAGACAAATTCATTTTCCAATTGGCAATAATTATTTTACTCATAAGTTTAATAGCTTTAAATATTTTTCTTTATTTTTATTGGGACCGACCATAACAAAATTCATTTTATCTCTTAAAATCACTTCCTTAGCCACCTGATTGACTTGCGCAAGGCTGACCTTTAAAAATTCATTTATTTTCTGCTCGGGCGTCAATAATTTTTTCGCTAAAATAAATTCCCGTCCGTAAAACTCTGCCAAATCATTTAATTCCTCCAGCTGCATAGTTAAACGACCCTTAATGAATTTCTTAGCTTTGGATAATTCTTCCGCAGTGACTCCGCTGTCTTTTATATCCCTCAATTCCTTGGCAATCAGTGCCAGGCCTTTTTCCAATTTATCATTATCCAACCCGGAACGGATCAATAGATCACCGGTATCTTCATAAATATCAGCCTGTGAGCGGATATAATAGCACAAGCCTTCTCTTTCTCTGACATTGATAAATAAACGCGAACTCATATTTCCCCCTAAAATAATGGATAAAATTTGAAAAGCAGGCAATTTTGGAGATGAATATGGATATGCCGGAAATCCCAGGGCAATATGAGCCTGATTCGTAGCTTTATAATTAAGAGCCGCCTTAGCGACTTTTTGTTTAATGCTAATTGGTTTGTGTTCAATCCTTTTTTGAAATTTATGGCCAAAACCCTGCTGGTTAAAATATTTGTTCAATACTTTCAAAGTATTTTTATCAACCTTTCCGGAAACAATCAAAGCTGCATTTTTTGGAGAATAAAACTTTTCCAAATAGCCAATAATATCCTGCCTGGTCAGAGCCTTAACTGTTTTCCGCGTACCGGCAATATTATGTTCCAAATCTAAACCCTTAAAAATAGATTCCTCAAACAAAATCTCGGCATACTGAATGGGCTGATCTTCATACATTTTTATTTCCTCCAAAATTACGCCTTTTTCTTTCTCCAATTCTTCCTTGTCAAATTTCGAATTATTTAACATATCAGAAAGGATATCACAGGCAACTTCAAAGTCACCGACATTAACTTTCATATGGTAAGCTGTATGATCCTTAGCTGTAAAAGCATTGAATTCCGCGCCAATACTATCCAGTTCTTTGGAGAGAATAAGAGTTGAGGGCCGTTTTTGCGTACCTTTAAACATCAAATGCTCTATAAAGTGCGATATACCATATAAATTCTGCCTTAACTCATGGCGCGAACCGACTTTATAAATTAAAAATAAAGCAATTGCCTTGCTGTCTTTTTTGGGCGCCAAAATCACTGGCAAACCATTTTTTAAAGTTAATTTTTGGTACATAAATTTTTCAACAAAAATATGAGTTAAACGTCAATCAACATCACTTGGCGTTACGTTAAACGATTATCGATAAACGTAACTAATATCGAAACCGTACAACGATAAACGAATTTTATTATTCCACCTTAAAGGCGACTTTCATATTTACGCGAAACTCCACAATTTTATTATCATTGACTACAGCTGTCTGACCGATGACATCGACGCCGCTGATTCCCCGAATAGACTTGCCTGCTCTTTTCACGCCATCGCTAATAGCATCTTCAAAACTCTTGGGAGAAGTACCGATTAACTCAACTATTTTTACGCACATTTTGGCAAAATTAATATTTAAAATAAACTTAATTGCTGATTATATTTTATCATAGTCTCTGTGTTTTTTAAAGTGATTGACAATGTTGACAATTTATGATAAATTAAGTAAACAGTTTATTTGAAAAAGGAGGACTTTCCATGGATAATAACGGGAGTTTTTACCAGCAAGCCCAACGGCTGCAAGATGCGGCTTATGATGTCCGCAACCCCAAGATTCGGGAAGCCAGATTGATCATTGAACAGACCATTAAAGAAGAACTGCGGACTAAACCCAGGGAAGAAATCAAACAACTGCATTCCTGGAATATCGGCAACCCGCCTTATTTTGGCATCCAGCCGCCGGAAGAAATCAATCATTTGCTGCAGCAGATCCAGATCCAGTATGGCTATTCCCCGGCTCAGGGATTGGAACAGGCTATTGAGTCCATTTTCGCCTACCATCAGTCGCAAAAATTTATCAATCTCAAAAGAGAAAATATTTTCGGCACTGATGGCGTAAGTGAAGGCATTCGCCTTGTTACTACGGCAACGCTTAATCCCGGGGACGAAATACTCCTGCCTACGCCCAATTATCCCCTTTGGCGCCTGTTTGTGCAGCAAGCCGGAGCCATTCCGGTTCACTACCAGTGTGATGAAAAATCCTGCTGGTATCCGGATCTTGCCGATATCATCAGGAAAATCAGCGGCCGGACAAAAGCAATCTTGCTGATCAATCCCAATAATCCGACCGGCGCAATTTATTCCCTGGAAATTTTGCAGCAGATTATCAGTATTGCTCGCGAGCACCGGCTAATCATCTTTGCTGATGAAGTCTATAACGAAGTGCTTTACGGCCAAGCCAAGCACATTCCGATTGCCTCGATTTCTGACGAGGTGCTGATTTTCACGCTTAATGGCCTGTCTAAAAACAGGCTCATGCCCGGCATTCGTTCCGGCTGGATTGCCATTAGCGGACCGACGCATCAGGCGCGTGACTTGATTAACGGCATTAACCTGCTTGTTAATGCCAGGCTGTGCCCGAATATCTACGGCCAATTGGCCATTCCCCTGATCCTCCCCCGCGCTGACTACCTCCGGCCGCTTTTAGTGCCTGGGGGACGATTCTTTGACCAGATTGAAGCAGCCAGCCAGGCAATCAATCAGTGCGAGGAGCTGTCTTGCGTCAAAGCTGATGCAACTATGTACCTTTACGTAAAGATCAACAGCCCGAATCACATTGCCAATGACGAGAAGTTCATTCTGGACCTGCTCAATGCTGAACGAGTTCAGCTTGTGCAGGGTACCGGCTTTGACGACAAAAATCTACCGCGGCATATCCGCATTGTCTGTCTGGCGCCGGTGGCTGAACTGACCGAGGGCATCGGACGCATTATTAGGTTTCTGCAGAACTACAAAAACTAAAAGAACACAAAAACCCCCTGAGCCAAATGGTTCAGGGGGCTTTTTCTTGTCTATTTTTCCAATTTATCATTAAAGTAGCTGCCTAAATCTGAAATTTTAATTCTTTCCTGTTTCATGGAATCACGATCTCTGACCGTTACGCTATCATCTTTTTCCAGAGTTTCAAAGTCAACTGTAACGCAATAAGGCGTACCTATTTCATCCTGACGGCGGTAACGCTTGCCAATATTGCCGTTATCATCAAATTCGCACATATAACTCTGTCTTAAAATCTCATATATTTCTTTGGCTTTGGCGACTAACTGCGGCTTATTCTTTAATAAAGGGAATATCGCAATTTTCACAGGAGCCAGACGCTTATCAATTTTCAAAACAACCCGCTGTTCACCTGCAACTTCTTCCTCAGTATAAGCACTATCCAAGAACATCAGCAATAAACGATTTAAGCCCACAGAGGTTTCCATAATATGAGGGAAAAAGCGTTCTTTGCTTTCCTCGTCAAAATATGTCAAATCAACACCGGAATATTTCGCGTGTTGTGATAAATCCCAATCTCCCCTGGCGTGAATGCCTTCAATTTCCTTAAAGCCGCCCAAAGATTGAAAATTAAATTCAATATCATAAGCATCGCTGGCATAATGAGCTAATTTCTCATGCTTATACCATTGAATCTTTTTTTCCGGAATACCATATTCCAAAAACCAATTCCAACGAATCTGCTTCCACTTCTCATATGTTTCTTTCATCTGCCCCGGCTTCAAGAAATATTGCATTTCCATTTGTTCAAATTCCCTGGTGCGAAAAATAAACTGACGGGCCACAATCTCATTGCGAAAAGCCTTGCCGACCTGGGCAATGCCAAAAGGCAATTTGGGATGAAGGGTATCAACCGTATTTTTATATTCCAAATAAATGCCGCCGCAACTTTCCGGCCTTAAATATATAACATTCTCCTCAGTCAAAGCTTCAGTCGGCGAACCAAGATTGGATTTAACCATCAGGGAAAAAACTTTTGCTTCGGTTAACTCTTTGGAACCGCACACCGGACATTTCAATTTGCCGCTATTCCTGATTTCATCCAAACCCTTATTAATTTCTTCAATTGACGCCTTATCCATATTAATTCCAAACTCTTCCAGCAAATGATCAGCCCGGAAGCGATTTTTGCATTTTTTACAATCAACCTGCGGATCATTAAAACCCGCGACATGACCGCTTGCCACCCAAGTCTGAGGGTGCATAAAAATAGCGCTATCCATGCCCAGCACATCGTCCCGCAATTGCACCATATGCCGCCACCAGGCATCACGGATATTATTTTTTAATAAAACCCCGTAATGGCCGTAATCATAGATTGCCTGAAGTCCGCCGTAAATTTCCGAGGAAGGAAAAACAAAACCCCGGCGCTTGCAGAATGACACGAGCTTTTCAATAGAGTTAGCTTCGCTTTTGGATTTTTCGTTTTTGGACATAAAATAAATTTAATAATCAATAATCAATCATCAATAACCATACAATTGCTAAATCCAAAATAGGATATTAGTAATTAATTATTAATGGCTGATGATTAAATAAAAAATGGATCTCAAAATGATAAACCAAAAAAGCTATCATCCTGGGACCCATTTTTTTAATTAAGGGCGGTTCCACCCAAGTTGTCTCCATTGCCAAGGCTACGAAGACCTCTTTATTGCCTACAGCTCCCAGGGAGCCAAACCCCTGATCATCGCCGTGTCTGCTCTTATATTGTAATAAATCTTTAAACGTTTTGCAATTTACGTACTTTTATTTCCAAATCCGCCAGTTGTTTTTTTAAAATTTCAATATCCCTATAGGCGGCTGATATATCCTCATCCTATGCCTTTCCTATACTATCCAGTCTTTGGCTGATTATTTTTAACTCAACCCTAATATCTGCCAACTCTTGTTTAATTGGCTCTAATTTTTCAGTCAGCTTGGAATCCAGCGCTGAATTAATAATTATTTCTATTTGTTTTAAATCCTCTTGTTCTAGCATAAAATTGCGTATTTTTATTATAGCAATAATATTTTTTTTAAACAACTGACCTCAATTAAATCATCTTTATCTCTGTTTCCTTTTCCTCGGCAATCTCGTCTGCTTTTTTATTCAATTCCGAGACATAATTATCCAAATCAGCCAGATACTGATAACGGTCATCCTGAGTAATATCCTTGTCCTTTTCTGCTTTTAATATTGCCTCCTTTGTTTTATCGCGAATCTGGCGAATGCCTATTTTTGCCGCTTCCAATTTTTGGCCTGAGACCTTGATTAATTCTTTGCGATTTTCTTCAGTCATCATCGGCACCTTGGCAATTATCTTGCTGCCGGCATTTACCACTGACAGCCCCAGATTAGACGCGATTAATGACTTTTCAATTTCTTTAACAATGCTTTTATCCCAGGGTTCAATGCTGATTGCTCTTGATTCCGGAATACTGATTGAAGCCAATTGCTTCAAGACCTGCCGGCTGCCGTAAGCTTCCACTAGAATATTCTCAACCAAAGCAGACTGGGCGCGCCCGGTCCGCAAAGTTCCCAGTTCTTTTTTCAGATGAACCAGCGAATTTTCAAATTCTTCTTTATTTTGTTTGATGTAATTGTTTAATTCTGGCATAATTTTATGTTGGGTTATTAACCGAGTATTAATTATTTCTCGGGGATCTTCTTTGCTCCCAAATAGATATTTTTAGTATTTTTCGGATCGACCAATAAAAAATTTACATAACCGACATTGGGCGCTTTTTGAGTTGACCAGGTACTGCCCCCGTCTGCAGATTTATATACGGTTGAATCCGTACCATAATAAATTAAATTGCCATTTGTCGGATCGACAGCGAGTGAATATATATTCTTGCCGCCGACAGTGGTGACTAAATTAATTGGTTTCCAGGTCTGCGCGCCGTCAATTGTCCTTAAAAGGCCATAGTCGGAAACATAAATAAAAGCATTAGAAGCTGAAAGGTCCTGAACCATTAAACGCGCATTCTTAAAATTCTTATAAAGCTTGGCTCCGTCTTTATTTATCGACTCGGTTTTTTTATCAGTATCACTCCAGGTTACACCCCCGTCAATTGACTTGGCAATACCGGCTTTTTCAATCAACAAGTAAATATTTCTGGTATCTTCAGCATTTAAAAGTATTTGCTTAATGGCATTGCCCGAACCTCTAATTAATGTCCAAGTCCCCCCGAAATTCTCACTTTTTCTTAATTCGCCGCCGCTATTGGCAAAATATACCAGATTCTGATTACCTGCATAGCGATCTGTTTCAATATCTGTAATCTTTATTGCCCTGGAATCATTATAGATGGTGGTAAAAGTACGTCCGCAGTCAGTACTTTTGGACAGATTAGCGCCGACTGTAATATAGAGAGTGCATTTATCCTGATAATCAATAGCAATATCGGCAATATTATCATTTTCAAAAAATTTTGATTTCATCCAGCTGTTGCCGGCGTCATTGGAATAATACCACCCCTGTTCCGAAGCCAAATAAACCGTGTTATTATCTGACGGATCCAAAATAAGACGATTTACACTGACATTCACCAAAGGTATAACTTTACCCTGGGTATTTAATAGACTGCCTTTTAATTTCCAGGTTACAGCATTATCTTCTGATTTAAAAACCCCGATATACCCCTTTGGTGTCTTGGAAGAATCTTTGACACTGATACAGCCGCTTAATGATACGGCTAAAATTGCCAGACAAAAAATAAAAATTATTTTTTGGAATTTCCCCATAAAATTACAAATTTATTAATAAATTTTCCGCTGCTAAACGCGGATTAATATTATAAGTTAAATATTTTTTCAGCAAATTAACCTGGGCAAAAAGATCCAGCAGCTTATTAAAGTCATAGCGCAAAGAAACTTTTTTAAGCTGGGGCAAATAATGCAGATTTATAATTAAATTATCGAGATTCTGGCGGGCAGCCAATAAATCATGAAGAATCAACTGCCAATTATCCAATTCTCCGGCCAGAATATTTGCCGATTCCTTGGGATTTTTGGTTTGAGCAAAAACCTGTTCAATATTTTTAAAGCGGGAAACCAAATCCTGATCAAATAAGGAGACCAGCCGGTCCATCTGCTCTAAATATTCATCAAAAAAATCAGGATGCTGAAAATAGCTGATGGCTAGGCCGATTTGTCCCCTTGCCAGGGCAGTGAACTTTTCAGCCTGGCTGCGGCTCGAGCCCAAAGAAACTAAGTGATGAAAAATTTCATCGGCTGCCAACGGCTGAAATTTAATCAATTGACAGCGGGAAGCAATGGTCGGCAGGATTAAATTGGAATCAGTGGTAATCAAAATTAATATTGTTTTCGGGCCAGGCTCCTCTAATATTTTCAATAACGCATTTTGGGCGCTTTCACTCAAGTCCTGGGCATTTTCAACCAGCGCAAATTTGTAGGAGTTTAAAAACGAAGTCAGGTTTAAGAATTTATGCATTTCCCTTACCTGTTCCACACTGATATTTTTCTTATCTTCTTCCTTTTTTAAAATATAAATATCAGGATGAATATTTTTTTTTGCCTGTTGGCAGAAAGCGCATTGTCCGCAGGGGCTACTCTGCAAAGGCAACTTATTTTGCTGATGGAAATCTTGGCATAAAATTGAGCTGATAAGCTTTTGCCCCACCAGTGATCTGCCTAAATGTTCCAAGCCAGAAAACAAGTAAGCATGGGCCAGTTTATTGTTATTAAGGCTTTTTTGCAAATATTGCTGTATTTTTGAGTGGCCGACAACCTGCCAATTATAATTATTCATGACTTTATTATAGCTTAATCGCCGGTCTTCGTAAAGGCTTAAAAACAAGGCTAAAGGCTTAAGACTAAAGGCTAAAGGCTAAAGTTTAAAGGCTAAAGTATGGTAATTACAAATTTTCCTAAATTTAGACTTAACAAAAAAAACGCCCTAAATTAGGGCTTAATGAGTTCTAAGTTAATTATTTTATATAAAACCGAATTATTTAGATTCCTGCTCCTTAATATATCTTCTAATTCTATTAATCTCAAATCCCACAGTAGAAACAGCATAGCCCCTGGCCCAGAAATGTTCGCCGATAAAATTCCTTTCCTTGCCGCAAAACTGCCTGGCAATCAAAATAGCGCTTTTGCCTTTCAAATACCCGACAATTGAGGCCACCGCATACTTGGGCGGTATTTCAATGCACATATGCACATGATCCGGCATAATATGGCCTTCAATTATCCTGCAACCTTTATATTTAGCCAATTCATGGAATATCCCGCCAAGCTGGAGCTTAATTTTTCCATAGAGAATGCTTTTGCGCCGTTGAGGAATAAAAATCAGATGATAAACGCAATCCCACCTGCTGTGGCACAAGCTTTGATAATTATGCATGTGATAATTTCCCTTCACTCATCAAGCCTGAAGGAATTATAACCGATTTCTATGCATTAATTCAAAAAAACGCTGTCAAGCGTTTTTCAGAAGATATCTTATCAATATATTAAGCATTCAGCTTCAAATGATCTAGAACCTTTTTTAATGAAGACTCCAAACGGTCATATTTTGAGCGCAATGAAACCAATTCCAAGTCTAACTTTTGATGCAATCCGATAAATGAATCAATATGGGTTATTGTCTCATCTTTATTTTCCCTCATTTCATCCCTAACCTCTTTTAATTCTCCCCTTATTTCTCTAATATCATCCTTGGAAGCAAAATTCTTCAGATCATCCTTCGTCGGCGCAGTATCTTTAATAAAAGAGACTATCTCTAAAATATCGTTTAAATTTTTATCTTGATTATTCATAAATTCAATATTATTTTGTGTCTTTATTATAGCTTTATTGACGCTTCCCTGTCAAATACAAACTTTAAGCGATAATTACCGCCCAAAGGAACGCTCAAAGCTTATCAAGTCTCCCCAGCTAAAGCTGGGGGTTTTCCTATTTTTAATAAGCACCATAGGTTTCCAAGTCCATATTCCCGTTGTTGTCGTAGCTGACATCCACGCCTAAATCAGTGAAGTCCGTGACGGCATGTGGATTTGCGTACAAACTTCCTGTATTGCCATTATATTCATAATCCCCGACATCCGATTTATTCAGGATATTTCCGAGACTGTCATAGTTGTAAGTTTGCGTATAATCATCCTCCGTCGCCGAATCCGTTATCGTCGCGCCTGTCAGACGATACAAGTCATCATAAGCATAGGCGGCATTTTTTCGGGTATTTGTTTCAGATTGATCAATAATGCCAGTAATATTTCCAACATCGTCGTAAGTATATGCCAAATCCTGTATTCTCTTTCCGGCCATGACAAAATAATCGTTTCCATTAGTCCATTCTCCTTCATTGTCCGACTCATCCCATAACTTAATTCTCCAATTATATTTCATCCCATTCAAAGCCAGCGGATCACCGCCATAAGAAATGTCTTCAGTGCGGTCGCCTTCAAGCACAGAGGTGGCAAAGGCGGTTTTTTCGCTATCCCAAAGAGGATCATTCCAATCGCCATCGTAAGGAATAACCTGTATTTGATAATAGTCGGCGTAATCCCCTGTATCAGGATCATCATAAATCGCTGAAAATTCAGGCGTAGTGTCAGAAATTTTGGTCGCCTGCTGCGGCCAGAGGCGCACCTGGTCCAGCTTAATCCAGCTTGTTTCCTCACCCAAATAGAAAATCAAACGAGCGTCGGATTCAGTCACATTCGGAGTCAGCTCAATCTGGAATTTGGCAAATTCGCTGATTGAATTGCATGCGGAATCAATTTTCATAAATACTAATTCTCAAATGGACTACTTTAATTAATGACTTCATAGCCAAAATTAGGGTTAGTTTTCTTTAGCTCATTCAAAAAATCAAAAAATTATCTATATATTTTTTAAATACCAAATTTTGAATCTTTTTATAATTTTTCAATTCGAAAAATACATTTTCATCGCTATAACTATATGCATCAAAAAAGCATCCAAGTTTTTGCCATAACCAATTATCAAGCTGGATAAATTCAATTTTCTTTCCAAGTAACTATTTAATTCGACGGCTGTATTAATTTTACCAAAATCAAAAATAATAGTTTTTTTCATAAATTTCTACTTAATTCTTTCCAGATTGACTAGTATAAACAATATTCCTTTGTTTCATAATAAGGCAGCTCCTTTATCGGAGCCCCCGGTAAAATTCTATCAACATAAGCATTATTAAATTTAACAAGCTCGGCTTTGAATATTTTATTGTCCTTTATATAAACTAAACCTTCAGAAAAGTCGTTTGTTCTAAAGAATAAAATTACTCCGCCTCTATATTCGCAGGTAATTATTTCATTGGACTCCGCAAAATTGATAGCGCCAACCCTTCCTTTAAAATAATTAATCGCCGCTGGCGAATCGACTTTATGCATAGTGTTATAATCCCAAAACCATATTAAATAAATGATTGCCAAAAGCAGGGAAATACTTATGAGGATTATTTTTCGATACTTTTTATTCATAATTTTTATATATTAAATTAGTCTAAATTAAGCGATCCTACTTTCTGTACATTTTCTATTGAATTATTACTGTTCAGGAAATCCGATAATGAGGCATTAGGATTTTCTTTTAGTAATTGACCAAATTGTGCGCCGAGCTGATTAGCTTGAATATCATTGAAATCATATTTTTCCCGTCCAGATGTAAAAATAATTTCCCAGTTTTCAACTAAATTACCAAGAACATTTACAGTTTCTGGCCCAAACATATAAGATAACAAGGCAGAGGCAAAAAAATGCTGTAATTTATCTGTATTATCCAAAAAAGTATCAGTAGTATATTGTCCAAATAATCCGCTAGGCAAATCGAAAATCCTCTCTTTCCTATCTTTGTTATTTACATCAGCACTGTTAAAACTTGTCCTCGTAGCTTCCATCATAACATATAATGTTTCCTCTGTATTTCCACCTGTTAAATTATTAGCATAATTATAAATCTTATTCAAGCCTTGTATATTACTATCGCCAGATTGCATGTTTAAATTATTCTTCACGAAATTATTTGTTAAACTTACATTCAAAATTGTGAAAATTCCCACTGGCCCCTCACCTGTTGGATCTACATAAACAAAGGGCCTATTGGCCACATAACTATATGAATTCAAACTCTGCGGATCTATTAAAATATCAAATGATTTTTTACCATACTTCTTTCTCAAATCTGTTCCCATATCCAAAAACATCGGATCCTCGCTCACAAACCTCCCCGCTTCCCCGCTATAATACCTCGCCCCAAAGTACTGCAATCCCGACGAGTCGGTTTCAATTTCCTTTTGGGTGAATTTTTTCCTTTGGTCAAAAGACCCGTTTTCAGGATCGCTTTGTTCGTTAAAGCGCATATTGCCAAATGGATAGTAATCAACTACCTGCTCAACATCCCCGTCATCCTTAGTCATGACACTGCTTGATGTCAAATGGTCGTCATGGACATAATATTCATTGCGATTTGTTCCGTCGTCTGTGATCGTCAGCACAAGCTGGTTATTGGCGTAAACATTTTCAGTAATTGTCTCATCCTCGCCGACAATCTTTTTATCAAAGTATTTATTGGGATAAACAATAATTTCGCTTCCAGAATCAATGTCCTTGATTATCCTTTGTCCAGCATGATCGTAACCATAACTTGCAGGAGTTGCCCAAATTCCGTCGCTTGTCGCCATTCGGTTATTATAATCCCAATCCGCCTCAAAAACAGTATAAGCTCCGAGTGTTTCCGCATCCATATTGCCATTATTATCATAACTCACCTCCACACCTAAATCCGTGAAATCCGTAACAGCATGCGGGTTTGCGTATAAGCTTCCTGTATTCCCGTTGTACTCGTAGTCCCCGACATCTGATTTTGACAGGATATTGCCTAAGCTGTCATAAGTAAATGTCTGCGTGTAGTCATCCTCCGTCGCCGAATCCGTAATCGTCGCTGAAGTTAATCTGTATAAATCATCATATGCATAAGCGGCATTCTTTCGGGTATTTGTTTCAGATTGATCAACAATTTCAGTAATATTGCCCACATCATCGTAAGTATAAGCTAAATCCTGAATACGCTTTCCCGCCATCACGAAATAATCATTCCCATTCGTCCACTCGCCCTCATTATCCGATTCATCCCACAGTTTAATTCTCCAGTAATACTTCATCCCATCTAGCATTAAAGCATCCCCGCCATAGCTGATATCCTCGGATCTATCTCCTTCATCTACTGAATTTGTGAAAGCAGTCTTGCCGGAATCCCAAATCGGATCATTCCAATTACCGTCATACTTAATCACTTGGATTTGATAATCAGTTGCGGAATCCCCAGTATCAGGATCATCATAAATCGCTGATAATTCAGGAGTAGTGTCAGAAATCTTAGTCGCCTGCTGGGGCCACAATCGCACCTGATCCAGCTTGATCCAGCTTGTTTCCTCACCCAAATAGAAAATCAGCCGAGCGTCGGATTCCGTTACATTCGGAGTCAGCTCAATCTGGAATTTGGCAAATTCACCGTTATTCCAGACAGTGTCAAATGGCACGACTGAACTTATCTCACTAAAGGGGTTGTAATTCAGGGTTATGGCTGCTCGGGCTGTCCTGGGATCGTAATTCTCTGAATGGGCGTAAAATGTAAGAATATAGGTTTGGTCTTCAACAACTGAAATCGGCTGGGCAAGAGACACTTCCCAGTATCCTCCGCCGGTTGTCACAGTTACTTTGTCGCAGGAATTGCCATCATAAGACTCGGTATCGTCAATCGCATTGGTTCCCGTTCCGTCCGGATAACCTTTACTGGTGAAGTACCAGGTATTGCCCCAGTTTTCAAAGCTCGGATCGGTTATCATGTTCAGATCATCAGGAGTCAAGGAAACATCATCAATCCAGTATGTTCCCGCATTGTCGCCCAGATGGAAAGTAATAATGGAATTTTCATCATCAACCGCAACTGTGAAAGTATAGGAGTATTCCTGCCAATCAGTTCCGGCTTCTATTGTTCTGTAAATGCCCTGCTGGGTCCAGGGTGAATGGTTTTGGTAAGCCTGAATGAAAAATTCTGTTGCGGTTGAAGCCTTGGCCCAGAATTTCCAGGTGTAATTTTTGCCGGCAAGCAATTTGACCGACTGGCCCACATGCACTTCCCAGGGCTCGCCTGTTGTGGATACAATCACTTTTTCCGAACATGATCCGCTGTGCGATACTGTGCAGTCTTCAGTATGCGTCGCATCCAGCTCATTCTGCCAGTTCCAGCTGTCAAATCCGTCCTCAAAGCCGGAATTGTACAGGATATTCGCGCTTTTCCATAAATCTTCGGACAGCAGGTCTGTTGATGGATCAGGAGGATTGACGCTTAAAAGCATATTTTCGCCCAGGCTTTCTTTTTGTTTTTCCAGAAAATCAATCATTCCCTGGGGCAAGTATTTTAATTCAGGCTCTTTTTGAGATTCTTTCGCCTTATCAAACATTTCAATTGCTTCTTTGGGCAAAGGTTCGGGTTTGACATTGGGATCGTATTTAACATAAATTGTTTCGTCTTTAGGATAGTTGTCATAGCGGACAGGACGGCCCAGAAAGTCGCGCTTAACCTTGTTTGCGGATTTTTCATTACTGCTTGCCTCCTTGATATCCGTAGATCCGTAGCCAATCTGTAGATTAGTAACAATATCAACGCCAGGCAGAGTTTCCAGAAAACCGCCGACTGCCTGACCAACAGAAGCTAACGGATTGCCAATAAGGGTTGCGGGTGTACTGGATTCTTCGTCCCGCGCCGCGGGACTCTGAATGACAGTGGGTGGTGCGGCAATCAAGGATTCTTCGTCCCGCTCCGCGGGACTCTGAATGACAGAGGAGGTCGCCATCATCAATCCTTCGCCGTAGTCGCCCTCATCAGGACTTGCCGTTATTTTCTCTTTCAAACGATACAGCTTGGCCTCGTCATAGTCATTGAATGTTTTCACTCCATTGGCGTTTTCCTGGTACGCGACCTGCTCCAAAGGCGAATAATCATAATCGCTCACAATATCGCTAAACGACTCTTCGCCATCAGGCTTGCTCTGCACTTTTTCCAAAAGACCTGCAGTATTGTAAACATACTGAACTTCATCGTCATTGGGATAGGTAATCAAAATCTGGTTTCCCTGGCGATCATAGCCATACTCGGTCAAATAATTCGTAGAATCAATATTTTTATTCTCGGTCTTAACCCCGCCTAAAGCATTGTAAGTATAAGTTGTCACAACATCAGCTGTTGTCGCCGTGTACAATCTGCCAATCCCGTCAGTGCCGGTGTCATAAACATAAGCCACTTCGGTTCCGCTTTGGCCCGTGTAATTCTCGGTTAAAACGCGGTTGATGTCGTCATACGACCAGTTGACTGTCTGGTTTTTCGGATCTACGCGCGAAGTTAAATTTCCCGAATCATCATAGCCGTATGTCCATTCGCCGAAAGTCTCGTCTTCAGGATCATGCAAATCTTCGGCTGTGAGCCTCCTGCCAAGTCCGTCATAAGTGAAATTGCGAATATTGTCCTGCGAATCTTCAATTTGAGTTAAATTGCCCAAGCCATTATAGGCGTAATTTGTGGTATAAGTATTAGCGCCATTATGTTCGTCAACCTGGATTAAATTGTCATAAGCGTCCTTGTACAAATCCTTGACATTGCTTTCCGCGTCAGTAATCGTCAGTTTCCAGTCATCATAGGTATTGGTCGTTGTTCCAACCGCGTTGGTCGCTGTTAAAACCCTTTGCAAGGGATCATAAGTGTAGGAAGTATATAACGCCGTATCAGTGGTCGCCGTTGTCTGAGCTGAACCTGTGGAAAAGTACGGCAAAGATTCCTTGTCTAAAAGACCAACGTCATTGTAAGCGTAATCTTTGGCTGAATAAGTATTTGAAGCCTCAGACTCTTTACGCTCCTGAATTTTCCTGCCAAATCCGTCAAGATAAGTGTAAATATCAAAACTGGTTGAAGAATCAAGATTATTTGTCTGCTGAACTTTGGTTGGCACAGTGTTATCGGTATAAGTGTATTCTGTTTTAATAACCAAAGTGCTCGGAGTAGACAGATAAGGCTGTTTTTCCTGCTTTACCCTATCCAAAGCGTCATAGACCGTCTGGAATACCCGGCTGTTGGGATCAGTCACTTGCGTCGGCTTACCCAAAGAATAATCATATTCATAATCCGTATCCTGGTCTAAAGCATTTGTTACTGTGGCAGGATATAAATTATATGTGTCATAAGTATAATCAGTTGTCTTGTCCTGCGGATCTTTTTCTTGAGTTACTAATCCGTACGCATTATATGTTTTTTCAATATCAATATAGCTTGTGCCTGACTTCCACATTTCCTGCTTTGTTAAATTGCCTTCGTCAACATTGCCCAAAGTTAAACTATCATAATAATATTTAGTTTCTTTAACTTTATTGGAACTCTGGTCAATTGTAGTTTCCTGGCTGGGCAAGCCAATAACATCACTGCCGGTAGTGGCGGCATAATCAATGTCAGTAGTATATTTATCAGACCCCGTATCCGTGAATGTTCCATTTGAATTGCCGGAAACTTCGCCCCAGGTTATTTTCTGGGTCAGATTGCCGTTATCATTGTCATATGCATAAGTCTCGGCCGTGTCCTTATGGCTGGTATTCCCGTCAAAAGCAAAGCCGATTGTCTGGGTCTGCTTCACAAAGTCCCTGTCATCACCCAAATCGTAATTTTCCCATTTATTGACGCTAAAACGGAAAAGATTGGCGCTGTCATCATAGATTTCCGTGCGGTACGGCTTGCCGATTTTTGACGCGTCATCCAAATACTCGCCGTTGCCAGTATCAGTACCATTGCCCTGATGGAAAAAAGTCATAGCTACATTGCCGTCTCCATCAACTTTGGCAATCTGATTAAAGCCTGCGAATTTGCGGTTCAGATAGTCTTCATAATAATAATCCCCGCCGACATAAAAATACGATTCAGATGAGAGATTATCAAAACTGTCGTTGTATTCAATATAGTTTACTGTCTGGACAGCAAAAGGCAGGTCAGGATTTTGCAAACTGTCATTTTCAATATATTGTGGCGAGGCTTTATAGGTTACGCTAAACTCTCCGCCTTTGGCATTGGTTGATTCGGAAAGTAAGTCGGCTTTAAACCCCATATTCAACACGACCCCGCCACCTATAGTCGGAGGTGGGTTACTATTTTTATAACCATATATAATATCGGGCAAACTATCTCCATTAATGTCTGAAATATGTACACCATTACCATTGCTATTATTGAGAACTCCTCCGAACAGAGGGATATAACTTGTATTCTGTTGTAACCATCCGTGCCCTGTATTTATAAATACTCTATGTATACCTGGGGAAGAAAGATAAAGTGATTGGACTAAATCGGTCAGGCCATCCCCATTTACATCAGCCGCACGAACACCATTATCAATCGGATAAGCATACCAGTCTGCCCAATCCTCATAAAAAATAACTGGAGCTATTAAATTTTCATCCTCTATCCAACCTCCGTTACCGTCATTAATATATGTGGCCTGCTCAATCCGATCCAATTCCGGATGTTCATACATTGCGTGCCAATACCAAGAACGCATGACATCCTCTAAACCATCTCCGTTAAAATCCGCAATAATTGTCCCACTTCTTAAATCAGCTGGCGGGACTAGATTTGTTTGGATTGCCCATGTATTATCGCCATTGTTTAGTGAAACTGATCCTGAAATTGGATCATCGGGCTGCCAACCTGTTGGTTTATATCCTTGAATAATATCTGGCAGACCATCTCCATTTATTTCCGCAAAAAATGTCCCATGAGATAACAATGATTGTGCACTGCCAAAAGTAGGTATATAATCAATATTTTGCATTGACCAGCCAGTACCTGTATTAAAATATATTTTATGGATACTTGATGGCGAAGCACCTAAAGACTGGACCAAATCAGTTAAGCCGTCACCATTAACATCAGCCGCCCTAACTCCATTATCATATGGCCAGCCATTCCAGACTTCATCATAATAAAAAATTAGAGGCGGAGCTAATTCTTCACTTTCAATCCAACCGCCATGTCCGTCATTAAGATATGTTGCAATCTCATCAGGATCTTCATTCTGAGGACTATATGATCTTAAAATGTCAGGCAAACCATCGCCATTAACATCGGCTACAATTACACCCTTGCGTAAATCACAAGGTGGATACCAGTCTTCTGTCCCTTCCCAATCTTTTTCATTTGCCTGATACTCAAAACTGCTGGCTGGCAAGGTAATCACGTTGTTCTGGCCATCCTGTCCACTTTCAGTGATGCCAGAAATTACAGAGCGCTCTCCATTATCGCCTTCGCCATAGGTAAGGCTGTATTTTTTAACCCAAGTGCCGCTTACCTTGGCTTTTATTTCATATATACGGTAACTGGTGGTAATTTCAAAGCCTGCATTATAAATCGGACTGATATCAGTTCTGCTTTCCCTTAAAAATTCTATTTCGAAAATACCATTATCAGTGTCATAACCTGTGTATTTAATTTTATCGGGATAAATTTGCCCACCGTCTTTGTAATATTCAAACTTAATAAAATTGCCGTTAGTATCAATAATTTTTTCAATCTGCCATTTGTATATTTTAGTACTATCGTCAGGGTCATCCTGCCTGGAATTAGTAGTCAAGCCAAATTTATATTGCGTGCCAGTCTTATCGGTAACCAGCCAGGAATCGTCATCCGAAAATTCATATTTGAGAAATTCTCCGTTATCTGTTTTTGAGCCGTATTCGCCGTAATCTCCGCTGATTAAATCAACCGGCATTAATTCCCCGCTTAAAGACGAAGTGAAATAACTTTCCGTGTACAGATTATCTACACCTATTTTATTAACGCGCTTAATAAAAGGGATTGAGAGAGACCAGCCAAACCCTAGAATACTTTCATTTTCACTATTTTGGCTGTTATAAACCAATTTCAAGTCCGGCTGCATATTATTCCTTCCCGGCGGAACAACAAGCGGCAAGGTATAACTTAGAGCTCCTGTGCTGGGATCGGTATCAACATTTAATTTTTCAGCTCCGGGATTTTTAGGATCCATTAAATTCAAAGGGACTTCTTCTTCCGAAGTTAAAGTCTCCATGGGCGGGTTCTCGGATTCGTCTTCCTGTTTGGCCTGATCGATTTCGCTTGAATTATCAGCAGGCTGAACAGTAGTATCTTCTGCGATTTGGGCTTCGGCTGCAGGCGCTGATATATCAGGCTCTGCTGATTCAGCGGAATCAGTCGGGGCTGAATCAACACTGACAGCTTCTTCTGCGGCCAAGACAAGTCCTGGCTGGGAAGTGAAAATAAACAAAAAAACCAGCAAAATCAATGCCAGCTTTGAAAAAAAACCACGCCTATTAAATTTGGTCCGGGTCATTTCTTAAAAAATGAATGATTAATTTACTGATTTAAGTATACCCTAACCTTCAGGCATCGTAAAGGCTTTAAAAAAAGGCTAAAGGCTAAAGACTAAAGGCTAAAGTATGGTAATTATCAATCTTCCTAAATTTAGACCTTAGCCTTTATAATTTAGACTTAATAAAAAAACACCCGACGCCTTGCCGAGCATTTTTATATATAGAAATTATAGATAAAAAAACTATGCTTCCAGATGCAAATGTTCCAATACTTTTTTCATTGAGGCTTCCAAATGATCATGCTTGGAGCGCAAAGATGTAATCTCAATATCCAATTTCTGATGCAAACCAATAAAAGTATCAATATGGTTCATTAATTCATTCTTGGTCTCGCTTAACTTTTCTTCAAAATATTCCTTAGTTATCGCGTTTTCTTCAAAATATTGCCCAAACTATCAAAACCTTCAGTTTAGGCATAGTCTTAATAATCCTTTCTAAAATAATTTCAAGGTACGGAAATTGCTTAACCTTTTCCAATTCCTTAAATATTTTCCTATCACTCTCAGGTATTTCGTTAAGAGTTTTATATAAAGTAAGTTCGCCACTAACAGTATTAACTTTTCTATATATAGGGATTTCGTCGTAAGAATTATATATTACCTCTTGCTCCTGACCATTAACCTTGAAATACTCATAATATTTCTTATTATTACACTCACCCTCTTTATTACCAGAACAACTAAAATTCATAGTTCCCTCGCTGTAATATACAACATACAAATCATCTCCTATGAATTTATAAAGTTTTCTATTGTTAACCACAGCCACTCCACCGGCATATTTATCACTTATATAATATTTACCATCTAGATATGAAACGCTAACAACCCCTTTACAATCTATAAACTGGTATTCGTAATCAGCAGATTGAGCATTTTTAATATCATTTTTTATTTCTGGACATTCACTTAATTTTTTCTCATCAATATATTCCGCTATTAGATATAACGATACAGGAATCATAAATAATACCAGAATAACCTTAAAAGGGGTGTGTTTAGACATAAATTTAAAATAAAAAAATACCCATCTTTAACATTGCGTATTCAAATTCAAGGCAATTATTTTAACAATTTACTTTTAATATTTTTCCTTAAAATCATTTCTTTCAATTCCTTCAAATCCTTACTGTCCATTTGGGGCTTAAAAAGAATATTAGCTACTATTTTATCATGATAAATTATGAGCCAATCTTTTAATTCTTCAATTTTAAAAATATTATCCCATTTATAATTAGAATTAAAAGTTTCTCCGGATACAGATACCTGATCTTCAGTAAATTCATATCTAATTTGCTCCTGCAAGAACTTGTTGATTTTAAAAGTATTTTTAGATTGCCTTAAAACCGAGTAAGGGATAAGCACCACAACTAACAACCCAAACATAATATTAAAAATGGGAAAATCGGAATAATTACCCAGAAAATATGGGACAGCGAAAATCAAATTTAGAATCGCTATCACCATAATAAAAATCATCGCCGGTTTGCGAAAGACCTGAATAAACAATAATTTTCTATAATCCTCCAATCTTATTTTGATTATGAATTGAAGCATAATTTTATTAAAACTAATTTGAGCTCAAAATTGAACGTTTATACGCTTCCAAATTTTCCAAGGCAATGCCTGTTCCCTTGGCCACGCAAAAAAGCGCGTCATCGGCAATATAGGCCGGAACTCCGGTTGACTTGGAAATCAGCTGGTCAATATTGCGCAGTAAAGAAGTGCCGCCGCTCATAATAATACCCTTATCAATGACATCAGCTGCCAATTCAGGCGGAGTGTTATGTAAAACTTCCTTGATTGCGTCAACCATGCCTTCCAAAGAATTTTTAACCGCTTCCACCACATCATTGGTGTTCATCGTAATCGTGCGGGGCAATCCGGTAATCATATCCCGCCCCCTCACTTCCATGGTCAAAGGATCTTTCATGGGCAAAGCTGACCCGATATTAATCTTAATATCTTCCGCAGTCCTTTCACCAATCGCCAAATTATAATTTCGCCTGGTATATTCTAAAATTGACTGATCAAGCTTATTGCCGCCAATGCGAACAGATGCGCTGGCAACAATACCGCCCAGAGAAATAACAGCCACTTCTGTTGTGCCGCCGCCGCTGTCAATAATCATATTGCCTGAAGGACTGCCAATCGGCACCCCGGCGCCGATTGCCGCAACAATCGGTTCTTTGATAATATAGGCGGCTTTAGCGCCGGCAGCCATTGTAGCGTCTACCACAGCGCGCCTTTCCGTAGATGTAATTCCTGCAGGGACAGCCACCATTACTTCCGGCCTTAAAATTCTTAATCCGCCCAAAGATTTATTGATAAAATAACGCAGCATTGCTTCTGTTGTTTTATAATCGGCAATCACTCCGTCTTTCATAGGCCGGCGCGCAATAATAGTATCCGGAGTCTTGCCCAGCATTTCTTTGGCTTCAATGCCGACTGCCAGAATTTTTTTATCAGTTGTGGAAATTGCCACAACAGAAGGCTCGTTGATGACAACGCCTTTCTTGGGCAAATAAACCAAAATGTTGGTGGTGCCTAAATCAATTCCGATCTTTTTTCTAAACATATGCTAAAAGGATTAATAGGAAGAAAAGGAAAAAATGAACAAATGATTATAGGATTAAATGATAAAAGGAAAACTTCTCCTCTTATCCTATTCTTCCTATTCTTCTTCTATTTCAATATCCTATTTAAAATTTAACTTCAAAAACCTTATCGCCATCCAGAACAATTTCATTATTATAATTGGTGTTAAACCACTCATTTTCCGGCTCTGCAGGCACTGCTGATTTAATATTTTTACCAAATTTTAGGTCCAAAGTCAAATCAGGCAAAACACCCGGCTGCTTCTGAACCAGCAGATTATAGGTGTTGGCGCGTATTTGTTCTTTAATCCTGGCAGGCAGCTTATATTCAAAGGTCAAAGTGCCTGTTTCATGCGGTTCAATGGAAATAAAAGCGCCAAAAAAAGCTTTATTAAATTCACTACCCGCTTCCACCTGGCCAGCCTGGCCCAAAGGATCTTTGATTTTGTCATTTTCCATCGCACCGCTTGAACTGACCAATTCACTGCCTGAGGGCACATAAACTCTGGTATATGTTCTTAACCTTGTAGACTTCCAGGTAAAATCCGCATTATTCTGATAAACAATTTCAGCTTTTGCGATTAAATCGCCATTGCGCTGAGCCAAAGAATATTTTATCGTGCGTTTAACAAACTGATCTGTTTTCAAGGCTGCCATATTACTGTCAACGACAAATAAGTAGTCGCCTTCAGTCTGTTTAACATCCCCTGCCCAACCGCGAGCTAAAACCATTTTTTGAATTTCAGGATCTTTCACATAAATTAAAATCTGCTTTTGATTCATGAATTCAAAGGCCACATCCAGCAAATCCGGCACCTGGCTCATGGGCACAGTCATAAGCTTAACTTTAATCTGGTCAGCCAGTTCTTTGATAATCCCTTTTCTTTGAGAAATCGGAATATCTAATTCCTGATAAAGCTTGCCGACCATTAATTCCAGCTGTTCCTGGTAATTGCTGTCAGTAAAGACCATATTGCCGGCAACAACCGGACCTGTTATTTTTAAAAGTCCGCCTAAAATCTCCGGGGTCATGGCAATGACGCCTGATAAATTTTCCTCATAGGGTAAAACATCCTTTATTTCCACGCCCTTTTCACCGATAATTTTTTTGCCCTGTTTTTTCAGCTCAATAATCAGCTTATTTTCCTTATCATACATTTCCAGAGATTTTAAAGCAGTGGTCGGAAAATCAGGCGCCCAATTTATATCGCGCATAGACCAGTCTTTTTGTTCCAAATATTTGGCGATCTGCCAGGGAGTCGGCTCTTTGAGTATGGCCTGAGTTGAACGGTCAAGGTTATAGATATTATCAGTATCAAAACTGATTAAATCGCCGTCCTTTAACTTTAAAATGCCGTAAGTGCCGATGAATCCGCCGGTCGGCCTTAACTCGGAATTATTCTGAAGTAAAAATAAATATGATTTTGTTTCGTCAAAGCCGGCAATTTTGGGAATTATTCGCAATAAAGGCAAAGCATTGTCAATCATCATTTTTGCTTTTGGCAAATTATCTCTTATGGGCTCGAATTTTTCCCGCAAAGGGCCCACCAGCTTATCTGACGGAATTTCAGCAATGGCCTTATCCGCCTCATCAATTCGGTCCTGCAGCTCATACAACATATCTTCCGAAGCAACTATTTTTTCTAAAATCTGACGTTTTTGCTGGGCGGAAAGATTTTCATAAGTGATGGATTCATTTTTCAATGGTGCCGTAATATCCTCAATCAGCAAAACAACCTTTTCACCGCTATCAGTCAAATTTATTCCTGCGATTAATAATTCATCAACGGCCTTAAATTGAATTTCAAAATACGGCAGATTCTTTATTATTTTAACTTTATCCAATAAACCCCGGGCGTCCGCCAATTTGCCATGAGCAGTATTAATTAATTTGGCGCCGGATTTAAAATCACGGTTAATAATCACGTGCAAAGACTGCTCCAGATCATCTTTGGCGGATAAAGACAAATTATATGCCTGTTTAATATTGTTATAATAGACTAATCCTAAAACGCCCAAACCGATTATTGCCAAAATAATCAACACAATCAAAATCTTAAGGCCAAAAAATAAAGCCTTTTTGTATTTTGAATTTTTAGGAGTTTCCTTAATCTGGGTAAAATCAGGAGAATTTAAACCTACTAAATTGTTGTTTGAGTCTGACATGTTTTTGAGCTGCCTAAATATTTAAAAATATACTTTATCCAGGAAGCAATATGCCATCTGGTTGTTTTATCCAGTTTCCAAAAATTCCAAGATCCGTGATCCGAAGCTTTTTCCAGCAGATGAATCATTTCCGCTTCACCGAGAAAATAAACTTTGTACTTCGCGTCCCAAAATCTTCGGCACCAGTCAATATCTTCCACATACATAAAATAACGTTCGTCAAAAAGGCCTATTTTATCAACCGCTGATTTCCTGGCTAATAAACAAGCGCCGTGCAAGCAGTCCACCGCCCTATTTGATAAACGGTCAAAATCCGCCATTAAATGCTTATCTAAAATGCTCTTGGCAAAAGAAAATTTACCTAAAGGAGTTCTTAACAAAATAATATGCCTGGTTTCAATAAAAGTACGGCAAGATATTTGAAATGTCCCGTTCGGGTTAATTAATCTTGGGCCCGCTAAACCGACGTCGGGATTTGCCTCCATAAACCTAACCATTTTTTCAATTGCATTGCTTAACACTGTGATATCCGGATTTAAAATCATTATATACTTGCCTTGCGCCTGTTTGATTCCGGAGTTATTGCCGGCCGCAAAGCCTAAATTCTTTCCTGACTGTATAAATTTAACATCGGGAAAATTTTCTGAAATCATTTGCTCACAGCCGTCACCGGAACCGTTGTCAACCACAATAATTTCATAATTCAAACCAGCAGTGTTTTCTTTAATATTTTTGATACACTGTTTAGTCAGCCCCCTGGTTTTGTAATTTAAAATTATTATTGATAAATCCATATGTTACTAATATACTAATCAAAGACTAATCAGCTAATTAGTTCAGAATATTACGAATTAGTAGATTAGTAACCAATTCGTAAATTAGTATCTTAATTAAACCATTTTCTCATTTCATCGTCTTTGATCAGCCGGCGCGACATAATCAGCTGATGCTTGATTTTCATACGTTTAAATTTTTTAAAAATTTCCTGCCAAGCCCTGAGAGTTGAAAATTCAAAAATTAATATATATAAAAATTTCTTAAGTTCATAAAATACAATGTAAATTCCATAGCGCCAGAAATTGCGAGGGCTTAAATTTTTCAGCAAAATAAAAATATGATTTTTATAGGAATGAAATTTAATAAATTTCGATTTATTTTTTCTCTGCTTAATCACATAAAGGTTGCCGCCCTGGTCAAGATTTTTTACGCCGCGCTCATGAAAAGCAATTGCTTCAGGCAAATAATAGCTTTTCCAGCCCCGCCACTGCAAACGATAAGCCAGGTCAATATCTTCCTTATAGCTGAAAAAATCATTATCAAAAAACTCATCTTCAAAGCGCACATCTTCCAAAGCTTTCCGGCAATAAAGAGGACAACTGGCGCAAGGTCCGAAAATTTCAGTAACATTTTCCGATGAGGCATTATCATTCTCACCCGCCAGACGGTCAACTACCTTATGGCTTTTAAAAATTTTTATTCCTAATGAGTCAATAATATCAGATTTAAGGCTTTTTTCCCAGCCCTCATTCTGGTCAAATTGCCAGCGCAGAATCTTGCCGGAAATTGAACCGGCATTATGATGATCTTCTAAAAACCTTACTGCTTTTTCTAAAAAATTAGGCTCTAAAATGACATCCTGGTTTAAAACTAAAACATAATCAGAATCAGTCCATAAAATCGCCTGATTATGTGCAAAGGCAAATCCTAAATTATTCTTATTTTTTACCAATTTAATCTTCTGGCTAAAAGCCGGCAAAAACTGCTCTTCTATGATTTTAACTGTCTGATCAACTGAACCATTATCAATTATCAATAATAAATAATCGGAAAAGGTTTGTTTCAAAATAGCATTCAGACAGTTTTCAATAAATTTTTCGCCGTTCCAGGTGACTAAATTGATAGCGACTTTAGGCATTTTCCAAAATTTAAAATTTTAAATTAAAAATTAAAAATTATTTTCGGGCTTTGGGGGTGACAAAAAATCCCAAATATTTTCCCAGCATTAATCGTGTCTGCGCTTCAGCCGCAGGAATAGCGCCAAAAATAATAATATTGATAGGCAACAATGCCCATTGCAAAAGCATAACCAGCCATTTATATTTCGGCTGATGAACCGGTCTTGCCGGTAAAAGACGAATGCTTAAAATAGCTGAAACTATTATTCCGACCATGCCGATACTCATGATCCATTCTAAAACAAAAGGCGCGTTTTGAGCCAAGACAGTAGCTTTAACCTGCGGACCGGCAACGTATAAAGGTAAACGCCCTAAAATAAAAAGCAGAATCGGAGCGGTCGCCCAGGAATACATGCCTTCAGACAAATTCCAAATATATTTTATTCTTACCTTAAACGGTATCAAATCCTTTTTTTTGCCAAAATGATAAAGCATATACGGCAAATGTTCTACTCCCCAACCCCAACGGCGTTGCTGCTTATACAAACTTATAAAGCCGTTCCACATCGACGTATCAGCAATTACCGTATCCATAGAAACCGGAATATACATAGGCGTCACTTCATAATCGCCGTTATAATGGATAAAACATTGCAAGAAAATGCGCGAGTCATCAGTCACAATATCCTTTTCCCAAAAACCGACATCCACTAAGGCTTTGAAACTCATGGCATGCGAGGAAAAAGTATAAAGACGATCCGGCCGCATTAATTCTGCGAGCAACCAAAAAACCGTAGAAAAAGCTGTAATTCTCATCGGCGCCGGCGCATCCCAAATATTATTATTATATAAAACAGCAGGCTGGAATGATGAACGGGTGGGATTGGGATGAGTAATATAAAGATAAGTCAGATAATCCAAATATTTCTTATGTACATAAGTATCACAATCAAAATAAGAGACAATTACTTTTTCATAAGGAATGCCCAGCTGGTCAATCAATTCCTTACATTTCCAGCCAACCCAATTAGCATTCGCGGCCTTGGCTTTTATCTCCCCTTCCATGCCGTCGGGATGAACTGTCGTAAGCAATTTAAAAAACTTGCCCTCAAAATTCTTCCTGATTTTTGGTTCAACTTCATCATAGACATCTTTTTTGCGTTCTTCCCAGGTAATAGCCACAATTACTTTTTCCGAGGGGTAACCGCACTCTAAAATTCCTTTCAAGGATGTTTCTAAAACTTCATATGGCTCAGAATAGGTCGGTAAAATAAAAAGATGAAAATATTCCTGCCAATTGGGCAATGCTTCCCTTTTGGATTTCCATTCTACTTTAATTGCCTTATTAAAAACATAGGCTGAATAAATTGAATAGAAAATAAAATAGAAGATCCTCAAAACCCAGTATAATGAGAAAAGAATAATAAAATAGATAACCCACATCGGCTGAATAAAAGACAAACTAATCGAAATAATAAAAGTAGCCCAGATCATTAAACCCGGAATATATTCTAAACGTCTGTATTTTTTTCGTTCCTCTGGGGAAAATTTATCTAAATGCATGTTGTTACTAATTTACTAATCAGCTACTAATATAAAAATCAGACACCTATTTACACATTAGTAGCCCTAATGAAAAAACGCCCGATGATTGGCCGTTAATTTTTAATAAAATCCTGGCTTTTTCGCTCAAAATTATTGGAATAATACTGTATTCAAAATACCATTTTGAGGATAATAAATCAAGCCAAGATAGCTTTTTTTTTGCTAATCTTAAACTTTCTTGCTACAATTTAAGCAAATAAAAAATAATCCCCCACACTATGAACAATATAAATGAAATTAAAATTGAACAAACAGAGGAAATTAAGATTGATATTCAGGATAAATTTGAGATGATCGCCGGCATTATCCTTGCGATCTTTACCGCCATTTTAGCTATTGCGGGTTTAGCAGGAGACTCTTATAGCCAAAGCATCTTACTTGCCAACACTGAAAAGGCTGATGCTTATGACTGGTATAATACCAAGGGTATTAAACAAACAGTGACTGAAGGACAAAAAGATGTACTAGACAGCTTAATTGCCACCGGGGTGGTCAAAGCCGAATCGAAAAAAGAAGTGGAAGCATATTTAAATAAGCTGCAGGATAAAATTAACAAATATTCTGCGGAAAAAAATGAAATTCTAATCGGTTCTAATGCCCTGGACAAAACTCAATGGGTGCAGGATGTTGATGGAGAACTTGGAAAAGTAACGGGCGCCAAAGAATTAGAAGCAGAAATTGCCGGTCAGGAAGCTGCCGGCGCTAAAATGGATTTGGCAAATTTATTTCTGCAAATCTGTCTGGTCATGGGCGCAATCAGCCTGGTCATGCAACAGCCAAAATCAAAATGGATATTTTTAAGCCTGGCAATACTAATTGGTTTAATCGGGACAATGTTTACCATCTGGGGACTGCTCCTTGTCTGGCCGTTTTGATGGGGTGATTTAATAGGAATGCTCTGAGCCACAGATTATTTTCACAGATAATACTGATTCTAAAAAATAAAAATAAAAATCCCCCGCGACGCGTGGGGATTTTTGTTTACCATTTATTTTTCTTCCTCCGGTAAAAGAATATATAGTGTGATGTAAAGAAAAACCGTAGCAAGAGAGACTCCAAAACTGATCAGTAAAAAAGAAAGTACAAATGCCAGCCGCAGCCAGAATGGCTGGATGCCCATGGTTTTGGCTATGCCGGAACAGACGCCGCCAAACATATCGTCTTTATTATCGAGTTTAAAATTCTTCTTCCTCAATAAAAGACCGAGGCCGACGCAAAACCCAAAAATAATTAGCATGTAAATCAACTCTTGCATTTTCAAATCTCCTTTTACTTCTTTTGCCGAAAAATTACGAAATAACCAATATCCCTTCCGTAGCAGCCTGTTGCGTCACCAGAGATTATTACCGGCTCTAATTCCGGATAGTCCTTAATAAAAGCGGCTAAAGCTTTGGCAAAAGACGAACTCTGATATGGGAAGTAATAAACGCCACTGCCGTGATCCACTATCGCAGAATACGCCTTTTCTTTAACACTTTGGGAATTACTTGCGGAATTACAGCCAGCCAGCAGCCCTAATGCCAGTACCAACGCAATGATAATGAACAACCTTTGCTTTTCCATTTTGTCCTCCTCATTTAATTTTCAAACTTAAATCAAACTTAGGGGAAAATACCCTATTTGTCAATATGGAAAGTGGTTAATTAGGCTAGGGTTAAGATGCTAGTATGTGTTAAGGTAAAGGACTGATTTTTGTTAATTACCCCTACACTTAACCCAAACACCTACCAGCATCTTTACCAATTCACTATTCACAATTAAAAAAACCCGCCGTTCGCGAACAGCGGGTTTCAGGGCGCAGGATTTTCTCCTCGCCCTTAGTTGATAACTTAGAAGTTGTAAATCAAAGTTGCCTTATACACATTAGAGTCCATGGCAGATTCGCCTTGTGGCTCAAATGCGTAGTAGTAGTTCAACTTCAGGGTCATCTTGTCATTGAACGGAATGGTCAGGCTCGGACCAACCTGGTACGAACGAGAGCCTTCATCAACCTGATCAAGGTAATAATAATTGCGGTTATCCAGACCAACCCGCCCAAATCCGATCGGATAAGACAGGTTGTTGTAGATAAAGAGCGCGTCAAAGCCGGCATAGTAGTAAAGCCCGTTGGCAAATACCCACTTTCCGGATTTCAGCGCAGAATCAACCCCTAAAAACCATCCGCGGTCCAGCTCTTCAGCCTCAAAACCATAACCAGCATAACCAGCCAGGCTGTACTGGTCATTGAACTTGTAGCCCAAGCCCAATGAGGTATAAGGCGCAGAACTGGACATCAGGTTGATAAAACACATATTACCCAACAAATCGACTCGCGCTCCGAGATTACGATTGGCATTGAGCGACACGCCCATCTGGGGCTTGTCCTCAACAGCCTGCGCTGAAAACGCGCTAAACATAATAACCAGAGCAACGAGCGCCGTAAAAAATCTTTTTTCCATCGGTTCTCCTTGCCTGCAAGCAGGCGCCGGGAGAACTTTGCTCCCGGATTGTTTTGCTGGTTTGTTGTTTAAAAACAACGCGCCGCAGCAAACAACCCGGAAAGAGGAACATGGTCAATGGAAGAAAAAACTTCCTTGGGTTTTCGCAGAATCAGATCAGCCAGCCTTACTAGTAATATCTGGAAAATGATCGGCAAAGACTGAGCAACTACTGCCAGATCATTGGCAGGCTGATTGTGCGATTGGTCTGAAAAATCAGTCCCGGCTCTGATCTGATTGCCTGAATCCTTTTGTTGTTCAAGTAATACTGTCTGACTATTGCCCAAGAAATGATCATCAACTTTATTGAAGTGGCTGGCTGCCAGCGAAATCGCCGGCTGAAACAGCACCCCGAAAATCAAAGACAAGTAGCCGATATAGACAGAACGCCTGACCAGAACTGGAAATTGGAACAGAGAAGCGATTGCTTTCTGAACATCTTTCACAGGCTTTCTGGATTGCGCAAGCAAAATCGCTTCTTCGCGCTTAGTCAGTTGATAACCAAGCGGTTTGTAGCGCAAAAACTCGGCTTTGAGCCGGTTAAAGCGCAGCATCTGCGCCGGACTTTCATAACGAGGATAGTTCCAACAATATTTTGGCCAGAGAATCATGCGCAGAGCAAACCGCCAGGGAGCTATCAGCATTTCGTCGTAAAACGAAAGCCGGCCTCCAAAAGGCTCTTCAACGTGAATAAATCTCCCCAGTTCAGAATGATGACGGGAAAAGCGGCGTAAGGCCTTGTTATGCTCTTCAAACCTGATGATATAGATCAGGCCCCAGAACAGCATCAGGATAATATACTTTTCAATCAGCCAGTATAGACAGGTTAAACCAACTTGTTTTGCCTTAAAGTCCGACATTTCTTCGTACAGGCCATCCCGTTGCTGCATCTTTTTCTGAATGCCGGCAATGTATTTCAACTCTTGAGAATTCGGCTCGTATCTATTCCAGCAACTTAGTGCATCACGCCGGCGAACCAGAGGTTCCAGCATATTGGGGCTGGTGAGATAAAAATTATATTTATCCTCCAGGGCAATCAGCTGATCAATATCCTGAAAATAATCAACCAGAGTATAATTAGTGCCTTTTGTCTCAGCACGGTCGAAAATTATTTTCAGTTCCCCGGAAACTGCATCTCTACGCTTTTTCCAGTCCTCATAATCTTCGCCTACGTAAGATTGGGGTCGATCCCAATCATTTAAGCCGTGATTGCGAGTCTGATAATTTGGCGCATTGGCATTTTCTCTGACAAAAGTAATGCAGTTCATACCACCCAAGCACACGAAAAATAAGGCAATCAGCCCAACTTTGAGCCATAGCCCATATTTTTTCAGCAGTTCTGACTTTTTGAACATGGAAGTTCTCCTCTTATGTTAAAGTTGTCAAAGTTCTGTACTTTACAAAACGATTCTATATTTTAACAAAAAACTATTCAATTGTCAAACACGGGCCTAAAGATTAACAATTTGAAAAGCCTCCACCGAAGTAGAGGCTTTGATGATCGATTGGGGGAACCGATCATTTGGTTAGGGGGCTAGTTACCATCGAGCGTTAGGTTGATGGGTTAGAGTTGAACCTTCAGGTAGTCCTGGCAGACGAAGATTTTCTCCGGCGTCAGAACCACCACCTCGGCTTTGGGATCCAGGCTTTTGACCTGCTCCCCGTAAGTCGCCTTTGCTTCTGCCAGAATGGCGTTAATTGCCGTATCCGTTGCCGGCGGGTCATGATGGGTCAGACCCAGGCTTTTGGCGCCAACCTGCAAAGCAGTTTTGACACAGTACTGGGCAGTGCCGTGCCCAAACCCAGATGTCTGGGTCCTGTACTTATTCTCAGGATACTGGCAATCCATGACCACCAGGTCTGCGTCTTTCAGCAGCGCCTTTAGGTCATTGGGCAGACCAGCCTGATTCTCGTGATCCGTGAGGAACACGAAGACCTTGCCAGTAGGACCATCCTCAAAGCGGTAAGCAATAGTGCGTTCCGGATGGTTGCTGTACAACATCCTGATCACCAAGCACTCGCTTTTTGGATATTTCCTGCCATCCTTGCCAATCGACAAGGGCTTGCCGTCAGCCCGTTCAAATTGATCCACGGCCATCTGCTTGATGCCCCCTTCGGGGTGAATCAGCAGGACCTGGGTGTTGGGATGCTCGAGCTTATGGCAAGTAAAGTGGGAGGAAACCTGAGAAAAGTCGACCGGGAAGAACGGGTGCTTCATGATGTGCTCGAAAACCTCTCTCGGGCCCAGACCGCCATCCACAGGTCCCCAACAATTGATGGGGATATGTTTCATGTAAGTAAGAGCGCCAAGACCGATTCCCTGAGTATGGTCATGATGGTAGTGGGTAAAGAGCTCGATAACCGCTTTCACTCCGCTTTTAAGGGCGTCACTGCAAAGAGGCACAAAGCCGCTACCCGCATCAATGACCAGCCACCAGCCTTCAGGCAAACAGGGGCTGTTTACCCTCAGACAGGTTGTATTGCCACCAGTTTGCACGCTGTCCCTGTTGGCGATCGGCACTGACCCGCGCGTTCCGTAGAACGTCACTTCCAAACCGTTACGTTTTTTTTCCATCGAGATTCTCCTTCTCCGACTTACCGATGGGCTAACTGATCCCAATTTAAACGATCGATTCCCCCGTAACGCTTGTTATATCTCATAAGCACATATTTGTCAACAATAACGCAATAAAAAAACCGGAGAAAAGTCTCCGGGTGGTGGTTTTGGTCGGCAGCTTTTGCAGACCAAACTTAAAATGAATGTGTTTGAGTCTTCCTGTGTGCGCCCTCTCATGTGAAGGACGACTTTTGCCTGGTCTGGCCGGCCGCGAACCGCTGAGCAAAATCAAAGTGCAAAGCCCTGATAAAGCTGCCGAAAAACACGGCCTTGCTCCCCTTTTCTACCAGCGAGTACGTAGCCTTTGCCCGACCATCTGCGGCATTTACTTTTCCAAGATAGCACTATCAGATAAAATTGTCAAGATTGAAACCAAAAAAACCCCCGCAAAATAACAGGCGTTTTTATATACCTATAGAAATAGTTATTTTTTCTTTTTTTTATCTTTTTCGTCTTTTCTGTCCTTTAAAAACTCCACAATGTTACCGGCGCTTTCGACTAAAAGCTTCATGTAGCTTGAAGTATGCTCAATCCTTTCCTTTAAAGCATTAATTACTGTTTCTACCAGTACGATCTTACGCCTCACGTCAAAGGTAATTTTTTTGAATTCGCGCAGAATCATGGTGAGATAATAAAGCGCCCAGCATAAAAAGATTGTCAAAAGCAGAACGACAAATGCAAGCACTAAAAATAAAATGTCTTTGGTTGTCTCAATCATAGTATTAAGGAAGGCTTAACCACAGATTTATTCTCACAGATTGCACAGATTTTTATCAATGTTATCTGTGAATTAAATCAGTGGTTCCGTTATACATATTATACCACTATTTCTTTTTTTTGGCCAAATGGCGGATTGCCCAAATAAAAATTACGGCAATAAAAGCTAAAACAATGGCGATAATATTAATCGGACTAAATAATTTATTATCTTCAGTCTGAGTATTTTCTTTGGTTGTTGAAATATAATCAACGATTCTGCTGACCTTATCCAGTTTTCCGTAGGCGCTTTCAGCCCTGACTTCAATTAAATTCGCGCCAGTCACCAAATTCAATTCAAATGAAAAACTGCCCTGTTCTGAATCCGGTTTGATATCAGAAGTAATTTCTTTGCCGTTTAGGCTGACATTGATCTGGGCATTGGGGTCGGATATTTTACCGGAAAAAGTATTGCTTTTGTCATTAGCGTAAATTTTTTGATTATCCGTAATATAGACTTCCAGGCGCGGAACCAGACGATATTTCCCGCCTTCTTTGAGAATAAGGGATAATTGCGGCTTATCATTATAAATAAAGAAGTGGTAGCCTTCAATCTTATCTTTAGTTATTAATTGATCATCATTCTTTAAAAGATCCGGTTCAAAGACAAAGGGCAGGTCATAAAAGGTCACTTCCAACGGAACTTTAAAATAATCCAAAAATTCCTGCTTTATATCAATAACTAATTTTTCCAAAGTTAAATAATCGCTTAGCTTTTCAAAATATTTCACAGCTTCGGGAGTAGATAAATCAACTATACCGTTAAAAGTAATCTTTTCCCTGCCTATTAAATCTAAAGTTAAATCCGAAACCTTAGTCGGATCTTTTATCTCGGAAAATTTAGTAGTTTTGGAACCGGGTTGAAAAAATAATTCATTTAAATTGACCTGAGAAATTAAGGAAACAGTTTGCTCACCCTCATTTGTGGCTGTAGGCGGAAGTAAAGGCTCTTCTTCTAATACGCCTTCGGCAACCAGCGGTAATAATTTTTCCCCGCTGGAAAAAGCTAATGTTAATTGCGGATATTTAGAGCTAAAAACGCTGATATAATTTATGCCTGAGTCCCCTGCCTTGCTGGAATTTTTTACTTTATTTAAAGTAAAGGTTATCTTTGTACCCTTTTTTACGCTAATCGGATTTGTATAATAATAACGGATATCATCACAATTAAAAACACAATTGGGATTGCTTTTCCCGACTATGGGATTACCCTGAGGAATGCCGCTGACAAAAAGCTCAGCCGAACCTAAATCAGGCTGATACCCGCCTAAAGAGATCAAAATGTGTCCAATTTTCGTATCCTGAGGAATGGTGAAAAAAATTGTCCAAGTCGCCAGCGAACCAGAAATTTGCGGATTAATGCTTAAACTCACCGCTGATAAGTCGGCAGCCTTAACATTCTGACCACAAAACAAGGACAGAATAATAATCGCTAAAATGATAAAAATTTTCTTCATAATTACAAAAATCCCGATTTAATCGGGATTAAGGTATATTTAACTGCACTTTAATTTTATTTATTTCCGCCCCATGAATCCCAACCTCGTCTTCAATTCTGTCAATTCGCGAAATCGTAGAAAGACGTTCCTGATCCAAACGCTGAACCGTAGATGCAATCGGTTCTAACGTATCCATTATTTGACGCCCATCATCCTTTGTCATCATATTATCTAACTTTTCATCATGTTCAACCAACTTGGCAAACATCTTGTCAAATTTTTGATCCTGCTGTTCTAATTTTTGTAAAATTTTATTCTCTTCCATATAAAAAATTTATACCATCATTATAAGCCAAAGCCCAAAACCTGTCAAAATATTATTTTCTGATCTGCGCGCCGAATTTCGCTTCCAAATGCTGTAAAACTTTCTGATGAATAATCTGAACTTCATCCATGGTTAAAGTTTTGTCATCAGAACGGTATTCAATTCTGAATGCAATTGATTTCTTAGCTTCAGGAATGCCCTGGCCTTCATATACATCAAAGAAAGTAATTTTGCGGATTAAATCCTTGTCCACATCTTTAACCGCCTGATAAATTTCCTCCCAGAGAATTTTTTTGGCTATAATCATGGAAATATCCAAATCAATGCTCGGGAATTTGGGAATCGGCTTGTATTTGATCACGTCCGTATATAATGATGCTAATTTAGTTAAATTAAATTCAAAAATTGAGACCTTGGATTTCAAACCCAGCTTATCATACAAATTATCAGCGGGTTCGGAAATATAACCAATGTCTTTAGCCTGAACTAAAATTTTTATTGCCCGATTCATTTTGGCAAAAGGTAACACATCAACAATTTTCTCCAGTTTATAATCAAAATGCAATTGGCTTAATAAACCGGCAATGACATTTTTCGCAATATAAAACGGCTTATCATTTTTCTTTTCGCAAATAATGCCGGCAATTAATTTTTCCTGCAAGGGTAAGCTTTTATCTCCTTTATCAAAGACTTTTTCGCCTTTGGCTTCCGGCCAGAAAATCGAACCAACTTCGAATAAACCGAAATCATCATAATTGCGACAGTTGCTGACTGCATTGCCTAACAAATTAGGAATTAACGAACGGCGCAATAGATTCCAGTCTTTGGACTGCGGGTTGGCAATGTGGATATGATCTTCTACTTTTAAACCCAAACTTTTCACCTGGTCCTCGCCCACAAAAGAATAATTATAAACTTCGTTTAAACCAAAACCATAAGCCAGAAGCTGTTTGATTTTTCGTTCCAAATCACGTTCAATATTGGCTTCGGGCTTAGAGATCTCGATCATGGGCAAGCTTGATTTCAAATTGCTATAGCCATAAATCCTAATTACTTCTTCAACTAAATCCTCAGGGATGGAAATATCCTTCGTGGCGCGCCAGGTTGGTATAGTCACGGTCAAATCCTTAACGCTTTTTTTAACCTCAAAACCCAAACTTGATAAAATCTTCACGACCTTATCTTTGGGAATTTCCTGACCGACCTTCTTAGTTATGAAATCAAAACTTAGTTTGATCGGCCCCTGATTTAATTTAAATTTCTTAACATCTTCAATTTTGGAGACTAATTTTGCCTGAGGACAAAGCTGCAAGATCAATTCAATGGCGCGCTTAATCCCCCACTCGGACAAATTAGGATCCAAAGATTTTTCAAAACGGATTGAAGCTTCAGAACGTAAACCTAATTTAGATTCTGTCTGACGAATAGAAACATGGTCAAAATTTGCTGATTCAATAATGACTTTTTTGGTTTTATTATCAATTTCAGTATTAGCTCCGCCCATAATGCCGGCAATGGCCACTGGTTTAACCGCATCAGCAATTACCAGCATACTTTCATCCAATTCCCTGGCTTGATCATCCAGAGTATCTATTTTTTCACCTTTTTTCGCATTACGAACGACAATGCGGTGTTCTGCCAACTTATCATAATCAAAAGCATGAAGAGGCTGGCCGATTTCCATCATCACATAATTGGTAATATCAACAATATTATTAATAGAGCGCATACCCACGCTAGCTACTCGCTTTTTCAGCCAGTCTGGTGATTCTTCAATCTTAATGCCTTCCAAAACTACTCCGCAATATCGCGGGCATAATTTAAAATCCTCAATTTTAATATCCAACCGACTGTCACCCTGAGGCTCTCGAAGGGTGACTTTGAAATCCTTTAATTTTTCGCCTATCAAAACGGACACTTCCCGGGCAATGCCATAATGAGACCATAAATCGGGTCGATTACTTAATGATTTATTATCAATTTCATAAATCGTATCATCCAAACCTAAAACTTTACTCAAAGGCTCGCCTACTTTAGTTTTACTGTCCAAAATTAAAATTCCAGTGTGATCTTTACCCAAACCAAGCTCATCTTCAGCGCACAGCATACCGCTGGATTCCTCACCGCGCACTTTAGCTTTGCTAATTTCCATGCCATTGGGTAATTTGGTTCCGATTGTTGCGACCGGAACTTTTTGACCCACAGCGATATTTGGCGCACCACAGACAATATTCAATTTTCCTTCGTTCGCCGAAGCTTTATGCGAAGGCGAATCAATATTAACCACACATAACTGCAACTTATCAGCATTAGGATGTTTTTTAACTTCTAAAATTTCGCCGACAATCACGCCATTCAAACTTTGCGCCTGGTCAGTCATACCTTCCACTTCAGCCGTGGATATAGTCAATTTAAAACCCAGCTCTTTGGAAGATAAAGAGTTTGGTATTTTTACAAAATCGGAAAGCCAATTTTTTGAGATATACATATTGATTTTTATTAATTTTCGCGATAATCGATTTGGAATATTGATTGGTCATTTAGTTCATAATTGCGGAGGGAACTGTATTTGTATTCGCTAAGATCTTTAACTATACCGTGTTTATATGGGTTTTTGTGAATGTAATCTAACTTCTCCTGAAATTTTTTGTCAGAATAGACATTAAAATCGTAAAATTTTGATTGCCAAAGACGATATTGCAAATTTCTTTTGTGCGGTGTCTGGTCTCTCGGGATTGCGCGCAGCATCTGCTCTGTTAACCCCATCCCCCTTCGGGTGGAGCGGAGCATCGGCTCTGCGCCTGGGTCAGCTTGAGACAAGAGCAGATGCTCTTGTCTTCCCGAACTTGCGTATAAATCAATAATTCTGCGCGCAGCGGCTCCTTTAATCCCCTGCATAATTTTTGAAATGGTCAATTTTTCATCCTCAAAATAAATCAAACAATGCACATGATCGGGTAAAATTACATAACCATAAATTTTCAAACCATATTTCTGACGATAAAAATCAAATTCCTCCAATAAAATTTTACAGCAATCTTCATCCTTAAATATCGGCCGTCTTATATTCGTCACAAACGTCACGAAATGAATATCACCCGGTTGATTAATCCTAATCATTCTAATTGTTTAAAATTGGTTAAGAAATCTGAGATCCCCACTCTGCAATAACCTAATATCGTCAATATTATACTTAAGCATCACCAACCTGGTTAAACCAAACCCAAAAGCAAAACCCTGGTATTTATCGGGATCAACATTGCCGGCTTTCAGGACATTGGGGTGGACCATGCCGGCGCCGACAATTTCCAGCCAGCCGCTATTTTTGCATAATTTACAGCCTTTGCCGTGACACAAAAAGCAAGTTACTTCTCCGTTGACGCCCGGCTCCACAAAAGGATAATATTTGGGACGCAATCGTATTTTAGTGTCTTCGCCGTATAACTTTTGAGCCACGGTTTCCAAAAACCCGCACATATCAGTGAAAGAAATATTTTTATCAATCATTAGGCCTTCCAGCTGATAAAATGTATGCTCGTGGCGCACGTCAGTAGCTTCATTGCGAAAACAACGGCCCGGAATCACTACTCGCAAAGGCGCGCCGTGTTTTTGCATGGCTCGAACCTGCACAGAGGAAGTCTGAGTCCTCATCACTAAATTTTCCGTTCCGTTCACAGTCTTGGGATCAATATAAAAAGTATCCTGCATATCGCGCGCCGGGTGCCAGGTCGGAATATTTAAACCTTCAAAATTATAATAATCAGATTCCAATTCAGGACCGTCTAATACCATAAAGCCCATTGACTTAAAAATATCTTCCAATTCCGTTTGTACCTGAGTTACGGGATGCAAATGACCAAGCTTGTATTTCTCAATTTCCAAAGTAACATCAATAAAATCACGCTCTAAATCCTCATCAATATCTAAATTCAAATCTTGTTTTTTTTGCTCCAAAGCTTTGCTAATTTCATTTTTGATCTCATTGGCCACTGCACCAATTTTAGGACGCAAATCATCAGATACTTCTTTAATATCCTTCAAAAGCTTGGCCAGTTCCCCACTTTTGCGGGAAAAATACTTATTCTCAATATTCTGCCATTCTTCTGAATTGCGGATATTCTCAATTTCCTTAAGCGCCTGCTCTTTTAAATCTTTTAATTTAATTTCCATATATTTATAAATTAAATAAATCCCCGCTTACCCTTCTTACCCGTTTTTCCCTTCTTTTCCCTTCTAAATAAGATTACTAAAAAAATTACTAAAAGAAGGACTGTATCTTAAAATATCCTGAAAGGTAATAACAATAATCAAAATCATCAGGATAGAAAAGCCGATAGTATGAATGATGCCTTCAATTTTTTTATTAACCGGCTTGCGCCTGATTTTTTCAATAATAATGAAAAGTAAATGGCCGCCGTCAAAAGCCGGGAATGGCACAAAATTTATGATGGCCAGATTTAAGGATAAAAGAGCTGCAAACTGTAATAAATAAATAAGACCGAGCTTTGCCACCTGGCCGGTCAAAACTGCAATTCCTACCGGTCCGGCCACCTGGACTCCGATTGGCTGGCCAATCACTAAATTTTTAATAATATTGCCAAAAGCAAAAATAAATTCTTTAGTTAACGCAAATGTTAATTTAATGCCGTGCCAGATAGCCAAATGCGGAGGATAAGAAACTATCCCTGTTTCCACCAGTCCTACCCCAATACCGCCCTTTCCTTTTTCCAATTCAACAATTTCTACTTCCGTTGTTATCTCCTCCTTATTGCGAATAATAGTAAAATTAACCTTCTGACCTATTTTTTCACCGGCAAACTGTATTAATGTTTTAATACTTTTTATTTCCTGACCATCAACTGACTTCAAGACATCTCCGACTTCAATCCCAGCTGCTTTAGCCGGCTTATCATCCAAAACATTCATTACTTGAATTTTGTATTCGCTTACTTTACCACTGGCTAAAACATCCTGATCAACTGATTGCGGCAAGCCAAACATAAACCCAACTGACAGCAGAACAATACATAATAAATAATTCATGGCCACACCGGCGGAAATCACCAAAGCTCTTTGCCAAGGCTTTTTATTGATATAACTATTTGGATCTTCAGATCCTTCTTCATTTTCGCGTAAATTCACAAAGCCTCCTAAAGGAATTGCATTAATGGAATAAATAATACCGTCTTTGCCCTTTTTGCTCCAAATTTTTGGCGGAAAACCAATGCCAAACTCATAAATTTTCATACCCATCTTTTTGGCAGCATAAAAATGGCCAAGTTCATGAACCAGGACTAAAATGCCTAAAACAATAAGAAAAATTAATACAGTGGTGATCATTGTATAGAAAGATTATTATTAAGTTTATAACATAATTTTAACTTAAATATAAATAAAAAGCAAACCCCTTTATCCCCCTAAAAACCTAACAATTCATTGACATAAACCAATAAATAAGCTAAGGTAAATTATCGCTAGACATTTTGTATATCTTGTCATAAAAGCGCAACTGGAGGTTTTTAATGTGAAAAGGACCAAAAAAAAGCAACAGCAGCTGAACCAAGTTCTTTATTTCGCGATTATGGAACACCATGAAAATGTATCTGCGTTTTGCCGGGATTTTCATCTGCATCCGGTCGAAGTCGGCTTGCTTTTAAATCTCAAGTCATCACCTTGCAGAGTCAATGGCAAATGGCGAAAAATTTCGCTGGATTTGGCTGAAATATTAGGCATTGACACGCATATTCTTTTTTCGGCAGAACTTTACGGCTTAGTGCAGACTGAAACTATGGCGGAAATTCCCCTTTCTAATTTGCCACCCAATGCTCGCCTCTGCATTCCCTCAGTTCTAAACGATTATGAAATCCAAATTCTGAGACAGACGGTCAAAGATGAAATCGACCTGGCTCTGGCCAGGTTCAGTCCCAAAGAAGAAATGATCCTCAGGATGAAATTTGGTTTTGGCGCAGAACGGGAATTTACGCAGAAAGAAATCGGCCAAGCCTTTTTCATCAGCCATTCCCGCGTCGATCAAATTACCACAAAAACATTGAGGATTCTCAGTATGAGAAATCCACAGCTAAAAAATCTTATCAAAGACATTGCCGATCTGGATTTTGACTAAAAATAAACCCCGACCCTAACCGGCCGGGTTTTTTTATATGTGATGGCTTAACCACGAAAATCATATCACTAAAAAACACGAAATATATATTTCGTGTAATTTCGTGCAACATTTCGTGGTTCCGATATCTACTTCAGCTCAATCTTTTCAAACTTAATTCCGCTACCAAACCACTCCTCCCCCAACTTCTGGTAATGCGGCGACAAATCAGTCACCTGAAACTTAATATTGTCACCCTGAGGTTCTCGAAGGGTGACATCGTCGGCGTCATGCTTCGAGATCCTCAGCATGACATTCTCGTTTTTATCCAATTTTGTTTCAATCTCCGGATGCCGTGTCAAATAATCAGCCAAAGAATCAGCCACAATTTCACCTGAATGCAAAACTTTTGTTCTTGAACTCATAATCCCCTGAATTTCCTTAAACAGAATCGGATAATGCGTACAGCCTAAAATCAAAGTATCAACTTTTGCCAGTTTCAACGGCTGTAAATAAACTCGCAAAATCCTCTTGGCCACATCTGTTTTTTGCCAGCCTTCTTCCACCAAAGGCACCAAAAGCGGACACGCCTGCTGTAAAACTTCCAGCTTATTATTAATTTTTCCTATTTCGATTTCATAAGCTTTGGAATTAACAGTACCTTTGGTGCCAATAACACCGATTTTCTTTTTGGCTACTTTCACTGCTTCTTCAACTACCGGCCTGATCACGCCTAATACTCGCCTATCAGCAAAATGCTGAGGCAACCAGTTTTGCTGTATCTTAGGCAAAGCTTCAGCTGACGCAGTATTACAGGCAATAATTACCAACTGGCAATCCTGCTTAAATAAAAAATCAACTGCCTGTTCCGTAAAATTATAGATTACCTCCCGGGAGCGGTTGCCATATGGCGTCCGCGCATTGTCTCCCAGGTAAATGTAATCGTATTGAGGCAGTTTTTTGATGATTTCTTTAAGAATAATTAAGCCTCCGAGTCCGGAGTCAAAAATTCCGATCTTCATAATATTCAAGGCGAAAACGCCCAATTTCGGACTGACAGGCTTTAGCCTGTTATATTAACACACTGAAGTGTGTCAGTCCGTTCCTTAGCGTTTTCGCAATTCCAAGAACCAATGGCTCAATAGATTAATGGCAAATGGCTTTATTTAATTAATCCCAATAATTCCTTCACCTTCTCGTCCACCAGCGCCTGCGACTTGGCCTCCACATTCAACCGAATCAAGGGTTCCGTATTTGACTTGCGCAAATTAAAGCGCCAGTCAGCGTATTCAACGGAAACGCCATCAATATGTTCGACCTTGCCGTCTGAATATTTCTCTTCAGCATTCTTTAAAACAACATCGGGGTCATTTACCGCCCGGCTTATTGATCAAAGCTTGGCCTTTAAATTTTTTGACAGTATCTTCCACCGCCCAGGTTAAACGGGGGTCATAAATAATTTTCTTAGATTCTTTGCCGAATTTTTCCAGCATTATCTGGGCTAAAATCGCAGTCAGATAATAGCCGTCAACAAAATCTCCGTTTTCATCAAAAATAAAACAGCGGTCAGCATCAGCATCCCAGGCCACACCCAAATCAGCCTTTTCTGATTTGACTAATGCCTCAGTTTCTATACGTCTTTCAAGAATCATGGGGTCAGGCCGTCCTTTGGGAAAATTTCCATTGGGCTCAAAATCCAAAGGCACGATTTCAATCGGTAAGAATTCTAAAATCTTATTTACTGCCACCCCTGCCATGCCAAAATTGGCATTGGCCACAATTTTCATGGGCTTGATTGCCTTGGGATCAATAAAACTCAGACAATGCTTGACATAATCAGCTAAAATTTCTTTTTTAGTTACTTCCCCCTTTTCCGGTTCAATTATTTGTTCCTCTTTCAAAGCCTGATCACGCATTTCCATAATGCCGGTATCACCGGAAATAGCAATCGCCTTTTCCCTGACAAATTTTATTCCGTTGTATTCTTTGGGATTGTGAGAAGCGGAAATGGTCATACCCCCGCTGTAACCGTATTTTGCCACACTGAAATAAAGCATGTCCGTAGAAATTGTGCCGATATCAATAACATCAATTCCAGCATCTGTCAGCCCCTTGGCTGCTGATTGCCATAAACTGGGCGAAGACAAACGTACGTCTTTACCTAAGGCAATCGGACCTTTAGGTTTTACAAATTTGACGTATGCCTGAGCGATTTTATAAACCGCATCTTCATCAATATCTGTCGGATAAATACCGCGCACGTCATAAGCCTTGAATATTGAAGGGTTGATCATATTTTTTAAGTCTAAAGTATAAAGTATAAAGTCTAAAGTTAGGACTTCAGACTTTCCCGCGGAGCGGGAAGCCGCTTCGCGGCTCGGGCTTCAATTTAATTAATTTTCAAGTTTTAATTCTTTTTTTAAAACCGACAGCAAAGTCCCCAATCCCCACAAAACAATAGCCAGTTTAACAAACCAGCCTAAAAGAGGAATTGAACATATCAAATAGATAATTAATAAACCAATTATCATTGACCAGACTGCAGCCGGAGCATTTTGTCGGAAGATTTTCTTTAACACTTTTTCACCGATATAAACGCCGATAAAAATACGGCACAGATAAATGGCTGTCAGATATAAGCCGCCTAAAATCATACTAAGCGGAAAACCGATAAATGTCACGGCTAAAATCATTAATGCAATCGGAATAACGATTAGATAAACAAAACCTTTTAAGATATTCAAAATAATATTTTTCTCTAATTCCATTTTTATCTTGCCGACAAAATTCTTAAAAATAAATACCATTACCAAGCCGACAACAATTGCACCCAATAAACCCGCCAGCCAGAAAATTAATCTCAGCATATAGTTCGGTGCAGCCGGCTGAGGTGTTTCAATTTTTAATTGCGTGAATTTTTCTTCGCCTTTAATCTGTGCCCCGGCCTGTATTTCAGCCTGAAAAGGCGCGGTATATTCAAAATTACCGTTAATAATCGCGCTTGGCAGTAAAGTCAGAGAGCCTTCAGCGTCAATTCCAATATAGGCACTGCCTGTAATTTCATTGTTAATTAACAGATTACCTGCGGCGCAATATAAATTTTTCTTAATTTTACCGAATTCATCTACATTGCCGCCTAAGATAATGGCGCTTTTACCGATTTCAGCATCCTTATTTATAGTAATAGTTCCACCCAAGGCTGTCAGGTTACCTTCAATTTTGCCGTTAATTGTGACTGTCGCACCGGCTACTCTTAAATCCCCCTTAATTACTGAATTAATAACCACGCTCGAACCAGCGACCATTAAATCCCCGTCAATCGGACCGGAAACAACCACATTGGCACCCGCCAAATAGACATCGTCTTTCATCTGGCTATTAAGATTGATGTTTTGTCCGCTAGCCCAATATACATTTTCAAACACCTGGTCTGTTGATAAAAACAAGTTAATATTCTGGGGCTGATCAGCGCCTTTTCCCTGACAATTTGTACTGGGCGCCATTAATATTAACACCGAAACAATCAAGAGCACTAAAATATTGAGTTTTTTACCTAATTTTTGCCTAAATTTCATAATAGGCTTCTCCTTTTTTAGCACTCCTATGACTAGGGGTGGATATTAGATTGAATAAAATTAAAATTTCTTTTGACATTAGGCCGTTTTCTATACTATAATTAGTACAGATATTCAGCTAGCCGTATGCTGAATTTCGTAGCGTATTAAAATAAGCCTAATTTATAACTTAAGTATATTAAATTTAATTAATTTAAGCAAAAAAACTATGGAAATTTTGGGGATAGTACTCATTGTAGTTGCCATATTAATTGTCTGGTTAATTGCCGTCTACAATGATTTAATCAAAAGCCGAAACCGCGTGGATGAAGCTTGGTCAGATATTGATGTACAATTAAAGCGCCGCTATGACCTGATTCCAAATTTAGTGGAAACTGTTAAAGGTTATGCCGGGCATGAAAATCAGGTATTTACCAAAGTAACAGAAGCCCGTTCTCAGGCTATGCAGGCAAAATCAATTGATGAAAAAGGCAAAGCTGAAGGCATGTTATCACAAACTTTAAAATCATTATTTGCCGTAGCTGAATCATATCCTGAATTAAAAGCCTCAACTAATTTTTTACAGTTACAGGATGAATTAAGCGACACAGAAAATAAAATCCAGGCCTCTCGCCGTTTCTACAATGGCAATGTCCGTGATTTCAATACTAAAATTCAAGTTTTCCCCAATACTTTAGTCGCCAGTTTGTTAGGTTTTAAAAAATACGATTTTTTCCAGGCTGAAGAAGGTGAAAAAGCAGCCCCTCAAGTCAAATTCTAAAATTACTAATTGCTAATTAGCTACTAATCTATAATTATCAATATTCATAGATTAGTAGAATATTCGCATATTAGCCTGCCTGACGCCTGCCTGATGGTAGGCAGGGCAGACAGGTATCCTATGTACCAACAAATCGATTCCAATAAGAGAAAGACCGCCATACTAATGGTATTGTTTATTATTTTTGTATTAGGGTTGGGCTGGCTTTTCAGCTATTTAAGTGAGATGGGCTCTGGGGGCATTTTTTTAGCGGCAATTATTTCTCTGGCCATGGCAGCAACCAGCTATTATGCTGGCGACAAGATCGCCTTAACAACTGCCGGCGCCAAAGAAATAGCCAAAGAGGATAATCCCTATGTTTATCGTTTGGTGGAAAATTTATGCATCACTGCCGGGTTGCCAATACCCAAGGTATATATTATTTATGATCCCAATATTAATGCCTTTGCTACTGGCCGCGATCCGCAGCATGCTTCGCTTGCCGTTACCCAGGGCGCAATTAATAAATTAGAAAATTTAGAATTGGAAGGCGTTATTGCCCATGAATTAGCGCATATTAAAAATTATGACATCCGCTTCATGATGGTAATAATCGTCCTGGTCGGCATTATTGCCCTGCTCGCAGACTGGCTAATGCACGGCTTTTTATGGAATAGAAGCAACCGGGATAAAGGGAATCTGGGCATAATATTTTTAATCGCCGGCATCGCGCTGGCCATCCTTTCCCCGCTAATCGCTAAAATTATTCAATTAGCAATTTCACGCCGACGGGAATATTTAGCTGATGCCACAGGATCGCTTTTAACCCGTTACCCTCAGGGCTTAGCTAATGCTTTGGAAAAAATCGGGCAGGAAAATATTAACCCGCTAATCCGCGCTAATAATGCAACCGCTCATCTATATATAGCCAACCCCTTTGGCCAGACAAGAAAACTATTTTCCAATTTATTTTCTACTCATCCCCCGCTGGAGGATCGTATCGCCCAGTTGAGATCCATGGCTTAAAAATTATAAATTGAATATTATAAACTAAAAATTTATTTCAATTCCCATGCCCCAAAAAACATCTCTTCTCAAATTCTTTAAAGATTTTAAAGAAAACACAAAAAAACACTCCCCTAATTTGGTTTTTGCCACGCTATTTACGGCTATTTTTGCCGCAATCATTTTGACGATCTTTTTCGGCCTCTACTATTTTATTATGTCCAAGTCATCACTAAGCACATTTTTGGCCGTGCGCTTTACTTTTCTGGTTATTAATTACCTTTTAGTGCTGATTTTATCTTCCATTGTGCAAATAATAGTAATTAAGGTGTTCTTCGAGCCGGAGCTCAAACTTGCAAATCTAGTCGGCCATGTAAAAGATTACTTCTGGAAATTCTTAGGATTAAGCATAGTAATTAACATCTTGTTTTTACTTTTTTGCCTGCCCATCTATGCCGCGCTGCTATTATTTGCCATTGAAAACTTTATTCTCGCCATAGTATCTCTAATTACCGGTATCTTACTGATATTATTTTTTACCGCGTATGTTATGTTCAGCCCTTTTATTTTGATTGAAAAAAAGGAAAAAGTTTACCATGCGCTCAAACAATCAATGGATATGGCTTCAGGCAACCTTTGGGGCATTCTTAGCAAATTGCTTATTTTAATCGTTATTCTGATTGCCTTAAACTACATTGCCACCTTATTTATAAATATTCCCTGGGTCGGCCAAGTCTTTGAATTAGCCGGTATTTTCCTTCTTTTTTTAGTAACTTTCATCTACGTTTTTACTCTTTACGAAAATATTAAAATTAAAAATTAATTTCTAACTTTTGGCAATGGCGGCTCTAAACACCCAACCGATAATACCCAATGACTTAGCTGGCCAAGTAGCCAGAGAGCTTAAGTTAAAAAAAGATTCGGTTAAAAACAAAAAATATAACCGCCAGGTCGCTAATCTGCAAAAAAAGCTATCGTCTATTGCCCAAGATTTAAATTCAGAATCTGAAAATGGAAAAAAGGCGGGTGCAAGACAGCTTCGGGAAGAAAACGCCACTACCTCTGCTGAAGATACAGAAGCAGAAACACCGCAACCACAGGCGCAACAGGCACCCGGTGCAAAAAATAAGAAAAAAAATATTCCCCCAAAAGATGCCCGGCAAGCTGCCGGACAAGCAAAAAAATCAGCGCCCGGTAACCAAGCTCAAGCACCTGAAGGCTCTAAAACTACGCCCGCAAATCAAAATAACAACATACCGGCTGAAACTTTATTGGGCCAAAAACAGCCACAGCAGCCAGAAAACCTAGAAGCTGATACTTTACAAAAAGCCCCTCAACCTGAGGAAGCTGAAGAAAATGCAGCAGCAGAACCCGAGACAGAACCAGAAGAAGAAGAAAACGAAGAGAATACAGCTCCTTATCAACCATTAACTCAAGATGAAGAAGGAGCAGAAGGCGAAACAAAAAAAGAAGAAAAGGAGAAGCAAGATGAGGAACCTGAAACACCAGAACAAGCCCCGATGCAAAAAGAAACACCAGCAGAAGGACAACCAGCGCCAACGGAAAGGCAAGGTGCAGCAGAGGAAATAACTGAAAAGATAGAATCAGAAGAAGAAGAAAAAGAAGCAGAAAGAGATTTATCAAGAGAGCAGCGTTTGGCTGCTATAGCGGAAAAAAAAGAGGAAGAAAAAGAAGGCAAAGGCGAAGAAAGTCAGGGCGCAGAAGCAGCGAAAAGTCCTCTGGATATTGGCTGGCAACTGGCATCGGCTAAAGCGTTAATTTGGTCTTGGACTACTTTCTACTATGTGTTACCCCTTCTTTATACAAATTTCCATTTTATCGGAAAATATATTGCTTACAGCAACTGGTTTTGTAAATTTGGCGAGGAGGTAACTATTACCAAAAAAGCAACGAGCCAAATGGCTGCACAAGTACTTGGTGAGAAGAACGAAAATAATCCCATGGCAGGAATCCTTGCAGCCGGATCCGAATGGTTAGAAATAATAGCGCTGTTTACTCTTGATTTAATTATTAGTCTGATAATAGGCGGATTTATCTATCTAGTTTATTATGTATTGGAACATTATAGCTGGATAACGCATATCCTATAATTTTCGCCTAATGTTATATGAAATCTTAAATAATAAAAATATATTAATTATTTAAATTATGTCTGACAAATTAAAAAAGTATTTATTAATCATCGGCTTTGTCTTATTAGTTTTATTCCTGGGCTTTTTAATTTATTGGCTTTTTTTCCGGGAAATTATTCCCCTGCCCTTCCAAAATATTGTAACCCCTGTCAATAATGCCAATTTTCCCAATGCTAATGAAAAGCCGCCAATAACAAATTTAAACGGGAATGAAAATGTAGCGCCTATTAACGAGCAAATATTGCCGGCACTGCCGCCGGTAACCGGCGAAGTGGGTCCCACCATCTCCCCGTTTGCGAATGGCGGATTGACTGATTACACTACCCTGGAAACAAGATTTGTTTCTTCCCCGACCTTAGCTGCCAATGGCCGTGATTTGGTTTATTATGACAAAACAGACGGATTCATTTATAAACTTATAACAGAAACAGGCGCTAAGGAAAAATTTAACGAAAACCAGTTCAATAATGTTGAAAAAGCCACCTGGTCAAATAATATGGCTAAAGCAGTCTTTGAATATCCTGACGGCGGTAATGTGGTTTTTGATTTTAATACCAATCTATCAGTGACTTTACCCAGCCAATGGAAAGATTTCTCTTTTTCTCCTGATGGCAATAAGCTTGCTTTTAAAAATATAATGCTTGATCCGGAAGAACGCTATATATCCATAGCCAATAGCAATGGCAGTGATTTTACCGAAATCCAGGCCATTGGTGAAAAAGACAGCGATTTGTATGTTGATTGGAGCCCGAATAATAAATACGTAGCTTTATATCGCGAGGGCATGGATGCCAGCCGTTCAGAAATTTACCCTATCGGCTTTAATGATGAAAATTTTGCCAGCATCAGAGTCGAAGGACGTAACCCAAGCTTTCTTTACTCGCCTAGCGGCAATCTTTTACTTTATAGCGTATTTAATTCCCGTTCTGACTTTAAACCTCTTTTATGGTTTGTCATAAGTGATACTGCCAGCCTGGGCGCCGGACGACGTGATTTGGGACTGAATACCTGGGCCTCCAAATGCACATTTGCCACGGAAACAATTGTTTATTGCGCAGTGCCACGGACAATGGAAATGGGCACCGGTTATATTCCTTCACTGGCAGATAATACTCCGGATGACTTTTTCCGCATTAATTTAACAACTACTAATAAGACGATGATTGCCCGCCCGATTTTCAATACCACCGTGGAAAAACTCTTTGTCTCAAGCGACCAGAGCAAATTATATTGGTATGAAAAAGGCACAGGCAACATCAAAGAAATTAAATTAAAGTAACTTTATGGCAAAATTCTCCTTACCACGATCACCGAAGATGGATTTTTTCTATTTTATAGTTTTTTCCCTTGTTGTTATAATCATTTTTACTGTCATTATAATCGGCACTTTTTATGACTACTGGCAAAGAGGCCACAAAATAGAGCAATATTATAAAAGTCCTGTTTCCAGCGCTCTCTAAATTATGTCTAAACAACCTCAAACAATTTTCAGCTGCACAAAATGCGGCGCCCAGCATCCAAAATGGACTGGGCGTTGTTTGACTTGCGGCGCCTGGGGCACAATATCAGAAGAAACGGAAAATGAAAAAATCCAAATGACTCATATCAAAGTGGATACCTCGCAATTAGTTGACTTTAATATAGCGCAAACTACAAAATTTGAACGGCTAATTACCGGCTTTGACGAATTCGATCGGGTACTGGGCGGAGGGATTGTCAGCGGCAGCTTGCTTTTACTCGGAGGCGAGCCGGGAATCGGCAAATCAACCATTGTCCTGCAAATCTGCCAACAGCTCAAAGCCCATATTCTATATGTTTCCGGAGAAGAATCAGCCAGCCAAATTAAGATGCGGGTGGACAGGCTTAATCTTAATTTCGCCAATTTAAAATTTTTAGCGGAAAACAATATAGAAAAAATAGTAGGCTTTGCCCTTGAAGAAAAACCGAACCTGATTATCATTGACTCGATTCAAACTTTATATTCCACCGAATTGCCGTCTGAAGCCGGCTCAATTAATCAGGTACGCATTTGTACTGTCAAACTTTTAGAAATCGCCAAAAAGTATAATATCTCAATTTTATTAATCGGTCATGTTACTAAAGACGGCCAAGTCGCAGGACCCAAATCTTTAGAACATTTAGTTGATGCCGTCTTATATTTAGAAGCGTCGACCGGCAATGACTTTAGACTTTTACGCTGCGCAAAAAACCGCTTTGGCTCAACTCAGGAAATAGGTATTTTCAGCATGACCAATAACGGGCTGGAAGAAGTAAAAAATCCCTCCGAATTATTTTTACCGCAGAATCAGGAACCAGCATCAGGCTCAGCCTTAACCTGTGTAATGGAAGGCAGCCGGCCGTTTTTGATTGAAGTCCAAGCGCTGGTAACCAAAACCATGTTTGGCTATCCGCAAAGAAAAAGTGCGGGTTATGATTTAAACCGCCTGCAAATGCTGATCGCGGTTTTGATTAAACGCACTCAAGTACCGCTTTTAAATCAAGATGTCTTTTTGAATATCACCGGCGGCTTGAAAATAACTGAAACCGGCGCAGATTTAGCAGTTTGCCTGGCAATTGTTTCTTCCCTAAAAAATATAATTATTCCGGACAGAACTTCAATCATTGGTGAAGTCGGTCTGGGCGGTGAAATCAGGCCAGTATATCAGCTGGAAAAAAGAGTCGAAGAATCCCTGAAAATGAATTTTAAAAAGATTTTGATTCCGAACAGCAAAATCAAGCTGGAACGTAAAGAACTGATTGTAGTAAAAAATCTTGAAGAGGCGATTAAAGCTATTAACTAAGAAACAAACTGCATGTTAGCGCTGACAATAAATTATATTAACTCCCGAATTTAATACTTAATTATACCCCTTAGCGCGGGGTCTTTTTATTTAGTATGCTATGCCGGCTTATCGAAGATTAAATCCTAAATTTTATCAGCAAAATACTTTTGAGTTTGCCCGGGATTTGCTGGGTAAGTATTTGATGCGTAAGCAGGGCAAATACACCTTAATTGGCAAGATCGTTGAAACAGAGGCCTATTTTGGCCCAAATGACCTAGCTTCACACGCCTCCCGCGGTAAAACAGCCCGAACACAGATGATGTTTGAGCATGCCGGATTGGCTTATATTTATCTGATTTATGGAATGTATTATTGCTTCAATATTGTTACGGAAGCCAAGGATTTCCCTGCCGCCATCCTAATCCGCGCCGTCGAACCCATCTCGGGAATTTCTCAAATGCAAAAAAACCGTCATCTAAATAAAAAACTTATAGTCCCAATGCCTAATGCCCAATGCCCAATCCCTAATCTAACCAACGGTCCCGCCAAACTCTGCCAAGCCTTTAAGATTGATAAAAAGCTAAACGGCCATAATCTAATCACCAGCAAACTTCTCTACTTGGCTGAAAATCCTAAAGAAAAAATCAAGCCCTCTCAAATCCAAAGCGCCAAACGCGTCAACATTGACTATGCCGGGCATTATAAGCATAAGCTTTGGCGCTACTATATCAAAAACAATACTTTTGTGTCAATGAAATAATACAAAGAACAAAAAAAGAACCCCGCAGGGTTCTTTTTTTATCTTATCCGATACTTCCAAATTATCTAAAAGTTAAATTGCCTATTAAGTATTCTCCCGTATAACCCCGGTTTTCCTGTCCATTAGACGCTCCCCAGCTGTATATATAGGTTCTCAAAGTTCTAGCGCAACATGGGCTTAGGAAATCTGTATCCCTTACATCTGCGACAACTAATATATTTAACGGAGAGCCAACAGTTAATCCGTTATTTGCCGTTAAGTTAATATAGGAAAAATCACTGCCTCCGTAAGTAACATTAGGGAAATATCCGGTACCCATTAAATTTTCAGGAGCCACTGAATCTTTATAAATTTTAACCTCTACAGTATTGTCTCCGATTTGACCAGGCTCACTGCCAATTAATGTACCGTTTAACTTTAAAGCTAACTGCGTTAAAACAGTATTTTGATTACAATCGGCAACTATTTGCGCGGCAGTCCTACCGATGATAATAGAGGAGCTATCTTTGGATCTAATTAGACGGTTCCCCGTTTCACTGATAGCGGGATTAAGTGTTACTGCTGTTGCTGTTCGAGAACATTGGCATTGCCCTGATACTGTATTCATTCCATAGCCTGGCGCGCATAAAAAGTTGCATGTGCCCATACTTAAATTATAATTTTTTACATATACAGGCTGCCATTTCGTGCCGGACCAGGCTTGAGTATAAGAACTTTCGCCGTTCCATTGCTGACCGGTATTCAAAGCGCCGCAGGAGATTGTCCTGGTCAGAGCCTCACACTTTTTTGCAGAGGCATTGTACTCATAGTTCATCTTGCATTTAAAATTGCAGGAGCCCGCGGTTGTAGCATTATAATTTTTTACATATACAGGCAGCCATTCCGAACCGTTCCAGGTTTGTGTGTATGAGCTGTCGCCATTCCATTCCTCACCGTCATATAAATCCCCGCAGGAAGCTCCCTGGGTCTGGGAGCATTTATGCGTACTCACATCACTGCATTCTCTGCATATTTGCCCCATTGAATCTATTGATGTTTCCGCGCACTTTTTTGATTGGCAGATGCTCTGGGTGATTGTTCTGGTATATTCCCTCATGTTTCCTTCCGGGTCTAATTTACAGATTAACTGATCTCCTATCGGCCTGCAGTCCGCATTGCTCTTGCAGTCATTCAGCCACACCGCCCTGCCAAGTTCGCATATGCCCAAATCAGGCGCTGTCTTGTTTATTATTTTATCAGATTTCGTTGCTATGCCCAGCAAAAGTCCGACATGATCCCTGAAAAAGTCACAATTATTCTCATCTAAGCATTTACTTTGGATGAGTTCGGATCTTAGGGGTGTATCCGCCTTGTATGCGGTTTGGAGTGATATCATGAGCCTTATGATTTGGCCGATATTAGCTTTATTAAGGAGTGATGATCCTAAAGCGCCTTCCGTAAGTATGTTGCCAATGCAAGAATCTGTCTGATCCATTTTTCCGCACCCGTCCACTGCCATATTTAATGTTCCCCGGTGATTACTTACAGCTCCTCCGTCAGAATCTGTCGGAACATTCACCGTAAGGGGGTCATTTTCCAAAATGCCTGCCGCTACTACCTGATATTCTCTGCCGTCATTGCCTGTGAGTTTTAAATCAGCGCTTTGGTAGCATATTGCCGGGCATCCGCACAGACCTCCAGGTACACCGTCGCAGTTAGAATCCCCGCACTTAAGGTCGCCCTGACTAAAATAAGGATAACCATTATTAATAGAATCACGAATATCCCAAATATTTTCATTGGCGTTGTCATCGTACGGATTAGAAACAAAATCCCAAGGCGTTGTCAGGCCAGCTGTCGCAAGAGAAGTGAATGTTTCTATACTTTTCATCTCCGCAGTTGTCTTGCCCGTGGTGCCGGAAGGGCATATGTCCCTTGATATGCCGGATATTTCAGTGTCCCAGAAGCTATTTTGGCAACTTTCAGGTAGGCCACCAGCTACGACTCCCGCTACATTAAACCAATCAGGAGTGGCTTCTATTTTTCCGGCGACATAGGAATTGGAAATTAAACCGAAATTCATTCCTGCTAAACCTCCTATCGTAGGAGTCAAGGATGTTGACTTAACAAAAACTCTGGAGTAAGAATTTGAAATTTGTCCCTCATATTGATTTTCTCCCAATAATCCACCGCAATATTGATTACAATTAACATCCCCTGTCGCATAAGAATTTGATATATCAGCATCATTTTTGCCTACTATTCCCCCCGCATATGTGTCACCTGTAATATCTACATCTTCCAAGCCGACATTTTTTATAATAACCCTTCCGCCTAATCCGTAAGCGGATGTCTTACCAAATAAACCAATGGGCTTTTTAAAATTAGAATCCGGCCTGTTTACATATAATCCTTTGATAATATGATTTTGTCCGTCAAATGTTCCTGAAAACGGCGTTCCTTCGGTTCCAATCGGTTCAAACCCCGCGCCGTTGTTCCAATTTACTGTATCAGAACAGTCAATATCATTGGTTAATACATAATTATTATGGATGGGGAAATTATTAATGGCTTGCAATTCCTCGCAGTCAGATATTGATATGGTTTGTGGAGTAATTGATTTTGATTTCATTACAACAATCGCGCCAAATTCCATACCGCAGCTGCCATAATCAATTTTTAAATAACCGTTATCATGACTACCAGCATCTGCGCCCCAACTGTTCTTTAATATCCAATAGCCTTTTTCGTCATTATACCCTACTAGGACTACAGCATGGTTTGCCATGGGGGGATCAAATGAACATCTAAATATGCCATTAGAATCAAAAGTGCCGTTAAGATCCCAAGAAAAAGTTACGCTAAGAGGCCCGTAGTTAATAAGATATTGTTTAATAATTGCAGAATCAGGAGGCAAAGATAACCACTGATTTATTTTTACTACCCTGCTTTGCCAGTTAGCGCAACGGTCACTACAAGTAGCATCACTGCATGAATTATTAGCTCTATAATTGCAAGTGGTGCTGTCAGGCTTACATGAATTGCCGCACATGCACCCAGATCCATCTATATAAGGCATGCAAGCTTCATCAGGTATCCCGAAGTCCTTAATAAATGTCAGAGCACCCCCAGACCATCCTCCGCAACAATTTCCGGCATTAGAACAATCAGAAACCAGATATTCTTCTGAAAGATCCAAATCAAGGTCAGGATTATTGGCATCAATATTGGCAACTGCCTCCGTAGCACCCACAGTTCCAAATGCCCAGCAACTGCCACAACTCCCCTGATTTTTTACAGAAGTCATCCAATTGGCACCATTGTAATCTCTCCAGTCAAAGGATGTGGGAAGTGATCCTGAATCGCCTAAAGTGGTCATTTCCACAGTTTGTGCTTGTGCGGTGTGAGATAACAAAGCAGCCTGTATCTGCTTATCTATAGATTCTGTTTGCATAGACACTGATGGTTCTGTTTTAGATATATTGTTTACCTCCCCGCACGGTCCGCAATAGCCTCCCTGGTCAAGAAGAGCTTTGACTGCTTCTTCAGCGACACACAAAGTTTTTTCAGCGGCACTTCCAGGCTTGCTGCAGACAAACGCCTTGCCTTTGCCGCAAGGAAATTTGCTGCAAGTCTTGTCCAAATTGCAGCTGGTCGCGGACTTTTTATATAAATCCATTAAATCAACGACTGATCCGACTTCCTGACCTTTTTTATCCACGCAAACCGCGTATTCCCGGGAAAAAGGATTTTTGCCGTCAGTTTTTATTTTCAAGTCATAGCCTTTTTGGGCGCAGTATGAATGCTCTTTGCCGCAATATCCCTGGAGAAATTTCCATTCCTCGCATTCCACTTTGTCCGGAAAAATACAGACGCCATATTGGCCATTTTCATTTTCCCTGATTTCATAGGAATAACCCAGTTCTTTGCAATGGACTGCCGCGGGATTGGCAAAGCCCCTGCCGATTCCATCAGCAGGAATTTCAGCAGGTTGAGTTGCGACCGGTTGAGGCTTGGTTGCGGTTTCAACTGTCTTTTTAGGCTTTTGCATTGCCGGAATAATAGCAAAAGCCAAAGCGCTTACTCCGAGCAAAACAGCTGTCGCAATTGCCAGCTGAATATCAATGCTTGATGTTGTTTTGGTATAAGTTTTCATAGAGATCAATTATATTGTTATTGGTTTAATTATAGCACAAAAGGCGACCTTATACCTCACTTCGGGGGGGACAAGACGGGGCTCCGCTCCGAAGCTTCGGTGCGGAGCCCCGTTCCCACCACTATATTAAAAAAATCCCTTTATTTCGACGGAATAACACCCAATCAACAATTATCAATCATCAAACAATAACTAAATTATAATACCGAATCATATAAACAAATTAGAATTTAGCATTTTGATATTTGAATTTGTTTGATGATTGTAGTTTGATTATTGATTATTTAAAAAATAAAATTACACAACCTCATACAACTTCATAAAACATCATATAACCTCATACAACTTTTCAAATAAAAAAGGCGGACAAAACTAGTTTGTCCGTCCGACCCCTCCTGTTAAGGTATCCCCTAGTCAAACATTCTGGCCACGGGTTTTTTCTTTTCTCTGCTTTTTCTACGTTCCTGAAGTTCAGCCAGACAATGATTGCATAGCTGACCTATCGCGCTGGCCTCGAGTTGATTGATCCCGACTCGGCCGTCACAATCTTCATTATCCAAATGAAACTCATCCGGACCAATACATTGATTAAAGGTTCCTTCTATGATGCGACTAATAGCCGCATTGACCTTGCCAAGCTCTCTGCCATTCCAATTGCGGGTACGTACCTCCTCCTCCAAAAACCTGTTGCTATCGGCCTGATCGCAAAGTTCACTATGGCATCCGGCACTTTGCATTGGCGCTGACAAAGAGGCTTCCAACTTTTCTTTTTTCTCCTTTAAAATCCGCCAGAACTTCTCAACTTCACGTTTTCTTAGACCGTTTTGAGCTTTAACGCAAATACCGCCTGTCTTTCCAGCTTCAGCCATGATCTTCCTCCCTTGTCTTGATTAAAAAAAATGGAATCACCTTTTTATGCTATACGAAAACCTAATAAATGTCAATGGTCTTTTTTATTCCAGATGATTGATCATTTTGCTTTGTTCAATTTTATTTTTTAATAGAGGAAAATCAGCAAGGCTATAATGCTCAAAGAAATTATGCGCTTCAGCTTTAGCCAGATTTATAAGCTCCAAATCATTAAAACTGGCAATGTTTAATTCCGGCAAACCCGACTGTCTGGTGCCAAAAACCTCGCCTGGACCGCGGAATTTCAGGTCATATTCAGCTAAGGCAAAGCCGTCGCTTGATTTTACCAGGGCGCTTAATCTTTCTCTCGTTTTTTGACTAAAATTTTCAGAAAATAAAAAACAATATGACTGATACTCTCCCCTGCCTACCCGGCCGCGAAACTGATGGAGCTGGGCTAAACCAAAACGGTCGGCTCCTTCAATCATCATTATACTGGCATTAGGCACATCAATACCGACTTCCACCACTGAAGTTGAAACCAAAATATTAATTTCATTATTTTTAAAATCATTCATTACCTTTTCCTTCTCGGCTGATTTTAATTTGCCGTGCAATAAGCCGATCCTAAAATCTGGGAAAACATGTTCCGCAAGTTTTTTGAATTCAGCCGTAACTGATTTGACGCCTAATTTGTCAGATTCATCAATCAGAGGACAAATAACAAAAACCTGACGGCCTTGATTTATTTCCTGCCTGATAAACTGATATGCCTGCTGACGATTGGCTTCTTCAATTAATTTAGTAATAATTCTTTTACGGCCCTTGGGCATTTCTTTGATCAGAGACAAATCCAAATCCCCATATAAAACTAAAGCCAAAGAACGCGGAATTGGCGTAGCTGTCATGGAAATAAAATGCGGCGTTAAACCGTTTCTATTTTTATCTTTCAGCTTTTTCCTTTGTTCCACGCCAAAGCGATGCTGTTCATCCACGATTACCAGCCCCAAATTTTGGTAATCCACCTCATCCTGAATTAAGGCATGGGTGCCAATAATGATATTGATTTCCCCTGTTTTTATTAATTTTAATACATCCTGCTTCTTCATTTTATCCTGTCCAAAAATGTTTTTTTCATTGCCGGTCAAAAGAGCAATTTTAAAGCCAAAAGGTTTTAGGAAAGAAGATATTGATTTAAAATGCTGGACAGCCAAAATTTCAGTCGGCGCCATTAATACGCCCTGATAATTATTTAGCGCCGTATTTAATAACGCAATTAAGGCGACCATGGTTTTACCAGAGCCGACATCTCCTTCAATCAGCCTGTTGGCCGGAGAAGATTTCTCCAGGTCCAAAAGTATTTGCCAGCTGGCTTTTTTTTGATCATTGGTCAGAGTAAACGGCAAAGAGCTGACAAAACTTTTAATTTCTTTCTCTTTAAATTGAATCTGGGGAGCTTTTGCCTGAGCTAAAAATTGGCGTAAAATCTGACTGCTAACTTGAATCAAAAAAAGTTCGTCAAATTTTAAACGCCTGCGGGCTAAAGCCATCTGTTCTTGATTATTGGGAAAATGTATCTGGCTTAAAGCCTGGGGCAAGGGCATTAAATTATTTTTTTCCCTTATTTCAGGAGGCATCCAATCTTCCACTAAATTAACTGAGCGTAAAGCCTGACTCAGCAAAAAACGGATTTGCTTTTGCGTCAAATTTGCAGTCAGCGAATAAATCGGCACGATTTTGGCAGTATTAAGGCTGTCAAATTGCGTCGACCGTTCATAAGCAGGCGAAACAAACTGTAAAGTGAGTCGCTCAATTTCAGGAGTACCGGAAATAAAAATATCATCACCCGGCTTCAAATTTTTAGTTAAAAAAGGCTGGTTAAACCAAATTACCTTAATTGAGCCGGTATCATCTTCGATTAGCGCTTCGGTAATTGTCATGCGGCGGCGATGAGCGCGACGATTTTCAATCAAAACAATTTTCCCTTTAATCGTCACTGCCTCTCCAGGCTTTAAATCCCTGATATTTACTATTTTGCTATAATCTTCATAGCGGAATGGGAAATTATAGAGCAAATCAAAAACAGTTGCGATCCCCAGATTTTTAAGGCGCGATGCAGTTGTCTTGCCCACTCGGGTCAAAAGTTCAATCGGTGTATTTAATGAAAACATTATGATAAATTATTGATTTTATTGATAATATGTATTAATAATAGCCTATTAACCCAAACTTTTCAACAAAATAAAAAGACAGAAATCCCTAAATTTCCGTCTTTCTCACATAACTTTAAACTTTGCACTTTAAACTTTACACTTCAAGTGCCCCCGCTAGGAATCGAACCTAGATCACAAGATCCGCAATCTTGTGTTCTATCCATTGAACTACGAGGACTTATTTAATTTGTGTGTACTCCATTGCCCGCCAGGGGCGGGCAGGCTGCCTTTGGCGGAAACTACGAGGACCTACTAAGTTGAAAATTCAAAGTGCAAAGTTTAAAGTTACAGTTAGTAGTTTAAATTTTTGGAATATATTTTTATTTTACGATACCCAATTAGCGTAACGAATATCCAGACCGAATAACGAAAAACTATTTTAAAAGGGAGACAAAAATATCTCCCTCTCAAGTATAGAATATTTCTAAAAATTTTACAACTTTAATAAGGTCTCCAAAATATCACTTATTGTCTGGTGTTGTTTATTTAAATCCTCATCCAAATATTCCAATAATTTTTCTCTGATCGGTAAAGGATTATTATTATCTAACGGGATGGACAAATCATCGGGAGATAGTCCTTTTAATTTAAAATATATCTTTTTAACGGGCGGGCTGTAAAGAATATAAAAACCGGAAAATTTATCATACTCAAAGAACTGGCCGCCAAGCACGATCCCATCCTCGGTAATCTGGAAAATGATATCTTTGGGCGGCTCGTATTTCCTTAAAAAAACAATAAACGTAGCCAAAATAACTATCAGCGCAAAGAAATAATTCGTAATCACAATACAGTAAACAACAACGATCACGGCTAAAATAATCATAATTAAGTACCAAAGATTGCTCCTTTGATGCTCGGTAAATTCAGGAATTTTCCAGCGGAAAAAGACTTTCCCGTAATTATTTTCTTGATTTTGATTTTCTGAGTTTGTTGCCATATATAAGCATTATACAATTATTTCATTAGATAAACAAACAAATGTCCCTAAAGTTTGACTAATTGCAGAAAATAAGCTAAAATACTATACATAATAGGGCTTTTGGAGAGGTACCCAAGAGGCTGAAGGGGCGGGTTTGCTAAACCTGTAGGTCGGAGTTTTTTCCGGCGCGGGAGTTCGAATCTCCCCCTCTCCGCCCAGATACAAGTTTATGAGGCAATGTGTTTGAACGGTGGAAGTTGCATCAATCTATTTTAACCGTTAATTGGTTCTATTTCATAAACTTGTATCTGGGCTCCGTTTGTCCCCCTGTTTTATACAACTAAACGAAAACGAATAACGACATTCAGGAAGGGTGGCAGAGCGGTTGAATGTACCGGTCTTGAAAACCGGAGTCCCGTTTACGGGACCGTGGGTTCAAATCCCACCCCTTCCGCACATTAATCAATCTTCACGCTGGGCAATAACTAAACCATAAATCTCGGTAAAACCCGCCTGATACAATGCTTGAGCGCACTCCTTCAATGTACTGCCGGTAGTAATGACGTCATCTATTAAGATGGCTTTTTTAGTATTATCAAAATTCGATTTTAGGCAAAAAGCTTCCTTAACATTCTGCTGTCTTTCGCTTCTTTTCAAATTTATCTGGGTCTGAGTGTTCTTTATTCTTTCAATTATATTGGAAACTTCAATTCCGGTAGCTTCTTTTAGCTGAAGGGCAATCAATTCACTCTGATTAAATCCCCGGAGTAACAAACGTTTTTTATGAAGCGGAACCGGGATAAAAATTGCCTTAGTTTTTTCTAAAGAAAACTCGGTCAATATGTTATTTAAATTTAAATATTTAAGTAGAATTTCCCTTAAGATGGCGCTAATTTCTTCGATATAACCGTATTTTAGCTGATGTATCAGCTCCTGGATAACCTTTTGATTATAATCAGTTGCCACCCAGATAGCTGCGATTTTTGTTTCAGCTGCACAACTTTCACAAATTTTTCCCCAAGGACTGGGCTTTTTGCAAAGTGCACAATAAAATTCTTTGATCAGCTCTATTTGAGAAAGACACTGCTGACATAAATAATCCCCCTCTTTAGCGCAGCCGATACACTCTTTGGGAAAAATTAAATCCAACACAAATTCCTTAAACTTCTTTAACTCATTTTTAAAATTTTTCATGTACAAATTACTAATAACTTTTTTCTATTGCCAATATGCTCCACTTACCTTCCAGACATCGTTTTCTTTAACTAAATTCAAAAGTAATTCCTGAGTAAAGGTATTGGATGTCACACTGTCTTTTTTAAATTCCTCGCGCTGGGTAGAAACGCGGACTTCGGCTGTATTTTTTTCTTCATCAAAAGCCGAGATATTAATATTCAATACTTTTGTCTCAACAGCATAATATTCCGAGGTCGGATGCTTAGAGGAAATTTCATTTGTATATGTTTCCAAAACCCACTCTTTCATTTTGGCTGTCATATAATCCTTTATATTGTCAAAATTAACAAAACCCAGCTGATTATTATAACTGCCGTAATTTTGGGCAAAAACATTTACCAAAGAGGTGATACTTTCCTTATCACCCTTTTTAACATTTTCAGCCTCGGGAATAATATTAGCTGTACCATTTGTAGGACTGCCGTTATTATTATTTACTGAATTCCCGTTGGTATTGCCAGTTACCTGCTGATTTATAATATTGGCATTTTCATTTGTCACTAGAGGCTTTTTATTAACCATCATCAGCGCCAAATAACCGCCAATAACCAAAATCATTATGATTAAAATGATAATTAGTAATAGAACAATTTTTTTACTCATCATAAATTTATTTAAATATTATTTAATTAAATAGGCAAATCTTCAACACCGGCTACCTTAGGAGTTACTTTACTTCCAGGAGCAACCTCCTTATTCCCCTGTAATTCAAATTCCCTTTTGGCAGCTTCAATCTCCAAAAGCTGACGGGGATCACTGGTAATAAGCTGGTCTTCAACATATGAGGCAACGACCTGAATAGCTGCGTGCTTGCGTCCGGCAAAGAAAATTCCTTCCCCTACCCCGCACTCCAAAAGCAGATATTTTTCACCTTCGGTAAGCACAAAAATTTGTTTAACCGTTTCAATCGAAGCGGGTGATTGTTTCAATAATAGCTGCATGGCTGAATTGGTTACAATTGCCTTGCCATAAGGATTGTTTAAAAAATCATTGACGTCCTGGGTAATAGTGGTGACTCCCAAATAATATTTGCGGCATCTTTTTACCAGGGCATAAATAAATTTTGCCGAATCTTCGCTTGTCATCAACCACCAAGCCTCGTCAATAACCATAATTCTTTTTTTTGTTATGGATCTGACAACATTCCAGATATAATTTACAATTGTATAAATTGCTATCGGCCTTAATTCGTCTTCCAAGTCTCGGACAGAAAACGCTACTAATTGATTGTTCATATCTACATTAGTCGGGGCATTAAACAAGCCGGAGAAAGTGCCGTCAGTATATTTTTTCAGACGGATACTCAATGATTCTGCCCCCAGCATACCAGATAAAATATTGTGCAAATCCTGCATGACCGGCACTTCTACTGTCGCTAAATCTGATTGCGGAGTAATATCTTTGCTGGCATAGGTCTCGATCAAAGCCCGATCCAGAATGGAATCTTCTTCCACGGTGAGCTTGCCCAGCATTAGGCGCAACAAGCCTTTTAAGGTAATAACCGCGCTGCGGATAATATCTTCGGTGGAGGCATCGCCGATTGATCTGGGCAAATCGAAAGGATTTATTTTATTTTTTGAAGACAAAGAAATATCGACAAAGGTGCCGCCGACTGCTTCAGTCAGGTGCAAATATTCTCTTTCCGGATCAATAATAATCACATCAGTTCCCAACATCAGGCTGCGTAAAACTTCTAATTTAACAGCGTAGCTTTTGCCGGCGCCTGAAGTGGCAAAAACCACAGCATTGGCATTTTGCATGGAAAAACGATCAAATAAAACCAAGCTGTTATTATGTCTGTTAATGCCGTATAAAATACCATCATCTGAGGTTAGCTCTGAAGAAATAAAGGGAAAAGAAGAAGCGCACGGTGACGTATTCATGTTAAAGGAAATCGTCAATTCATCATCGCAAAGCGGCAAAGTGGAATTGAAGCCCTGTTCTGACTGGTAAAAAACCTTGCGGCTATAAATCAGCTTACCGCCCAACATTGACTCGATTTCACTGGTTAGCTGATCCATTTCTTCCTTGCTATTGGTATAAAACGTTATATAAAGGCCAAATTGAAAAAAATGCTCAATGCCCTGAGTCAGGTCATCCCTTAATTTTTCAATGTCTTTGATACCGGTTTCCAAAATCGGATCGCGGGGTGCGCCTTTTTCAACATCTGACATTAATTGCGCTTCCATATTGCCGACCCTCTTTTTTAGCTGCTTTAGGATAATATCAGCTTTGACAGGATAAAAATACATAGCCACATCCAAAGTCCTGCTCAAATTCACAATTGGCGTAAACCAGCCAACTGTTATATAGCGCGGATAATTAACCACAAATATGGTACGCACAAACTGATCTCCAAGCATTATCCAAAACGGCTTAACTTCAAAAGATGCCGGGGCAATCAAATCCTTCACTTCCACTAAGCCGCGGCGATAAATTTTCTCTTCCTGCAGAGTTACTGTTTCGGCCTTGCTTTTTACCGGCTCTTTTGGTCCTTTGCCTTTAAGCGGTACCGGCGACCGGGGGGCTGCTTGATTGAATTGACTGATATCAAGTGCCATAAATTATCTTTCTAAATTAAACTGAGTTAAATCCTTAATTTTTTGATTTTGGCTGGTCGTCGGATTATAGCAATTATAATACAGCTCAATCAATCCCTGAGTGTCCAGTGCAACGCTGTCAATGCCCATAGACTGCAGATTGGATCGTATATTATTAACCCTGAGCATTAATTCTTCCTTATATTTGGAAAAAACTTCCTTTCTTACTTTAATGATTTCTACCGGAAAAAGAGTTTCCTGAACTCTAGTAAAAAAAGATCTTTGTTTCTTTGAACCGGCCGGATGAAAGGGCACTACTACAAAAAACTTTTTGGTCATTATTTCATTCATTTCAATCAGCTGGCCGATATAATCAATATAACCGGCTATTTGATTCCTCAAAAGCTCATTTTGCTGCAATTTTTCCGCTTCTTTTAAACGGCGGATATAACCCTCAATGTCTAATTTGCGCGACTGAATTACAATCTGTAAAGGATGGTCCAGGGAATTCAAAAACTGCATATATGATGAAATCAAAGCATTTTGTTCATCCTCGCCTTTCAAGGCGAAATTAACACTGGAGCACATCAAAACAGCTCTTAAGGTGCCGTCGTGCATGATTACTATATCATCGCGGAATTCGGCCATTTGTAAATATTTTTGTACGGGAGCTGGCATATTTTATATTATTATAAAAGTCAAAATTCAATAATTATTCTTCTTCCTGATACGCACCGCCGGTATTAATGATCAAGCTTAAGGATGAAAGACGGGAGGTAACAAGCGGCGGTTTGATAATAAATTCTTTTTTCACTTCCATCTTCTCCGCTTTGACCACAGCCCGGGGCTCTACTTTTTTCCAAATTCGCATCTTAGGCTTTTTCAGAGTCTGCAGCAAATTAAGAAAAAAATAATGCATCGGCATGCCATTTATTTTAAAAAAAGCGATTAATAAAAATATTAAGGTAATTATAAGAGCAGATACAATAAAATAAGTAAAATTCATCGTCTTATACAATATAAAATCAATCATGGCGCAGACCATCATAATTAAAAACTGCCTAGTGGTAACCGGGCCGATAATTTTTGTTTCAATATCAATAAATTGGGGGACCAAAAATGGTCCAAGCATTGACATAATTTATAAAGGCTAAAGGCTTAATTTTAAATTTAAAATTAAAAATTTAAAATTATCATCAATATTTAAGACTCTTATTCAGTTCCATGATTGCCTTGAATTCAACCAAAGTCAAATCCCCCCGTTCCTTGATAACCTGTTCAAAAGACTTGCCCTCCAAAAGGGATTTATTCATGATCTCCGCATAAACCTTGTATAAAGGGCTGGATTTCAGAGCTAAAACTCCCTGAGAGCGCTTAACCACTGATTCGCCTTCTAATATTTCCAGCTTATCGGCAATTTTCTGAACTGCTTGAATCGGATCTTTGGACAAACGGCGAAAATCAGTCAAAGTCAAAGCTGCTAATTCATCAACGGGACCATACAATTTCGGCTCAAACTTGACGTCTGAAAACTGGGGCCTGCTTTTGGGTTCATTTCTCTTAACCATCGGCTGATTCACGGGCATAACTGGCTGTATTGGCTCAGGAGCTCTGGTTATGGCGGGAGAAGCCAGCGGCGCTTGAGTATTTGCCTGCGGCGCCGGCAATTCTTTTTGACTTTGTAGAAAATCTTCTTCTTCCATGATTTCTTCGACCAGGTCAGGCTGTGCTTGCCGAAGAGGAGCCGCTGTTTTTCCCAAAGACAGTCCTCTTTCTTTAAGTAAATCTTCAATATTAGTTTCTTGTTTTGGCGCTATCTGTTCCAAAAGATCAAAAGACTTTTTCGGCTTGGCCGCCACATCAATTTCCTGTTCACTGACATTGCTAACCGGCTGGACTGTCTGCTGTTTTAAATCAATTCCTCTTTTTTGCCAGTCTGCTTTTTTGATACGCAGAATTTGCAGCAGCTTTTCAACAGCTTCCAGGCCAAGTCCGACACCGCCGATTTTTTCAGATTTCAAAAGTGAATCTTTAAATTCAATTTCATCGCGGATATCCTGCAGATATGAAAGGATCAGCTTAACCAGGCGATCAGTCATTATTTCATCCGGGTAAATATCGGACTGAGCTATCAATGCCTTTATTTCCGTCTGCAAATCAAAATTCATTGCCTGCTGGCTTTTTAATTCTTCCAGCAAAGAGGCCTTATCCTTTTCCGGCAGAAGATTCATTTCCACTGACAAATCAATGGCAGCATCAATATCCATATTCAAAACCTTATGCAGGCTATAGCCGACTTTTTTTGCTTCGACTTCGCCTGAAAGAGCCGTCTGTGCCAGCTGGCTAAAAGTCCCCACATCCTGAATATTATATTTTTTTACTAATTCTGAAAAAATGTTTGAATTCATAATCTGCATTAATTTAAAGAGGAAATTAAATGGGCTAAGTTTTTTCCAAAGACTTTACATTAGAGGCAATATCAGTCAAAGAGCGCCTGACTCTGTCCTTGTCCTGTATCGCCAGCGGATTAGTCTGGATCTCCCGGACTAAATTGGTCATGGAATCTCGCAGTTTATTAGCCACTGACTGGTCAAATCTCGCACCCAAGCTTTCCTCCATCTTTTTGAGTCCGCTATCAAGATTTTCCTGCATTCTTTTCACTCCCCTCAAAAGCAAATCATTGGTAGCAGCACCATCAACGGCCGTAGTACCGGCCTTTATAAAATTATTATAATAATTAGAAACATTTACTGTCGTGGTAGTAGAACTAGGTGCTGCCTCCGGTCTTGGAGCTGGAGCAGGAGCTGGAGCTGGCGCAGGTGCTGGTTCAGCAGTTCCTGCTGGCGCAGGTGCTGCGGGTTTTGGCTTAGGTGCTGGAGGAGGAGTTCCTGCTGGCGGAGGAGTCCCTGCTGGCGGTGGTGTAACTGGTGGCTCTTCCTCTTCCTCAGGTTCCTCTTCAGCTGATATATCTACATCTTTATCTCCTCTTTTTCTGGGAATAGCAAACTTATAGAAGCCAATACCTTGGGCTCGGCTCAAAATACCATACATTTGTCCGCGCTGTCCCTTTAGGTCTTTACCCTTCAACTCTTCTAATTCTCCAATTAATTCCTCAAGCTTATCAATCTCCATAAATTCAGGAGAATAACCGGCAGTTTCAACTTCTTCCCTGATAGAATATGCCAACGCCTCTAACCCTGCCTGAGCACTGGTAATTTTATCAGGAGTAGCTTGACCACTATTAACCTTGGCCAAAAGTCTTTTCAATCTGTCAGAAACTTTGCTTTCAGAAGTATTCTTAATCTCACGCTGGTTAATGACATCTCCGCCATGCTCAACATAATCCGCATTGATTTCATCAAAATTTTCTATCTGTCCGACTTCTGTTGTAGCCATTTTCTTCATACTGCGGGAAACTATTTCTTGTGCCTGTTGCGGAGGTACACCTTTAACTGATTCTAATAAATCCGGCATTTCTTTTTCCATTTTACTAATAACTTCAGCTGCATTTCGTTCTTGCGGAGTAACTGCTTTGCCCTCACGCATCTTATCCTTAATGCCTCTATAATCATAAAGCGAGTATTCTTCGCCTTTAATCTTAAATTTCTTTCTTTGTCCGCTTTGATTAAAGAAGATAACTTCAGCCATTTCCTTGCTGGTTTCTCCAGTGACAATATCATGGCCAGTACCCTGGACATATTTACCGCCACTAGTCTTATAGCCTTCCTGCAAAGCCTGCATATTTTCCGTGGAATACAACTCTTTATGCATCAAATCCATCTGCTCTACTTTGCCTTTAATAAACTTATCTCTTGCCTCACCGGTTAAACCTTTTTTGCCTGCTTCTTCTTCAGCATATTTCCTTCTGCCTGCTTCATCCTTAGAAGCTGTAATATAGTGCAGCTGCATATCTTCTTCCTTATCCTTAATGAATTTCTTTTTTTCTTCCGGAGTAGTTATTCTGCCTTCTTTTTCCTCTTTATCTGCTAAATCTGCTACGAGCTTCTTCCTCTCAGCGTCTGTTCCTGTTATCACTTTAATCAGATCACCGGTTGCTTTCTTGCCATTTTTCAGACCCTGTTCGCCAGACTGCTTCATGCGACCGGCATTTTTTGACAGACCCATCCACAACGCCATTTTTTGCGCAATATTTCCTTCAGCCAGACTTCCTGCCTGCTTATTATTCATCGCCTTAGTTACCTTTGAAGTATCAGCTGCAGCCGCACTCTTCATCGTGTCTTTAGCTTTTTGGATTTCACCTGCCGTACCAGCCTGCACCAGTTGAAATTCATTGGTTTCAGGATTTCTGACTACAGCTGAAACAGATATGCGGTAACCGGTTTTTTCCTCATGTTTATCCTCCCATTTTTTTGATAATGCTTCCATATTGGCAACACCTCCTTTAGCTGATTTTTCCAGATCAATTACTTTCTTGCCGGTGGTTTCATCTGTTTTTGTTTTAATACCATAATGTTCAAAAACACCCAAGTCTAAAGCTTTCTGCATATCATTATCATCAATTAAACCCTGCTCACCTTTGAGATTTAAAAGCGCCAGAAAACGATCGCCGGTAGCAGTTTTCATCCGCTCGTTAAGTATTTTCGGATCTTTATCTGAACCAACCAGGCGTTCTTGTTTTTCATAATTCTCAATTTCTTTTTGTCTTTGTTCCACCAAAGCGCCCGGCTTGCCGCCGATCCATTTTTCTACTTGGGCAGTCGAACGCTCTCCCAGAGTTTCACGTCCTTTTTTGGTGGCTACCAGACGAATACCTTTGGAAATAGCGCCAGAGATGCCACCGCCACGTTCTACTCTTTCTAATCCTTCCTTAGCTGTTAAGCCGGCATATTGTCCGACTTTTCCGGCTGACCATTTGGCTGTGCGCTCCATTCTGCCCAAAGTCGCATCCTGGATCTTGCCTGCTGCTTTGCCTGCATAGCTGGCGCCCAAAACTTTCATTTCAGAAGTAAATTTCAAACCGGCGACCAGCATAATAATGCCCAGCATGTACTTGATAACATAATCCAGACGCCCGGCTTTGGAATTCGCCACTGCATCATCCAGATTTGCCTGTCCCAGTCCGCCTTCACTGACCTTGGCCAGTTCCGTGGCATACATTACCGTATAATTATTGTTCAGTGTCAGAATTGAAATCCATAAAAAGAAAGCTAAAAGCGGCCCAACCAGGCAGTATTCTATAAAACTGTTTAACCAACGGCTGCCATAACCTCCGATTCTGCCGCTGACTCCGGTAAAAGCCATAGAAGCAAAGGCAAGCGGTGAAAAAACAACCAAAACCCAAAGGACAATTATTCTAAAAATTAAAATAATCAGAAAGATCGCGACCACAATCAAGGCGACGACCACATACATGAGCCCCAGTAATTTGGAAGAAATCAGCTGGAAGCTGGTTAAGCCTTCATTATTGGTAATCGGATCCCAGATATCGCGCATGCCTAACCCTTTAAATAAGTTCTCCCCGAGGATATCTTTATAAGCATTAACAAAAGTAAACATCACAACCTGAGACAGGTCGATGATCAGCCCGCAAATTGTACGGGAAAAATTAACCACCACGGCCATGATCAGCAGTTTCGGCAAAAGCTTCTGCCACTGGTATCTTTCAATTTTCAGCACCGTAACAAAAGCCACAAAAAGCAAAGCCAGCACGAAAAACATATTGACCAGATCGCGCAAAACAATCCACCCCTGAATAACATAATATGAATTGATAAAATGATTAAATTTACTGACATTAACCACAAGCTCAAAAAATGCCACTAAAAGTTTGCCCAAAAGGCCGATAACTATATTTATAATAAAAGCCAGCACCTGGATTACAGCATTTGCCTCCTTGTTCCCCTCCTGGGATGTTTGCCCGTCACCGGTGCCTGTTGATGCAGGCGCAGGCGTCTCAGTCGCTGGGCTAACTTTAGGCTTACAGCAAATTGGCGCAGCCGCCTCACTACAATCCATTACCGGAATCTCATCTTCAGTAGTCGTATCACAGCTAGGGCCGGGGCTACAATTGCCTCCTGCTGCAGCACATGCTGTTCCCGGAGCTGTCGGCGCTAAAGGCGCTGCCGTAGGTTTACAACAAACAGGAGTAGCCCCACTACATTCTGAGCCAGGAGCAAGAGTATCAGGACCAAGACAACCGCCATTAATTACACACGTGCCATTTTCAGTTGCTGTGCCTGTAGGTGTCTTGCCAGTACAGGGGGTAGCTGCCGGAGCTGCGCAACAAAAAGTCTCAGTGGCTGCACAAGCAGTCATGCCGGCAGGTACTGTGGTAATAGTCAAATTACTGGGAGTACACACACTTGCAGAACAAGTACCATTTTTCGGTATACCAGCCAAAGTACCATTGCAACTTGCAGCCAGCACCGGGCTTGCTACAAACAGAAGCAAACCCAGCCCCAGTGTCAGACCAGTCAGGAAAAGGAATGTTAATTTGTTTTTAAGAAAAGATAACATCACCATAATTTATTAATTGCACATAGAACCCTCGCAGCGGGAACCTGGGTTTAATGGATTCGGAATATTACACATATGGCAGTCAGGATTAAACTGTGTCGGCATACAGAAAGGCAACCAGGTATTACTATAAGTATAAGCAACCATTTTACACTTGGAATCTGCCACACAAGGAGCAGCCTCATCATATTCTTCACAGCCCAAAGTATCCTCTTTTATAATACAACCCATTGCATAAGTGCCAGCTGCCCAATGCTTACCCCAAAAACACTTAGGATCACGGGAACAAAGGAATCTGGTAGTCCATTTAGCACAGCCTGAAGAATCAAATCTGTCAACGCAAATACCGGTGGTCCAAGAGCAAAGGCCTAAAGTAGCATCACAATCTGCTTGAGATGTATTCACGGAGCAATCTGTCCTACTGACACATGCAGGAGCCTTGGGCTCACAGCCAAATTGGTTTAGGCAACCAAACCATTGCTGATCAAGATTAATTTTATAATCGCAGGTTGTTTTTGGCTCACAAAAATCTCCAAGAGTTGCTGCTGGAGTTGCTGTTGGAGCCTTCCAGTTACAAGCATCATTAGCTTGACAGGCACTCTTAAGCTGAATCGTTGTACAAAGATTCACGCATTGCTGATTGGGAAAATCCCAATAACAGCCATCATTGCCTGCTTCATTGCAGGTATCCTCGCTATATTTTGTTTCACACGCAGAGGTGCAGAGATAATCTTCTCCGACCTCGCAGGTTGAACTATTTTTACATGCATTACTGGTTAATGGGGTTATATCTGATTTACAGCAGACGCTGCCATAAGCAGTACATTGGATTCCCGGAGATAAAATATCTGTTTCCGCACAACTGCCAGAAGCCTGGCACTGGCCATTTATATAGGTATAACCCGGATCGCCGACAGCTACTCCTGAACATAGCTGTGCAGTTACCAGCCCGGTAGTAGACATTTCTATACATTTATTTTCACATTTTAAATCTTGCTCATTCCAGGAACAGTTTGTATTGCAACCAGCTGGATCTAAAATCAAATTGCAGGTATCACGGCAAACATCAGGCCGCCACTGACAAAATTTATCATCATTACAAACTTTGGCATTAGGATTTGGAAGACAGCATATTGGAAAGTTATTATTCGGACATTTATTATCTACTGGAAACTCGTTAGATCCGCACTTACCCAGATTTTTTCTGCAGATACCGCCTGCATCTTTACAGGTTCCTACCGGAAGACTTTGTACTGCTGCCGGATATTTCTTATCGCACTGTAAATTACAGCTCCACCTCCAGCGATCTTTATCTGCCCAATAAGCATTCCAGGAGCAGTAATCTGCTTTTTGAGTCATACAAATCTCGCCTCTGGGGCCATGAGAATCAATATTTGTCGTACCCAAACCGCTATATCTATAAGTACAAATATCTTCCATGCAATAATGATTGAAATAGCTGCAATAAGTGGCAAGCGACTCACAGTCTTTTTGCTTTGTAGCTTCAGTGGCATTAATATTTGGCGTCGTAAGACTGCAAATATTGAAAAGGCAGGTAGCTGTGGCCTCATCCCAGGTACACATATCCTGGCCTGACTCAGTTACATCTTTTTCGCAATCTGTCTTATTCTTATGATAATCACACACATTTTTTATACATTGGCCGTTGTTCCACGCACAATAAGGCAGAAGTTCACACTTAGTTTTATTTTTCAGCAAGCCGCATTCGTCAATTTTAAAAGGAAAGTAAGTTAAACAAGCATTGGCGCCTTCACGATAAATTCCCCCATACAAGGGATTCAATAAATCATATTCCAGGCAACGGCCCTGAAAACCTAAATTTGTTTTAATGGTTTCAACAGCGCTGCATTGTCCGATGATTTTTTCATCAGTATTTTCCTCACTCAAAGGAATAACGCATTGGGGATTATTTTTTGTAACCCCCTGGCATAAGCGTCCCTCAACTGCTTTGTTGCCGGTACAAATTTGAGGCTTATTGTTTGATTCGCTTATAATTTTATTTAAAAATCCATAAGGAAAATAAGTAATGGTTCCTGTTGCTTCAGCCTTGTCATAATTACACCCGTCGGCAATATTTTTTAGGGTTAAAGTAGGACTAAAAAGATTAACCACCTTGCTATACTTGCTCAGCCGGGAAATATCATAAGGCAAAGGAGAATCTTCTTCCGGAAATATTTTGCAGACCGGGCTGATAAATCTTTGATCTGGTTCGGCAATGGGATCAACACTGGTATATTCCACGGGATACTTGGCAAACAAATATCCGTCATTAATTTCCACTTCAACCGGATAGCGGTCAGGAATAGTATAACCGGAGTAATCTCCCAACTCCCAGCGTTTAATCGCATCATCCATGCCGGTTCCGCTTCCTGCAAATCTGGTAACATATGTGGCGCGGGTAATTTTTAATGGAGCCGAAGGTGTGGCTTTTGTATACCTGACTCCGTCAAAATTTGAGTGAATTAGAGGATCAGTATTACCGGTATTTATTGTCTTGCTTATTTCCGTTGTCCCTTCAGAATTATAGGTAATAACCTGAGTCTGTCTGCAATTGCCTAGTCTGTCAGTTTCTGAACAGATCACCCATTCTCCGCAGTCACGATCTTTGCTGACTTTTATAGTCTCAATATTATTATTACTGGTCTGATTTTTAAAAGCGACACAGCCTTTATTCCAATCAACGCTGGAACATGATGAACGGTCAATATTATTGCCGTTGTCAATTACATGATAAATCTGGCCGGAAGATTGATCCTGATTGATTGTCTGGAAACTGGAACACCCGCTATATGCGCTCTGGCACTCACCGGTATAATTTATATACCCAGTATCAGTAACCTTAAGAATGCCAAAAGGATTGGCCACGCAAAGCCCTGCTCCTGAAGAAAGCCAGATGCCATGCTGATTTTCGCAATCAGCCTGACCTGTAGCTGACATGCCCTTACCGCACTGTTTCAAATCACCCACCCAGATACCGCCGCAATAGCTGCATGGTGTAGAACCAGTACTGCAGTCGGGCTGATTTCTCATGGTATTACATCCAATTTCTGTACCGGCCACAAACCAACCGCTTATAGTCTGCTGCTCGATCGGCTTATTAGCCTGGTACTGGCAAATTTTGGTCGGATCAATCTTGTAATATTCCGGCGAGCCGTTTTCATTGATCAGTTCCACGCAGCCTTCAGCATCCTGATTGCATAAAATTGCGCGCGCGCCTTCATAATTATCAGGATTATTTTTCAGATAAGCAACATCATAAACCACACCTGAACCCTGAGTCAAAACCGGCTCTTCAAATTTCTGACAGCCTTTATTCTCATACGTGCACTTGAATTTTTGGTTAACCACATAGGCTGTAAGTACATCTGACGGCACTGCAATGTTCAGACTGGTCTTTGTATTCGGCGCTAAAGAATTCTGGGTATCAATCAGGTATTGGCAGCCAACTTTGTCAGCAGCGCATAATTTGCTGAATGATTTAAGATAAAACATCTGGCTGTTTGGCCCGCGATAAGCCGCGCAATTATAATCTACATAGGTGCAATTGGGCTGTGACCAGCTGTTTTTTATCAGATAATAATTGTCTTTTTGCTGGATCAGGCTGATATTATCAAGGTTAAGCACATCAGTGCCGGAAACATTATTAAAGGTAATTGAGTCAAATGAAGAATTCAAATAGATTGGCCCCAATTGGTACATATTCCAGGTATTCAATAATTCGGTTTCGCCAAAATTAGTTATGCGCAAAGTGCCGTTACCTTTGGCTGTAAATTGTAGAATATAATAGTTGCCTTTGGAAAGAGTTGCTTGCCTGACAGCCGAGCCATAAGCCGCGATTTCCAGGGAATGACCGCCGGCATCCTGGCTGGCGGAACTTAAGCTGATGCCAGGACCGCTATACTGGGTCGGTAAATTGACGCTGTCTTCAAAAGTATCGTTAAATGAATGATAGGTATTATAAATGCCGGCACCATAATAATGATAACATCCTGCCTGGGCTGCCGGACATTTCATGCTTAAAGAAGAAATGCCATCGTAAACGCAGTACTTATTGGTTTCATCCCACTTGCCATTAGTGACACCGCAGGTTTCTTGAGTCGCAATGGTTTTTCTGTAAGGATGGCAATCTGCTGAGGCAATAATGGTTTTTCTGACATCCCGAAAATAAGTATTTCCGGCTGAATCGTAAAACTTCAGGCAATAACCGGTTGACAAAACATTGCTCCTGCAATCCTCTGAATTATCAAAAGTTTTGGGAGAACCGTCACCATTTGCCTGTAAAACATGCTTGACCACTTGTTGCGGTCCATCAGAAATACTTTCCCAGGTATAAAAAGTCTGTTCCCCCAAGCCAGAACCGGGCTTAATGCACTGCCTGAGCATTGTATAGTATTCAATGCCCTCGCCTCCCTTGGCTACTTCATCTAAATTAGTAAATTGGGAACAGCCGACATTAGCTGCCTGACAGGTTGTAGCAGTCTTTGGTACAAAGTCGGCTAATTCGCGAATCGGCTCAAAAGCAGTAGGCTGTTGAATATATTGATTATAACCGACGCATTCTGCCGGACACTGATCATCTTCCTGAATTACAGCCGTAACATCAGGATCACCATTTACCGGCTGGTACAAAGCGCAACCAACATCATCAGAGGAACATTTCATCATAAAATTATTGCAATCATTGCGGGTGGGGCTGCTAGAATCGCAATTGGCGCTGGTTTTGTAATATACTCTGGTTGCCAAAACATCCTGATCATAACTGGCCGGCAAAACAAAACCCGTTGCCTGAAAATCGCTGATAGTCGTAGGATTTGCGATATATTCATGGCAGCCGTCATTCTTTTCCTCGCATGTTTCGATATTGCGATTGAAATAAAATTTATCTAAGTTGTAGGTTTTATCAATTGATTTATAGCCTTTGCAATTAACTGTATCGGGCCCGCAATTGGAGGGGTCTAAAGTATTTTTGAGATACGCCAAATCAGCTTCACGGCCATTGGATTGAATCTGAGTATAGGTACGACAGCTGGAAAAATAGTCCGGGCAGGCTTTAGCGCTAAAACGCCAGACATTCTTTTCCTTAACACAAACCTGATAATTGCTGCTGCCGCAGGATTTAGGCTGATCATCTTTGACACAACTCACAAAATCAGCGCAACGCGAATAGCGGCGTCCTGATTGATTATCCGTCAGAAGTTCGCCAAATGATTCAACCTGCAATGTCCTGGCGTCAGTCGGCAGATAACACTTGGTAGCCGGAATTTTTAAAACCCAATATGGATCAACCAGATTGCAAAATGGTGATTCTGCAGTGTCATAATTGCCGCAAATACCGTCCTGGCCGCGCTTATCAAAAGCAGTAACAATCTCCCCAAAAGTAGCATTGACAACCTGATTATACATTAATTTATTAACTTCTATATCAGTCCCAAATTTACAATTGTCAATCCTTTGTTTCGCATAGGGGGAAATAGGAAGTGTGGTCATTGATAAATCAATAAACTGTCCGAAATCATTACCCGTTGAAGCTGTATAAGCGCAATTAGCCGTACCCGGTACACAGGAAACACAACTGGCATTATCAGCAGACCAAGAACACAAATTAGTAATGGATAGACAACTAGACAGTCCCAGGCTCTGGCAGGGATTATAATATTTACGGAAGTTACAATCTCTTACCAGTTCAGCTGCCAGCTCCATGCCCAAAGGCACAACACGCGCTTTTCTCAGTTTTCTTATATTGGATAAATTGTAGGTATTATCTTCAATCTCTTCACCCCAGGAAAATGTGGCACCGGACTTTAATTTGCCCTGGCTAAGCGCCTGATCAATGGTCAGCCTGTTTTGAATAGCCATGGCAAAACTTTGATCAATGACCTGATTATAAATATTGGGATTAGCATTTTTACCCTGCAGATTGAGCTGGAATTCCTGCAATAAATCCAGATCGGAAAATTCATTATTGGTGCCCGGCTCAAAACTGGTGAAATAAAGGGATACTCCGGACTCGGTAATAATACTTTGATTCTCTTTGACGAAAATACTGCCTTTATTTTCCTTCTGTTTTCTGGGATTTGACAGAGCCATCATAAGCTCATTGATATACAAATTATATAATTCCTGTAAAAAGACGCCCAAAGAATCAGCCACAATACTCTTTGTATATTCAGTCATGCTGTCAGATGGAGTGAGAGACTGAATTGATTTCGCTTTCAAAATATCAGCCGGAGTTTTAATATAGCCTGTTACTTTATCCACCATGCCTTTCCAGCCGCCACTGGTACTGACTTCTGTTTTTTTGCGTTCTTCTGCTTCAGTCTGGGCTTTGCCTGTGCCTTCTTGCACCTGCGTTTTAGTGGTATTGGCCGGATCTGCCTGTGGTTCAAACTGAGTTTTTGCTTTTTGATAAGTATAAAGTCCGGCTCCGCGGAACATCTTGGCCTGGATGCGGTTATTAACAAATTTTTGCAGCTGCTCGTAGCCATTACTGATAGAATTATAAAGATTAGCGGCATCCTGCAGTTTAGCCTGGGCTTCGCGCTGAAAAATACCTGCCGCCTGAGAACCAGGTGCCACTTCAGCTGCAGTCGGGATCGTAGTATAACCGACATTCATTAAGGCTTGCTTGCATTGATTAATTAAGCCAGTGGCGTCTTTTTTCATGCAGGCTTGGTAGGTGGCGCGGCTGGTATTAACCGGACGCTGGGCATCATTAATTTTTTTATTCCAGGCACTTTTAATATCAGGTATATATTCTTCAGAAACATAATAATTGCTGCCCACAGTCAGGGTAACCGGCTGGTTTGTTCCCCTGCCGGCTATTAATTTATCAACGTCAGCATCTAATTGCTGTCTGGTAAGGTCTAAGGCTGCTGCTTTGGCTGTTAAATCTGATTTAGCCGAGGTACCTGCTAAAAGACTGTCACTGGTAATATCACGATTGATTTGGCTTACTGTCTGCTGAAAATTCGGACCAATATCAGTTGTTTTAATTTTAATGAAATCCTGCCATTCCTTGCCTTCGAAATTAAATTGTTCCTTTAATTCCAAAAAGCTGCAACCTTTGGGAACTGCGCCAAAAATGCTTTTTTGCGCTAAAGTGTCGGGCTTATTCGGCAAAGTCAGGGCAATATTCAAGGTCAGAGTAGGATCAAAATGGCAGAGATCAAGGCCGATTCCCTGGCTTACTGCTCCCGTCAACCAGTCTTCAAAAGCAGCCTGGCCCTGGTCTTTTATCGCACCATAAGGGTCTGTTTCCCAAATCGGCTTTTGGCCTTTGCCCATTAAAACAATCGAGGAAGCGGTTTTTTTGGCAAATTCTCTGCCCAGATTGGCAACTACGTTTTTGAAAAAAGTCGCTTTCAGATCGTCCAATACTTCGTCTTTAGTAAATTTTGCAAATTCCAATCCCTTCCAACCCGTCTGGATGGATGATAAAAGAGAATCAATTACCATCTGGACCTGGGCATTAGCCGGATTAATATCAACAAAAAGAAAAAAATAAAAATTGCTTAGCACAAAAAAGAAAACCAAAAAGGAAAGAATCGCCTTATTGATTTTCTTTTTATTTTCATTTCCCCGCATATATATAAAAATTTATGAGTTAATATTTTTAAAAAATTATTTACTCATACTTATTAATAATCTGATCAAAAATCTGCTTTAATGTCTCATCATCTAGCTGGTCAACCGTAGCCTTATCCATGCCTCTGATGATCAGTTCTTCACGCAGCTGCGCCGGGGTCATATTTTTCAAATTATCAAGAGCCTGCTTTTTTTCTTCATCGGTCGCAACACCTTCCTGGCTTACAGCTCCGACATTCTTCATTTCATCAAACATTTTCTGAAGTTCCGGATTATCAATGCCAATATCCTTTAAAGTTTTGGTGCCGGCAATTAATTCCTGCTGATACTGCATGAGCTTGTCCATATCGCCTTCTTTCAGCGTATTCAATACTTCGCTTGGAGAATAAGTGCTTTCCGGCAAAGCAGCGGTTTCATTAATATTTAAAGCTCCGCAAACCTGGCCCTGCGGGCAATTGGGATCTTCGCCCTTGAGCAGTTCGTCCTTATCGCTGATTTTATCACTATCAGTATCGGATAAATATGGGCTGGTGCCGTAAATATTCAGTTCGCTCCAATCATCCAAACCGTCCAAATCGCTGTCTTGATTTTTCAATTGGGCAATCACTTCTTCCTCACTAGTCTGGAATAATTTGTTATACTCATCAATCAGCTGGCCGCGCTTATGCTCGAGTAATGAGGGGTAAAGCGGACCCTGAATATTTTTAATAAACTGCAGATAGCCAAGACCGACCGCAGAAATTGTAATCAATATTAAAAAAAACACGAAAAACTTTTCCATCGGAGTTTTTTCGATTTTAGATACAATTTTTTCGGCTTTTGGCTCTAAGTAATTTTTGATTTTCTCATCAATTGGCGACATTTCTAGAGCTAATTTTATTTAAAATATATACTGAACTTATTATACCATAAAAATAACAGTTAAACCACAAACTGTTGATAAAGTCCGGCCCAATCTTTCAGGCTCAAATTCTGAGCGCGGCAGTCAGCCCTTAAACCGATCTTTACCAGTCTATCTTTTGCTTCCAAATTGTCCAATTTATATCCGCTGGCCAGATTATTATGCAGTTGCTTCCGGGGCGAGCTAAAACCGATTTTAACCAGCTGCCAAAAGCGTTTTTCTTGAAAATCTTGCCTTTCTTTTTCGCTCAATACTTGGCTAATTTCAGCGGGTAAAGTATCTCTATTGACAGTTATTTTTAAAATCGCGCTATCAACCTTGGGAATGGGGAAAAAACTTTGTTTTAAGATAAGATTGGCAATCTCAGGCTGGCCATAAAACTGCACCGACAAACTCAACAGACTCATCTCTCCGGGCTTGGCTATTATTTTCTCCGCGACTTCCTTTTGTACTAAAATGGTCAGCGATTTTGGCCGCGGCTCATAGCTTAAAAACTTCCTGATTATCGGCTTGGTTATCGCATAGGGCAAATTAGCCACCAGCTTATATTCCCCTCCTCCCAAGCGGACGGCCAATTCTTGATTCTTTATTTTTAAAATATCTGCCTGTAAAATTTCCAGATTGCCTGCTTGTTTAAATTTTTTGTGTAAATAAAAAACAAGGCGCTTATCCAGCTCCACGCACAATACTTTACGGCAATTGGAAATTAATTTTTCCGTTAACACCCCAAAACCCGGGCCAATCTCAATAACTAAATCCGTTTTTTTCAGTTCACCTGCTGAAACTATTTTTGCCAAGGCCTGCTCGTCAATCAAAAAATTCTGGCCCATAGCCTTGCTGGGCCTGATGCCGAGTTGCTGACAGAGATTTTTTATTTCAATGATAGTCATAAAATTGAATTTAAAATTCAAAATGCAAAGTGCAAAATTACAAATCAAAAATTAAAATTTTGGTATTCTTTTATTTTAATAAAACATTCCAGAATTTTAAACTAACAACTGCAACTTTAAACTTTGAACTTTGAACTTTCAACTTCATCCTCCAGGGCCTCCTTCCGCACCACCTTCGTCACATCCTTTTCCACTTTATCCAATTTAACCAAAGCCCGAAACATTAAATAAAACAGAATCAAAATAGAAATATATATCACCAGATCAACGCCGCGACCGACGCCGACCATATTAGCGGCATAGGAAGTAACATCGGGAAATAAGACTAAAAATGCTACTGCAAACCAAAAAATCGTCCACAAAATTAGTTCCTGCAGGGAAATATTCTTGTCCTTGTAGCGCATGGCGACTTTGATTACGGCGAACAGGATGAAAAGGATTAGAATAATTTTAATTAACATACTTAAAAAATTAATTGCTTAGTTATACGTTTATCGGTTTCCTGCCTTCGCCCGTATGAGACGGGCTACGGCAGACAAGCGTTTTTCGTTACGTCAATAGTTTAACGAAAAACGTAACGATCATCGATACCGAATAACGATAAACCGATTTTATTTTCTAATTATTTTTGCCATCAATTATATTTCATCAATTAATCCGGGATACTTTGTATAAATATATTGATAATTTGCCGCATCAAAAATGTTATGCTTTGCGGGATTATTATAAAGATATCGCATATGTTGATTAAAATCATCATAATTGCGAATATAATGATCGTGAAGTGATTTTTGCCAATGAAATTTTACATACAAAGTTTGATTTAATCCATATTTTGCCACAAATTGACGGCGCGTTGTAATCAAATATTCATAATGCTTTTCGATTATCTCTTCATAAATTTTATATTCCTCCCCCAATTGAAGGAGCGATTTGCAAATCGCTCCTTCGTCGACATAACCTAAGATAAAATTTATATTCCTGGTATAGTGTCTTTTGATAAATTGCATTATTTTCGATAAATCCATCGCTTCATACGGCAAAAACATTAAATGAAAATGATCCAATAATATTACAAACGAATATAAATCAAATTTGTGCCTTTTTTTCGCCAATTTTAAAATTTCAATAAACAACTCGCAAAAAATCGACTCCTTAAAATATTCAACCCGGTTATCGGCAACACCTGTCACAAAATAAGTCGCCCCTTCAAAATATATCCGTTTTTGCGCTCCTTTATGCATTTACTTACCTATTATTTTTGAAAATAAAAGATCCCGAATAATCCTCAATCCGCTGCCAAAACGCTGGCCATAATTATGATATAAAATTTCTACCGGAATTTCCTGATATTTTAAATTATTCAGCCGAACTTGCTCCAAAATTTCCGTAGCATGAGCCATGCCATCCTGATTAATAGTAATTTTTTCTGCAGCATTTTTTGATACAGCTCGAAAGCCGCAATGCGCGTCAGTTAGCCTTATACCTGTAAACAGCCAGTTGAAAATTATTGCCGGATAGTGAATAAAATATTTTTTTGACCAGGGCGTCTGGGACTTTTTATCCAGAGATCTGGAACCAAAAACAATATCAGCCTGACCGGCTATAATCGGGGCAATTATCTGGGCGATATCTTTGACCTGCATCTGGCCGTCACCGTCAAAATGCACGATTATTTCCGCACCCTGATTCAGGGCAAATTCAGTTCCGGTCTGCAAAGCCGCGCCCTGTCCCCTATTTATAAAATGCTTTAACAATTTAACATTTAACCCTTTAACAATTTCCGCCGTATTATCAGTTGAGCAATCGTCAACAACTACAATATTAGGCGTAATCTCTTTTAATTGAGAAAGAACGCCGCTGATATTTTTTTCTTCATTGTAAGCTGGAATCACGATCCAGACCTTTTGATCTAACATAAAAGAGTTTAAAGTTCAAAGTTTAAAATGCAAAGTTACAGTGTAAAATTCAAAATTTTGGAATATATATTATTTAAAAAAACTTCCTAAATTTTAAAATAACAATTGTAACTCTAAACTTTGCACTTTGAATTTTTAATTATTTCCCCTGAACCACTCCACCGTCCTCTTAATCCCATCAGCCAATTCCACCTCCGGCTGCCAGCCCAATTCTTTTTTAATTTTGCCAATGGCCAGACAACTTGTTTTCTGCTCTCCCAGCATGGCCGGACCGTGTTTTTCCTCAAGCTGTTTATCCGGGAAATTGGCAGTAATTAATTTAAATATCTGATTGACATCAGTTTGTTTTTCCGTGGCGACATTGTAGATTCCCACGGGTTCATGCGCCATCGCAGCCAAATTTGCCCTAACCACATCAGCGACATAAACATAATCGCGGGTTTGCGTGCCCTCACCATTGATAACCGGCTGCTGATTATTTAAAATCTTGGTAATAAAAATCGAAACCACTCCTGCTTCAGCTAAACTATTTTGACGCGGTCCATAAACATTGGCATAGCGTAAAATCGTATAATTCAAGCCGTGAATTTTTTGATAGTAATGCAGATAATTTTCAATGGTCAATTTGGCAACTCCATAGGGACTAATCGGCTTGGCCAAATAAGTTTCAGGCGTGGGGATAATGTCGGCATCGCCGTATAAAGCACCGCCGGTTGAGGAAAAAATAAATTTCTTGACCTTGTATTTTTTGCAGTTTTCCAGGATATTCAATCCGCCCAAAATATTAGACTGGGCGTCAAAAATCGGATTTTCCACGGAATTGCGCAAATTGATCTGGGCCGCAGAATGAAAAACATAGTCAAAATTATTTTCCTTGAATAAATCCCCGACCTGTTCATCCTGGATATCCAGCTCAAAAAAATTCGCTTTGGGATTGATGTTTTGCTTTTGTCCTGTAGACAAGTTATCAATAATTGATACTTCATGTCCCTGTTCAATTAAAGCGTCAGTCAGATGCGAAGCAATAAACCCGGCTCCGCCGGTGACTAAAATTTTTTTCTGTTCTAAATACATAGTATTATCAAAGCTACTAATTTAAAATTCAAAATTTAAAATGCAAAGTTACAATGTAAAAATCAAAATTTATGTAATTTTTTATAAAATCTTCCAAAATTTTTAATTATTAACTGCAATTTCAAACTTTGCACTTTGAATTATTAATTATCGGGCGCTCTTTAATCCCGTGAACCAATATTTGCCAATAATTAAACTCTTGGAAATCGGCCCAAAACGCCGGGAATCCAAGCTGGCACTGCGATTATCTCCCAAAACAAAATATTCACCGGCGGCTAAAATATATTCCGGAGCTTCTAATGAAGGAGTAGTAATATTTGTACCTAAATACTGGCTTTCGTCTAGAACCTGGCCGTTAATCAAAATTCTTCCGTCAGCAAAACTGACTTTTTCACCGGGCAAACCCACGATTCTTTTGATAAAGTACTGGCTAAGATCTTTAGGATAGCGGAATATTACGACATCACCCCTCTGAAAATTTTTATCATACATTTTTATTAACAAATAATCATGATCGACAAATGTCGGCAGCATTGCTTCGCCGACATTATAGAAAGGCTGGACAACAAAATAGCGGATAGGAATTATCATTGCCAAAGAAAAAATGGCTATAAAGATGTCCAAGACAACATAAATCGCTACATTCTTCCAAAACTTGGTCTGATAAAATTTTTTGAGTAAAAAATGAAAAATTACCAAACCGGCAATGAGGCTTAAAAGCTGGCCTATAATTTGAATGCCTATTATGGAAACTAATAACATAATTAACAATCCGGCCAATAGTCCTAAAACAATTAATAACAAAATAATTAACAGAGAAGATCTAAAAGTAGCCTTTTCAACTTTAAAAATTTTGCAGACCCACAATAAAATCGCAGAGCTAAGGAAATAATTTGCCACTGCTAAAATGACAGCGATGGCAATTAAAATAAGCATTTCCATAATGATTTATTTATTAATTATCGGGCGAAAACGCCCGTTTAACTTACAGGGGACTTTAGTCCCCGCTTGAAGTCGCACGGAGGCTAAAGCCTCCTATAATATTTAGGCGGGCGTTTTCGCCCTTCAACCTGCAACCTTATAAAACTTCATATAACCTCATAAAACCTTATATAACCTTCATCTTTAGGTACGCCTCCACAAATCCATTTAACTTCCCGTCCAAAACAGCATCCACATCGCTTTCCTCATATTCAGTCCTGTGATCTTTAACCAAGTGATATGGCTGTAAAACATACGAGCGGATCTGATTGCCCCAGACAGCTTCGGTATATTCTCCGCGCAATTGTTTTTTCTCATCTTCCTTTTTTACTTCTTCCAAAAGCTGCAGTTTTGATTTTAAAATTTTCAGGGCGCGTTCTTTATTCTGGGCTTGTGATCGTTCCGTCTGGCAGGTAACTACAATTTTAGTCGGCAAATGGGTAATGCGCACCGCGCTTTCGGTTTTCTGCACATTCTGGCCGCCGTGGCCTGACGCGCGGAAAGTATCTATTTTTAAATCTTCGGGCTTGATTTCAATTTTAATATCATCTTCAATTTCCGGAATAACCTCAACCAAAGCAAAAGAAGTATGGCGCATTGATTCAGCGTCATAAGGCGAAATGCGGACTAACCTGTGCACCCCGTGTTCTGATTTTAAATTGCCGAAAGCGTAACTGCCGCGGACTTCAATGACCACGCTTTTAATGCCGGCTTCAGAACCGGGAACTTTATCAATAATTTCGGTTTTAAAACCTTTCTGGTCGCAATAGCGCAGATACATACGCAACAGCATTTCGGCCCAATCCATGGCATCAACTCCCCCTGTCCCGGCATGAATCGCCAAAATCGCATTTTCTTTATCATGAGCTCCGCTGAATAATAGAAAAAACTCCAGATTCCCGAATTGTTTTTCCAATTCTGAATATTTTTTTTCAATATCTTCACGCAAATTAACCGACTGATCCTTGGCATCCATTTGAGCCATTTCCAAAAGATCTTCAACTTCTTTTTTAATCTTCTGCCAGACCTCGATTTCTATTTTTCTTTCACTGGCTTTTTGAGAAATTGATTTGGCTTTGTTCTGATCCTGCCAAAAGTCCTTGGCTCCCATTTGCGTTTCCAAATCTTTAAGTTCAGTAATTTTTTTCTCAATCTCAAGAATACCCCATGACTCGCGAATTTTTCGCTGTAATTCCTTGATATTTACAATTAATTCTGATTCCTTCATATGCTTTAATTTTAGCAAAAAAATTTGTTCTTGCCAAGCTCAATAAAATGAAGAAACCCCGCGACGCGGGGCTTCTTCAACGGATATACATAAACAAATTTTTTATTTTCCTTCAAGGAGCCTTTTGGAATCCAATCCCCTCAAGAAAATCAGAATTTTAAGTAAAAAACGGTTTATTTAGGGAATTGGATTCCGAATGTCCAATTACTTCCCTTCCGGTCGTTCTTCTAATTTAACTTTAACCGTCTTTTCTCCGTCTTTATGGAAAATTTTTAATTCCACCTCATCGCCGGGCGCTGACTTGGCCAAAATGCGGGCCAAGGAATGACTTTCATCAATCTTAATGCCATTAACTTCCAAAATAATATCATTTTCCACAATACCTGCCTTATCTGCCGGAGAACCGGGAATAACAGCTAAATCCTCGGCTGTTTGTCCTTTTTGCACCAAAGCGCCATATTCATATTTTAATTGATTAGCTTTAGCAAGCTGAGCATTAATAACTACGTATCTTAATCCCAGCCAGGGACGGACAATTTTACCTGTATTTTTAATGCTTTCAATTACCTGCTTGGCTTCATTTATAGGAATAGCGAAACCAACAAGCTGACCTTGCTGAGAGATGGCAGTATTAATGCCAATTACTTCGCCTTTGATATTTAAAAGCGGGCCGCCTGAATTACCGGGATTGATGGCGGCATCGGTCTGAATAGCCGTTTCTAAAACCTCACTGAAACCAGAATTTCCGCCGGCTTCCACGGTACGATTGATACCGCTGACTACACCCCTGGTAACTGTATTGCTAAACTCACCCAAAGTATTGCCAATGGCAATCACTGTCTGGCCGATTTCAATTTTATCAGAGTCGCCTAAAGTTATTGGTTTTAAATCTTTTGCTTCAATCTTCAAAATCGCCAGATCATTTATCGGATCGCGGCCCAAAACTTGAGCTTCATATTTTTCGCCGTCATTGCTCACAACTGTAAAGACTGCATTTTCATCACTAACCACGTGCTTATTTGTCAGGATTAAACCATCTGAGGAGACTAAAAAACCAGATCCGCCGCCGACTTCCCGCAATTCATCTTCCTGACCGCGAGGAATCACCTGCTCATTTTGTCGGAAATCAAAAGGCCAGCCAAAATCAAAAAAATTATCCAAATTAGGACCTGTATAATTATAAAGATCTTTTAATTTCACGGATACGATAACACTGACAACAGATGGCTGGGTTTGTTTAACAACATTAATGGTCGCTGATTCCAGATCCTGTTCGATTACTTTTCCGGAAATAATGTTTGTGCTAATTGGCTGGCCAAAGCTTGTATTGAAAAAAAAGCCTAATCCGGACAAATTTTTCAGCACCAAAATACTTGCCATACCGCCTGACAGGCTGCCAAAAACTAAACTTAAAATGACAGCGATAATCAAAGTTTTTTGGGAAAAATTCCCTTCAGTTTGATTGTTTGTAAATAAGGACATATTTTATCCCCCCAACCCGCTGTGGCAAAGCACTGGCGAGAACTTAAAGGCAGGAAAAAATTTTTCCTGCCTACAGCAAAATATATAAAAAATTATATACTGAAGTTATCTTCGTCTTTTTCTTCTGTTTTTTCCTCCCTGACTTCTTCACTTTTTTCCGCACTGACTGCTGGTTCTTTCGGAATGATTTCCTCCTTTTCAACACTAACAGTCGGCTCAACTGGTTTGATTACGCCACTTTCTTCTTCACACTTATTACATAACTCAGGATCTTTGGCAGAGGGTTTAATACCCATTAATTTGCCAATAGTATTATACAAAAATCCCTCTAAAGGCGCCCCGCATTTTTTACACTTAGTCATAACATGTTCCTTTCCCGCTAAAACTTGGTGTTTCAACGGTTAATTAAAATAGTAAAGACATTTAGCCAAATCGGCTATTTTACCCCGTTTGATTCTTATACCTTCATTGTGCAACAGCTTTATTTTTTTGGCAACACCCAGGACATAATTCCCGACTTTACCGCTCGTTTTGACTACGCGATGGCAAGGAATAATGATAAAGTGTGAATTTTTCGGCAAAGCATTGCCAACTGCCCTGGCTAATTTAATATTACCCAACTTTTTAGCTAAAATCTGATAGGTGGCTACTTTACCCTTAGGTATTTTTTTTACTAAATTAAAGACATTTTTTTCAAATTCCGTCATTTTTTTAAATTTAAAGACCGCATTGAGGCTTGAACATAATAAATAATACGCAAATAATTAATTTCTTATTTCACACTCAAGTACGTACTTTAACGCAATCTGCCTTAATTCCTCTAGTTCATTGACTTTAAACGGCCGTTCCTGGCTAAAATCAGGATTTAAAGTCTGCTGATTGCGAAAATTCTGTAAAGAATATTTTTTTGCGCCTTTAATCATTTGCCCCATTTGCTCTAAAATAGCAGGCGTATGATATTTGGGCATTACTGTGGAACGAAATTCATAATCAAGTCCGGAAGCCATAATTAAATCAATGCTTTTTTTAATATTTTCTAAACCGGTTGTCACCTGGCAAATCACCGGGTATTGCGCTAAAGATCCCTTGATATCCATGGCAATAAAATCTACCAGTTTTTCCCGTAATATTTTTTCTAAAAGAGGAAAATTAAGACCATTCGTATCCAGCTTTACGGCATAACCGAGCGCTTTAATTTTTTTTATAAACTCTGGTAAATCAGAATGGATCAAAGGTTCTCCCCCGCTAACCACGACTCCTTCAAGCAAACCTAGCCTTTTTTGCAAAAAATCCCAAAAAGTTGCTTCGGGAATTAACGGCAAATCAGATTTTAAATCAACAAGGGCAGGATTATGGCAAAAACCACAACGAAAATTGCAGCCACCCAAAAAAACCGCGGCAGCCACTTTGCCAGGATAATCCATTAAAGTCATTTTTTGTAGTCCTGCAATACTAATCATAAGGTTACTAATATACTAATCTACTAATAGCTTACCATATTACACCAAATTAGTAGATTCGTAGCTAATTAGCTAATTAGTAGCTTAATCTTACAATAAAAAAACCAGCTTGGGCAAGGAGTACGTATAGTTAACAGCCAAAGGCACCAAATTTATGCTGCTACCCTTAACCGTTAACTATACAAATACTATTTACCGAAAGCTGGCCGTGTTTAAAGAACTATTCCCTCCCTGCCATCCGAAGCTTTAGCGTAGGATGGCCTTGTTACTTTTGCCTTGCTAAGACAAAAACAACTTAAAGAACACTACATGGCTAGCTGCTTATTATACTCTTTCCTGTCGGAAAATTCTGCCCTTTTACCCTTGTTCCATTGGTTAACAGGACGAATATAGCCAACTATCCTGGAATAAACTTCGCACTGGGTGCGAGAAAGTCTTGTGTTCATAATAATTCCCACCTGACTGTCTGTTTTAAAAAACAGACAGCGTTATATATAAATGATTTGATTAGCACAATTCAAAACTTTTTTAATTAGGAAGCAGCAACCGCCTGAACGCCTCCTTCTATATACCCAATTTCCGCATCGCACTTGGGACAGAAAAAATGCTCACCAGCAATATAGCCGTGGACAGGACATACACTGAAAGTGGGTGTAACTGTATAATACGGCAAATGGTACTTTTCTGCAATCTTTTTCACCAGGGTTTTGGTTGATTCAACAGAAGGTAAACGTTCTCCGATAAATCCATGGAAGACTGTACCTCCAGTATATCGCGTTTGCAAGTCATCTTGCAAATCCAAAGCTGTAAACATATCATCAGTAAAGTCAACGGGCAGTTGTGAAGAATTTGTATAGTAAGGCTCAGCGCCTCTTTCGCGATAAGCTTTTTCATTGGCACAAATTATATCGGGATAACGCTGTTTATCTGCTTTGGCAAAGCGATAAGAAGTGCCTTCTGCCGGTGTTGCTTCCAAATTATATAAATTATTGCTATCTAACTGATAATCCATCAATTTTTCCCTCATGAAGTCTAAAATATCAGCGGCAAACTGATGGCCTGATTCAGTGGTGATATCCTGCCCCAATAAATTTATGGCCGCTTCATTCATGCCATTAATCCCAATGGTATTAAAATGGTTTTTCCAATATTCACCATAACGGCTTTTAATGTCCTGCAAATAAAAACGGGAATAAGGATACAAACCCTCTTCAGTAAATTTTTCCACCACCTTACGCTTTGATTCCAGACTCTGTTTGGCAACAAGCATCATTTTTTCTAATTTTTCTTTAAACTGTTCTTTGCTCTCAGCTAAATAACCTAAGCGCGCCAGATTGATTGTTACCACTCCGATAGATCCAGTCAAAGGATTGGCGGCAAATAAACCGCCTCCTCTTTTTCTTAATTCGCGATTATCCAGTCTGAGGCGGCAGCACATGCTGCGCGCATCTTCCGGTTTCATATCACTATTTACGAAATTGGAAAAATACGGGATACCATACTTCGCTGTCATTTCCATAATTTTATCTACCACCGGCTTATTCCAATCAAAATCTTTGGTAATATTGTAAGTCGGAATCGGAAAGGTAAAGACACGGCCATGAGCATCACCCGCAGTCATTACTTCAGTAAAAGCCAAATTAATCATTTCCATTTCTTTTTCAAATTCCTTATAAGTCTTATCCTGGAATTTGCCGCCGATAATTACCGGCTCGTCTTTCATTATGCTCGGCACTACCAAATCCAAGGTGATATTGGTAAAAGGCGTCTGAAAACCGACACGGGTAGGCACATTCATGTTGAATAAAAATTCCTGAATGCATTGCTTTACATTTTTATAATCCAAATTATCATAAGCAACAAAAGGCGCTAAATAGCTGTCAAAGCTGGAAAAAGCCTGGGCCCCTGCTGTCTCGCCCTGCAAAGTATAAAAGAAATTTACAATCTGGCCTAAAGCCGTGCGAAAATGCTTAGCCGGTCCTGAAGTAACCTTGCCGTCTACACCGCCAAAGCCTTTCATTAAAAGTTCGCGTAAATCCCAACCGCAACAATATGCGGCTAAAGTCTGCAAATCATGAATATGAATATCAGCATTGCTATGAGCTTCGCGTATTTCCTGCGGATATACTTTATGCAGCCAGTAATGCGCTGATACAGCGGAAGCAACATGATTATTCAAGCCCTGCAAAGAATACGCCATATTGCTGTTTTCTTTCACGCGCCAATCACTCTGCACCAAATATCCTTCCATCAGGGCATCTGAATCAATCAGGGTCTTTAAATTCCTGATCTGCGCGTGCTGTTCCCTGTATAGAATATATACTTTAGCTGTTTTAATTTCTTTATTTCTGATCAAAACTTCTTCCACGATATCCTGAACTTCCTCAACAGCAGGAATGGTACGCTCATGGAACTTGTGATTTAGCTCTTTTTCAACCTGTGCTGCCAGCTTGGTTGCTTTTTTTCGGCTGGGATCTCCGGCTGCTTCAGTTGCCTTATAAATAGCAGTTTCAACTTTTGCCAAATCAAAATCTACTATCCGGTCATCGCGCTTTTTAATTTTGGTAATTTTACCCATAGTATATATAAATTATTTTTAGATGCTACTTTTTCCTTTTCTTATTAAATACTGAGTTAATTTCCCGCTGAAAAGTCTCTAAATCTTTAAATGACCGGTAGACCGAAACAAACCTGATATAAGCAACGGGATCTTTCTTTTTCAGCTCTTTGGTCACCAATTCTCCGACTTCTTGGCTGGTAATCTCATTCTTCTTCCTGGCCTGAATATTGCGCTCGATTTTATTGACTAAAATTCTAAAATCTTCCCCGCCGATGGGTCTTTTTTCAAACGCTTTTTTAAGGCCGTTTTCTAATTTTTCCCGCTCATACGCTTCTTTGCGGCCGTCACGCTTGATAACGGTTAATTCTAAGAGCTCAACCTGCTCATAAGTACTGAATCTAAAGCCGCATTTGAGGCATTCCCGGCGACGCCTAATTGTAATGCCGTCAGAACCCTCGCGAGAATCAACTACCTTGGTTTCTTGGTAATTGCAAACAGGACATTTCATAATAATCTAATAAGAGAGCCAAAACACTCAAGCAAAACTAAATTTTGCTTATTTTTTTAAAATACTATATTTAGTATTCTCTAATTAAATTTTACTACTACATATAGTGACTGTCAATTTATTGTCAATACAGCTATCGGCTCAGGAGACGCGAATTAACACTTTAATTAAAAATTAAATATTTCCAAACAAAATCAAGACATTCCCAGTGTCGTAAAAATTTTATCTGCTAGTTTTTAAAAAATGTTTTTGTCAGATGTGGATAACTTAATACTTTTATTTTAATTTTTAAAAAGCCTATGCACATCCCCAAAATAATTCCAATAAAAAACCAGCTTGGACAAGGTTACTATTCCGCTTCGCGGAACTAATCAAATACTAATCTACTAATAAGTTACCATATACTCCTAAATTAGTAGATTCGTAGCAAATTAGCAGATTAGTAGCTTTATCTTCCAATAAAAAAACCCCGCCCGGCATATAAACCGAGCGGGATAATAATTTCAAATTAGCAATCAGGCTTGCGCATAATGATAACGTACAGATCCCCATTACCACAAGGAGAACCAGGGTAAGGATAAGGCGGGATTCCTTCATTGCCGGAAATATCAGGACCCATTCCAACAAAATCACCGACAATGATCCTTTCACCGGAATAAGAGAGTGCCACTCCCCAGTGCCACCCTCCCTGGAAAATACGCTCGCCATTATTGGTCATGTAGGCAGTAAACATGATCTGGATAAAAATTGTCTCGTGCAACCGCAGGTATTCCGGACCCAGCTTGGCGATCTCCTGTTCCTGAGCAAACCAGTCCATCCCGTTATTCTGACCCTGCAAATCAATCAGGTAATAACCGGCAGTGGGTTTAAAACTGGCCCACTCCTCTTCCGGCTGTCGCAGCCACCATTCGTCCTTTCGGAAACACGGCTGGTTGCTTGGGTCAGTGCCCCGTATTTTATGCATGGCATAAAGCGACAAGCTATGGATGAAAATCAGTCTCCAGTCGTGGTCGCCTGTCTTGTTTTCCCCGGCGCACTGGCGCAAGGTTTCCTCGCTAAAACAGATACAGATATCGGCGGAAACAGCCTGCTGCCAGGCATTGGCAGCTGTTTCAGCTGAAATCACCTTCTTTTTGCCCAGAATCTCAGTGGCTTGAGCCAAGGTCACCATTCCGCCCTTCTTGCCCATAAATTCCTGAAGTACATGGGCATACTTTTTGGCATCAAATGTGCCGTCCAGAATACCCATGCAGATCTTGGCCTGAAGATTGAAAATCCTTGCCCGTTCCTGTTCAGTTGCTGGCATTGCTCATGCCCTCCTTTTACTTTTGCCCCATTACTCATGGGGGTTAGTTGTGGTTGTTTTAGTTTCAAAATACGCGCTTTTAACAATACATTATAATAACATAAATTTTAATCTAAGTCAATACACGTGATATTCTCGTTCTAAATCATCTTCGCCTGCATTTTACTCTTACTCCCCATCGCACAAACTGTCTTTCAACCCTCCCTGGGGGTTTGGGGGGCCGAATAAGCGTCATTATCAATGCTACGAACAAACCATATGCACTATAATGTGCTGATCCAAAAGCTTCGCTTCAAACGCAAACCCCTGCTACGCTGACAATTTTTAGATAACAATGACTTCCTCCCCGCACTAAAAAGCCGCCTGATTTACAGACGACTTTATTATAACTTCAAATTATTTATTAATATTATCTATGAACAAAAGCCGTAGCTCAGCCTTACATCATTTTTTTGCGGATAAAAGCCGGAATATCCAAATCTTCACTCTCATTTTCTTTTTCTGGAGCTGTCACTTTATAATCTTCCTTAGTTTTTGACTTTGGAGCCTCTTCTGCTACCTGTTTTTTCCTATTTTACTCGTATAAAAAATTATTGGTCTTATAAACAGGCTTTTCCGGCACATAAATTTTCGTATCAGCTTCTTTGCTTCTTATTGTTTTGGGCTCAAAGCCGGTAGCAATAACTGTTAATTTTATCTGATCCTGCAAATCCTTATCAATTACAGTACCAAAAATAATTTTTGCATTTGGATCCGCCGAAGAAGTAATAATCTTTGCGGCTTCATTTACTTCATGCATGCTTAAATCATTACCGCCGCTTACGATAAAGAGCACGCCCTTAGCTCCATCCATGGATAATTCCAAGAGCGGGCTGGAAATAGCGGCATTAGCAGCATCAGTGGCGCGATTTTCTCCGCTTGCCTGGCCAATGCCCATTAAAGCCGTACCCTGGTCTTTCATTATTGCTTTAACATCCGCAAAATCTACATTGATCAATCCTGGCACAGTCACTAATTCCGAAATGCCCTGGACAGCTTGCTGTAAGACATTATCAACAATGCCAAAAGCTTCTATCAAAGAAGTCTTTTTATCTATAATTTGTAATAAGCGATCATTTTGAACAGTAATGATAGTATCAACTTTATCAGCCAGTCTGTCCCAAGCTCCGTCGGCAATTGATTTGCGCTGTGCGCCTTCAAAAGAAAAGGGCTTAGTAATAACTGCGACTGTCAAAGCACCGAGCTCTCTGGCTATTTCTGCCACAATTGGTGAAGCGCCGCTACCAGTGCCTCCGCCTAAACCGCAAGTAATAAAAACCATATCAGCGCCTTTAAGCGCATCTCTGATTTCATTATGAGATTCTTCAGCTGCTTTGGATCCCATTTCAGGATCCATGCCAGCGCCCAATCCTCTGGTAACAGTTTTCCCGATATTAATTTTTTTATGCGCCTGCGAATAATGCAAAGCCTGAATATCCGTATTAATACTGATAAATTCAACACCTCTGATTTTTGACACTACCATTCGATTAACAGCTGATCCGCCTGAACCGCCGACACCTATTATCTTGATCTGGGCAAATGTCTCAATTTCTGGCTTAATTTCCATATATTTATGTTAAATAGATTCAATTATATTAAGGCCTAAAGATGACTGCCTATTTATTTCAAGATAACAATATTACCTTAATTAGTAAACCCCCTTTTTACACATAGATGGACACAATTTTTGTTCACTGCTAAGGCATCATATTCTTAAACCATCTTTTTATTTTACTGGTTACGCCGTTTACGCTCTTAAAGCGCGAGAATCCTTTGGGATGTTTTGACAATGTGCTCCCCCATTTTACCAGGCCGACAGCTGTAGTAAAAGATAAATCATTTACCGTGTCAATTACACTGGTAATATCATAGGGATAACCTAAAGCTGCAGGCAAGCGCAATTTTCTTTTGCACACATCTAGTATTCGGGGCAGCTTTGCGCCTCCGCCGGTTAAAATAATGCCACCCGGCAAAGCTCCGCTGCGATCAATCTTCTTCAGTTCATTATCAACTTTTTCCAGGATCTCCTCAACTCTGGCTTCAATTATTTCTGCCAGATATTTTTTACTGATTAACCCGTCTTCCTGCTCATCAAATTCCCGCAAATCAAACTCGCTTTTCTTATCAATTTCTTTAGAATTGGCAAGGCCGTATTTGAGCTTTATGGCTTCAGCGACTTCGATCGATGTGCGCAAGCCAATGGCAATATCAGAAGTAATATGCTCTGCGCCTAAAGGAATTATGGCCGTAGTTAAAAGATCTCCCTGTTCAAAAACAGCAACATTAGTTGTTGCACCGCCGATATTAACGACTACTGATCCCAGCTCTTTTTGGCGGTTAGTCAAAACAGCCTCGCTATTGGCTAAAATACCTAAGACTATATCCTCAATATCCAAACCTGTCTGATAAACGCATTTTGTCAGATTCTTTATTTGTGAGCTTAAGCCCATGATAATATAGGTTTCAACTTCCAGTCTCACTCCGGTCATGCCGATCGGATCTTTAATGCCTGTTTGGCCGTCAACTATAAAGCTGCGGGGAATAACATGTAGAATTTCATAATTGGGCGGAGTATTAACTGCTTTAGCGGCTTCCAATGCGCGTTCATAATCATCTTCCCGAATTTCACCGTCAGTTTTGGAAACAGCAACCACGCCGCGGCTGATTTGAGACATAATTTGACCGCCGGTTATGCTGATCCAGGCTCGCTCCATCGGCAAGCCGGTTAATTTTTCCGCTTTTTCCAAAGCTTTAGTTACGCTGGAAACGGCTTCTTCAATATTGGTAATTATTCCCCTGTTAATGCCTTCAGCTTCCTGCTCCACAACTCCAATAATATGAACCTTGCCCTGATTCTTCTCTCCGCTTGTTTTCGACGCAACCGCCACTTTAATGGAAGTAGAGCCGATATCCAGACCGACTAATGTTTCTGCTTGAGCCATACACAATCTTTAAATATATTTTGATTAATCTTTTATTTTTTATAATATCCTTGCCAGTATATAGGGTAAAAAAATAAGCAAACCGATTAAAGCTGAAACTCCGGCGCTAATAAAAACAATCGAAGCTGCCATATCCTTGATATCTTCCACATAACTATGCAGCCGCGGCTTCATCATATCCAATAAACGTTCGATAATGCTGTTTACAATTTCTAAAATTAAAACCCAGCTTACTAAAATCAATAAAATAATAAATTCCAAGACAGATACCTTAAAGTAAAAAGCAAGGGCTAAAACTAAAATAGTAGCCAGCGTATGGATCCTAAAATTTTGTTCTTCTTTAAATACCTTGGCAATGCCGGAAAGTGAGTACTTAAAGCTTTTTATGAGTCGCCTGATGCTGACCATATAGCTTAATTAGTAATTTATCTTGAATTAAAGCCATTTTTTGATATTGTTTTTGGGTTTTATCATCATAACCCAAAAGATGCAAAAAGCCGTGACAAATTAACATGGTAAATTCTTGCTTAAGACTGTGGCCAAAAAGTGGAGCCTGCTTTTTCACCTGCTGGTAACAAATCACCACATCCCCCAAATATTTTATTTTAGCAGGCGCTGTAATAAATGGCCGAGACTTCTGCAGCGTAAAAGACAAAACATCCGTTACTTTATCTTTATGGCGGTACTGGCGGTTAAGCTTTCTGATCTGAGCAAAGCTGACCACTGCAACACCTATTTCAAAGTTGTCTTTGATCTTTAAAATCTTGGCTGTTTCTTTAAGCGCCTTAGATACATTTTTTTTGGAAACGAAATTATCAGTTTTGACTTTTTTAGTGAAATTACAGATTATGGCCATAGCTTAAAACACAGGCTGTTCCTTAAAAGAATTAACCATCATTATAAAGGTGGATAAAAAATCAACCTCAGTTTTGTTGCCAATATTAAAATGAATCACATAGATCCTTTCCGGATCTGCAATGCCCTGGACATAGTATGTCAGCTTATCAGGGCTTACCAGCGCGGAATAACCGCTTTTTGTGGTCAGGCTTTGCAATGACCCCAAATCAACATTGGCTGAAATGCTTAAATACCAATTAACCAAATCCATTTTGTCTTTATTTTCTTCCAAAGAAATATGTACATCCTCTTCAGTGCTGGACAAGAAAATTATAGCCAACAAGCTCTGATCTTCCGGCTTGGCCAGCCAACTTGCCGGATAAAGTATTTCGTATTTATATAATTGATTGCTGTAAGTATTGACCAAACCGGACGTTTGCAGGGTTGCCCCTCCTGCCTCCTTGGGATTAAATAAATTCTTCAGCTCATCCCCGTCTGAATAGCCATCTCCATCAGTATCTGCTTTGCGTTTTTCAGTCTGATACAAATCTTCTTCCACATCGGTTAAACCGTCAGAATCGCTATCAAGACTGCTGCCATAAGACATCGAGCCGAAAGGCGGTTCATTGACATTATTATTAGCTTCCCCGCTGATATTATTAATATTTTCATTTCCGTTGGCATTTTCATTGGCATTAACATTCTCATTCAGATTAAGATTTTCATTGGCATTAGCATTCTCATTGATATTCTCCGGCTCATTTATAGCTTCCTCATTAATAATATTAAGATTCTCATTCACCACATTTTCCTGATTGAGGTTAACATTAGTTTCATTAAGATTCGGCTGATTTACATTAACCGCAGGCTGCTTCATTTGTAAATACAAATAATAAGCGCCCAGGCCTAAAATCGCAGCCACCATTAAAGCAATTACTATAATAATCAAGGGCCTGCTTAGGCTCTTTTTCCTTTTTACCGCCAAATACTGGTGAAATTTGGAAGGCATGACATGAAATTCATATGGTTCGTTCTTCGCCTGGTTGGTTTGGGGCGGTTGGGGAATATTTTTGGAGGGCACAAAATCCATAAATTAAATATTAACAAATCAAAGCAATAGACACTTTGTCCTTGCGCTTATAGATTATTAAGCATTAAAAAAATTATTCAGCCGGCGTAACAGGCACCACGAATAATTTTCCGGTACCCAGGGGATTATAGCCATTTTTAACTTCTTCACCGTCAAAAAAGCCGTCTTTATCTGTATCGGGATCTAAAGGATTAGTCTTATAAACCATTACCTCTTCCCTATCTGTCAGGCCGTCATTATCACTATCACTATTTAAGGGATCTGTGCCTAAAGTTGCCTCTTCGTCATCAGTTAAGCCATCAGCATCCAAATCAGAAGGAACTCCGGCTGTACCTTCATTCGTATTGATTATTGGTTCCTGATTCAAATTTTCATTGGCGTTCACTTCCGGTTCCTGATTCAAATTTTCATTAGTATTCACTACTGGTTCCTGATTTATGTTTTGTTCCCCGTTGACATTCGGCGTAACATTGGTATTTGGCTGGCTGGGCTGGGCTAAAAAGCTCAAATAGGCAAAAACACCGCCGGTAACTAACAGGGCGATTATGATTACGGCCAATAAAACCAAAAGTATCTTTCTGCCGGTGCCTGATTTTTCCTGAGCCATATAAGCTGGAGCTGTTGATCTTTGATCATTACCGGAATTAATGCCTGCAAAAATATCTTCCGGCTCAGCTTGAGGCCTGTTCATCTGGCTGGGCTGCACCGGTCTAGGACTCGGCATTGCTGGCCGTGGAGGCATATTACCCATTGGTTGCACTGGTCTAGGCGCGGCCGGCTGCTGCTGAGGAGGGACAAAGCCACCGGGCGTTTGAGGCTGTTGATTGTTATCAAACATAGAATTTGAGTGTTAATTATAATTATTAGTTATTAAATATTGATGTTTGGCTCTATTTACCTTAGCCCTAAAAGATCCTTAAACAGCAGAAAACTTAAAAATGCCAATCCTGCTCATTAGTAACTATATTATATAACATTTTCAGAGATTTTTCGAATTAAAAAGTGCATAAACCTTAAGGAGCAGTTGCACTATAAGGATAAACAATCAAATTGTCGAAATATATGGTATTGTTATTTGAACCACTTAAACCGACCATACCGCCAGAAGTAATAGTATAAACACTACTATCTGTTCCTGACATTTGCCAAGTACTGGGCATAGCCGTCCCAACTGGCCACCATTTCGCATCCAAAACTGTAGATGAAGTTCCATGTACCCTTAAACGCAACCAGTATTTGCCTGATGATATAATGGCTGAAGGAAATACTTGAACAATCGGAACAAAGCCATTATAAGTGTGACGCTGTATCCATTTAAGCTGCATATTATTATTTACATATAGTGAGTAATAAGTCCCCATCCAAGGACGGCTCAGATCAGGTTGAAACCTGGTATAAATTAAATTACTTATCATCTCAACGCTTGCACCATCTATCATCGCAAATACATCAATATCCCGCAAACTGCTCATTCCTGATTTACTAACCCAGGTTTCAGAAAGACTAGTTCCTGTATTCGTTGATTTATATTTATAATTACCAGTAACGCCAGTAAGATAATACCTAGACCAGGAGCAAGTGGAACCTGTCGGACAAGCACCCTGAGTCCAATTAGCCATATTTGCAGGGTCTTCAAAATTATCTACATACATTGGAGTCTTAAATCCGGTAAAACCGGTACAAGTGCTATCGCAATAACCTGCTTTTCCATTATTACTGCCGTCGTCACAGATTTCAATTGTCTCAGAAGCAATCACTGCGTCGCCGCAAGTATTTAAAACACAAGCACTATTTTTCCAATAATAGCCGTTATAGCCGGTAAGGTCTGGTGCGCATTTATAATGGCAGGCATCAGTAACATTATAATCTAAGTCGAGATAATTATTATTTGGTTCCCAAGCCTCAAACTCCTCAACCCAATTTTGCGTATAGCTTGTGGGTCCGTTCGGTACGGTATGGATAGGATATATCCCACAGTCAGTTACCCTGCTGGAAGGCAAAATCGCCGTGCAGGTATCATTACAATAACCAGGGACATTATTACTAGCCCCGTCATCGCAAACTTCACCCGCTGCCGACGCAATAATGCCGTCGCCGCAAACAGCTATTTCACAACTGTCGCCATCCCAATAACTTCCTACAGCACATTTATAAATGCAATCGCCTGCTGTTATTCCGTATTCAGTATTAACAGCAAGCGGTAACCAAGAATTAGTCCCGATATCCCAGGTTTGGATATATTGACCGCCAATTTGACCCGCCATTGGATTCCACACGGTATTAGCCGGTAAAGTCCCCTGACAAGTCTGAGTTCTGGTTTGAGCAACGCAAGTATTAATCAAATCATCCCAGTCAAAATTAGCAACACAGTTATAATGGCAATTGCCGGAAGTCGTACTAAAAGAAGCAGCCACATCAGCTGGCAGCCAGGAAGTTGTATCGCTATCCCAAGTTTGAATATATTGACCGCCGGTTTGACCTGCCAACGGATTCCACGCGGCATTAGCCGGCAAAGTACCCTGGCAAATTTGCGTTCTAATTTGGGCAACACAAGTATCACTTACATCATCCCAATCAAAATTGTATTCGCAGACATAATGGCAGCCGATATTAGTAACATCTGTAACGTCTTCACTGAAAATCGCAAGTGAATCAGGTGGTTCCCAGCTGGTAACGTCATATGTTTGCAAATAACTGTTTAACCAATTCCAACGGGCATGAGTTGGCAAGCCAGTACAATAAAAATTCTGAGTAATGGGTACGGCGGGAATTTCTGGGATAAGAACACATTCAGCTTCATTCCAATAATACCCTTCTGCACATTTATAACGACAATCTTGAGTTGAAGGGATTTCATCAAAATTTGTATCATTATCATCAGGTGGGGCTGGAGCATTATTAATTACGACTTGCTCATATGAAGAAACCGTATTCCAATCAGTTCCAACAGCCGGCTTAACAGGACAAGTCCAGGTTTTAGTTTGAATCAGGCAGCTGCCATTATCTTCATAATAACCGCTTTGACAATGGCAAACATTATCGCTGTCCAGTATTGCATGGTCTTTACAACTGATAACCTGGGAAGCGCTCCAGTTATCACCCAACCAAATTTGTTCCCCTGTTTCTGCCAATGGCCGGGAAACATCATTTAATTCTATCACCCTCTTATCCGACTCGCACTTGCCGACAATGGCATGATAACCAGTCTCACAGGTTCGGCAACCAAGGCATTTTACGCCCTCACAGGCTTCCCCGCATCTTATTATTCCGTCTCCGCATTCATTCGGCTGCCAGGAACCGGCATCGCAAAAGCAATTGGTCGCATTGCAATAAACATTATCTTTATTAATACACTTACCCTGTTCATAAAATACTTCATTTCTTAAACATCCTAAAATACAGAGCTCCCCGCCGGTAGTAGGCAGAACAATTTCCGGATATTCATATCTGAAGCTTAGTTGCCCGTCATAAAAACGATAAATATAACCGTCGACATCAAAATATTTTTTATCTCTTTCATTCCAGCAGGTCTTGGGATCATACCCCACGGGACACTGGCTGCAATAGCCTCCGCTACACTGGCCTTGACCGCAATCGTCATTAACAGTACATTTAATAGCTGTCCTGGCCATTATATTCAGAGGATCAACCGGCAATTCTACTCCCAGCTGCTTGCTTAATGTATCTTTC